>NZ_OZ034999.1:1200000-1800000 GCF_964030965.1 Spiroplasma endosymbiont of Amphimallon solstitiale
GCTGAAAGACAATATAAAAATAATTTTCAAAAATTAGAAGCACAGGAGTTAAAAGATTACTTATTATTACAAAATACATTAATAAAATTAAGTCCACAATTAACTCCTAAATTTAAAATCAAAGATATTGAAAAAGCAAATAATTTTTTAAAAAAATATAATACTGATTTAAAAAAAGTATTATCTATGAACCAACATGATTGATTAAATTTAGTTCATACAATACACACAGAAAATAGATATGGAAAAACTTTAATTTTGGATTTACAAAAAATTCGTGCTAATGCTATTAAATTTAATTTTAAAAATAGTATTATTCATCAACTTGTTTTAAAAGCAAATCAAATTTTTAAATATTTTGATATTAGATTTTATTTAAAAAAAGGTTTAAATAAATTTTGAAAAGATACTTCATATTTTGAAAAAATACGAGAAAGTATATATAAATTACAAGAAAAATTTGAAAAACTAGAAAAACAAGCATTTGAAAAAATTAATAAATTAAAAGAAAAAGCAACTGATTTATTTACTAGTGCAGAAAAAAGAGCAATTAAACATGCACAATTAATTCCATTAAATTCACCAGTATTTATGGGTTGTAAAATTCAACCTTTGTCATTAGATAAATGTGCAATTACTATTTATCATCGTAATCCTAAATATAAACCAATTACAGTTGTTGATAGTATTCTTAAAGCAAAAACTTTTGTTACTCAAATACATCCATTTCATTGATATCGTTGATATAGTGGTTGATACATTGGTTATGGTGTTAATCGTAATAAATGATTAAAAGCAATAGCATTTGCTCCACCAGTTGTACAACAAGTAATTAGAGATAGTTTTAAAGTATATAGAGAAATATTTAGAATAATAAGAACTTATCATAAAGTAGTAAATGTTATTAATAATCCTATTGAAAATATTAATAAATCATTTAAAAATGTTGGTTTAAAGTTTTCAGTAAATACTTTATTTGGTACTGGATTATTACATCATTTAGAAAAATTTGCATATAGTCAAGTTGTAACAAAAAGTAAAAACTTAAAAAAAGGAAAAAATAAAATACAAAAAGAAATTGAACATATCACACATAGAAAAACTAAAACAAAAACTAAACATTATAAAAAAGCATTTTTTAAGGAATGATAAAATATGATTAATAAACTTTGAACTGATGTCAGTCTTGAAAATTATAATAACTGATATCCATTAACTGGAAAAATTACAGAAACACCACCACAATATATCAATACATGACCAAATGTTAATGATTGATTTAAAACTTTTGCTATTCGTGCACAAAATGATATTAATGCTTATCTTGATTTTATTTTATCTAAATTTCCTTTTGATAGTTTTAAAGATGAATTAATTAAAGAAACATTAAGAGATATGGTTTATGTAATGGTTGAACATTGAGTATTTAATCGTACACCAATTGAATTTAATGTTGATGCTACTATTCAATTTAATAATGGTAGTCAATTTAGTGCAAATAGTACTCCTACGATTAATGTTTGAGATTTAGCACCTAGTAGAATGAAAATATGAGCAAGATTAACAGAATTAAAACAAATATTTTCAAGTTATAATGATGATGAAATAGATGTTGAAAAAATTGACTTAAAAGCATTTTATACTAGAAATCAAGTTGATGAATTAATTAAAGAACAAAAAAAATTTACATTATTAAAACAAATGAAATTATATGATGATTTAGTTGATGATAATGAAAATGAAATATATAGAGGTCCTGTTACAAATTTTATAAATAAAGGTTATGTTGCAACTGATTATGATAAAGAAACTGAAACAATGATTTTAGATTGACCAGATGAAATAGGAACATTACCACCTGACGCATTACAAAATAATCCACAAATTGGTGATTATACACATGCACCAACTTGTGATTTTTCTTTTAATTATGTAGAAAAGTATGGATGGAGGCTTTTTAGAAATCTGTGTATCTTTGTTTTACAAAGTACTAGTTCAGATTAATTCTGTCTTCAAATTTTATCATAAAATGAGCAATTGCTGTATTTCAATTTTGAATAGGCAATGTTCATTTTTTTGTTATATTTTCAATTGCTAAATAAAATATTTTAAAAACTGACATATCATTAGGAAAAGCTTTTTTGTTTCTAATAACTTTTCGTAATTGACTATTAACAGATTCAATAGCATTTGTTGTATAAATTACTCTTTTGATTTCTGCAGGATAACTAATAAAAATCATCAAATTTTCTCAATTTTTATATCAAGATTTAGCAATTTGGGGATATTGTTTATTTCATTTACTTTCAAATGATTCTAAAGCTTGCATTGCTTGTTCTTCACTACATGCACTATAAATTGGTTTTAAATCTGTAACTAGAGTTTTTCGATGTTTGTATGAAACATATTTTAAACTATTTCGAATTTGATGAACAATGCATAATTGATGTTCTGTTTTAGGATAAACTGCTTGTATTGCTTCTGACATGCCTGTTAAATTATCACTACAAGCAATCAAAATATCATTTAAGCCTCGATTTTTCATTTCTGTGAAATTAGCTAATCAAAATTTAGCACCTTCATTTTCACTAATTCATAAGCCTAAAACATCTTTTTTACCTTCTAAATCAACTCCTAATGCTATATAAACTGATTTATTAATAATCCGTTTATCTTGTCGAACTTTAACTACTATACAATCAAAATAAACAATCGGATAAACGCTTTCTAATGGTCGATTTTGTCATGCTTTGACATCATCAATAACATCATCAGTAATTTGACTAATAACACTTTCACTAATATCAGCACCATGATATAACTCTTGTAACTGCATTCTAATGTCAGATAGAGTCATACCTTTTGCATATAGTGAAAGCACTTGTTGATCAAAACCATCAAATCTTCGCTGTCTTTTTGCAACTATTACAGGAGTAAAATCACTATTGCGATCTCTTGGTACATCAATCTCAATTTTACCTTGTTGAGTTATTAATTTTTTTGAACTTGTACCATTACGAGCATTTTCAGTATTACTATGTTGATTTTTTTCATATCCTAAATAATTTTGCATTTCAGAATTCAACATTTTTTCAACTAAACGTTTTGTTAATTCTTTATATAAACCCCCTTCTTTAAAAACTGTTGTTAAATCTTCAGTATTTTCTAATAATAAATCTACTGCTTTTGATATTGGATCATTATTATTAATATTTTGTTTTTTAGCCATCTGTAACTCACTCTTTCTAGTCATTTAATTATATTTACTAGAATTAATTAAACATAGTTATTTTTGTAAGTTACACAGATTACTAAACATTGCCTATGGATGACCAAAAATTATTCATCAATTTACACTTAAAATATTATTTTTAATTAAAAATTTGTTAAAAGTAACATTATTTAGTGTAAAAATTCTCTAAAAATAACACTTTATCATGTATCATTACTTTTCTACAAAATTAAAGGATTTTTCTGCTAAACAACAAAAACGAATTACTACTAATGAAAATGAAATTACCAAATTAAATAGTGAATTAATTAAAGCAAACGAAAATATTAATGATGTTAAAAATAATTGATTTAATATTGAAACTAGTCCTTTATGAAAGAAAGTTGAAAATAATAATATAGAAACATTTAAATGATATTTTATTAAAATCAGTTATCAATATTCAACAGAAAATGACTTTATGAAATTTTATAAAGTAATTAAAATTTATTTAAATAATGTTTTTAATGAATTTGAATTGTTAAATGTTGATTCCATGACTTATAAAGAACAAATCTCAAATAAAAATATTTTAAATATTGGAACTATTTACTATAACAATAGAAATAAAACATTTAGTGGTGGAGGTAATTCTTATCCTGAACGTGGAAAAATTAACTTAATTGGTGATATAGAAGAAATATATCAATATCAAGGAATACATACACCAACTGAATTTATAGCAGAAGAAAGTACTGAACGTGATTATTATACAAAACTAGAAACTAATAATTTATTAGATAAAAAACAAAATAAATTAATTGCTGGTGAAAATATTACTATTGATGAAAATAATAAAATTAGTGCTACTGGTGGTGGAGTTGACCCAAATAATTATTATACAAAACCAGAAATAGATAAAAAATTAGAAGATGTAAAGTCACAATTTCCTATTGCATTTCAATTAAATGCTGTTAGTCAAGAAATTCCTAATTTAGAAACTACTAATAAAACTATTGTTGGTGCTATTAATGAAAATAAAGCAAATATTGATAAAAAACAAGATAAAGAAAATTGAAAAATAATAGGTAAAAGTATAAGTAATCGTGAATATGCAGAATTTAAACTTAATTTTAATACTCTTTATAGAACAATTATTACATGAGAAAAACCACCATTTAATCAAGTAAATTTAAGATTTAAAGTAGAATTTAAAACTGGTAATTATTTAGGTGGTAGTCCTAATGATAAAATTTTTCTTACAAAAGGTTTAATTAATGATGAAGAAGCTATTTTATATTTACAATTTTTAGCTAAAAATAAATGACAGTTAATTATAGAAGGTGGAAATGAAGAATATGGAAATATATATTCATTAGAAGAATTACAAAATACTATTAAAATTGATATTAATCAACAATTAAAAATTACTTCAAAAAGTTTAAAAGTAAATGAATTAGCAGAAAATAATTTTGATATTGAATTACCAGAAAATCCACCAAATCCAAATAATCAAAAATGAAAAGTAGTAGGAACAAGAGAAAAAAATAAATGAGATAATTGACAAATTAATTATGATTTTATAGTTAATAAACGATACAGAGTTTATTATTCTTGAAGTATATATAATCCAGTTTATACTATTCAAGAATTTATTATAACGGATAACAAAATTGCTGGTGTACCAATACAAACCTTTAATGATAGTGTTAATATAGTAATTTTATCAGTTCAACATGCAAAATTGATTACTATTTATAGTGGAAAAGGTAATTTAAAAGGTAATGTATGAAAATTAGAAGAATTACAGGAATAATATTATGTTTTTTAAAATAATAAAAATTATTTTAGGTTTAATAGGAGTTTTATTATCTTCTGCAGTTGCTGGTTTAATTATATTTATTATTATAAAAATTGTATTAAAAATTAATCAAATATTTTAAAAAAAGGTGGTGAATATTATGTTAAGTCTATTTAAAAGAAAAGAAAAAAGTAATATTAGTGATAATCAAAATGAAAAAGTAAAATTTTTAACTACCTGAATTGTAAAATTAAAAAGGACACTTATATAAAAATTAAATTGTGTTAATTCTATAATTAAGAAAAGAAAGGAATTAGCACAATGTATAAGTATCTGACTATTGAATCAATAATAGCAATAAAAGAATATAAAAGTTATGGATTTTCGATTCGTAAAATAGCAAAAGCCATTGATTATAGTAAATCAACTGTACATAGAGTTTGTAGATTATTAAATCAAAACTTATTACCATTAGAAATATTGAATAAAATTCAAAAAAATAAACAAAATGCAGGTAGAAAATTAATAATTTTAACTTTAATAGAAATTAATACTATTAATCATTTGTTAATTACTAAAAATTATGCTCTTGATATAATTGCTAATTTTTTAAAGGAAAATAAAATAAAAAGTATTTCAACAAAAACTTTATATAACATGTTTAAAACAAATCGAATGGGTTTTGATGAAAATAACTTATTGAGAAAAGGAAAAAATAAACCTCACAAACAAAAAGAAACTAGGGGCAGAATTAATAATTGTAAGTCTATTCATGAAAGAAATTTAATCATTCCTAATATTAAAAATATAGAAGAATTTGGTCATTTAGAGGGTGATACTATCATTGGTAAAGATCATAAAAGTTCTATTATTACTTTAGCTGATATATGATCAAAAACCACAATTCCTTTAGCAACTAAAAATAATAAATCAGAAAATATTACAAAAAGTATAATAAAATTTATTTCAAAGTTACAAAAAGGAACAGTTAAAACTATTACTTTTGATCGTGGTAAAGAATTTAGTAAATGAAAATTAATCGAAAAAAATTGTAATGTTAAGATTTATTTTGCAGATCCTGGTAAACCTTGTCAAAGAGGTTTAAATGAAAATAATAATGGTATTTTAAGAAGATATTTACCAAAATCTACAGATCTATCTTCATATAAACAAAAAGATTTAAATACTATAGCATTTCAAATTAATTCTACACCCAGAAAATCACTATCTTATAAAAGACCAATAGATTTAATACAATTATTTTAAAAAACTGTCCCATTTATATTTACAATTCAGGCTAATAAAAATAAAAGTACTCATGCTTCAATTTTAAATTATTTTGGTTTTAATGATTTTAATCATGAAACTTATTTTACTGATTTTGTAGCAGAAAATAATGCTAATTTATATAATGCTCCATTAGATATTAATAATGAAACTATTAAACAATATTTAATTCAACAAGAATTTTACAGAAAAAATTGAAATTCAATTTTTAAATTAAGTAAATTAGGAATTAGTGCTTATTTAATTTATATTGCTAATGATGACTTATATTTTCAAGTAGTAGATATACAACAAAGAGTTTATGATATTACTGGTAAATTAATTCAATGTACTATTTTTTATGATAGTTATGAACAAAATGCACAAATGGTAAGATTATTTGAAGTTTATACATTAAATAATGAACAAGTAACTATTAATCGTGCAATTTATAGTATTAGTGATAATAAAAAACAATTTCCATTAGATTTCAAAACATATAGTAATAATTCAAATTTAGAACAAGAACAAACACTAAATATTAATTATATACCAATAGCAATTATGCGAAATAAAGCAAATGAATTAGCAGATTGTAATAAAGTAATGGATAAAATTAAAGCATTAGATGTTATTTATGAACAAATTGTTTTAGATACAATTTTAAATTCACCTAAATTTATATTTAGTCAAACTTATGGTAATGTTCAATCAACATTAGAAGAAGCAGTAAGAACATTAGTTACTAAAAACTATATATTTAAAAGTGGTGGAGATAATAATGAACAAAATGAAAATATTAATATGACAAATAGTAATTTTAAAGGTAAAAATTTAACTGATATATATGATTGAAATGTTAATGAAATATTTAAACGTTGTGGTATTCATATACCAAGTCAAAAGAAATCTGCACAACAATCAGTTCCCGAAAGTACAGCAGTAAATATTTCAACTATTAATTATATTGAACAAAAATTATGACAATTTAATATTGATATTCTTAAATTTATTCAAATATTAGTACGTTTAGATAAAGATTTATTAAATAGTAAAACATTTAATATTAATGATGAACAAGAAATTAATAATTTAACTGTTAAGTTAAAATTATTTAATCCCGAAAATAACCAATTAATAGGAGAGAACAATGGAAAACAACAACAACAAACCACAAACGAAGTTTCCACAGAAACAGAAGCAAACTAAACTTAATCAAGCAGAAGTAGAAAATGATTATTTAATTGATAATATTCCTTATGATTTTACTAATATGATGGGTGCTACTAGTGATCCTGATATTAATAGAGCATATGATGAATTTAAAAAAAGAACAATTTATATTTATGAAATTGAACGTTTATTTAAAAATAATGAAAATAATAGTTTAAGATTTTCAGCAAATACTATTAAAATTGGTTTTATTGATATTGAGAAAGTATTAAAAACTACTGCTGTTGAAACATCAGACTTTACTATGCAATTAAATCAAAGAGCAAGTACAAACATTAATGATAATACTATTGAATATAGTATGACTGATATTAAAAATTTAATATTTCAAGAAATAAATTTATTAAATCAATTTAAGTTATATGCTGTATCTATTAATGAACCATTAACTGAAAATAATATTGATAATTTATATATCATTAATAATTATTCACAACCTTATCAAAATCCAAAAACAAGAAGTACTAAAAGTATAACTATTATTAAAATTAAAGATTTTAAAACAAGAGATGGTTATCCAATCATTATTAAATTACAAAAACCATTAGATAAAGATACCAAGGTTATTGGTTTAAAAATTAAAGCCCCTAGAAGCATGATTTTTGGCAATATAAAGGTACTTGGTGAAGTTGACAATATGGAAGTATACCCAAAGTTATTTGTCAAAGATAAGATAGCATTTCCACTATTATCAATGCCTATTGAAACTCAACCAAAAGTTAGAATTTTACAACAATGATTTAGTGAACAAATATTACCTTGAAAATTAGCAAAACAATTTATAGAACAAGAAAAATCAGTTTTAGATTTAATTAAAATTAGTAGTGGAACTGAAACAAGAAAAGAAGTTATTAAAAATGCAAGAGTAACACATGCTTGACTAGGTTATGAGATGGGTACTGTTTGAGATGGTAAATGACCATTAAAGAAACAAAAAGAATTAAAAGATAAAGAAGTTTGAAATTTTGCGGGTGAAAGTCAATTTTATCAATATGTTGCAACTAATAATAAATTTGATGATATTGAAATTGAAATAAAAGACGCACCAACTAATGATAGCTTACAGCAACTATTATTAAATATGCTAAGTTATACATATAACTATAATAGAAATTTTGATGGAGCAGAATATGATGAAAAAGGTAAACCCAATAATAAAATGGCAGAATTACGTGATAAATTTTCAGGACAAAAACCTGATGAAATCATTACTAATTTATTTAAACAATGGGAATTTGAATATCCAAATTATATAAACCTATTACAAATTAAAATATTTAAACAAGTATTTATTATGGGACGTATGAGATTAACCCATAGAATTCAATAACATTTACAATATAACTTGAAAATTCTATGATTTGTTAATTACATTATACCATAAAATTTAAAAATACTAAAAAATATAATTGTAAAATTACATTTAAATAACACAAAAATTCTAATCTTAAAATTAGAATTTAAAAATATTAAGTTTTAATTTATTAAGTACTATTAAGATAACTTTTAGAATTTAAATAATTTGCTTTTGCAATTAACATATTATTTAAGGTTTGATGATGATATATTTTTGCTCCATTAGTTAAAGATTTTAAAAAATGATATACATCACTTTCAGCACTACAACCAATATTTCAAGAAGCATTTTGATTTACAATACCATGAGCATTATTTTTAAAATAATTATATACTTTTTCATTAACATTAGGTTTTAAAAAAGAAAGTAATTGATTACAATCACCACTTGCAAAAGTAGTAGTACCATCAATATATTTTGTTCAATCATGAGATTCTTTTTTCTTACCTTTAACTCCAACAAAAGATTTTCATAAATAACTATAAGCATGATATTTATCTAAAATATAATAACATCCCAATCAAGTAGCCATTGCTTTAATTCATAATGCACCATCTCCTGCAACTACTAAATTATAATTATGATATTCTCATTGAACACCCAATATATTTAATTTAATATCATAATGATTAAGAATAGTTTGTGTTGTAAAATTATATAATTGTTCTTGATTTAAACCATTACCAGATTTAAATAATAAAAATGAAGTTATTTTATTTTGTAATTTATTTCTATATGAATAAATTTCTTTTTTTCCTAAATTAAAAGTTAAAATTCTACAACAATATTGCTGTTTTAAACCATTTTCATCTCAACAAGTAACAAAAGCATCATCTGCACATATATTTAATTTTTGATTATCTAATACTTTAAATTTTTCTTCTGGTATTCATTTTGGAATTTTTGCATCTTTAAAAATTCTTGAAATAAGATTTTTAGAAAAAGAAGTATATTTAAATTCTGATTGAATATTAAAATAACCTTTTTTACTTATTAAATTTTCAATTAAGTTATCTAATATTTCTAAATATAAATCATCAGTAATTCTTGCTCTTTTTTTAATACCAAACTCTTCATAAATTGGATAATAATATTGTTTATTAATGGTATCTCAATAAACTCTTTGTCTAAAAGTTCCTATTCCAATTGGAGTATTTACTGTTCTATTAACTCTTGAATCAATTTTATATTGATTTTTATCTCTATTTTGAAAAAAATATTCATCAAAATCATGGATTTTTTGAAAATATTTTGCTAAAATATTAGTGATTTCAGATTTTAGAAATTCTTTAAAACTAAACATTTTTTAACACCTTTCTATTTATTTTTTTGTCCTAACTATTCTAACAAATTTGTTAAAATATTGTTGAAAAATGTTTGGTTTTAGAGTATAATATTAACAAACGTTTAATAACTTGAAAATTCTATTTACGTTTAAAAGATAACTTTTATTAGTTATCTTTTCTTTTTTAATAAAATAATGTACAATAAAGAAAAATGTAAATAGTAAAGGAAAATAAAAAATGCAAATATTATGATTATGAATATCTTTAGGAATAATAGGAGTAATTATTTGGATTTTATTAATAAAATATGGAATTAAATATTGTAATAAGAATAATGCCATAGGGATAGTAATGCTATTTATTGCTTTAAATATATTAGGATTAGTTATTGGATGAGCGATTTTATGAAATAATCAAAATATTTTGAAAGGTAATTTTTGAAAAAATGCTGAAAAATTATCGAAGATAAGAGAAGAAAGAAGACAATATAAAAAATCAATAAGAGAAGAACAAAATAAATTTACCGCAAAAAAATATAGAGAATGAAGAGAAAAAAGAATTAAAGAAAAAGAAGAAAAAAATAAACTTAAGGCTAAAGACTATAGAGAATGAAGAGAAAAAAGAATTAAAGAAAAAGAAGAAAAAAATAACAATTAATTTGTTATTTTTTGTTATAATTATATTATAAAAATTAAATAAAAAAATATATGAAGTAATTAATAAAGTTAATAAGTTATTTTTTCAGCAATTCTAACTTAAAGATTATATTAATTATATCATAATTTTTCGTTTTTTAAAGCATATGAAAGGAGATTTTTATGTGCAAGAAGAAAAAATAAAAATAAGAACAATTTTTAATGATGCCACAAAATTAAGAGAAGCATTAGAAAATTATTTTATTCATTGTAAAGAGTTTGATGAGATACCTACTAAAGTTGGTATGTTAATTTATTTAGATATTACTGAAAATACTCTTTATAGTTGAAAACAAAAGAAAAGAAATACTTTTTTACAACAAATTAATTGAGCATATTTACAAATACGCCATATTAATACACAAAGATATTTAAAAGTAAATGCAAATAATACTGCATGATATTTAGAAAGAGCATTTGTGAAAGAATATCATTTATCTACAAAAATTGATATAAAAAGTAATGATAATACAGCCCTTATACAAGTTAATCTAGAAAATAAAGGGAAAAATAAATGTTAAGTAATTTTGGCTATTTATTAGATATTGCTAAAAGAATGTATTTAAAACAACCTTTAAATATTACTAAAATTAAACAATTAGGTAGTCGTAAATCTGGTAAAACATTTAGTGATATTGAATTCTTAGGTATTTTATTAATGTTAGATAATATTAATATTCATGCTTATTTAATTCGTAATATGTCAAAACAATTAAATGATAGTTGACAAGAATTAAAACAAATTATTAGAGCAACATATCCATCAATTAACTTTATTATTAGTGAAACTAAAAAAACTATTGAATTTAATGGTAGTAAAATCACTTGTAAATATTTACATGCTCAAGATAATAGTAATGTTAAATTAACTGGATTAGCAAGTAATTATTTATATGATTATGTAATTATATGAAGTGATGAAAGATATGAAATTACTGAAAATGATTATCAAGATTTAAAAGATGCTATTCGTGGTGCAAATCAATTATTAGAAATTGAAAGTTGTAATCCTTGGAGTATTTTAAATGAATTTATTAAGAAAACTATAAATGTTTGTCCACAAAATGAAAAACAAATTATTAATGAATATGAACAATTTACTATTATTGATAATACTATTTATCATTATCAAAATTGAAAACTTAATAGTTACTTAAAAGATAGTGACAAAAATCAATTATTAGAAATAGAAGTTCTAGACCCAATATCTGCAAGAGTAAGAAGTCATGGTTTAGTAGGTTATGAATCTGGTGGAATATATTCACATCTTATTCATAAGATTAGTAGATTATTACAACCAAGTTATAGATTTAGTGCTGGATTAGATTATGGGTTTAAAGATGATGCTTTAGCATGTTTATTAATAGGTTTTGATTATAATTTTAAATTTGTTAATGTTATTGATTGTTTAAAAATAGAAAATAAATTAATACGTTATGATAATAAACAATTAGCAAGATTAGTAGTTGAGTTTTATATTAAATTAGCAAAAGAAAATAATTTGTTATATGAATATGGTTTAACTGTATATTGTGATTTTAGTAATTATACATTTATTGAAATGCTTAATGATACAGCAATTAAATATAGGGTTAATTCATGGTTATATTTTAAAGATTGTGTGAAGTTAAGACTTGAGTTTAGGATAGGTAAGAATGTGGCTTTAATGGCATCAGAACGCTTAAATATTAGTATGAATGCACAAGCATTATTAGATGAATTTAGATTGGCTGTATGAGACCCTAAGAGCATTAAACAAATACCATTAGCAGGTAATGACCATTTACGTGATGCATTTGATTATGCTATAGAACCATATATTAGAAATTTAAGTGCAAATATAAATCCTTATTTTGAAAGGAAGTAACATATGAATAATCATAATACTGAAATATTAACTCCTAATTGATGCATGATAAATCTTCAAGAAATTATAGCAAATCATGCAAGTAAATTATTATGGGGTAATGGTTATACTTTAACAAGTGAACATGAAGAATATAAAAGAGCAATTGAAAAATTAAAAGAATGAAATAATTTAGATTCATTATTTTATCAAGATTGTCATATTAAGTCTGGTTATGGTTATAGTATTGTTCAAATTGATAAAAGTAAAACTGGTAGAATATCTTTAAATTTTGCTCAACCTTATGCTCAATCAAGAGTAGCTAGAGTATTAGATACTGAACAAGGTGCTTCAACATGGTCAAGATTACAATATGATGACCAAAGTATTTATGTTAAAACAACATATACTCCAAATCAAATAATTAGATATTTTACTAGTGATTTTATTACTTTAGATGGTTTACAAGAAAAAATAAGTAAAGATTTACAATTACCATTAATAGAAAATCATAATTTAGGTATTATTCCAGTTAAATTTATGCAAAATTTACCTAAAAAGAATTTCTTTGGTGGAGTTATTGGTGATTATTATCCAGATATGACTCCAATTAAAAAATTACAAAAATTATTAAATAAAACATTTGAATCAATTGAACATGAACTTGAATATAATGTTACTCGTGTATTTTTAGATATTACTGAACAAGAAATAAATCAATCTAAAACTGCTTTTGATTTAAAAAAATTAATAGGTAAATTTATTTTACAAGCAAATTTAAGAAGTTTAGGAAGTACTAGTGGAACACCACCAATTGCAATATTACAAGGTAGTCCAATATTAGATAAATATGCAGAATTTATACAATTTATTATTGATAAAGCATTTGAAGGTAGTGGCTATAGTCCAGTAAATGATACTACTAGTCAAAAAACAGAAGCAGAAGTATTAATTACTAATTCTCGTGATATGGAAACTACAAGAATTAAAAGAACTTTAAATCAAAGTGATTGAAATGAAATATTTCAAAGATGTTTTATATTAATGGGATTAGATGGTGATAAATCTAAATGAACATTTGAAATTAAAGAAAATACTATTACAGATAGATTAAAATCATTAGAAATTGATGAAGCAGAATTAAGATTAGGAATTACTAATATTAAACGAATTATAGTTAAAAGATATGGTGTAAGTGAAGAAGAAGCAGAACAGATTATTAATGAAAATAGAAAATATCAAAAAGAAGAAATTGAATTTAATAATACTTTTTTAGGAGAAACTAATAATGGGAATGACACCAAAACAGAATCATCAATTAATTAAAACTGTATGAAAAAGTACAGGTGAAATTGAAAAAGATTTTACACAAAATAAAGATTTACAATTTCGTGTATGTCCTTTTACTATTATTTTAGGTGCTATAAATTCAACAGAAACGGGTTATAAACCACCAACTTCAATACCTAATGATTATACTTCATTTAGTAAAATCTTTACTGGAAGAGAAGCAATATTATCTGTATGAGATAATAGTTTTGATTTAATAGAACCAGATTTAAAAACAATAGATTCTACTGGTAAAAAGGTTTTAAAAGTTGGTGATGTATTTTATGGAAATATTTTAAGTGACCAATTAGGTATTACTTATTCAGCAACTCCAGCAAATAATGCTTTTATTCAAGAGCAAGCCATTAAAAATGTAGTTATTAATATTCCAAATGAAAAAAAGAATTTTAGTTTTATTAATAATATTGTTTCAAATTTATATAAGTTATATATGATTCCAGAAATTAATAAAGTTATAAATACTGATAAATCAATTAAAGTTGATAGACAATGATATATTCTTGAAGTTGCAACTAAAACTTATAATCCAGAAAATAAAGAATTGGCTTATATTCAATGTACTTTTAGTTCATTAAATGATAAATTAGCACATAGTGGATTAGCAATTAATCAATATGTGCAATTAGGTGCAGTTGGTGAACCGGTTGCAATACCTACACTTGATTTAAATAAAAACATTATTTTAGATAATAATTATTTATCACCTAGACCAGTTACACATGCACAAATAACTTTTTATGGAACAGTTGGTACTATTGCTATCGGATTATGAGGAAGAAATATTAACAAAACTGATAATAAAGAAATCACTATGAATCCCACACATTTAATTTTCCCTTTAAATTATCAAGCATCTACATATGACCCAGTTAGTTTTAGCGCTTTACCAGAAACTAATTATGTTTTAACAGTAGGTGCAAAATCAACAGTTGATACTTATCAACAATGACAAGAAATTATTGCACCAAGTTATGATGATGGTGCAAAAAAGACTTTTGAAGGTCATATATTAACTGATGTTGAAAAAACAACAGCGACTAATAAATTAGAAGATAATGGAAAATATACTCCTTATTGAAATAATAATTTTTTAAATGGAGTCAATTTAGATACTGATAAATTTTATACTCTTGGTAATCCTTATTTTGTATATTTTAATCAAAAACTTAAACAACCACGTGGTCAAATTAATGGTTATATTATTAATAATTTACAATTTAAAAATTTAAGAAATTTAAATGCTTTAATGTATTTTATTTATAATTCTATGAATGAAATACCATTATCAGTAAGAGAAACAGTTAAAATTCAATTAAATACTATACCAGTATTCGGTAGTTTCTTTAATGGATTTACTGGTGGAATGAATATAGGATTTAAAAAAGTTTCAAATTTATTAATACCAAAGTTTAATATAGTTAACTTTTTAATGAGTGCCGAATTATATAAATTTTATAGTACAGTATTATATTCAAAACAAACTGAAAAAAATATAATTCCTTATGATGTATTTAGAAATGGTACACCTGATGAAATACCAGCAATTTTAGGCACAACAAGTCATATGACTAGTTTTACATTTAACTTGACTGATAATATTAAACTTTCAAGTTATGATATTGATAATAATAGTATTATTGATACTAAGTATATGAATTTAGTTAATATATCACAAAATAATCCAAATAATAATAAACAAATATATTTATTACCACCAGTAGAAGATTTTGACTTACAATCACCAATTTTTAATAATGATAATTATAATGGTTTTTATATAGACATGATTGATATTTTAGTTCAAGGAAAATGTAATTTTAAATTAACATTTTATAGCATGCCAAATGATTATGAAGGTGCTGTAAGTGATGATTTTAGTATTTGAGCAGGAACATATCAAACAGTAGGTAAAGCAAGTGGCAATATAAGATTAATTAAAAATAATTTTTTACTTGCAAATAATACTTATAGTTTTAAAAATAAATATAACTATCCAAAAGCAGTTAATCCACCACCACCAAATCAAATCCCACACTCTATTTTTGTAGATTTAAGTAATGTAAAGTTTTCTAATCAGTATTATAATGCAGAAAGTAAAAACGGAATGTATTATATAGGCCAGAAACCAAGTAATTATCAATCATGAATAAAAGATATTTCAATTGATATAACTAATTATGGTTATCAATACATAAAAGATTTTATAAATGATTATAAACACTTTCAATTAAATTTAAACTTTCAATTAAAATCTCAGGAAGGTGAAGGATTTATAAATGAATTTAATAGTAGTAATCCCATTATAATTGATGATTTAAGAAATATACCTATAAATAATAGTGATAATAATAGATATTTATACAGTAATGAAAATGATTATTTTAGTTATAAAGATAATACCTTTAATTTTGTAGAAAAGTAATGATACATGATAAAGTGTTATTTTTAGAGAATTTTTACACTAAATAATGTTATTTTTAACAAATTTTTAATTAAAAATAATATTTTAAGTGTAAATTGATGAATAATTTTTGGTCATCCATACTTTTCTACATAATTAAAAGATAATACTGAACATGAAGGTAATAATTGTAAGTATTTAGTTTATAGAGAAGCCGTAGAATTATCAAATTATTACATTAATCCTACCTTAAATGAAAATCAATATTTTTATAAAAATTTAGGAGATACGAATTTAAATGTTGATAAACATAAAAAAACAATAACATTTTTACAATTATGAGTAATTATTAACATAAATGAAAATACTAACAAAATTAATATAACATTTAATTTTATTGGTTCCTTAATAGCCTTTACTGGTGCAAGTGTTAATTACCAAGGTGAAATTAACTTTAATAATATACAAATTTCACCAAGATTAACTTAAAAATTAGAAAGGTGGTGGTAATTATGTTAAATGAAAATGAAATGAAAGAAGGTAATAATATGGAAGAAAAAGAAAAAAATGAACAAGAAGAAACTAAGGAAGAAGAAGTAAAATCAGAAGAAAATACTGAAAAAGAATCTGAATCTGAAGATACAAAAGAACCAGAAACTGAAGAATCTAAAGAACCAACTTTAGAAGATAAATATAAAGAATTAGAAGAAAAATATAATGCTTTATATAAAGAAAAAACTGATAAAGATAGAGAAATTAGACATTCAGAAAGTTATAAAAAATATGATTTATCACAAGAAAATATTAATTTATTAAAAAGATATCTTGGTGATAAAGAAGATATTGATGAAGAATTATCAAATTTAAATAAAGATTTTCCACATTTATTTAATAAAAATAAAGATACAAATATTAGTAATTCTTTAGATATAAAAGATAAATTTAAAGAAAATAAAGAAGATGAAGTAGATACTAGAAAAATAGGAATGGTAGATGGTTAATATGACATTAAAAGAATTTAATAAAAAATATGAAAATATTAAAAGAGATTATCCTGATATTTTTAAAATTACTAGAAGTACTAAAATAGTATTACCAGAAGACTATAATATTGAAAAACTTATTATTGAATATAAAGCAAGTAATATTGATTTAGAAAAACTAATTAATTTTCAAAAACAACTAATAAATGATTGAAAACAAATTAAAGGAGAATAAAAATGGCAATTATTACAACACAATCAACAACAATTAATGACCCTAGTACACCTAGTGGTAAAGCAGATTTATCAGTAAAATATATTAAAAATTTAAAAGTTTTATTATCAAAAAGAGTTGCATTAATTAATGCTACAATAGAAAATAGAGAACAATTAGATGCTGGTACTGCTATTTATAATATTACAAAAAGAAATCTTACAGATGATTATAATGCTGGTGCTGGTGCTAATGATTTAACAGCAACAAGAGTTGAACAAATTTTACTAGATAAAAAGAAACAAATTACTTTTGAAGAAGAAACATTAGATTTAAAAAGATTAGGTGCAAAATATGAAGATGGTAATGTTCTTGTATCAGATAGTTTAGCATCAAGTTGAATTGATGCTAAAGCAAAATCAGTTGAAACATATTTAGTAGCAAAATTATTATCATTAGCAGTTAAAACAGCAAAAGATAACGACATTATTAAAATTGCATTACCAAGTACACCAAAAATTGATGATTATCGTATGCTTTTGTGATTAAAAATATCAAATACATTAGCAACATTAAAAGCAAGAATTAGTGATGAATATATTGGTACAGATGAAGAAGATTATACATTATGAGTATCTAGTTTCTTTAAACCATTAGTATTATTATCAACAACTACATTAGGTAGTGATAGTGCTTCACAAGCATTAAAAGATGGTAAAATCGTAGAAATTGGTGGTATTAAAATTGTAGAATGTCCTTGATTAGGTAGAAATTATCCTGCTGGAGTTATTGATAAAAAAGAAGGATTTAATTTTTTAGGATGTGATGCTGTATTAGTTCATAAAGAAGCATTAGCATTTCCTTTTAATCGTGGTCAAGATAATATTTTTGTTTTACAAACTAATGGGAATGTTAAGAATTTTCATAAGTTTTTAGTTTCAGAAGGTAAAGCATTAAGACCCGATTTAGTTAAAGGATTTACAGTTACTTCAAGTATTGATATTGCTACAGCAATTGAATTTACTAATTTAGGAAAAATAACTATGGCTGGTGATACTCCAACAGCAGATGAAGTAGAAAAAGCAGTTATTGCTAAAAATCCTAATTATGTTAAAGGTAATGCTAATTTTTCAGATTTAACAGCAACAAGTGCTAATGTTGAAGGTAAAACTTTATATGATGGTTCTTTACAAGTAACTTTTACAAAGAAGTAATTTAAATGCCTATTATATTATTGTTAAGAATGATATTAGAGACTGCTGTTACTGATATACAAACTGCTGAATTAATAGAAAAATTTAAAAAAAGTAATTCATTATTTAATAGTTTTTTAAAAAATCCAGCAGGAATATTAAAAACTAGAATTTTTTCTAAAACTTTAGGAAAAGGAAAGTTACAAGATGAATTAAATAGTTTTAATAAAAATCTTCAAACACTTACTAATTTACCAGTAATTCATAAAAAAATCATGACACATATTACTAATAATAATATTGCTAAATTACAACATAGAGGCTTTTTAGTAATCTGTGTATCTTTGTTTTACAAAGTACTAGTTCAGATTAATTCTGTCTTCAAATTTTATCATAAAATGAACAATTGCTGTATTTCAATTTTGAATAGGCAATGTTCATTTTTTTGTTATATTTTCAATTGCTAAATAAAATATTTTAAAAACTGACATATCATTAGGAAAAGCTTTTTTGTTTCTAATAACTTTTCGTAATTGACTATTAACAGATTCAATAGCATTTGTTGTATAAATTACTCTTTTGATTTCTGCAGGATAACTAATAAAAATCATCAAATTTTCTCAATTTTTATATCAAGATTTAGCAATTTGGGGATATTGTTTATTTCATTTACTTTCAAATGATTCTAAAGCTTGCATTGCTTGTTCTTCACTACATGCACTATAAATTGGTTTTAAATCTGTAACTAGAGTTTTTCGATGTTTGTATGAAACATATTTTAAACTATTTCGAATTTGATGAACAATGCATAATTGATGTTCTGTTTTAGGATAAACTGCTTGTATTGCTTCTGACATGCCTGTTAAATTATCACTACAAGCAATCAAAATATCATTTAAGCCTCGATTTTTCATTTCTGTGAAATTAGCTAATCAAAATTTAGCACCTTCATTTTCACTAATTCATAAGCCTAAAACATCTTTTTTACCTTCTAAATCAACTCCTAATGCTATATAAACTGATTTATTAATAATCCGTTTATCTTGTCGAACTTTAACTACTATACAATCAAAATAAACAATCGGATAAACGCTTTCTAATGGTCGATTTTGTCATGTTTTGACATCATCAATAACATCATCAGTAATTTGACTAATAACACTTTCACTAATATCAGCACCATGATATAACTCTTGTAACTGCATTCTAATGTCAGATAGAGTCATACCTTTTGCATATAGTGAAAGCACTTGTTGATCAAAACCATCAAATCTTCGCTGTCTTTTTGCAACTATTACAGGAGTAAAATCACTATTGCGATCTCTTGGTACATCAATCTCAATTTTACCTTGTTGAGTTATTAATTTTTTTGAACTTGTACCATTACGAGCATTTTCAGTATTACTATGTTGATTTTTTTCATATCCTAAATAATTTTGCATTTCAGAATTCAACATTTTTTCAACTAAACGTTTTGTTAATTCTTTATATAAACCCCCTTCTTTAAAAACTGTTGTTAAATCTTCAGTATTTTCTAATAATAAATCTACTGCTTTTGATATTGGATCATTATTATTAATATTTTGTTTTTTAGCCATTTGTAACTCACTCTTTCTAGTCATTTAATTATATTTACTAGAATTAATTAAACATAGTTATTTTTGTAAGTTACACAGATTACTAAACATTGCCACAACATATTCAAAAACAATATTTAAATGGTAAGTCATTAATGGATAAAGGTAAAGAAATAATAATGAATTCTTTAACACAAGAAGATTATGACAGTATGATTGGAGTTTATGTAAATCTTTCTAGTAGTGCATTAGCAGGTGGTATATGAACTCCAGTAATACAACAACAGTCTAGTACTTATGGTATTGCTACATTAACATATAGAACTAATTTAAGTAAATCATATGATTACTTTATGATATCAAAAGAAATGTGAATTGATATGTGTAAAGCAACTGGTGCTTACGGTACCGGTGCTAATTCAGTACTTATAAGACAGTATTATCATGGCGGATTAGATAAAGAAGATAAAGAATACTTAGCACGTAGAAATTCTAAAAATATAGGTAAAAAAGTAATTCAACAAAAGAAATATAAATCAGTTATTGGTGTAGTTAATAAATCACAAGCAGTACATGGATATGAAAGGTTTAAAAATTATGGAAAACAAAAATAATATTGATTGAAATGTAAATTTAAATTATATTACAAAAGATGATTTAAAAACTATATATGGTTTTATACCAGATGCTGACCAAACTACTACTGATAATACTAAAACTGATTTTACTATTATGGCAATTGCTATTGCAAGTGAGCGTATAAATACTATTACTGGTAATCAAATTGAAGTAATAGGATTTAAAAATCTTAATGAAACTCAACAACAATTAGTTAAAAGAGCAACAGCAAGAATGACTATATATTATTTAACTGATGGAATGGCATTTATAAGAAGTAGTGTATCTATTAGTGGTAATGGTTTATCAAGTAGTATTAGTCCCCCAAGTGAACCAGATTATGTATTAATGGAAGTATATAATTTATTACAACAAGCAAATTTACATACACCAAGAAAAGCAATTAATAATCCTATTTCATGTAATACAGATAATTTTTTTAATTATGTAGAAAAGTAGTGGTATTAGTAAAATTAGCAAAAATATATTTTTATATGGTATTTTTAATATTAAAGAGGTGATTTTAAATGAATAAAAATACAGTAAAAGAAATTTTAAATAATTTGTCTGATAAAGATTTTATTGAGATTTTTAGAGAAAATAAAACTAGAATTAAACAAATTGAGAAAAAAGAAAAATTTGAAGCAGTCGAACAAAAATTCAAAGAGAAAGGGATTCAATGTCCAGATTGTAGTTCTTTTTTGTGTACTAAATATGGTAGTAAAGATTATAAGCAAAGATATAAATGTAAAAGTTGTAATATTACTTTTCATGCTTTTAAAAATCATTATTTTTATTGAAGTCATTTATCTCATGATCAATGAGATTTATTGATACAAATAGCTACTTTAGGTCAATCTGCTTACATTATTTCTCAATTTATTAATACTACAAATAAAACTGCCTGATTTAATCGTCAAAAATTTATGAAATCAACACAATTAGTAAAAACACAAAATCAATTTGTAAAATTAAAAGCTAGAATTGAAATTGACGAAACTTTTATCAAAGAAATTCATAAAGGAAACTTTAAAGATCCAAATGATCCAAAAAAACAATGAATTGAAGAAAATGCTAAAGATTTAAATTGTTGTATTCAAATGGCAATTGATGAAAACCGAAATATCTATGCTCAAACAACAAATACTAAAAGATTAAATAAAAAATGAGTACAAGAAAACTTAACATCGAAACTTATCGAAGAAAATTCAATTATAGTTTGTGATATGCAAGTATTATATGATACAGTAGCTAAACAAACTAAATCCACTATCCAGCAGTTTAAATCAAAAGAAAATAAAGAATTAAATTATAAAAAATTAAGTAATGTCAGTAAAATACAATCAAGTTTAAAAGAATTTATTACTCATTACCATGGCATTGGATTTACCAATATTCAAAATTACCTCAATTTATGGAAATGAAAATATCAACACTACGGATTAACCCCTTATCAAAAATCCAATGTGTTATATTTCAGTTTGTAAAAAAAATAAATCCCAAAATTTAATAAAATCAAATTTTAAGTCAAGTTGATGACTTTTTTTATTTTACCACTACTTTTCTACAAAATTAAAAGATAATTTTAATACTCCTAGTATTTTTGATGAAAGTGATACAAGAGTAATTACTTGAGATTCTGGTAATAAAACATTTTTACGAAAAGAAGGAATTATTGCTGGTACTGGTATTACTATTCAAGATGTTAGTGATACTATACCTAAATTAAAATTAAATGTTGATAGTAATATTGATTCATTATGAGAAGTTGATAAAGATAATCTTAATTTTGTTAAATTAAAAGATAATAAAGGTATTATTGCTAATAGTAAAAGAATAATTGATGTTGGTACACCTACTTTTGAAACTGATGGTACAAATAAAGAATATGTTGATAATTTAATAGAACAAAAGCAAGATAAATTAATTGCTGGTGAAAATATTAAGATTGATGAAAAAACTAATACTATTAGTGCTAATGGTGAATCATTATGAGAAATAGACCCAAATAGTTCAAATATTATTCAACCTAAAGAAAAAAGATTAATTACTGCTAATAATAAAAGAATTGTTAATATAGGTGAACCAGAACAAGATAAAGATGCAACTACAAAAAAATATGTTGATGATAAAGTAAATACTAAACAAGATAAAGAAATATGAAAAGTAATAAGTAAAAGTAAAAATAATCGTGAATGAGATACGTTTGAAATTAATTTTAATACTGTATATAGAGTAATTATAACATTAGATGAATTACCAGTAAATCAAGCAAATATAAAGCATAAAGTAGAATTTAAAACTGGTAATTATTTAGGTGGAGATTATTTACTTGCAAAATTTAAAATTAAAGATGAAGATGTAATATTAACTTTAACTGTTAGAGAAAGTAGTTTTAATTGTAGTTTATATTTAAAAGGTGGAGATATTAATTATGGTGCTATTCTTTCATTAGAAGAATTACAAAATACAATTAAAGTTGATGTTACACCAAAAATAAAAATTAATTCAAAAAGTTTAGAAACAAATGAAGTTGAAGAAAATTGTTGAGATATTGAATTACCAAATAATCCAACACCAAGTCCAAATAATCAACAATGAAAAGATGTAGGAACAAGAGAAAAAAATAAATGAGATAATTGACAAATTACTTATGATTTTATAGTTAATAAACATTATAGAGTTTATTATTCTTGAAGTATATATAATCCAGTTTATACTATTCAAGAATTTATTATAACGGATAACAAAATTGCTGGTGTACCAATACAAACCTTTAATGATAGTGTTAATATAGTAATTTTATCAGTTCAACATGCAAAATTAATTACTATTTATAGTGGAAAAGGTAATTTAAAAGGTAATATATGAAAATTAGAAGAATTGTAGGAATAAAATTATGATTTTTAAAATTATAAAGATTATTTTAGGTTTAATTGGAGTTATATTATCTTCTGCTGTTGCTGGTTTAATTATTTTTGTTATTGTAAAAATTGTATTTAAAATTAATCAAATATTTTAGAAAGGTGGTGATTAATATAATGGATACAAGTTTAATTATAATTATTGCTAATGCTTGTATTAGTGGTGGTTATGTATTAGTAAAATTAGGAAGTGCTTTAATTTCTTTTGGAAAATCATTAAAAGACCCTAATAAAAAAGCACTTAAAAAACAAAATAAAATTAATAAATTACAAAGTAAATTAAATTCTATTAATAAACAAACAGAAGTAAAAAGTATTTATTAATAAAAAATGCCTATTAAAGGCATTTTTACTTATTTATAAACTCATATGATTATAATCTCAATTTAATGAAGCATTATCTAAAAGTACATCACTCATATTAGCGCCATATTGACTACTTGTTTCACTATTAATGGTAAATCTATTATCATTTATTAATCTTCTTGTTTCATTATTAAATGCTGTTTCTTGCATTTCTTGAATATGATTTGTAGTTTCCATTGGTAATAAATTATGAATAATTTCACTTGCTCCAGCAACTATTGTCGGAACTGCATAAGCATTATTAAAATCATTATTTATCCCCATTGCAACACCACTTGAAATTAAACAACCACCAGTTGCCATATTACATATCTTTCTTATATTTTCAAATCTATTCGGTATTAATTCAGTAAAAGCACTAATAAGATTTGCAAAAGCAAAAGCATTTAATGAAATATAAGTATCTCAATCCATGAAATTATTATCATTATTAGTATTAATATTAAATAATAAATCTGGTGGAAATGGGTCAACAGTAGTTGTAGGAATTGGTGTTGTTGGAATAATAGGATTAATATTATTTTCGTTTCATTTAATATAATTTGTTATAAAAGTTGTACTTAAACCAATTGTTATTTTTTTAAATATATTAATTAATTTATTTTTAGGTGTTGGATGTTGATTAATATTTCAAATATCAATTCCTAATTTTTTACTAAAAAATAAAGCATTAATACTTCCTAATATTGGATAATTTAATAAATGTCCATAATATGAACTTATACCTATCATTGCTGATAATGGTGATATTCCCGTTCTTATTAATTTTAATAAAGTATAATTTGAATTTGTAGTTTCTGTATTTGGCATTTTCTATTCTCCTTTTATAATAATGTTCATAAGTTTATAAATTAAATAATTGTTATAAAAATTACATTCTTTATAATCTTCTGTTAAATATATTAATAACTCCATATTATTCATGATTAACTTTCTTTTATAAATTTAAATTGCATATTTCCAATAGTATCTCTATTATTACCAACTATAATTAAATATCCAGTTTGATTATTTTCTAATATTCATGAATAAAAAATATCTTGTGGATATAATTTTGGATATAAATTTAATGCTAATAAATAACATAAAGCATCTTCTTTATTTTTTAATAAACTTACTGTTGGACATTTTATTTCTTTTGGACTTTTGTCATTATAAAATCATTCAGTTCTAATATTTCTCATTATTTCACATCCTTTTATGAACTCATCAGCACCGTAATAAACGGTGGACTATAGAATTATAATGTTATCCAAATTTTTAATAATTCTATAGTTTCGTTCTGTATAGATATAAAATTTAGGACTTACATTGACATATTTTAAGCAAGAATAAAAAATAGGGAATAGGAGTTAGAAAGGATATATGTCAAATGCCTAAATATTAATTATTTTCAATATTAATATCATCAATATTTATATTGATAGTTATTCCAACTAAATTTTTTAATTCTTTTAATTTATCTATTATTTCTAAAATATCTTGTTTAGTCATTATCAAATTCACCATTTTTAATTTTTTCATAAATTATTTTTAAAGTATGTTGTGCTGATAAATTATAATTTTTTAATGCTTCTTCTATTGGTAATTTATAATATTTATTAATCTCATTTATTAAATAATTATTTAATTTTTCTTTATTCATAATGAATTTACCTTTCACTAAACTTCAAAATTTTCTATAATTTCTTCTTCTTTTTCTAATTCTTTTAATTTAGATAAAGTAGAATTTATATCAGTATTATCAATATTATTATTTGAATTAATAATTTTAACTTCATCACCAGTATTATCCTTATATGCAATAGTTTCTTCATCAATTACTACACCTTGGTCTAATTGAAGTGCCAAATTAATATCATCTTGATTATTTAATACTATAATTGGTGTTTTATTAATTTCACGAATTAATGCTTTAACTACTGTTTTTAAAGCCATTTGGTCAAATGCAGAAGTTCATATATGATTTAATTTTCATTCTTGACTTTTTTTATTATAAGTTTTTCCATATTTATCTTTATGTTGATTAATTTCTTCAACAGTCATTCCTTTATAAAAATTATTAATTTTACCATTTTTATCTAAAAGTGAAATATAACAATAATAACCAATAGTATTAATTGTTTTTCTTTCAAAAATTAATGCTGGATTAATTTCTCATTTATTATTTTCTTTATTAAATTTATGTGCAGTTGTTATTTTTTCTCTTTGAAAATCAACAACTAATCCAGTTCTTTGTAATAATGTTAATCAACCATCTTCTTGAATTTGAACTTGTAATTCATCACCATAAGGAATTAATGCTAATTCTTTTTTAATTGGATTAATTGAAAGATTTAATTTATATAAATTAATTAATGCATTAATTAAACTTTGTGTATTCATATTTTTTAAATCTTTACTAGAATTTATAATCATTTCATAATAATTTCTAAATTTTACATATTCTTCTTTATTACTTTTAATAAAATTAGGAATTTTTAATTCATTTTTATTATTACTCATTAGTTGATTCTCCTTTTTTATTTAATAATTCTAAAATTTCATCTAATTTTTTATTAATTTTTCCTAAATGTTTTAATAAAATTAAAATTGATTTATCCATACCAGAACTTTTTTTATCCATAAGTTGCTCCTATCATTTTTTAATTGTTTTAAATCTATTATCTAAATGTACTTCAATATTTTTATTAGGATTAACTATTAAATGACTATTAATAACAATTCAATTATTTACATTACTATCTAATTTTTTAGGTAATTTATCAAATTCAATTGAATTACAAGAATAAATAATTTTTTCTTTAATTGATTTTTCATTAATCATTTTTATCATTCTTTTCTAATCTAAATTTAAAAATAAAATCTATATCATTTTCTTCAAATTCTTTTTTTACAATTTTATTTCAATTTTTATATTGAATTTCATTTTTAAAACTTAATAATATACTTAATAAGTTATTTTTTACTTCTTCATAATTTCATTGTTCATCTGTAATTACTGATGTAGCACAAACAATTTTTTTTACTTTTCTATTCATTCTTTAATTCTCCTAAATCTGTAAAAATTCTTGTTTTTAATAAAAATAATTCATGTTTAATTTGATTTCTAATTTCAATTTTTATTTCTTCATCATATACTTCTTCTATTAATTCAGTTAAATATTTAATATTTTCTTTAATTTCATTTGTTTCTTTTTTAATCATTTTTATTTTCTCCTTTAAAATATTTTGTTTTTGCATTAAATCATTCAATTAATAATTCACTGGTTATTTCAATTTCTATTGTTTCTTGATTATTTTTATTAGTTAAATAAACATAAGTTTTATTACATGGACTTATATCATTAGCAAGTAACATACAATAATAAGCAGTTAATTGTAATTTAATTCTTTTTAATTTATCTTCATCAATACAAGCATAAGTTTTATAATCTACTAAATAATATTTATTTTCTTTTTTATTTAAATAAACTAAATCGGGTGTTCCAGCAATTACATTATCATTAATAGGTTTTTCAATAATAAATTCATAATTATTTTTATCTTTAAATTTTTCTTTTAAAAACATAAGTGATTTTTTACAATAAGAATAATTTATATTATTAGTTACTGGTTTTAATTTTTTTAATAAATTATTAATTATATTTTCTTCATTAATATTTTGTAAATATAATTCATTAAGTTTATGAACTCATTTACCACGAACTGAAGCATTTTTTAATACTTCTGGTGCTATATGACTATATCCAAAACCTAAATAATTATCAATAATTCTAGAAACTGATATTAATTCTTTATCTTCTAAAAAATATTGATGAGTTTCTTTTTTAAAAATTAATTTACTCATATTTATTTCTACCTATTAATAATCAAAAACATTTATTACATAATCTATTACCAAAAGAAGATTGTTTTCTACATTTATCACAAGAACCAATCATTCTATATTCTCTATATTCCATAAATATTAATCCTTTCAATTAATGTTTAGAAGCAATAATTATTAATGTTAAAATCATAATAATAATTCCAATTGTTAAAAATATAATTCTACTTTTTCATGATTTTTTATAAAATTCTTTTTGCTCTTCAATTAATTCAATTTGTTCTTTTAATAATTTATTTTGTAATTTTTCATTTTCTTTTTCTTTTTCTTCTTCCATTTTTAATATTTCCTTTCTTTTTTTTCATATCAAATTTCTTTTAAATGTAATCCTAATTTTCAACAATAAATACAAATAACTTTATTATTTTTATCTTGTAAAAATATATTTTTAAAATAAAATAAATGTTTCATTCTAAATTTTTCACAATAACTACAAAAATATCTTTGTTCTTTAAAATTATGTTTCATATTTTTTCCTTCTTTAACTTTAATATGTTAATATATATTTGATAGAGTATGTATATATATAAAAAACCCCCTATTTTCTTAAATAATACAAATGTAATTGTTAATTAGATTAATGGGTTCTTTACTGAGCCATAATAAGGCTATTCAAATTAATCTATAATTACATTAAGCGATACAGTGTAACATTTTAACTTGCTTAACATTAAATGCTCTTTTATTCTGATATAGAAGTATTTACATAAAGTACTCACTATTAGACTTCTACGACAGTTTTATGAAGTTTTAATCTTTTAACAAAAAAAGAACGATAGTTATATCGTTCTTTGTTATTTTATGAAACTAGGAGTTAAAGTGATACGCCCTTATTATGTTATCAAAATATATTTATTCATTTTTATCAATAAACAAAGGTTTAAATGATGATAATAAAATATTATTACCATATTATTTTGAATTAAAATCAAGCCCAATAAAACCTACTGGCAAAGATATTTGAAAATTCAAAGATGTAACAGTAATACTAAAATCCGTTTATTTTGATTTTACAGATATTAATAACATCAAATTAAAAAATAATGATATTAGTCAAAATGAATTATTCAAACTAGATGATAATCAATTTAACTGATTATCTATAACTAACGAATTAGAAAGTAATAATATACCTTCTTTAATTCCAGCAGATTGAACACTTGGTAATGGTGAATATGGTAAGTATTTTACAAGAGCAATTATGGATAAAAGTAAAATTGAAAATGCTTTTAATTTGTATGGTTCAAATCAATCTCAATTATTTTCTAAATTAGAATTTTATAAAGAAATTTCACAAATTGATAATAATAGTGAATTTGAATTGCAAATTGAAAATCCGATTAATAACTTAAATCGGATTGAAATTAGTGGTATATTTGGTGCTGGTAATTATGATTTAATTTTAATAACTGATAAACAAGAAATAAATTTAACTAATATTAATTTATTTGATAAATATAATGAAAATATTTCATATATTAATATTGAAATTTAATATCTATATTTAATTTAGTAAATTTTTATTATCAAATTTTCCTTTTTTAATTTTTTTAATTAAGTCATTATAAACTTCAATTTCAACTTGAAGACAAAGTAATGTGCGCATTGTATCCATAATTAAATTTTCATTATTGTTTTTATTATCTTGTTCTTTTTCAAGTTTTATTTCTAAAAAATCAAAAAAATCTTTCTTATCTTTTATTTCTTCTTGTAATTTTTTAATCATAAATTTTTTATCAATCATAGTTTAAAATCCTTAATTTTATTTTAATTATTAAAATATCCATCAGGATAACTACCATTTCATTTTATATCTTCATCATAATGTGATTTAATATCAAAATATAAATTTATATTTGTACCATTATTGATTTTATGAGACCATATTGTTGTTCCAGCCCCCCCCAGTAGACTGTATAGTCATGTCCTAAATATGATTTATAACCATTAGTTTGATTATGTGCTAGTGAACCAATTATTAAACCAGTTACTCCGCTTATTGCACCAGTTAGCGCTAATGCTAATGTTATTTTACTTAAATTTGTTTTTATTCATGTTTTCATAATAAATTTCTCCTTTTTATTTTTTCTTTAATTTTTGACAAGTTTTTAATCATTTTGGTAATAATACATGTTTTAAATTAATTGCATGATTTTTACAAAGAAAAAGACTAAATGTTGTTGATTTTAATTCTAATAATACAATATTACTTCATTTGTTATTACAATTTTTACTTTGACAAACAACATTCATTTTGTAAAATCTTTTTTAAAGATTTCAAATTATTTACAACTTTTAATGATTTTTCTTTATTCATTATAATTTACTCCTTAATTTTTAACATTTTATTGCTTAATTGTAACCATTTTTTGACTTTTTTACAAGTATGCTTTTAAATGCAAAATAACGCCTAAATTAAAGGCGTTTATTTTATGATACCTATACTATTAATTATATTGAAATTGTTTATTATATTTTAAATATGAAAGCATTTTTTAAAATTTTTTTTATTTTATTTAAAATAACACTTATATATTTATATAATAATTAAGTAAATTAATTTTTTAAATATATTTACAATAAATTTAGATTTTTTTAAAATAGTTAGGAGAAGTAAATGTGAATTTTAATTATAAATGAAATTTTAGAGAACAAAGTGCAAAAATTGATAAATTAGTTTTAGAACATATAACAAAGAAATGAGAAAAATGAGATTGAAGAATAAAAAATACAAGAGATAAAAAGAAATATAAAATTGTTGATTATCAATATCGAACAAGAAAAATAATGTATGGATTAGTAACTTATAAAAGAAGAATTTATGAATATTTTGATGAAAAATTACAAAAATGAGTTCGTGTTTGTTTAGTTGATGAATGACTAGAATTACCTAAATATAAAAGAATTGGTGAAGATATTGAAGACACTATTATTGAAAATTTTGCTGATGGAAAAAGATATCGTGATATTTGTGCTATTTGTAAAAAAGCAGGTATTAGTGTTAGTAGTGTTCATAGAGTTTTTAAAAATTTTGAAATAGTTGAAACAAATCCAGTAAAAGTAAAATTAGAAAAAAATCAACCTATTTTTGTAGCAATTGATGATGGTCATCGAAAATTTTGAAATTTTAAACGTAAAGGTATAAAACACTCTATGCGTTTAATAGTAACATATACAGATAATATTAATCACAAAGTACAAAATAAAAGAGTAAAAGCAATTATTAGACCAACAAAAACAAAAATTGGAGTTAAAAAAACTGCTGAATTTGTTAAAGAACATTGTCAAAAATTTTATGAAAATATTGAACAAGCAAAAATTATTATTTGTGGTGATAGTGCAGGATGAATTAAAGAAGTTGCTGATTATTTAGGTGCACAGTTTGTTTTAGATAAATTCCATTTAATTAGAACATTATATCTTGGTATAATGGCTGGAAATAAAGGAAAGTATGTAAAAGAATATAATCATTGTAAAAATTTAATTAATAATGGTCAATATGAACAATTAATTGATTATTTATATAAAGAATTAGATAATCATAAAAAATTAAAGAAAAAATATTTTAAAAATAATAAACAAGGTATTGAAAATCAAGGTGCAAAATGAAATATCGGTTGTTTTACAGAAACAAATATTTGACATGTTTTAAAAGAAATGCTTGGTAATAGAACATATAATATTTTAATTTATATTAAAATGGTTATTTTTAAATGTAATAAGATAAATTTAGAAACATAGTTTTAATGAACATAGTAATTATTAATTATTTCACAATTTTGTATTGCATCTCAAAAATTATTATTGTTTATCTTTACTTTTAAACCAATAATGAAAAAAGTTAATGATAAAGTTATTATTGCTAAAATTGGTACTAAAATTACACAAAAAATAACTCCAATTTGTAATTGAATTCAATTGTAATAATTTCCATTACAATTAGTTATTGAACATACAGATTTGGGAGAACAACCTAAAATATGGATTATACTGGTTCTACTTAATATTCCAAATCCATTTTTTTCCTTTAATTTTGTAGAAAAGTAATGATACATGATAAAGTGTTATTTTTAGAGAATTTTTACACTAAATAATGTTACTTTTAACAAATTTTTAATTAAAAATAATATTTTAAGTGTAAATTGATGAATAATTTTTGGTCATCCATACTTTTCTACATAATTAAAATTTTTTTCTAGGTTTATATATTTTTTTGTTAATAAATTGTAAATATGAGAATGATAATCACAAGAACCTATAATAGTTAAACCTATAATCATAATTAAAATAGTAAAAATAAATAATAATACAGTTAATAACTGTAATTTTTTCAGTGTTTTAATTTTCATCTTTAAATTCTCCTTAACTTTACTTCATAAGTTTAACATTTAACAAACTTAATTATAAGTATTTTAGTTGCAATTAATTGAAAAAAATTATATTATTTAAATACAATTTCATAAAAATCCAAATTATTTCTTGTCTAAAAAATAATAAGACTATATGAATTAATTTATTCCGGATTTTTGACAATCTCCCTTTAATTTTTATATAAGTGTCCTTTTTAATTTTACAATTCAGGTAAATTAAAAATTGTATTAAGTAATATACTATTTTCAGTTTTTTTAATAGTTGGAGCAAAATAATTAGATATACCTTTATATTTTACTTCTAAGTTTTTATAAAAATGATTCATTATCTGAAAAAGATTTTTTTTACTAATAATTTCTTCGGGAAATAACTCTTTTAATAAGTCAAGTCGTTTTAATTCTGTAATATTTAAATCTTTTTTTTCATTATACTCTGATTTCATTTTTTTCCTACTTTCTTCAAGTTTCATTAATTCTAAATAAAATAAACCATTGTCATTTTTTAAATGACAATGGTTTATTTTACACTAGTAATTAATTGATATCATTATAATATACTTATTAAATTAAATCTACTAAAATTTAATAATTTTTCTATACTAAGTATGGATTATACTTTGATTATCTTCCTTAACACAATCATGAATTTTAACATCATAACTATTAAATAAATTTTCATAATCAACATTAAATGGCACTAGTAATTGGTTTTTACTAGAAAAACGAGTAATTAATAAGTGCAAATAATGATGATCATTATTAGCATTTAAAGTTTGTTCATAATAAGCGAACCGTTCTTTATACTTAAATTGAATTGCTAATACTTTAAAATTATGTGATAAATAATTACGAATATCTTTAATATACTCTAACTGTTCTAATAAAATTTTACTATCATTAAATTCTTTGATACCAAAATAATGAGCAATCTTAGCGATACTTTTATCATTTAAAGTTTGTAATAATTTCATTGTTCATTCAAATGACATAACTTCTATTAAACTACGTATTGTTCGTGATTTTAAAACACCATTTCTATTATATTTATTATAACCAGCACGAATCAAACGTAAAGCTGTTTTCATTTGAGTTAGGTGTTCTGGATTAAGAAAAGTAGCATTATCTAAATTTTGAACATTATCATTAAAAAGTTGATGTAATAAAGCATTTTTTAAAGAATTTTCAATCATTAAAATATGTTTTAAATACAATAAACGTAAATCAATGTTTAATAATAATAAATCTTTAAGTTGATGTTGAGGATAATTACGCTTTAATAATTCTAAATATTTTTCTTCAACAATATTTTCTGCAAATCACTCTTCATTTAATAACATGTAATTCACTCCTTAAATAAACTAACCTCTAATTTTATAAATACCAACGCGAATAGAAGAATTTTCAGATTCTTTTGTTTCACTTTTAATATCTACTTCTTTTTTTCTTCGTAACAACTCTTGTTCAATAAAGTCATCAACGTTTATATTGGTACTTTGATAAGTAGCAGTTCAATCAAATGTTTTATTAGTAAAGTTATTTTTAGGTTTATTACTATCTTTAAAAAATTCTTGTACTTCTTGATTCATAAATGCTTTTTGCTTACGTTTACGTGAAAATAAATTAGTAAAGAATTTCTTAAAATTAAAAATTGATCAAAACTGACGAAAATTAATAGTCATTGCTAAACCAAAAATTAAAATTGATGAATACAATAATGAATAACCGATAACTCGTAATACAAAACTATAATCTGTGAAATTATATGTTGGTGGATATTTATCAAAGAAATAAAGACATCCAAATAATGTTACTGCTAAAATTGGAATAATTAACACTAAAGTATTTTGAATAATAAAACGTAAATCACTATTATACGTCAAATGTTTTCAAACATAAACTCAGATTGAAATTAAACGATAAACTCAACCAATACAACTTGATAAAAGAATCATATATAAACTTAATGATAAATATTGATAACTTTGATGTTTTCAACCTAAATTTGATAATATTCAACCCAAAATAACACCTAAAACAAGATTTATTATTGATTGAATATATGAACCTCAAATTGTTTCTTTGTGTTTTACAGTAGCATTTACAATAACTTTTCCTGGTTCGGTTGCCACTTGAATTGTATTTTTTAAAGATAAAAGTAAAATAAATCATGGTTGTGACAAAAATAAATTAATAAAAAGATTTTTTGAAGAATCAAAATTACCATAAGAATTATTAATATTTGTAATACTTAAAGCAGACACTAAATATTGAGTAATAATAAATTGATTAATAAATAAAAAACCAGCAATCATATAAGCATATAACTCAAATTTAGTATACACAGTTCATCTAATTCGTCCACTTTTGGCAATTCAATATCCAAAAACTTCGCGAAAAGAACTAATTAAAATTAAAGCAATGGAGCGCATTGTTGTGGCAATAATAATATAAATAGTGTAAATTGATGTTGTTGTCAGTGATAAAAATAAAGTAATTAAAATAATATCAATGTTAGAAATAATCATGTCAGGTAAACGATTCAGGGCTACTCATCACGATTGTTTTAGCATCCTTTTTTGTTGTGTTCATTTTTTATGTTGTAATCATGGATATTCAATTTTAATAACGATAAAAGTAACAAATGCTTTTAATACACCACAAACAAAATAAGCAAAAAAAGGAATATACATATCTATTGGTTTACCATCAGACTTTCGAATAACTAATAACGTCATTAGTAAAATATACATAATAATCTCTGAAAAAATAAAAATTAAACGATTTAAATAACCTTTTTGATCAGCTTGAATTAAATTTTGATAAGCACCACTAAAATAAAAAAAGATTAATTCACGTGATCCTAAAGAAATAATAATAAGTGCTACTTGTCAAAAAGGAATTTCCATATCTAAACCAATTTCTGGTAAATGAACACTAGCTAATCCTAAAATAAAACCAGCACTGACAAGAATAATTAAATATATTCTTCCTGAATGATGATAATTTTTTCTTGTCGTATTAATAATATCGTTGACGGTTTCATAATCATCATTTTGTAAAGGGCGATATAAAGAAAAAATGGTAATTAAACCAAGTCCTCCTTCTGTCAAACTAAGGTAAGTCAAAAAAGAAATAATAACACGAATTAAACCATTAATTTTTTCACCGTATGCTAAACCAGTAACATAAAGAAAAGTTAACTGTAAAATAGAGATAACAATTGTCATGATAACACCAACAATTGTATTAAAAATACCTTTTTTAGTTGTCATTACTTCACCCAATCTATATAAATAAAACTAATTTTGTTTTTTACTTAAATATGTTAACAACCCAAAATTAAAAGTTCAATATTATTAATCACTATTAAAAATAAAAAAAATAGCAAAAAAATAAAAATTTAATCTATATATTAGTATAGATTAATTTTATCATTTTTCTTTTTTAATCTGTTTAATTAAATCTGTTTTTAAATCTTTTATTATAAAATTTTGATCATTCAAATAAGTAAATGGTTCTTCTAAATCATTAAATGACAAATAATAAGCAAATAATGCAATTTTATTAGGGGTAACTATTGTTGACCCATACTTAGTGTCACCAACAATTGGCAAATTTAAAAATTGTAAAGTACTACGAATTTGATGTTTTCTACCAGTAATTAATTGACACTCAACTAAAGTAAAGTCTTTAGTATTAAATATTGGTGTAAAGATGGTGCTACAACTTTTACTTTGTTCACTTGGTTCAATTGAAAATTTCATTTTCATTGTTAACTCATCATGAGTAATATAACCAGAAATATTTAAATTTTTAGTTAATTGGCCAGAACAAATAGCCAAATATTTTTTAATAATTTTACCATTTTTGGTAGCATTATGAAGTGCGTTTTGTGTCATTTTATTTTTTGGATAAATAATTAAACCCTTAGTTAGTTTATCTAAACGATACTGATGACTAATATTAAATGTTTGCTCACGTTTCTTCTTCGGGTATTTTTGTTGTAAATAATATTTTACCATGTTATCTAAGCAAGAACCATATGGTTGATGGACAACAATATTATGATCTTTATTAACAATTAAAAAATTATCATCTTCATAAAACAATTCAATTGGTGCTTCTTTAGTAATTTTTTCTGGTTTATAGTTAACAACTAAATTACTTTCATAAATGACTACTAAATCATTTTCTTGTAAGCGATATTTAAAATCAGTAGTAGTTTTATTATTAACTCTGATTTTTTTTGTTCTAAACAAACGATAAATTTTTGACAGTGGTAGTGTTTTAAATACTTTTTTTAAATAATTAATTAAAGTTTGATCAGCATCATTGGCAGTAATTGTTAAGGTAGTCATAATTTCTCCTTTTAATTTTTATTAATAAAACCAGAAATAGTTGCAATTAGATTAGAAAAAGCATGTAAACCAATAGTATATGTAGTATTACCCCGTGTCATTATAAATAATAAGGGTAATATAATACTAAATCCTAAATAACCAATAATATTATTTCAATCACCACTATCCATAACATGCATTGATGGGAAATAAATTAATGAAGCAACATATGCTAACCAACGATAACGAACAATGGTAAAAGTACCATGACGATATGATATTTCTTCATTAATTGGAGCAATAAAAATAGTACTAAGAACTAAAACAAAAATGCCATATGGACTATTCATTAATAAGTTTAAAACATCTTGATTTTTTGAAGTATTATTACTTGTTAACATATTAAATTCACTAAATTTAGGAATTATGTTGAAAATAATATTTAAAATAGTACCAATAACAGCAAAAATGGTAACTCAAGTTATTAAATCTAATTTTGCTTCTTTTAAAGTAGTAATAATTCTCTCACGTAATGATCTACAAAATATTAATACTAAAATTGATCCTAACAATTGAAATAACTGTTGAATTAAAAATGTAGTAGCAAGCGAAGTTACATCATCATCTTTACCACTAATAACTTTTGTTGCAATAAAAAATAAAAGAACAAATACTACACTAATAAAACCAAATACACTATGACTATAAGCAGCCCACCCACCTTTTTTAATCATAGTTTCTCAATCAATACCAACTGAAACAACTAAGCCAAAAATTGGCAATAAACTAAAAATAAAAAGACTAAGAAATGAACTTTGACTAGTATCTTTTACAGCATAAGTTTTGATTAAACTATAAAGAATTGGAATTATAATAAAAGATATAAGATAAATTATTGTTAGAGTTCAACTGGCTGTTTTGAAATTAAAGTTATTGGTGTCATCACAACTAAGTGATTTTGAAGTAAATTTATCAATAAATGACTGTTTTTGTTCATTTTTTTCTAAATTATTACTATTAATGTTATCAGTTTGGTTTACATTAATTCTACGTATGATATCATTGTTGTGAGAAACATTAATTTGATTAGATTTTTTATTAAACATGTATAAGTACTGCACGAAAACTTTCACCCTTTGTTAGTAAAATTAGTATTTAATATTAATTTTTAGTATAACATATAGTGAGAAATCTTGTAATATAATAAACTTGTAATTTTACATTAATTTATTATAATGCAATTCAATATTTATATGTGAAGAGTTTAAAAAGAAAAGGAGGATAGAAAAGAATGCCTAAATACAAGATTAATATTATCGATTTACCATATAATTATGATGCTTTAGAACCTTACATTTCACAAGAAACAATTAAACATCATTATGAAGAACTTCATAAGAAATATTTAACTTCTTTAAAATTAGTGATGGATAAACATCCGAAAGTTTTTTCTGATTATAATCTTGAAACTAAAGGGGAACTAAATCGTTTATTAAGTAATTATTGTAAATTAGAAGATATATGTGAGGATAAAGAAACTTGTAATGTAAAAAAATTACAAAGTAGCATTCGACAATTTGGTGGGGGAGTAATTAATCATAATCTTTTCTTTTCACTATTGGGGAAAAATAAAGGTTTTAATGAAAAATCAGCTATTGGTAAAGCAATAATTAATCGCTTTGAATCTTATGAAAAATTTGAAGCTGTTTTAACAAAAACTGCCATGGATATTTTTGGAAGTGGTTGAGCATGATTAGTAATTGACAATAATGGTACATTAAGACTATACAAAACTTTTAATCAAGACAATCCATGATTCTTGAACATGTACCCATTGATCGCTATTGATGTATGAGAACATGCACATTATCTACAATATAAAAATGAACATGAGAAATACTTACAAGCATTATTAAAAGTTATCAATTGAGAACAAGTAAATAATAATTATCAAGAGTATTTAAATGAAAAAACTAAAAAATAAGTAAAAAAGAACTCAGTTGAGTTCTTTTTTTATAATATTATTAATATTAATCTAAGCTAAGTTATTTTTTAGAAGAATTTTTGGAAGAAATAACAGCAATTCTAGTTTTTTTAATTTCTGCTTTTTTTTCTATTTTGATTTTTTCAACATGCTTTTTAAAACCACATCGATTACAATTCAATTGAATATTTTTTGCTTCTAAAAATTCGGCAATTAAAATAACCCTACCACAACGATGACAAGCAAAAGCATTTTCTGGCTTTTGTGCTAAACGAACAGATGCATATGTATCTTTCATAACTTACTCCTAACTCATATAAAATTAAAGTAATTATTTTTAGTTTTAATACTATACTTAAAACTTATCAAAGGTTAATATTAAAAAATGTGTCTAGTTATATACAAAAAAACCTTTAAGTCAAATAAACTTAATAGGAGTTTAAAAACCAAATACTTAATTAGCCATTATTTTTTAATACTAATTTTATTATAATCATTTTTTTTAAAAAAATGTATATTATTATTTATTTTATTTACATTACTAAATTATACTTTTATAAAACAATATTACAATTAAAGTAATAATTCATTTATAATTAATTATGTCTTATTAACAAACCAATTAGGGGAGAAAGTAATATGAGTAACAAAAATAATGATATTAAAAATGAAATAATACAATTAAGAAACCAAATTAAACAATGAAATTATGAATATCATGTTTTAGATGCACCTACTGTTAGTGACGAACTTTATGATAGCGCCTATCATAGATTAATAAAATTAGAAGAACAATATCCCCAATTTAATAGTAATGATTCTCCAACTAAAACTGTTGGTAATAAACCACTTAATTCTTTAACAAAAATTTTTCACCAACAACCAATGCTAAGTTTGGGTAATGCCTTTAACTATGAAGATTTACTAAAATTTGATCAACAAATCAAAAAAACATTATCAGAAAATAACATTGAATATGTTTGTGAACTAAAAATTGATGGTCTATCAATTTCTATAACTTATGAAAAAGGAAAATTAAAAACTGCTGCTACCAGAGGTGATGGTATTGCTGGTGAAGACATTACCAATAATATTTTGACAATTAAAACAATACCAAAAACAATACCAATTAATTCTAAATTAGAAGTAAGAGGAGAAATATATTTAAGTAAAGAAGAATTTAATCGCATTAATGAAAAACAACAACAACAAAACTTACCACTCTTTGCTAATCCTCGCAATGCTGCAGCCGGTACTATTCGCCAACTTGATATTAATATTGTTAATTCAAGAAAATTAGATGGTTTTCTTTACTATTATATTAATGCTACTAATGATAATATTAAAACCCATGAACAAGCATTATTTACCTTACAAAAATATGGTTTCAAAATTAATGAACAATGACAGTTATGTAAAAATATTGAAGAAGTATGAACTTATATTCAGAAATATGAAAAGTTAAGAAATACATTACCATATGAAATTGATGGTATTGTCATTAAAATTAATGATCTAACCAGTTATGATATGTTAGGAAGAACTAATAAGGCACCAAAATGAGCAATAGCTTATAAATTTCCTGCTGTTACTAGTGTTACTAAACTTTTAGATATATTTCCAACTGTTGGTAGAACAGGAAAAATAACCTATAATGCTAGATTACAACCAGTGATAATTGCTGGTACTACCGTTACTTTTGCCACACTTCATAATGGTGATTATATTATTAATCGTGATTTACGTATTAATGATTTAGTAAGTGTTAAAAAAGCCGGTGATATTATTCCAGAAGTAATTGCCCCAATTATTAGTAATCGTCAAATAAACAATATTATTTTTAAAAAAGCTATCCATTGTCCAGTTTGTAAAACAAAATTGGAACAAGTTCCGCCAGAAGTTGATCAATTTTGCATTAATAGTGATTGTCCATCACGAATTCTTAAATCATTAATGCACTTCTGTTCAAGAAATGCTATGGATATTATTGGTTTAAATGAAAAAATATTATTACGTTTTTTAGATTTAAAATGAATTAAAACTATTAGTGATATTTACAATTTAGTTAATTTACGAAAAGAAATACTATCATTACCACGTTTTGGTGAAAAATCTTTCACTAATCTTGCTAATTCAATTATTCTATCAAAACAAAATTCCTTAGAAAGACTTTTATTCGGTTTGGGAATTCGCCATGTTGGCCAAAAAACAGCAATTATTCTTGCAAAAAAATATTTAACTTTAAATAAGTTAATGGAAGCAACCTTTGATGATGTAGCTAATACTAATGAAATTGGTCCAACAATTGCTACTAGTGTTATTGATTATTTCCTTAATCCTACTAATCAACAACTAATTATTAACTTGCAAAACTTTAAACTTAACTTTAATTATTTACAAAAAAACCAATCACAAGTTTTGAATGGTAAAACTTTTGTCTTAACAGGAACTTTAACTAAAAGTCGTAACGAATTCATTGAATTATTAAATAACTATGGTGCTAAAATTACCAATACTATTAGTAATAATACTTCTTATTTAATTGTTGGTGAAAATCCAGGAAATAAATTAGCACAAGCACGCAAACTTAATGTTAAAATTATTAATGAAGAGCAATTACAAAATTTATTGAAAGAGGTAGCAAAAAATGGATAAAATTGAAAAGAAAATGACAACAAAAATGCTACATGAATTTGCTAACGAACTTATGTTCAATTTAAGCGAAGAACAATGTGAAAATCTTTTACTAGAATTTAAAGCTATTGAAAAACAAATGGAAATTGTGACAAATATTAATACAAATGATATTGAACCTTTAAATTACCCATTTCCTATTATTAATAATTTATTACGTTCCGATAATGTTGGAACTCATTTAACATCTAAGAGTGTTTTAAATATTGCTCCAGAAGTTGAAAATAATTACATTAGTATTAATCAGGTGATTAATCATGAAAATTAATTACCACCAACTTTCAATTCGTCAACTTCATGAATTATTAAAAACAAAAATACTTACTCCAGATCAATTAACTAAATTAGTATACAAACGATTAGAACAATTCAAAAAATTAAATGCTGTTGTTACTTCACTGGAACAAAATGCCATTAAACAAACAAAATTAATTACTGAACAAGAAATTAATGATAATTTATTAGCAGCAATTCCATTTGTAATGAAAGATAATATTGCTACTATTAATTTCTTAACAACAGGTTCATCAAAAATTCTTGCTAATTTTATTCCTAATTATGACAGTACTGTTAATATGTTATTAACAAATAATAAAGCCATTAATACAGCTAAAACTGCTCTTGATGAACTAGGAATGGGTGGAGATGGTTTATATGCAGCTACTGGTCATGTCTTAAACCCTTGGAATTTAAAACATATCACTGGTGGTAGTTCTAGTGGCAGTGCAGCTTTAGTCGCTGCTGGAATTGTACCATTTGCTTTAGGAACAGATACTGGTGATTCAATACGTAAACCTGCCGCTTATTGTGGTATTGTTGGTTTTAAACCAACATATGGTTTAATTTCACGAAATGGTGTTTTTCCTTATGCTCCAAGTTTAGACACAGTTGGTATATTTACTAATCATGTCGAAGATATTGCCATTGTCTTGGATAGTATTGCTTTATTTGATGAACAAGACTTTACTAGTGTTCAAAGTAAAGAAAAAGACTATACTCAAAACTTAAATCAAAATATAGAAGGTAAAAATATTGCTATTTTAAATTATAATGATTATCAGTGAAATGATATAGTTAAATCTAGTTTTGATGAAGCAATAAAGCATTTAACTGATGGTGGTGCAAAAGTTCAACAAATTGAATTTAATAAAGAATTATTACAATCTTTATTACCAGTCTACATGATTATTTCTTTTGCTGAAGCAACCAGTTGCCACGCAAATCTAACTGGTATTAATTTTGGTGTTCGTAAAAATGGTAAAAATTATCAAGAAGTTATGACAAATTCACGAACATTTGGTTTCGGTGATATGGTAAAACGCAGATACATTATTGGTGCATATGCTTTATCTGAAAATCATCAAGAAGAATTATTTAATAAAGCTAAAAAAGTAAGAAGATTAATTGTTGAACATTTAAATACTATCTTTAAAAAATATGATGCTTTCATTATTATGCCAAATATTAATCCAGCTCCAAAAATTAAAGATGTATTAGAACAAAAAAAAGTTATTAAAAGTGAACATGATTATTTAGAAGACTTACTACTACTTTCTAACTTAAATGGTGGACCAAGCATTAATATTCCGTTAACTACTGTTAATGGTTTACCGATTGGTTTTAATATTAATGGTGCACCTTTCAATGATCAAGTTATATTGAATATTGCTTCATTTTTAAGTAAAAAAATTAATTTTAATAATAAACTACTAGGTGATGATCATGAATAATAAATATGATGTTGTAATGGGTATTGAAATCCACTGTGAATTAAAAACTAAAACTAAATGTTTTTCCAACGCCGCCAATACTTTTGGTCAAAAACCAAATACTCAAATTAATGCCATTGATTGCGGATATCCAGGAACATTACCAACAGTTAATCAAGCTGTTATTATAATGGCAATTCAAACATGTACTGCTTTAAAAATGAATATTGATCCACTCTTACGTTTTGATCGAAAAAGTTATTTTTATCCTGATTTACCTAAAGGTTATCAAATCACACAATTTTTTCATCCAATTGGTACAAATGGTGAATTACCAATAGTTGTAAATAATGAAGAATTTATTGTTAGTTTTGAACGCTTACATATTGAAGAAGACACAGCAAAACAAATTCATAATAATAAAAAAACATTATTAGACTATAATCGAGCGGGAATTCCCTTATTGGAAATTGTTACTAAACCAATTTTTAACACAAGTGAACAAGTAGTAGCATATATTAATACTCTATGTCAATTATTAATTCATTTACAAGTTAGTGATGCTAAAATGAATGAAGGCTCATTACGATGTGATATTAATATATCGTTAAAAACACATGGTAGTGATATTTTAGGTACCAAAGTTGAAATTAAAAACTTAAATTCTACACATAATATTACTTTAGCAATAAACGATGAAATTAATCGTCAAACTAATATTTTAAATAAAAAACAAAAAATTAATCTTGAAACTAGAAGATTTGATGAAAAAACTAATAAAACCGTTAGCATGCGTAGCAAAGAAAATAAAATTGATTATAAATACTTTCCTGAACCAAATATTTTTCCAATTCAACTAGACGAAAAATGAATCAAAATGATTGCTAAAAATCTTCCTGAATTGCCTAAACAAATAATGGAAAGATTAAAAAAACAATACAATCTACCAACAAAAGATATTAATTTATTAATTGACAAAATAGAAATATTAACTATTTTTGAACAAACAGTTGCCATTAATAATTTAACATTACCTACCTTTAATTATTTAGTAGGTCCTGTGCAAGCTTATTGTAATACTAATAACACTACTATTAAAAACAGCGAACTTACTGCTAATAATCTATCACAATTAGTTAGTCTAGTTTATGAGCAAAAAATTAATGATAAACAAAGTAAACAGTTATTAAATGCAATTATGATTAATAGTGAAAAAAGCCCTGCCGATCTTATTAGAACATTAGGTATTACTTTAGTAAGTGATAGTAATGATTTAGAAAAAATATTAATCACAATTTTAAAAGCAAATGAAAACATGATTACTATTTATAAAGTCAATCCAGAAAAAGCAATGAAATTTTTTATGGGTCAATTAATGAAACTAACTAAAGGACAAGCAAACCCACAAGTTTCTAAAGAAATATTAAAAAAATTGATTGAAAACTATAATTAGTTTCAATCAATTTTTAATTATGAATTTTTATATTATACTTTGAATATTTTTATTATCAATTTTATATACTAATATTTTATTTAAAATCTACATCTTCAATTAAATTTCCTTTAATTACTAAATCATCATTTGCCTTAATAACAATTAATGAATATTTAATAAAATTTTTATTTTTAATCTTTTAAGTAACTTTCTTAATTTTAATTAAAATTACTTGTTGGTCTTAAAAATTGTAATGACATTGTTAAATTATTAACTAATGTTTTATTTGTCAATTCTGGTTTATTTAATTGGATAGTTATTGTTTGATTATTAATATTTCTTTGATTAAAATTTGATTCATTATTTTTTTGTTGTAATTGTTGTATCTTTTCATGTAATTCATTATTTTTTTGTTGTAATGTTTGCATTTGAACATGTAATTCATATTGTTTAATTTCTAAATTAGTAATTTGTTTTTCTAAAGATGCTATTTTAAAATTTGCTTTTTTTGGTATTTCTAAAAGAACTTTAAAATTAGTAAGTTTATTATTTTGATAATCAGCTTTTAATTCTTTTTCTAATTTATCTTTAATATCTTTAATATTTTCTTTTAATTTTGTCTTTTGATTCTCTATCAAGATATTTTTTTGTTTTAACTTCTGCTGTTGTTTTTGTAAAAATTTTATGTTCCTATCAAAAATTTCTTTTCATAAAAGTTTTATTTTACTATTTAAAGTTAGTAAATTGCTTTCTGTTTCTATCAATTTACTATTAAAATAAGTTCTAAACCTTAATACTTTTAATAAAATTTTCTTTAAATGTTTTTTAGAAAAATTATTTTTTTCAATTTGTTTATTAATAAATAAATTTAATACTTTTATTTTTTTAAAATATTTTTCATTTATTATTAAATGAAAAATATCTTTATTTTTCCTGAATTGTAAATATAAATGGGACAGTTTTTTAAAATAATTGTATTAAATCTATTGGTCTTTTATAAGATAGTGATTTTCTGGGTGTAGAATTAATTTGAAATGCTATAGTATTTAAATCTTTTTGTTTATATGAAGATAGATCTGTAGATTTTGGTAAATATCTTCTTAAAATACCATTATTATTTTCATTTAAACCTCTTTGACAAGGTTTACCAGGATCTGCAAAATAAATCTTAACATTACAATTTTTTTCGATTAATTTTCATTTACTAAATTCTTTACCACGATCAAAAGTAATAGTTTTAACTGTTCCTTTTTGTAACTTTGAAATAAATTTTATTATACTTTTTGTAATATTTTCTGATTTATTATTTTTAGTTGCTAAAGGAATTGTGGTTTTTGATCATATATCAGCTAAAGTAATAATAGAACTTTTATGATCTTTACCAATGATAGTATCACCCTCTAAATGACCAAATTCTTCTATATTTTTAATATTAGGAATGATTAAATTTCTTTCATGAATAGACTTACAATTATTAATTCTGCCCCTAGTTTCTTTTTGTTTGTGAGGTTTATTTTTTCCTTTTCTCAATAAGTTATTTTCATCAAAACCCATTCGATTTGTTTTAAACATGTTATATAAAGTTTTTGTTGAAATACTTTTTATTTTATTTTCCTTTAAAAAATTAGCAATTATATCAAGAGCATAATTTTTAGTAATTAACAAATGATTAATAGTATTAATTTCTATTAAAGTTAAAATTATTAATTTTCTACCTGCATTTTGTTTATTTTTTTGAATTTTATTCAATATTTCTAATGGTAATAAGTTTTGATTTAATAATCTACAAACTCTATGTACAGTTGATTTACTATAATCAATGGCTTTTGCTATTTTACGAATCGAAAATCCATAACTTTTATATTCTTTTATTGCTATTATTGATTCAATAGTCAGATACTTATACATTGTGCTAATTCCTTTCTTTTCTTAATTATAGAATTAACACAATTTAATTTTTATATAAGTGTCCTTTTTAATTTTACAATTCAGGAAAATAAAAAACAATTTTCTTATAATTAATTTTGTTTTTTTATTAGTGTTTTTTTTCTTTCTTAACTTCCTTTTTCTTTAATTTTTTATTTTTTTTCTTTTTCTTATTTCTTCTGAATCAATTTCAAAATGAACGCTTTTTCTTTACCGTTTTAATAATAGTAGGCTCAAATATTTTATTAGTATCACTAATTGAAAAATCATTACAAACAGAATTAATATTTTCATTAGAACTAATAAATAATAGTTCATCATTTAACATTAATATTTCATTTCTACTAGGAATAATAACTTTACCATGACGTTTAATCGCAACTAAGTTAATTTTATAATTGCTAGGAATTTTTAAAGTTTCTAGTTTTTTATTTGTAAACTTAGTATTTTTAACAATTACATTAGCTATTGAGTACTTTTCATCAACTGTAGTTAAATCTACTCCTAATTTTCAAATAGCACGATATGCAGCTTTCTTACCAGCTTCTGTTTCAGATAAAATAATATTAGTAATACCAATTGCTTCTAAAATTAGTTGGTGAGTACTATCAACAGCTTTAGCAATAAGATTAAGTGATGATAATGTATTGTGTTCACGATGAATTGCTAAAACATGAACAGCAGTAACAATTGAAGCTGCTAAATCAGAACCAATAGCAATAATAATATTTTGCACTTTGTGAATTCCAGCATCATCTAATGCATCACGATTAGTTGAATCTAAAATTAAAGTTTCAGAAGCTATTGATGAAACTAATTGACAACGGTCTTCTCTTTTATCAATAGCTAATGTAACTTTACCTAATTCTTCTAAAGTTTTAACAACTGAAATTCCGAATTTACCTAAACCAATGACACAAAAATCATTTTCTGATGAAGACATCTATATCCTTCTTCCTTAAATAATATTTACTTAAATATGTTATATTATACTAAATTATAAACTAATTCTTAAAATATTGGTATTTTAAATTTAAAACTAATATTTAATAGAAATGACTATAGTATAGTATAATAATAAAAGAAAATGTTATTTTAGGAGTTTTTTGATGCTATCTAAGGTTAATTATCGTAGTGTAAAAAATATTTTTAAAATTATTTTTGTTGGTAAAACTCGTCCCCGACAAATGTTTAATTTATATTTTTTCACTTTATTAGTTGGAACAATACTTTTAATGACACCAATTGCCACAACAAAAGGACAATGAAACTTTTTGCCTGCCCTTTTTACTGCTAGTAGTGCGTTTTCTGATACTGGTTTAACAGTAAAAAGCACTGCTAATGACTTTACTTTCTTTGGGCAATTTATTATTTTAATTTTAATTAAATTTGGTGGTATTGGTTTAATTACAGTTAAACTAGCAATATTATCCTTATTTGTATTTAATCGACATACTAGCTTAAGAGAAAGATTACTAATGCAAGGTGAACGTGGCTCTAATAAATTAGGAACGACTATTGATGTATTAAAAATTGGTATTATTGTTATGACAATTACTGAATTTTTGGGAGCAATTGTTTTATTTTTATATTTTTATTTTGTGCCTATCTCAGGAATAGAATATGGTCTAAACAATAATACAGGTTACTATAATCACATACTATTAGCATTATGATCGGGAATTTTCCACTCGATTTCTGCTGTTAATAATGCTGGATTTGATATAGTTGGTATAACTTCATTAGAACCTTTTCAGAGTGATTATTTTGTGCAGTGAATTTTTATTATTGAATTTGTAATTGGTGGTATTGGTTTTCCTGTTTATTATGATTTATATCATTGAATTAAAAATAAAACTCATGGTAAAAAATTTAGATTTAGTTTATTTACTAAACTAACATTAATAACATATTTTTTAGTTGCGATATTAGGTGTTAGTAGTGTTATGTTTATTGAATATTTTTCACGTAATGTCATAACTCCGTCAAGGCAAGAGCCCATTTTTAAAAATTTATCGACATCTGATGCAATTATGGCTGTTTTTTTTAATACAATGTCAACAAGAAATGCTGGATACTATACAGTTGACTTAAATAAATTTCACCTTGCCTCACAAATGATCCAATCATTAATGATGTGAATTGGTTCTTCACCAGCAAGTACTGCCGGAGGAATTAGAACGACAACTTTAGCAATCATTCTTTTAACAATTTTTAATATTGCCCGTGGCCGTAATGATGTTTTTGTATTCAAGCGTAAAATTCCTAATCAAACTGTTCGTATGTCATTTATAGTCGGTACACTTGGTTTTATTTTAGTTTTTGTATCAGTAATGATTATCACAATTGAAAATGTTTTTATAACAGATAATTCTGATATGACCTTTGCACAAGTAATTTTTGATGTTTCAAGTGCTTTTGGAACAACAGGACTTTCATTATTTGATAATTCCAAATTAGGTATTTTTAGTCAACTTAGTTTAATTTTTGTCATGTTTGTGGGACAATTAGGAGTATCAACTACTGTTCTTGCTTGAAGTGATCGTAAATCAAAACCAACGATAAGTAGAGTTGAAGAAAACGTATTAATTGGATAAATTAACAAACGGTGAACACATATGATAAAAATTTTAGATGGTAAAATAATTGCCCAGCAAATTAAAGCAAAAATTAAATCACAAGTAATAACTATTACTAATCGTAAACCTAAACTAGCAGTAATAATTATTGGTGAAGATTTAGCATCACAAATGTACGTACGAACTAAAATTAAAGCATGTCAAGAATGTGGTATTGATGGACAAGTATTTTCACTAACAACAACAGTAACACAAAAAGAAATAATTAATAAAATTGAACAATTAAATAGTGATAATAATATTGATGGAATTTTAGTACAATTACCACTACCAAAACATTTAGATACATTAGCAATTATTAATAGCATTACTATTAATAAAGATGTTGATGGTTTAACGAATATTAATGCGGGAAGATTATTACAAGGTGATAAAAAAGCAATGTTGCCTTGTACAGTAAAAGGTATTATAAAATTACTAAATCATTATCAAATTCCCATTTCTAAACAAAATATTACTATCATTAATGATAGTAATATTGTTGGTAAACCATTGGCTTTATCATTAACTAATATGGGAGCAACTGTTAGCATTGTTCATAAATTAACTAAAGACTTAACTCTTTATACTAAAGAAGCTGATATCATTTGTAGTGCTACTGGTGTCTATAATATTATTAATAGTAGTCAAGTTAAACGTGATGTTGTTATTATTGATGTAGCAATTAATTATCAAGGTAAAGAAAAAAAAGTTGTTGGTGATATTAATTTTGAAATAATGAAAAATACCGCTTCAGCAATTACTCCTGTGCCTGGTGGTGTTGGACCAATGACTATTGCCATGTTATTAGAAAATTTAATGATTTGCTATCAATTAAATAATAAATATAATTAAATTGGAAAATTAAATGTTAAAGAAAAATTGGATTAAAAAAGATTAAATAATATTGAAAAAAATAATTTAGAATTATTAAAATTTAAATTTTTAAAAGAAACTATTTCAACAAATAGTGTTTATTTTGATAATCCTTTACATTTTTTAAAACCAGAAAATTATTCAGATTATCAAATACATAATGAAAATAATACTATTATTTTTAAAATAGAAGTTAATATACAAAAATTATATGATGATTGAATAAAAGGAATGAATAATTTTGCTTGAGATTATATTTTAAGTAAAAAATATATAAATATTAACACTGAATATAATTTAAAAACTAATGATTTTATTAATAAACTTAATCAAAACTTATTTCTCCTGAATTGTAAATATAAATGGGATAGTTTTTTAAAATAATTGTATTAAATCTATTGGTCTTTTATAAGATAGTGATTTTCTGGGTGTAGAATTAATTTGAAATGCTATAGTATTTAAATCTTTTTGTTTATATGAAGATAGATCTGTAGATTTTGGTAAATATCTTCTTAAAATACCATTATTATTTTCATTTAAACCTCTTTGACAAGGTTTACCAGGATCTGCAAAATAAATCTTAACATTACAATTTTTTTCGATTAATTTTCATTTACTAAATTCTTTACCACGATCAAAAGTAATAGTTTTAACTGTTCCTTTTTGTAACTTTGAAATAAATTTTATTATACTTTTTGTAATATTTTCTGATTTATTATTTTTAGTTGCTAAAGGAATTGTGGTTTTTGATCATATATCAGCTAAAGTAATAATAGAACTTTTATGATCTTTACCAATGATAGTATCACCTTCTAAATGACCAAATTCTTCTATATTTTTAATATTAGGAATGATTAAATTTCTTTCATGAATAGACTTACAATTATTAATTCTGCCCCTAGTTTCTTTTTGTTTGTGAGGTTTATTTTTTCCTTTTCTCAATAAGTTATTTTCATCAAAACCCATTCGATTTGTTTTAAACATGTTATATAAAGTTTTTGTTGAAATACTTTTTATTTTATTTTCCTTTAAAAAATTAGCAATTATATCAAGAGCATAATTTTTAGTAATTAACAAATGATTAATAGTATTAATTTCTATTAAAGTTAAAATTATTAATTTTCTACCTGCATTTTGTTTATTTTTTTGAATTTTATTCAATATTTCTAATGGCAATAAGTTTTGATTTAATAATCTACAAACTCTATGTACAGTTGATTTACTATAATCAATGGCTTTTGCTATTTTACGAATCGAAAATCCATAACTTTTATATTCTTTTATTGCTATTATTGATTCAATAGTCAGATACTTATACATTGTGCTAATTCCTTTCTTTTCTTAATTATAGAATTAACATAATTTAATTTTTATATAAGTGTCCTTTTTAATTTTACAATTCAGGAAATTAGAATTTCTTTTAATTTTTATATATTTTCTTGTATGTAAAGAATTTTTTAATAATTGTTTTCTTTCATATCTTCATTGATTACTTCCAATTTCATTTTTAGATAAAGTTTTATATTCTTTTAATTTAAAAAAACCTTTTTCTAATCTATTAATAAAATGCATAGTTTTTTGTACATTAATATTATTAGGATAAATTACACTAGTATCTTGTGAACCATAATATTTACCTTTTTTAGCTAATTCACTTTTAACATATTTTCTTAATTGACTTGGTAATCATTTTCTATTTCAAAATTTTCAAAATATTGTTCCAGCACCAGAACCATTTTTACCTTTTGCTTGTGTCATTAATATTCATATTTCTTGTGGAAATGTTGGATAAGTATATGGACCATATCATATTTGTCTTTTATCATTATCACTTTGAAATAATGTTGTTAAAGTTCCAATTTTTAAATTTTTATTATCAACAATAAATCTACCTTTTTTAAATCATGAACTTGATAATACAATTTAAGCATTTTCTGGTATTTCTTCTTCATTTTCTTTAAATAAATTATCAAATTTATTTACATAATTTTTAATAGTTCTAATTTCTGTTGGCATAATAGAATTTTTAAAACTATTTATTGGATTTTTAAATTTATTAATTTCATTTTGTAATATAGATAATTCATTTGGTTTTAATATACTTATTAATTTTTTAAGTATATTTGGATTAAAAAGACTATATGGCTGATGTATTTCTTTTTCACTAATATTTTCACTATCAAATACTGCTTTTAATGATTGATTTTTATAATAAGTTCTTAGAACCTGTTTAGAATCTTTTCGAAAATAATGTAAAATGATTATATATTTTAAAATAAGAGGTATATATGCATAAAAATTATCCAAGTCATGTCACCAAAGAACAATTTGAGAACATAAAATCAATTTTAGAAAATAGCAAAAAGAAAACAAAACCAAGAAGTTTAGATTTATATGAAGTATTTTGTGCAATTTTATATGTATTAAAAAGTGGTTGTCAATGAAGAATGCTACCAAAAAATTTTCCAAAATGACAAACTGTATATTATTATTTTCAAATTTGAAGTAAAAATAATGGTAAAGAACCTAGTGTATTGCAATTAATTTTAAAAAAAATTAGTTAAAAAAGTTCGTATCAATAATAATCGCAAAGAACAAACTAGTTTTTGTATAATTGATTCGCAAAGTGTTAAAAATACAGATACTACTGAAAATAAAGGTTATGATGCTGGTAAAAAGATTTCAGGCATAAAACGTCATATTGTTGTTGATTCTCAAGGTTTACCACATGCAATTTACATAACCACAGCAGAAAAAACAGATCGTAATAGCGCTATAATAATGATTGAAAATGAAAAAGAAAATCTTTCTGCAGTTCAAAAAATAATAGTAGATGCTGGTTATACTGGTGAAAAATTTGCTTCTGAAATCAAAACAATCATAAATGCAAATGTTGAAGTGATAAAACGTAATGAATTACATACTTTTGTAGTATTACCAAAAAGATGAATTGTAGAACGAAGCTTTGCTTGATTAGAAAAATACAGAAGATTATTTTAATTATGTAGAAAAGTATGGATGACCAAAAATTATTCATCAATTTACACTTAAAATATTATTTTTAATTAAAAATTTGTTAAAAGTAACATTATTTAGTGTAAAAATTCTCTAAAAATAACACTTTATCATGTATCATTACTTTTCTACAAAATTAAAGGAAGATTATGAAAAAATTGTGAAAGAAAACTAAATACTAGTTTACAAATGGTTGTTCTTTCATTTATTTCAGTTTTATTAAAAAGATTCTAAACAGGTTCTTAAAGCATTTATTAATGCTAATTTAATATCATTAGTTGCTAAAGCATAATATATTCATTCAATAATTAAAGGTAACATTATAAACTCAAATGATTATAATCTCAATTTAATGAAGCATTATCGTGATTTAATGGTACTTCACTCATATTATCACTACCATATTGACTAGTTGTTTCACTATTAATTGAAAATCTATTATCATTATTAATTAAATGTGCTATTTCATTTGTAAAACTAGTTTCTTGCATTTCTACATCAAATTTTCTTTCCATAGGTAATAAATTATGGATAATTTCACTTGCACCAGCAATTATGGTAGGTACTGCATAAGCATTATTAAAATCATTATTTATCCCCATTGCAACACCACTTGAAATTAAACATCCACCAGTAGCCATATTACAAATCTTTCTTATTGCTTCAAATTTATTAGGTATTAATTCTAGAATTCCATTAATAAGATTTGAAATACCATAAGCATTTAATGAAATATAAGTATCTCAATCCATTAAATGATTATTAGTAGTATTAGTAGTACTTAATAATAAATCTGGTGGAAATGGGTCAACAGTTGTTGTAGTTATTGGACTTTCTGTTGGATTAGGATTAATGGAAGAGTTAGTAAACTTACTATAATTTGCTAAACCAATTGTTCCTAAACCTAGTAATATTTTTTTACTACTATTAATTAATTTAGTTTTAGTATTTGGTCTTTGATTTAAATTTCAAATATCTAATCCTAATTTTTTACCAAATAATAAACTATTAATTGAACCTAATATTGGATTACCTATTACTTGGTGACTTTTCTCTAACATCTTCTCTAACAAGATTATCACTTTTTTTATTATTTTTCAAAATTTCTTCTATTTCATTGGTAAAAGCAGCAACTTCTTTCCCATAAATTCTTAAATTGTGTTCATCAGGTTGAGGTTTTTGATTTTCTTTATTAATTTCACTTGCCACAAAAGTAATCATTTCTAATTTATTTTGTATTGCTCCATTTTGCTCTGCACTTAAATCTTTTTTTGCTACTTCTACTTGTGCTTGTAATTCATTTTTTCTTTTATAAATATTTTCCAAATTTTGCTGTTTTAATTCTCTTTTATTTTCTTCAAATCTTTGACTTAATTCATTTTGCATATCCATAAAATTTTTATTTTTATTATTATTTCAAATTTGTTGAAAACTATTCAAAATTCTTTGTTGTTTTGCTTCTGGAGGTAAGCTTAAAAATAATTCTTCTTGTTGTTCTCTTTTTAATAATAATCTTTGTTCTTGTAGTTTATTTTCTAGATTTATTTCACTTTTTGATTTTCAATTAGGAAAAAAGAATTTTTTTACTTTTTCTTTATACTTTTCTCATAATGTAACAACTCCACCAACAATAACTCCAGAAATTAAAGCACATATTGACAGTGCATAAAAAGTTGCTACAACAGGAGCTACTAATGGAGTAACAACTAAACTACTTAAAATACCAATACCAGCCCAAGCAACTACAAATATTGTTATTTTTAATACTTGTCATAAAACTTTTCTTACTTTTTTATTTTTTATATCTACTTGTTCTTCTTTTTGTTTCTCATTAAGGTTATTAATGAAATCAAAAAATGGTATTCTGATAATAGTTGTGTCCTTATTTTCTTCTAATTTAATAAAACTTTCATCATTTTTTACTTCATTAGAAAATTGTTTTAATTATGTAGAAAAATATGGATGACCAAAAATTATTCATCAATTTACACTTAAAATATTATTTTTAATTAAAAATTTGTTAAAAGTAACATTATTTAGTGTAAAAATTCTCTAAAAATAACACTTTATCATGTATCATTACTTTTCTACAAAATTAAAAGAAGTTACTGTTAAACTTCTGGTTCTCATAACTGGTTCTTTTGATGAATTTGCTAGTTCATTAGATACTTTAATATAATCAGGAGTAATATTTGCTTTTGATACTCTTTTTGTAGAAATAAAACCACTTAATCTTAAAAATTCGTTAAATCGTGATTCTTTAATGTCATTAGGATTAACATTTTCTTTTGATACTCTTACTGTGGGGATAGTAGGATTTGTTCTTAAAAATTTGTTAATTCTTGATTCTTTTCTTCCAAAATTTGTAGTAGTAGCCATTCCACTAGCTATTAAAGTTGTACCAACAGCAATTCCACCAATAGCAGCTGGTAATAATGAAGCACCACCAGTCATAGGTGCTGCAGCAACACAAGCTGCTGTTATTCCTGCAGTTGTTGTTAATGTTCCTGTAGTTATTGTGACACCAGCAATTACTTTTCTTTTTGTACTTATTTCACTAGGCATAATATTTTTCTTCCTTTTCTTTTTCAATATTTAATTTAATAAAAATCCTAATATAGAAATTATTTCTATATTAGGAATGAACAATTATTAAATTACAAAAATTATTATAATATAAAAAAATGAAAATATTTTATTTTTTTAAAAAAAAATATTACTTAAAGGTACATAATGAAATATCAAAATAATATTAAATATAATATTATTATTTTTTTATTGAAAAGTAGCCAATTAATAATTGCATTTTTTAATCAAACAAGTTAAGATTACTTATGGTAAATGTTATGCCCACGTAGCTCAGTGGATAGAGCACCGCCCTTCTAAGGCGGGGGTCAGAAGTTCGAATCTTCTCGTGGGCGCCATTAAATTTTAAAATACTAAGAAGGTTTAACTAAATAATGATAAATCATGACAATTATTATCAAGACATTATTGGTAAAATTAACCACCTCATTAGTGAAAATAAATGAGATCAAGCAATGAAGTTGGTCAAACATGAATTAGAGATGCCTTATATTCCTATTCATCATGAAATTACATTACAAGAGTTACATCATAATATTACTACTCATATTAGATTAAATAGTAAAAATGAAAGTCATGAGTGAAATTTAGAGAGAATAAGTCGTGTATTAATGAATCCATTTGATGAAGATCTTCATCCGGTGGCATTTTATTATTTACAAAGTCATAATGCTAGGTTAATTTTGCCAACAATTAAGATTTATCTTACAAATAAAAATATAAATAATATAAATAAAACACAACTATTATTTATATTAAATAATCAAGGTATTGATGAAGAAATAGAAGTAATAAAAGGTCATGATACATTTAAAATTAATCCAAAAAAAATAACACAATGACAGGAATCACTCGTTTATTTAAAAATTACAAAAATATTTGAAGATGAAGTTCATATTGATAATCCAGGTATTTATGGTATTTGCTTGTTTTTATTGGATAGTTATTTTGAGAATTTGTTTCCAACATTACCTAATAAAAATCAAGCAGCAGCATTAGCAGCTGCTTTGTATATTCGTGCTTGTAGTTTACAGTTTATTAGTGTAAAATTGGTAGAAAGTGCTAAAAAATTTAAAACTACTACTACTTTAATAAAAAAATACTTAAGTATTATGATTCAACAACAAATTACATAAGGAGAGATTTGAAAAATGACATTAAATATTATAAAAGATGAAAAAAATGGTCTTGGAAAATGACATGTTACCATTGATGCTAAAACTTGAAAAGATCAATTGGCAAAAGCTGAAAATAAATTGATTGCACAAGTAGAAATTCCTGGATTTCGTAAAGGAAAAGTTCCTACTAAAATGGCTAAAAAACATGTAACTGAAGAACAAACTTTACAAACAGCAACTAAAGCAGTTATTACTATTGCTTATGATTTTGCCTTAAAACAAAAACCTAACTTAATGCCTACTAATCAACCCGAAGTTAATGTGGAAAAATCTACTATTAAAGAGTGTGAAATAATGTTTGTATTTGATTTACCAGCAGAAATTACTATTGGTAAATATCGTGGTATTGATATAGTAAAACCTGTAGCAACTGTTAATCAAGAAGAAATTGATACTCAAATTAAACTATTACAAGATCGTTTTGCTATTTTTAATCCAAAAGAAAAAGGAAAATTAGAAAAAGGTGATACTGCAGTTTTTAATTTCACTGGTTTTTTAGAAGGTAAAAAATTCCCTGGCGGTGAAGCTAAAAACATGGAATTAGAAATTGGTTCTGGTAAATTTATTCCTGGTTTTGAAGAAGGAATGATCGGTATGGAAACTAAATCTAAAAAAACTATTGAAGTAACTTTCCCAGAAGATTATCATGTTCCAAATTTAAAAGGTCAATTAGTACAATTTGAAATTGAATTAAACGAAATAAAAACAAAAGTTATTAATGAAGGTTTAGAAGAATTAGTAAAAGATGTTAACATTCCAGATGTTACTACTACTGAACAATTATTAGAAAATATTAAAAAACAAATTGAAGTACAAAAAACAATGACAATTAAGGAACAATTTATGGAAGAACTTATTGCTAAAATTGTTAAAGATTCAAAAATAATAATTCCAAATTTTGCTGTTAAAAATGAAACTGAACGTTTAGAAAATGAATTTAAAAAACAATTAGCTAATCAAAACTTTACAATTGAAAACTATATGGCAGCAACTGGTTTATCTCATGAAGAAATTATTAATGAAATAAAAAAGGATGCAATTATGCAACTTCAGAATTTTTTAGTTATTGAAGAAATTATTAAAAAAGAAAAAATAGAAATTACCGAAGAAGAAGTTCAAAAACAATTAATAACATTTGCCGACCAATTTAAAATAAGCATTGAAGAAGTTAAAGCAAATATTAAAGATTTAAGTTTAGTTACTACTACCCTAAAACGTAATAAAGCCTTTGATTTATTATGAGAAAGTAACGGTAAAAACCAAAAGCAAACAACAAGTGCTTAATTTAATTTGATAATTATTATATAACCTAATTACCAATTTAATAATTAGGTTATTTTATCGTTTATTTTTTTCAAAAAGTAAAAATTATCAAAAAAAAAATAAATGTAATAAAATACTACTAGTATAAATTAAATATGAATTAATAAGTGCTGCTGTAATAGTATAGTATAAATCAAAAATTAGATATTTTAGCAATTAAGTATTGCAAGTGCTAATGTTTTATATTATAATCCAGTTAATACATTATTTGAGGTGAGACAATGAAGATAAAAAATATTACTAATATTCCAGTACTAGTAACAAGAGGAAGTTTTGTTTTCCCAACAGTTGAAATAGAACTAGAAGTTGGCAGACATAAATCAGTAGCGGCAATTAATGAATCGGTAGCTAAGTTTAATTCAGAAATTATTTTAGTTTCGCAAAAGAATCCAAAAGTAGATAATCCTCAATTAAGTGAAGTCTACAATCATGGTACTTTGTGTAAAGTTCAAATTCAAAAAAGTCATAATGATGGTACACTTACCGTATCTTTTTATGGACAACAAAGAGTTAAAGTTTCTAAGTTTTATGATGATAAATTTTATACAGGAGATGCTGAAACTTTAGTTAGTCCTAATGTTTCAAAATCATTAGAAGAAGAGTTGATCCAAAGAATTGTAAATAATTTACAACAGATTTTAGATGTTCATGGTTCAATTCCACAAGGTGTAATTAGTCAAATCACCGATGGAATGAAAGCTAGTGAAATTATTGATAAAATGGCTCAATTTTTACCATTTTTAACTATCAATAAACGCCAAGAAATTTTACAAGAAATTGATATTAATAAACGTTTAGATTTATTATTGAAAGATGTTGGTGGTCAAAAACAAGTTGGTGCCATTGAAAAGGATTTAACAGCTAAAATTAAAGATCGTATTGATGAACAACAACGTGAATATTATTTACGAGAAAGATTGCGTGCTATTAAAGAAGAATTAGGCGAAATTGATGGTAAGTCTAATGAAATGAAACGTTATTTAGAACGCTTAGAAACAGAAGAGTTTCCTGAAGCAATCAAAACTCGTGTTAAAGAAGAAATTAGTCGTTATGAAGATATGCCACAAGCTTCAAGTGAATCAAATATAATTCGTACATACATTGATTGAATGATGACTTTACCTTGATTTCAAAAAAGTGAAGAAAAATTTGATTTAATTAATGCAAAAAAAATTCTTGATAAATATCACTATGGTTTAGAAAAAGTTAAAGAAAGAATTATTGAATATCTTGCTGTTAAAAAAATGGCTAAGGCAATGCCAGGACAAATTATTTGTTTAGTTGGCCCTCCTGGTGTTGGTAAGACTTCTTTAGCTAAATCAATTGCTGAAGCGATGGGGCGTACTTTCGTTAAAGTTTCACTTGGTGGAGTTAAAGATGAATCTGAAATTCGTGGTCATCGTAAAACTTATATTGGTGCGATGCCAGGAAGAATTATCCAAGGTATGAAACGTGCTAAAGTTATTAATCCATTATTTTTATTAGATGAAATTGATAAAATGTCATCTGATTATCGTGGTGATCCAGCTAGTGCTATGTTAGAAGTATTAGATCCTGAACAAAATGCTAATTTTTCAGATCATTATATTGAAGAAAATTATGATTTATCACAAGTTATGTTTCTAGCAACAGCTAATTATATAGAAGGTATCCCTGAACCATTAAAAGATCGAATGGAAATTATTGAACTTTCTTCATATACAGAATTAGAAAAACTTGAAATTGCAAAAAAATATTTAATTCCTCGTGTTATTGAAATTACTGGTTTAAATAATAAAATGTTAAAATTTAAACCAAATTCAATTGAAGAAATAATTAAATATTATACAAGAGAATCAGGTGTTCGACAGTTAGAAAGATTATTAAATAAAATTGCTCGTAAATTTATTGTTAAACTTTTAAATAAAAAAATTAGTACTGAAGAAATTGTTGCTGATAATGTTAAAGATTATTTAGGAAAACAAATTTTCGATTATACTAAAAAAGAAAATGAATCACAAATTGGAGTGGTAACTGGTCTTGCTTATACTCAATATGGTGGTGATATCTTACCAATTGAAGTAAACTACTTTAAAGGAAAAGGTAATTTAGTATTAACTGGTAAATTAGGTGAAGTTATGAAAGAATCTGCTACTATTGCTTTAGATTATATTAAAGCAAATGCTATTACTTTCAATATTCCTGATACTTTCTTTGCAGAACATGATATTCATATCCATGTTCCTGAAGGAGCAGTGCCAAAGGATGGTCCAAGTGCTGGTATTACTTTAACAACTGCAATTATTTCTGCTCTGACAAGTAAACCTGTATCAAAAGATATTGGTATGACAGGTGAAATTACACTTCGTGGTCATGTATTACCAATTGGTGGATTAAAAGAAAAATCAATTTCTGCTCATCGTAGTGGACTAAAAACAATTTTAATTCCAAAAGCTAATATAAAAGACTTAGAAGATATTCCAGAAGAAGTAAAGAAAAAATTAAATATTGTTTCAGTTGAATTTTATTCTGAAGTATATGATTTTATTTTTAATAAACATAAAGCAAAAATTCACTCACCTATTAATAATATTAAACCAACTTCAAGTATTATTGATGAAGGTTAAAATCTAATTAAATTATTAATAACTATAACTTTAAAAAAAGTAAATACTAAAAACAAGTATTTACTTTTTTTTATATAAAATTTTTTTATATTTGTGATAAATTTGATTTGCTTTTATTTGTTACAGAAAAATTAATTTCCGAATTTACATTCTTAATTATATTTTTTTTTGTTAATTTGTAATATTAGTTCATTTATTTTTACTAAATTTTGTTGTTTGATTTCTTTGATTTTTGTTAAAATAGTTATTTTTGTTTCTATTTTTTTATTTCAATTAAATAATCCAATAGTAAGTACTTTTATTATTTTATTTATTTTTTTATTATTTAATTTTTTTGATAGGTTATTTATTGAATTTATAAAATTATTTTCTAATTTTTTTAAAGATTCTAAAGTTTTTATTTTTTTATTTAAAAATTGATAATGATTTTGAGTATTTTTTTTATTATTTTCTCAAAAGTCAAAAATATCATTGTAATCTTTACTATAAGTTTCAATTGGAAAATGTAAATAAAGATTAATAATATGATAATTATCTGCTATAAAGTTAACTTCTCTTTCTAAGTCATTAATATCCATTTTTTAATGTCTCCTCTTTTAAAAAATAAAAAACCCTTTACTTTTAAAATAAAGTAATGGGTTAAAACTTTGATCAAGTATATAGGGACTACGTCCCTCGCCACTACGTGGCTCACCCAAATTATAGTCGCAGTAGGTTCACTGCGACTATAACTATTTTTATTTATCTTTATTTTTAGGTTTATCTTTTTTCTTTAAAATATTATCTAATTTATCCAAACCAGCAGATTTAATATCACTATAAGTCATATCAATACTACTTGCCTCTTTAAGGTATTTTTTAGGTGACAATTCACTTTTAAGTTCATGCACATAATGTAAAGCCCTAGAATTATACCTTTTCAACCAATGTCTAGGAAAAAATAAAGTCATAGCCATTGCTTCACCACTATAACTTGGAGGCATAATACCTTTTTTAATCATTTTCTTTGTTCTACGACGTGAAAACACTACTTTATTATAATATCTTCAATATTAGTATATAAATTAAGATTAAATATAACAATAAAACCCAAAAAACGCATACGTTTAACTTGCACAACATACTCTACTTTTTCTCTTGCTTGCACTGGTATTCTATTAGGGTGTTGTTCAATTAAATACATCGTACCATTAAACATGTGACCTATTAATTTACAAAATTGCCCTAAACTTTCTTGTTGATTTTTAAACTGCATTCCTAAATCATTAGAATTTATTTTTAATGCTAATTCATCTAAAATTATTAAATCTTGTTCCTCAAAAGCATAATCATTTGCTAACTGATTAAAAGTAAAAACATCATTATAATTAACCAAATAAGAATAACCATTTTTTAATTTAATAGGAAAAGGACTAACAACTCGTTTTTTATGAGTTTGTGCTAAACAACAAGCAAGAGCAGATTTACCAGTTCTTGGAGGTGCTGAAATAATATAACTACCAACTCGTTTTAAAATTTTAACATTACGAATAGTTATACAAATTGGATAAATAATCATAATTAAACCTATAACTAACAACACATAACCATATCAAGGCATTATTTAACCACCTTATTTTTATTTTTAAACTTATTTTTAATTCAAAAACAAAATTTTATAAAATATGAACTTAAAATAAAAGGAAAAATAAAATCAAAAAAGAAAATTAAAAATTTTGAACCAAAACTAGCATTTTCAAAAAATAACTTTAATTTATCTACATCAAAATCAAAAAATAAAGCAGTAAACGATGATATTAAAAAACAAAAAACAACTCCACTACAAATTTCAAATAAATCTTTCTTTTTCATAATAAACTCCTAACCTATAATTAAACTAATTGCTCTAACAAATAATCATAAAGGTATAATATTTTCTATTCCACTAACAATATCAACAATCTGGCTCAACTACATTGTGTTTTCTATGTTTAAATTTTCAAACTAACTTTTAATAGTACCTTTAAAAACCCAAGAAGTACCAAGCACAGCAATTATCACAACTATTCATTTAACCATTATTTTCTACCTCCTAAAAAACTATCAAAACTCATATTTTCATATAATCTCTGTTCAAAATTTCTTTTTGCCTTTTTCTTATGTAACTTTTGTCTTGGCATATTTTTTCATTTATTTTTTTTCATAAAATTAATTCACTCCTTATAAAATAAATGTTTTTATCATTTCATTTTGTTCGTTAATTTTTGGCATTTCATTATTATTAATTTCCAATAATTTATTTTGAAATTCTAATGTTTGTTTTAATTCTTTTATTTGATTATTTAAATTTTCAAATTTTCTTTCAACTTTTTGTTTTTCATATCTTTTTCTTTCAACTTTTAAATCATTCTTTTTAATAAATTTATTTTCTTTTTTCTTAAAAACCCAATTTGTTATTTTATTTTTAATATTATTTCATGGAATACTAACATAACCTATAACAATACCAATTAAAATAGATACTGGTTTAATTGCAACAATTCCTAAAACTATAATGCTAGGAATTAATCCTAAAAATATACTAAATGTAATACATCCAGTTAATGCGATAAATTTGAAAATTCATCACATATATATTTTCATTTTAAACACCACCTAATGTATAAGCATAAGAATAATCTTTTAATTATGTAGAAAAGTATGGATGACCAAAAATTATTCATCAATTTACACTTAAAATATTATTTTTAATTAAAAATTTGTTAAAAGTAACATTATTTAGTGTAAAAATTCTCTAAAAATAACACTTTATCATGTATCATTACTTTTCTACAAAATTAAAGGAATAATCCCAATTTAAAGTTGCTCTATCTAAATTAATCTCTGACATACTATCATCATTTAAATCAACATCAATCATAGCGTCATCTGTACTTTGATAATCATTAACACTACCATTAATTAATCTTGCTCTTTCATCAGTAAATACTTCTTGTAACTCTGTATTATTATGTGTATTTCCTAATGGCAACAATAAAGTATTTATAATCTCACTTGCTCCGGCAATAATGGTAGGAATAGCAAAATAATTACTAAAATCATTATTAATACCCATTGCTACACCACTACTAATCAAACAACCACCAGTACCCATATTTGCTATCTTTCTTATATTTTCAAATCTATTAGGTATTAACTCAGTTAAACCACTAATAACATTCGCTATACCAAAACTATTTAAAGATATATAAGTATCTCAATCTACAAAAGGCACATCAATTATAGGTTTAACAGTTGTAAACGGTGGATATGTTGGTCTTGGGGGTTCAGTAGGACATGGTGGTCAAAAACAAGGTTCATCTATTAATAAAGCAACTGACTTATCTACATACTGAACAAACTTAGCATAATTAATTAAACCAATTGTTCCTAAACCTAAAAATATCTTTTTATAACTATTAATAACTTTATTTCTAGTAGTAGGTCTTTGATTAATATTCCATATATCAATTCCTAACTTTTTACTAAATAACAAAGAATTAATAGAACCTAAAATTGGGTCTTTTAAATATTGACCATAATAAGCACTAACTCCTACCATAGCACTTAATGGACTTAATCCAGTTCTTAATATTTTAGTTAAAGTATAATTACTAGTTTGTTCTAACTCATTAGGCATAAATAAAACTCCTTACTTTATATACTAATAAGGAGCTTATTTATGAATTATAATCTAATCCATTGGGGCTTAATGAAAAATATATAATCCATATATAAGCCCCTTATTTAATTTTTTTATCTTCTAATCTTACTTAATTCTTGTTCTGTTAAACAACAATTTTCACATTGTTTAAAAATACACGCTTTATGGTGTACTTCATGATTTTTACATGTAATACAAACCATTATTTTTTATCTCCTATTTTTTTTCTTATTCGTTCCATTTCATTAGCAACTCTATAACACATTTCACAACCATATACTCTCTCATAAGTTCAATCACTACACTTATGTCTCATAATTTAACTTACTTTCTTGTTGTCTCATTGATTTATTTAAAGCAATATCTAATATACAATTTGGACAATAATATTTTCTAGTATATAAGTTTTGCAAAACTCTTTTAGGACAAATAACTTGATCGCAAAGTTTACATATATAAATCGCTAAATGAAATGCTTGTTCACATGAACAATTATTAACTTTTGCCATAATCTAATTAACTCCTAATCTATAATAATTATTTAAAATTACCCTTTTAATAAATAACTATTTTCAATTAGAAAGTTTTTTAATATTACCGCTTAAATCCAATTCTAGTGAATAAAAATTACCAACTTTTAAATCAACAGCTGATAAACAATTATTAAAATCACTGATAATATCAGGGTTATATCATTTATCACGTGTTTGACCAGTTGCCCAACCTGTTTGCTTATTAATTTCTACAAGCTTCAAAACATCAAACTTCAATGTTTGACCTTTATTATTTTTATCGGGAATAATACGCCCTTTTTCAATATTAACTAATTGAACTTTAAACATAAAAAAACTCAACTCCTAGCCGTAATGTATTTAAAAATACATATATTGAGTATAGTAGGGTAAAACCTATACTTATTAGTAATATAACACAAAATTATAAAAATACAATAAAAATAAAAAAATTGGCTAATGTACACGGCTAGGTAATACATTAACCTATTAAGCATTATATATATATATATATATATATACAAGTCTTTTATATCAAAAATATCAGTTTAATTTCATTAAATAAAAAATATATAATATTATCTTTTCCAAAATGATAAAATTAATACATAAAAAAAGGAGAACTTAAAAATGATAAATCACAAACTTAAAAAAATAAAACTAATAATTTTATCACTATTGATTTTAACTATATTAATTATAAGTATAGGTTTATCTTTAATAGGTTTTTATAATTTACAAGATAATATAAAGTATATACCTTGTTACTATAACTATCATACAAAACAAGAAATAATAATACAAAAAAATGGTTTTACTTTATTAAAAGAATATGGCTTTAATTTTGTAGAAAAGTAATGATACATGATAAAGTGTTATTTTTAGAGAATTTTTACACTAAATAATGTTACTTTTAACAAATTTTTAATTAAAAATAATATTTTAAGTGTAAATTGATGAATAATTTTTGGTCATCCATACTTTTCTACATAATTAAAAGAATATGGTTTAAATTATATATTAAACAATACTAAATTAAATTGTTCTAAACATTATTTGCTTCAATATAGTTTTAAAAATTATAATATTAAAACATTATTACAATTACAAATTGGAATTATTTTTTCTGTAATTTTAAGTCCAATTTTAATATTTATAATTATATTATTAATTTTTTTAATTATTGGTTTAAAAATAAAAATAAAAAATAATAACTTTTGAGATGCAATAAAAAATTGTGAAATAATTAACAATTACTATATTCATTAATAATATTTTTAATGTAAAACTTTTTTCTTAAAATCTATTTTTTCAACTTTATTACCAAAAACTTTTTCTGTCCAAGTCAAAACATCTTTATTTTTTTGAATTAAATAACCAATTTCACTAGTTCGTAAATAATGCTTATGCGATAAAGCACTTAAATATACATATTTTTCATAATCTTCATATTCTTTAAAATAATCATTTACAACAGTACTTTCAATAATACCACCAATCATAACAGTATCACCGTTACTATCTCTTTGAGATTTAAAATAAAATACATTTGTTGCATTAAAACTCGCTTTAATTATATCTTGAATTGTTAATTTTTTAATACCACGAACTACAATAGGATTTTTACAATTACGACTAAAAGCATAAGCCTTTACACCTATATCTGCTTGATTTAAAGACTAAACATCATCTAATGCTTTTGTAACATATTTACCCAAATATTTAATAACAAATTCATTAGAACCTTTTTTAACAATAATTAACTTAATACATTGTTTCTCTGCATGTGGTCATCAATCAATTATCATACTGTAAGGTATTTTACGATTAAATAATATATGAAAATGAACAGCACCACGAGTTTGATATTCATAAACATAAAAATACTTTAATTCGCCTAAATATTTTTTTAATTTTGTAGAAAAGTAATGATACATGATAAAGTGTTATTTTTAGAGAATTTTTACACTAAATAATGTTACTTTTAACAAATTTTTTAATTAAAAATAATATTTTAAGTGTAAATTGATGAATAATTTTTGGTCATCCATACTTTTCTACATAATTAAAAAAATATTTTGCACGTTTAGGGTCATTTCATCATTTCTTTAATTTAAGAAAAAATAAACGAATGTCTTTTTTTGCTTTTTTAATATCTTGCATATTATCTTTATAAGTTAAAGTAACAAAACTCAACATCTTACTATCATAAAAATTATGTAATGCTTTTTGTATTAAATTAGTTTTAGTACGAGAAGTATTATTTCTTAATTTCTGTTTATTACCAACATAAGATTTACCCCTAACATTTCCAATATTATTTAAGAAACCTGAATTGTAAAATTAAAAAGGACACTTATATAAAAATTAAATTGTGTTAATTCTATAATTAAGAAAAGAAAGGAATTAGTACAATGTATAAGTATCTGACTATTGAATCAATAATAGCAATAAAAGAATATAAAAGTTATGGATTTTCGATTCGTAAAATAGCAAAAGCCATTGATTATAGTAAATCAACTGTACATAGAGTTTGTAGATTATTAAATCAAAACTTATTGCCATTAGAAATATTGAATAAAATTCAAAAAAATAAACAAAATGCAGGTAGAAAATTAATAATTTTAACTTTAATAGAAATTAATACTATTAATCATTTGTTAATTACTAAAAATTATGCTCTTGATATAATTGCTAATTTTTTAAAGGAAAATAAAATAAAAAGTATTTCAACAAAAACTTTATATAACATGTTTAAAACAAATCGAATGGGTTTTGACGAAAATAACTTATTGAGAAAAGGAAAAAATAAACCTCACAAACAAAAAGAAACTAGGGGCAGAATTAATAATTGTAAGTCTATTCATGAAAGAAATTTAATCATTCCTAATATTAAAAATATAGAAGAATTTGGTCATTTAGAGGGTGATACTATCATTGGTAAAGATCATAAAAGTTCTATTATTACTTTAGCTGATATATGATCAAAAACCACAATTCCTTTAGCAACTAAAAATAATAAATCAGAAAATATTACAAAAAGTATAATAAAATTTATTTCAAAGTTACAAAAAGGAACAGTTAAAACTATTACTTTTGATCGTGGTAAAGAATTTAGTAAATGAAAATTAATCGAAAAAAATTGTAATGTTAAGATTTATTTTGCAGATCCTGGTAAACCTTGTCAAAGAGGTTTAAATGAAAATAATAATGGTATTTTAAGAAGATATTTACCAAAATCTACAGATCTATCTTCATATAAACAAAAAGATTTAAATACTATAGCATTTCAAATTAATTCTACACCCAGAAAATCACTATCTTATAAAAGACCAATAGATTTAATACAATTATTTTAAAAAACTGTCCCATTTATATTTACAATTCAGGTTATATTATATAATATTTTAATTTTTATAACTTAAAAAACAAGTAATATTTATGTAGTAATTATGATAAAATTATAAAGTTATAGGAAGGAAGTAATTATGATTAAAGATAAAAAAAATAATGTTGAAATCATTAATGTCAGTAAAAACTATGATAGTAATGAAGTCATTAAAAATGTTAGTCTGAATATTGCTATTGGTGCCAAAATTGGTATTGTTGGCCCCAATGGTACTGGAAAAACAACATTATGTGAAATGATTTCCCAACTTCGTAAACCAACAACAGGTACTATTAATATTAAACCTGATTTAAAAATAGGCATGCAATTACAAGAAACTAAATTTCCTCGTGGTCTAACTGGTTGAGATATGGCCCAATATTATATGAGAGCTTATCGTTTAAATAAGTCTGTTGAAGACATTCAAAAGTTATTGTACTATTTGGACGCTGAAGCATTTATTAATAAACCTATTATTACTTTATCGGGTGGTCAACAACAAAAAATAAATATTTTATTAGCATTAATTGTTGAACCAGATTTATTAATTTTAGATGAATTAGCTACGGGATTAGATTTAGAGGTACGTGAGCGAATTTATGAATTACTAGAAAAAGAAGTTTTTATTAAACCTAATCTTTCAGTATTAATTGTTTCACATAATATGCAAGAAATTGAACGTTTTTGTCAACAAATTATTTTCATGTTTGAAGGTTCAATTATTAGTATAAATGATGTTAAAACTGTTGTTAAAGAATATGGAAGTATTGAAGAATATGTTAAAACTAAATTTAAAGAATATAAAATAGGTATGTATGATAGCGAAGCGTTATTAAAAAGATTAGGAGGGGAAAATAATGAAAAATGAGCTAAGTCTTGAAAAAAACACCTTAAAAAACAAAAATAATGATTGATCTCTTCTTAATTTATTTTGAAATTATTTAAAACGTAATCGTTCAATTATTATTTTTTCAGTTTTCGTTTCACCATTGATTTTTATTGGTGCATCAATTGGTGGAAATAATCAAATATTATCATCACCTGCTGGTAAAAACATTGGACGATTTATTTTGATGATTATTTGATTGACACAAACTGCTTCCTTTTCAATTCAAACTTTTTTAGCTATTTTATTAGATTTAAAACAAAGCGTAGTTTATCGACGCATTGGTTTAACAAGAATTAGCAAAACCAAGTTTATTATTATAACATCAATATTTAATTTAGCGTTAGTTTTAATTTCTGATATTATTATTTTTATTGGTGTTATTATTATTGGTTATGTTGTTCCTTTATCTGGAATGATTAGTTCCATTTTTAATTGACAATTATTAATTATTATTTTATTTACATTATTTTTTTCTATTACTATTACTAGTATTGCTTTGCTAATGTCAGTTATTATTAAAAGTCGTACTGGACAAGCAATTGTTAGTTTATTTACTAGTTTATTAATTGTTGCGCCATTAATTATTTTAACTTACTTTTTAGCTAGTCTTATTGGTGAAGGATTAGTTTCAAGTATTGGTGTTGGTGCTGTTGTTGGTATTTTAGTAGGTATATTTATTGCTTTAAATCTTATTAGTTGTGGCATTTATTATTTAACTTGAAAACTATTTAAATGATTTGATTAATTTTTATAAAAGTATGTAATGAATTATAAAATAACAAAGGAGTGAAAATATACAATGCCTAAAAATATAAGAAAATATGTTATTGATGAACAACCAATTAATTATTTTGATAAAGTTAAAGCATGATTTAATGCACTTAAAACTTTAGCATCACTTGTTGCTGAAAATGGCTTTACAGATGGTTGTTCGATATTCCCTAATAATTTTTTTACTTTAGGAATATTGGGAACAGCTACAGCAATGTCAATAACAGATGGTTTAAATTTACAGTTAGATAATTATAAAAAACCACTATTACAACCAATTCTAAATGGAGCAAAATGAATTTGAACTAAAACAAAATCATTTGGGACGGTAACAAAAACGGAGGATATAATTACTTTTTAAACATTTCTTTCAAATTATAGAGAAGAAATAACTGTAATTATATGCAATTGTAAATACATCTTACTACTAAATTAAATTAATTTCAATTAAAATACAAATATTGAAAAAATCAATAATAAAATTAATATTTATACACAACAAAAATTCTTATTAACTTTTAATTTAATAAGTTTTTAATATTTTAATAAAAATAAAAATTTTGATTATGTTTTAGAATTTACAAGATTACACTTAAAAATAACCATTTTAATATAAATATTTATACTATATGTTCTATTACCAAGCATTTCTTTTAAAATATATCAAATATTACTTTCAGCAAAAGTACCTATATTTCATTTAGCACCTTGATTTTCAATTCCTTGTTTATTATTTTTAAAATATTGTTTTTTTAATTTTTTATGATTTTTTAATATTTCATTCATATATTTTATTAACTCATCATATTGACAATTTTCAATAAAATTTCTACAAGTATTATATTCGTTTCAATATTTTCCTTTATTTCCAGCAATTATTCCTACATATAACTTTTTAACTAAATGGAATTTATCTAAAACAAATTGTGCACCTAAATAATCAGCAACATCTTTAATTCATTCTGCACTATCACCACAAATAATAATTTTTGCTTGGTCAAAATTTTCAAAAAATCTATTTCCTTGTTCTAAAATAAATTCAGCAGTTTTTTTAAAACCAATTGCTGTTTTTGTTGGTCTTATTATTACATCTACTCTTTTATTAACTAATTTATGATTAATATTATCTGTACAAAATAATACTAAGCGCATTGAATATTTACCAGAATTACGTTTAAATTTTCAAAACTTACGATGTCCATCATCAATACTAATATAAATAAATTGATTTGGTTCTAATTTTATTTTAGGAACATCTAATTTATTGACTTGATATTCTTGAAATACTCTTCCAATACTTGTTGTACTAAATTTTGTTTGTTTCATAGTATGTAAAATATCACGATATTTTTTTCCATCTGCAAAATGTTCAATAACATTATTTTTGATATCTTGACAAGTCCTTTTGTATTTAGGTAATTGCAATTTTTCATCTAATAAACAAATAGGAACTCATTTTTTTAATTGTTCATCATAATATTTATAATCACGACATTTATAAGTAACAAGACCATTGATAGTATTTCTAGTTCTTGTTTTAATTTTAACGGGGATATATTTTCTATCTCTTTCTTTTAAGATTCTTCAATCTGTTTTTTCTCATTGATTTTTTACATCATCTCTAAATGATTGATACATTCTTTTAGTTGCTTCATTTAAAGTTCATAAGTAATTAAAACTCATATTTTTTCTCCTAACTTTTTTTAAATTTTAAATTTATTGTAAATATATTTAAAAAATTAATTTACTTAATTATTATATAAATATATAAGTGTTATTTTAAATAAAATAAAAAATATTTTAAAAAATGCTTTCATATTTAAAATATAATAAACAATTTCAATATAATTAATAGTATAGGTCTCATAAAATAAACGCCTTTAATTTAGGCGTTATTTTGCATTTAAAAGCATACTTGTAAAAATAATCAAAAATAGTACAATTTATAAGTAAAATCAAGGAAAAAAGGAGTAATTTAATATGAAAATAGTTGTTAATAATAATCAATTAATAAAAATTATAAATGATGATTGGAAAAAAAATATTATTGAATTAGCCACTTATAAAACTTTATTAAAAGAAAATATTAATTATGAAAAAGAATTAATTCAAAATATACAATTTCTTACTGTTTTAAAAGATGAATTAAATACAAATATTTTAAAATTTGAGTTTGAAGAACTTAATTATGTTATTGCACAAAAATGCTGACGAAAATATATTAGTCATTTTCATTGAAGTTTAGATTTTTGATATTTTGATTTAGATTTAAAAGAAAGAATAATTAATAATTATAATTTATTTATTAAACATTCAAATCAAAAACAAAAACAACAAATTATTAATAATAATTTTAATTCTAATAATAAAAAGAGAGAATATAAAAATTGAAAACATAATTATTTTAAGAATATAAATGAAAAAATATTAAAAAATAATACGGAACAAGGAATTGATGTTTTTGAATATTTTAAATATGAAATAAATTCAAATGATTTACAAAATCAAACAGCAACTACTCAATATAAATTAAATGTTCAAAAAGGAGTAATTTAATATGAAAACATGAATAAAAACAAATTTTTATAAAATAACATCAATTTTAGCATTATTTCTTGCTACAACTGGTTTAATAGTTGGTTCAATAGCACATCATAAAACTAATGATTTACAATATTATTTAGGACATCAGTATAATGTTTACTGGGGGGGCTGGAACAACTATATGGTCACACAAAACAAAAGATGAACACAAAATAGAATTATATTTTGGAATTAAACCAGATGAAAGTTATGATATCAAGTGAGATGGAATTTATCCAGATGGATATTTTGATAAATAATTTAAATTTCTAAATTTATATAAGAAATATTTTCATTATATTTATCAAATAAATTAATATTAGTTAAATTTATTTCTTGTTTATCTGTTATTAAAATTAAATCATAATTTCCAGAACCAAATATTCCACTTATTTCAATCCGATTTAAATTATTAATCGGATTTTCAATTTGTAATTCAAATTCATTAGTATTATCAATTTGCAAAATTTCTTTATAAAATTCTAATTTAGAAAATAATTGTGATTTATTTGAACCATATAAATTTAAAGCATTTTCCACTTTATTATTACTAATAATTGCTCTTGTAAAGTATTTACCATATTCACCATTACCTAAGGTTCAATCCGCTGGAATTAATGATGGTATGTTATTCGTTTCTAATTCATTTGTAATGGATAATCAATTAAATTGATTATCATCAAGTTTAAATAACTCATTTTGACTAATATCATTATTTTTTAACTTAATATTATTGATATCTGCAAAATCAAAATATGCAGATTTTAGTTTTAATTATGTAGAAAAGTATGGATGACCAAAAATTATTCATCAATTTACACTTAAAATATTATTTTTAATTAAAAATTTGTTAAAAGTAACATTATTTAGTGTAAAAATTCTCTAAAAATAACACTTTATCATGTATCATTACTTTTCTACAAAATTAAAGGATTTTAGTATTACTTTTACATCTTTAAATTGTCAAATATCATCTTTATTAGGATGTATTGGACTTGATTTTAATTCAAAATAATATGGTAATAAAATCTTATTATCATCGTTTAAACCTTTATTAATTGATAATATTGAATAAATATATTCCGACAACATGATAAATATTTGTTTAAAAATTTTTACTTGTTGTAAATTTATGTAATTAGGATAATCTAATTTTCATTGTTTAAATAAATTAGTAATTACTTCATCAGGTTTTTGTCCTTCAAATTTTGCACGTAATTTTGCAATATCATTTTTTGGTTTACCATTATCATTATATGTATCACCTTCGAAGTTTCTATTATAGTTATATGTATAACTTAGCATATCTAATAATAGTTGTTGTAAACTATCATTAGTTGGTGCGTCTTTTATTTCAATTTCAATATCATCAAATCTATTATTAGTTGCAACATATTGATAAAATTGACTTTCACCTACAAAATCTCAAACTTCTTTATCTTTTAATTCTTTTTGACTTTTTAGTGGTCATTTACCACCTAAAACATTACTAAATTCATATCCTAATCAAGCATGTGTAACTCTTGCGTTTTTAATAACTTCTTTTCTTGTTTCAGTTCCACTACTAATTTTAATCAAATCTAAAACTGATTTTTCTTGTCCTATGAATTGTTTTGCTAAATTTCAAGGTAATATTTGTTCACTAAATCATTGTTGTAATATTCTAACTTTTGGTTGAGTTTCAATAGGCATTGATAACAGCGGAAATGCTACCTTATCTTTAACAAATAACTTTGGATATACTTCCATATTGTCAACTTCACCAAGTACCTTTATATTGCCGAAAATCATGCTTCTAGGGGCTTTAATTTTTAAACCAATTACTTTTGTATCTTTTTCTAATGGTTTTTGTAATTTAATAATGATTGGGTAACCATCTCTTGTTTTAAAATCTTTAATTTTGATAATAGTAATACTTTTAGTACTTCTTGTTTTTGGATTTTGATAAGGTTGTGAATAATTATTAATAATATATAAATTATCAATATTATTTTCAGTTAATTGTTCATTAATAGATACTGCATATAACTTAAATTGATTTAATAAATTTATTTCTTGAAATATTAAATTTTTAATATCAGTCATACTATATTCAATTGTATTATCATTAATATTAGTACTTGCTCTTTGATTTAATTGCATAGTAAAGTCTGATGTTTCAGCAGCAGTAGTTTTTAATACTTTATCAATATCAATAAAACCTATTTTAATAGTATTTGCTGAAAATCTTAAACTATTATTTTCATTATTTTTAAATAAACGCTCAATTTCATAAATATAAATTGTTCTTTTTTTAAATTCATCGTATGCTCTATTAATATCTGGGTCACTAGTAGCACTCATCATATTTGTAAAGTCATAAGGAATATTATCAATTAAATAATCATTTTCTACATTTGCTTGATTAAGTTTAGTTTGCTTTTGTTTCTGTGGAAACTTGGTTTGTGGTTTGTTGTCTTGGTTGTCCATTGTTTTCTCCTATTAATTGGTTATTTTCGGGATTAAATAATTTTAATTTAACTGTTAAATTATTAATTTCTTGTTCATCATTAATATTAAATGTTTTACTATTTAATAAATCTTTATCAATTTTCACTAATATTTGAATAAATTTAAGAATATCAATATTAAATTGTCATAATTTTTGTTCAATATAATTAATAGTTGAAATATTAACTGCTGTACTTTCGGGAACTGATTGTTGTGCAGATTTCTTTTGACTTGGTATATGAATACCACAACGTTTAAATATTTCATTAACATTTCAATCGTAGATATCAGTTAAGTTTTTACCTTTAAAATTACTGCTTGTCATATTAATATTTTCATTTTTTTCATTATTATCACCAGTAGTTTTTCAAATATAGTTTTTAGTAACTAATATTCTTACTGCTTCTTCCATTGAAGATTGAACATTACCATAAGTTTGGTCAAAAATAAACTTCGGTGAGTTTAAAATACAATCTAAAACAATTTGTTCATAAATAACATCTAGTGCTTTAATTTTATCCATTACTTTATCACAATCTGCTAACTCATTTGCTTTATTTCGCATAATTGCTATTGGTATATAATTAATGTTTAATGTTTGTTCTTGTGATAAATTAGGATTATTAATGTATGATTTAAAATCTAATTTAGTTTGTTTTTTAGTATCATTAATACTATAAATTGCACGATTAATAGTTACTTGTTCATTATTTAGTGTATAAATTTCAAATAATCTTACAGTTTGTGCATTTTGTTGATAACTATCATAAAAAATAGTACATTGAATTAATTTACCAGTAATATCATAAATTCTTTGTTGTATATCTACTAATTGAAAATATAGATCATCATTTGCAATATAAATTAAATAACCACTAATTCCTAATTTACTTAATTTAAAAATAGAATTTCAATTTTTTCTATAAAATTCTTGTTGAATTAAATATTGTTTAATGGTTTCATTATTTATTTCTAATGGAGCATTATATAAATTAGCATTATTTTCTGCTACAAAATCAGTAAAATAAGTTTCATGATTAAAATCATTAAAACCAAAATAATTTAAAATTGAAGCATGAGTACTTTTATTTTTATTAGTTAAAAATTTTACTTTTTCATTTTGATTATCACTAATATTACTTTTTTCTTTTCTTTTAAATAGACTTAACATAATATTCACCACCTTTCTTTAAAATATTTGATTAATTTTTAATATAATTTTTACAATAATGAATATAATTAAACCAGCAGTTGCTGATGATAGAATTACTCCAATTAAACCTAAAATAATTTTTATAATTTTAAAAAACATAATATTATTCCTATAATTCTTCTAATTTTCATACATTACCTTTTAAATTACCTTTTCCACTATAAATAGTAATTAATTTTGCATGTTGAACTGATAAAATTACTATATTAACACTATCATTAAAGGTTTGTATTGGTACACCAGCAATTTTGTTATCCGTTATAATAAATTCTTGAATAGTATAAACTGGATTATATATACTTCAAGAATAATAAACTCTATAATGTTTATTAACTATAAAATCATAAGTAATTTGTCAATTATCTCATTTATTTTTTTCTCTGGCAATGTTTAGTAATCTGTGTAACTTACAAAAATAACTATGTTTAATTAATTCTAGTAAATATAATTAAATGACTAGAAAGAGTGAGTTACAGATGGCTAAAAAACAAAATATTAATAATAATGATCCAATATCAAAAGCAGTAGATTTATTATTAGAAAATACTGAAGATTTAACAACAGTTTTTAAAGAAGGGGGTTTATATAAAGAATTAACAAAACGTTTAGTTGAAAAAATGTTGAATTCTGAAATGCAAAATTATTTAGGATATGAAAAAAATCAACATAGTAATACTGAAAATGCTCGTAATGGTACAAGTTCAAAAAAATTAATAACTCAACAAGGTAAAATTGAGATTGATGTACCAAGAGATCGCAATAGTGATTTTACTCCTGTAATAGTTGCAAAAAGACAGCGAAGATTTGATGGTTTTGATCAACAAGTGCTTTCACTATATGCAAAAGGTATGACTCTATCTGACATTAGAATGCAGTTACAAGAGTTATATCATGGTGCTGATATTAGTGAAAGTGTTATTAGTCAAATTACTGATGATGTTATTGATGATGTCAAAACATGACAAAATCGACCATTAGAAAGCATTTATCCGATTGTTTATTTTGATTGTATAGTAGTTAAAGTTCGACAAGATAAACGGATTATTAATAAATCAGTTTATATAGCATTAGGAGTTGATTTAGAAGGTAAAAAAGATGTTTTAGGCTTATGAATTAGTGAAAATGAAGGTGCTAAATTTTGATTAGCTAATTTCACAGAAATGAAAAATCGAGGCTTAAATGATATTTTGATTGCTTGTAGTGATAATTTAACAGGCATGTCAGAAGCAATACAAGCAGTTTATCCTAAAACAGAACATCAATTATGCATTGTTCATCAAATTCGAAATAGTTTAAAATATGTTTCATACAAACATCGAAAAACTCTAGTTACAGATTTAAAACCAATTTATAGTGCATGTAGTGAAGAACAAGCAATGCAAGCTTTAGAATCATTTGAAAGTAAATGAAATAAACAATATCCCCAAATTGCTAAATCTTGATATAAAAATTGAGAAAATTTGATGATTTTTATTAGTTATCCTGCAGAAATCAAAAGAGTAATTTATACAACAAATGCTATTGAATCTGTTAATAGTCAATTACGAAAAGTTATTAGAAACAAAAAAGCTTTTCCTAATGATATGTCAGTTTTTAAAATATTTTATTTAGCAATTGAAAATATAACAAAAAAATGAACATTGCCTATTCAAAATTGAAATACAGCAATTGCTCATTTTATGATAAAATTTGAAGACAGAATTAATCTGAACTAGTACTTTGTAAAACAAAGATACACAGATTTCTAAAAAGCCTCTTTTCTCTTGTTCCTACATCTTTTCATTGTTGATTATTTGGACTTGGTGTTGGATTATTTGGTAATTCAATATCTCAACAATTTTCCTTTAATTTTGTAGAAAAGTAATGATACATGATAAAGTGTTATTTTTAGAGAATTTTTACACTAAATAATGTTATTTTTAACAAATTTTTAATTAAAAATAATATTTTAAGTGTAAATTGATGAATAATTTTTGGTCATCCATACTTTTCTACATAATTAAAACAATTTTCTTCAACTTCATTTGTTTCTAAACTTTTTGAATTAATTTTTAATTTTGGTGTAACATCAACTTTAATTGTATTTTGTAATTCTTCTAATAAAAGAATAGCACCATAATTAATATCTCCACCTTTTAAATATAAACTACAATTAAAACTACTTTCTCTAACAGTTAAAGTTAATATTACATCTTCATCTTTAATTTTAAATTTTGCAAGTAAATAATCTCCACCTAAATAATTACCAGTTTTAAATTCTACTTTATGCTTTATATTTGCTTGATTTACTGGTAATCTATCTAATGTTATAATTACTCTATATACAGTATTAAAATTAATTTCAAACGTATCTCATTCACGATTATTTTTACTTTTACTTATTACTTTTCATATTTCTTTATCTTGTTTTTTATCAATATTTGCTTTATTTTCATTAATAGCACCAGCAACAGTTTTATTAATAGTTTCTAAATTAGGGATTTCTTGACTTACAGCATTCAATTGAAATGCTACTGGAAACTTTTTTTCTGTGTCTTCTAATTTTTTATCTACTTCTTCTTTTTTATAATAATCAGTTAAATCGATTTTACCACCACTAGCACTAATTTTATTATTTTCATCAATAGTTATATTAGCACCTGCAATTAATTTATCTTGTTTTTTATCTAATAAATTATTAGTTTCTAGTTTTGTGTAATAATCACGTTCAGTATTTTCTTCTGCTATAAATTCAGTTGGTGTTCCAGTACCTTGATATTGATATATATTATGAATTATTGGTGTATACTTTTTTGTGCTATTAGCAACAATAAATTTTATTAAATTATCATCATATAATAACATTACTTTGTCAATATTAACATCAATTTTTTCAATTATTATTTGTCTATTTTCTATTTGATGATTAGTAATTCTTATATTAGATTTAGTTAATTTATTATTACTTATAATAAGTTGTTTACTATCGATAAAATAATATGTTCAATCAATAATATATCATATATCTGTTTTAATATTTTCATTTTTAACTTTTTTTCATAAAGGACTAGTTTCAATATTAAATCAATTATTTTTAATATCATCAATATTTTGTTTATTAATATCAACTTTATTTTCTAATAATTTAATACTATTTTCATTTGTAGTAATTCGTTTTTGTTGTTTAGCAGAAAAGTCAGCAGTCGCAGCATGAGTAAAATCACCAATTTGTGGATTATTTTGTAATGCTTCGGGTGGTAATGTCCCAATTTCATCTGGTCAATCTAAAATCATTGTTTCAGTTTTTGGGTCATATTCAGTTGCTACATAACCTTTATTTATAAAGTTTGTAACACGACCCCTATATATCTCATTTTCGTTATCATTAACTAAATCATCATATAATTTTATTTGTTTTGATAATGTAAATTCTTTTTGTTCTTTAATTAATTCATCAACTTGATTTCTAGTATAAAATACTTTTAAGTCAATTTTTTCAATATCTATTTCATCTTGATTATAATTTGAAAATACTTGTTTTAATTCTGTTAATTTTGCTCATATTTTCATTCTACTTGGTGCTAAATCTCAAACATTAATTGTAGGAATACTACTTGCATTAAATGATGTACCATTATTGAATTGAATAGTAGCATCAACATTAAATTCAATTGGTGTACGATTAAATACTCAATGTTCAACCATTACATAAACCATATCTCTTAATGTTTCTTTAATTAATTCATCTTTAAAACTATCAAAAGGAAATTTAGATAAAATAAAATCAAGATAAGCATTAATATCATTTTGAGCGCGAATAGCAAAAGTTGTAAATCAATCTTTGACATTAGGTCATGTATTTATATATTGCGGTGGAGTTTCTGTAATTTTTCCAGTTAATGGATATCAGTTATTATAATTTTCAAGACTGACATCAGTTCAAAGTTTATTAATCATAATTTATCATTCCTTAAAAAATGCTTTTTTATAATGTTTAGTTTTTGTTTTAGTTTTCCTATGTGATATATGGATAATTTCTTTTTGTAATTTTTTCTTACCTTTTTCTACAACTTGACTATATGCAAATTTTTCTAAATGATGTAATAGTCCAGTACCAAATAAAGTATTAACTGAAAATTTTAAACCAACACTTTTAAATGATTTATTAATATTTTCAATAGGATTATTAATAACATTTACTACTTTATGATAAGTTCTAATAGTTCTAAATATTTCTCTATATACTTTAAAACTATCTCTAATTACTTGTTGCACCACTGGTGGAGCAAATGCTATTGCTTTTAATCATTTATTACGATTAACACCATAACCAATGTATCAACCACTATATCAACGATATCAATGAAATGGATGTATTTGAGTAACAAAAGTTTTTGCTTTAAGAATACTATCAACAACTGTAATTGGTTTATACTTAGGATTACGATGATAAATAGTAATTGCACATTTGTCTAATGATAAAGGTTGAATTTTACAACCCATAAATACTGGTGAATTTAGTGGAATTAATTGTGCATGTTTAATTGCTCTTTTTTCTGCACTAGTAAATAAATCTGTTGCTTTTTCTTTTAATTTATTAATTTTTTCAAATGCTTGTTTTTCTAATTTTTCAAATTTTTCTTGTAATTTATATATACTTTCTCGTAATTTTTCAAAATATGGTGTATCTTTTCAAAATTTATTTAAACCTTTTTTTAAATAAAATCTAATATCAAAATACTTAAAAATTTTATTTGCATTTAAAACAATTTTATGAATTGAACTATTTTTAAAATTAAATTTAATAGCATTAGCACGAATTTTTTGTAAATCTAAAATTAAAGTTTTTCCATATCTATTCTCTGTATGTATTGTATGAACTAAATTTAATCAATCATGTTGGTTCATTTTTAATACTTCTTTTAATTCAGTATTATATTTTTTTAAAAAGTTATTTGCTTTTTCAATATCTTTAATTTTAAACTTTGGAGTTAATTGTGGACTTAATTTTATTAATGTATTTTGTAATGATAAATATTCTTTTATTTGTTGTGATTTTAAAGATTTAAAATTATTTTTAAATTGTTTTTCAGCAACATAACCTAAATTTTGTGTTATTGTTTCACGATTAGGTGCCAAACTATAATTAAATAAATAACGTTTATTACCAATGATTTTATCTGTTAAAATTTCTTTTCCACTTACTTGACTAATAATTTCTTGTAAATTTTTTGCTTCTTTAACACCAATTTGTTCTAATGTTTTAGTTTTTTGTGCTAACTTAATAAATTTAGTAGTACGATAACCACGACTAATTTTATTAATTCCAACAAATGCAGGTAATATATTAAAAAAAGTATTTAATGGTGTTACATTTCCTTTTAAATAATCATAAACTTGATTAATAGTAAAATCAGTTAAAAACTCTACACCAACAGCACTAATACTAGCAATTAAATCACTTGCACCTAATCCAAGTGCTATACTTTCACTTAAACCACCAGTAAAAGGAGCAAGTGCTACTGCTATTACTTGTACACCAATCATTTCTAAAGAGGCTTTTTAGAAATCTGTGTATCTTTGTTTTACAAAGTACTAGTTCAGATTAATTCTGTCTTCAAATTTTATCATAAAATGAGCAATTGCTGTATTTCAATTTTGAATAGGCAATGTTCATTTTTTTGTTATATTTTCAATTGCTAAATAAAATATTTTAAAAACTGACATATCATTAGGAAAAGCTTTTTTGTTTCTAATAACTTTTCGTAATTGACTATTAACAGATTCAATAGCATTTGTTGTATAAATTACTCTTTTGATTTCTGCAGGATAACTAATAAAAATCATCAAATTTTCTCAATTTTTATATCAAGATTTAGCAATTTGGGGATATTGTTTATTTCATTTACTTTCAAATGATTCTAAAGCTTGCATTGCTTGTTCTTCACTACATGCACTATAAATTGGTTTTAAATCTGTAACTAGAGTTTTTCGATGTTTGTATGAAACATATTTTAAACTATTTCGAATTTGATGAACAATGCATAATTGATGTTCTGTTTTAGGATAAACTGCTTGTATTGCTTCTGACATGCCTGTTAAATTATCACTACAAGCAATCAAAATATCATTTAAGCCTCGATTTTTCATTTCTGTGAAATTAGCTAATCAAAATTTAGCACCTTCATTTTCACTAATTCATAAGCCTAAAACATCTTTTTTACCTTCTAAATCAACTCCTAATGCTATATAAACTGATTTATTAATAATCCGTTTATCTTGTCGAACTTTAACTACTATACAATCAAAATAAACAATCGGATAAATGCTTTCTAATGGTCGATTTTGTCATGTTTTGACATCATCAATAACATCATCAGTAATTTGACTAATAACACTTTCACTAATATCAGCACCATGATATAACTCTTGTAACTGCATTCTAATGTCAGATAGAGTCATACCTTTTGCATATAGTGAAAGCACTTGTTGATCAAAACCATCAAATCTTCGCTGTCTTTTTGCAACTATTACAGGAGTAAAATCACTATTGCGATCTCTTGGTACATCAATCTCAATTTTACCTTGTTGAGTTATTAATTTTTTTGAACTTGTACCATTACGAGCATTTTCAGTATTACTATGTTGATTTTTTTCATATCCTAAATAATTTTGCATTTCAGAATTCAACATTTTTTCAACTAAACGTTTTGTTAATTCTTTATATAAACCCCCTTCTTTAAAAACTGTTGTTAAATCTTCAGTATTTTCTAATAATAAATCTACTGCTTTTGATATTGGATCATTATTATTAATATTTTGTTTTTTAGCCATCTGTAACTCACTCTTTCTAGTCATTTAATTATATTTACTAGAATTAATTAAACATAGTTATTTTTGTAAGTTACACAGATTACTAAACATTGCCTTTCTAAAATTTCTCATCAAAAACTTTTATTTTCTTGTTGGTTACTTGTTCTAGTATGTTTTGGTTTATTTATGTTTAAAAGTATTGCTGTACTAGTTGTACCAATTGGCATGATATTAATTTCCTTTATTTAAGAGTTATTTTAATTGGATTTGTTGTTCCTTTATAATTTAAGTCATTAACATTTGCAGTAATAGTTATATATAAGTCACCTGCTTTTTGTTTTTGATTACTTACATTAGTTTTTCCTTGTGCATCACTAAAATATTTAATAGTTGGATTTGTTAAATTAGGATTTAATGTTTTAAATTCATTAGTACTTTTTATTTCTGTATTTAATTCATTGTTATTGTTATTAACATTTGCAGTAATATTTGTTGTTAAAACTGTAATTTTAGTTTTTAAATCATTTTTTTCTGTTTTAATAACTCCACATAACATTCATCTTGATGTTGTTTCATTATTAGAAATATATGGGATTGCTTCTCCAACAACTTCACCAGCAACTTTATATGCTCTTCCTGCTTTAGCATCTTTAATAAAATCTACATAAATAACTGTATTTTCTATCATGTATCTTTTCATCGCTCTTGGTGTTGCTAAAACAAAGGTCATTAATTGTTGTTCATTTTTATCATTAGTAAAAATCATATAATCATCAAGAACGATTTCACATAATACGCCTTTTACATATAAATTATTTCCATTTAAACGTAATTGTTGTGCCAACTGATTATCGGTAATTAAACCTTTATTATCTGCTAAATAAACTAAACTATCATAAAGACCATTAGTAATAAAAAATTTACTATTTGCAATATTTCTAAATTGAAACAAAGTATTTCAAGCAGATAACATCGATTTTAAATAGTCTACTGGTGTTGTATCTTCAATATCGATTTTAGTAGCAAATTTTGCAATTGCTTGTGTATCATCAATTGCCAATTTATCTGCTAAATCATTTGCAACTTCATATTGCATACTATCTAATAAATTTTGTCCATTATTTGCTTTTAAATCTACATCTGCAATAATTTCTTTTAATTATGTAGAAAAGTATGGATGACCAAAAATTATTCATCAATTTACACTTAAAATATTATTTTTAATTAAAAATTTGTTAAAAGTAACATTATTTAGTGTAAAAATTCTCTAAAAATAACACTTTATCATGTATCATTACTTTTCTACAAAATTAAAGATAATTTCTCCTGCAAGATATTTTTTAGTTATTTTTTTACTAATTTTATCTGTATCAACATATGGTAATTCATATCTTTTACTTTTATCATCCCAAGCAATAATTTTTACTTCCGGTTTTTTTGGTTTTTTAACAATAAACTCAATATTTACTGAGTCAACAATTTCAGTAGGAAAAAAGTTTGCCCATGGACTATTTGAAATTTTAAAAAACTCTATAAATTCTGGTGCTTCTACTAATCTCTCTGTATTGTCTAAATTTTGATTAAATGGTACTGACATTTTATTTCTTCCTTTCGTTTATAAATAATTTTTCTTTTTATAATTAATTAAAAAATTTTCTTTATCATTTGTTTTATTATTAATAATTATTTGTTTATTGCCACCTGTATTAATTGTTTGTTTAAATACCGGTTGTTCTTTAATCATTTTTTTAATAGTTTCTTCAATTTTTGAATTTTCTATATTACTTGTTTTAAATTTTAAATAATCATAAAATTCAGTTTTAACTTGATATTTTTTAAATATATTAATCATTTCTTTTTCTTTAATTTCTTGATTAAGTTTATTTAACTTATTTTCTGCTTCATTAACTTTATTTTCTATTTCTTGTGAAGAAGCATTATTTTCAGTTAAAGGTTCAGTTGTTTGTTGAACATTATTTTCATTTTCTAACATTTACATCACCACTTTTTTATTTATTTTCTTTATTAATCTTTTCATTTAACTTTGCTAATTTTTTTTGATGTTTAATAATTTTGTTATTTGCTCTAACATGTTTTGGAGTTGTGATAAATCTTTTTAATAAAACAATAATTTCTCTGCAAATTAATGTTCCAACGCTTGTTCCAATAATAATTAATTCATGTATAAATTCTTTCATTTCAATATTTTCCTTTCATTAATTAATTTTTTGATTTGTATCTAATTCCATTACTAATATTTGATAATCCTGAATATAAGCATTTTCTAATATATGATGTTTATAATTTCTATGAAAATTAATAGCATTTTCAATTGTAGAAAATAATTTATATTTTGTTTCAATTCCATAATTAGTTTTATATTTTAATAAATAAGCATATTTCATTTTAATATTCTCCTTTTTATAAATGATAATAATTTTCATCAAATTCTAAATTTGCATTAACATTAACTTCACTCATATTATCACTACCATATTGACTAGTTATTTCACTATTAATTGAAAATCTATTATCATTATTAATTAAATGTGCTATTTCATTTGTAAAACTAGTTTCTTGCATTTCTACATCAAATTTTCTTTCCATAGGTAATAAATTATGGATAATTTCACTTGCACCAGCAATTATGGTAGGTACTGCATAAGCATTATTAAAATCATTATTTATCCCCATTGCAACACCACTTGAAATTAAACCACCACCAGTAGCCATATTACAAATTTTTCTTATTGTTTCAAATTTATTAGGTATTAACTCAGTTAATCCACTAATAAGATTTGAAATACCATAAGCATTTAAACTAATATATGTATCTCAATCCATTAATGATTGATTTTCTTGTTTATTTAATAGTAATCATGGCGGACCTTCTGTTGTAGTTGTAGTAGTTACTGGAATTGGTGTTGTTGGAATAATAGGATTAATATTATTTTCAGTTCATTTACTATAATTTGCTAATCCAATTGTTCCTAAACCTAATAAGATTTTTTTAGAACTATTAATTAATTTAGTTTTAGTATTTGGTCTTTGATTTAAATTTCATATATCTAAACCTAATTTTTTACCAAATAATAAACTATTAATTGAACCCAATATTGAATTATCTATTACTTGACCATAATAAGCACTTGTACCTATCATTGCACAAATTGGGCTTATACCAGTTCTTATTAATTTAGTTAAAGTATAATTTGATTGTGTATTTTCTATACTTGGCATTTTATTCTCCTTTAATTTCTAATTTTTTAACTGTTACTTTAATTCAACCTTGATAAACATCATTATCACCAACTATTAATGCAACATTACTTTCGGGATCAGAAACAATTATGTGTTTTGATTTAACATTTGGATATTGTCTTAAAATAATTGCTCTAATATCATTACTTGTATGAATTGCTTTTGGAAATGGTGATAATATTTCAATTTCATCTTTATTTTCAAACAAAGTAGGTAATATTATCATTAATGAAGTTCTCCATTTTCTATAAACTTAATTAATTTATAATAAGCAGTAAGTTTACCTGCTTCTTTTAATGAATCACATAAACAAATACTAATTTGCTTATTCAATCAGATAATTAATTTTTCATTATATTTATTAATTACTTTTTGTTTAAACTCTTCTCTTAATTTTTCTATATTACCTGAATTGTAAATATAAATGGGACAGTTTTTTAAAATAATTGTATTAAATCTATTGGTCTTTTATAAGATAGTGATTTTCTGGGTGTAGAATTAATTTGAAATGCTATAGTATTTAAATCTTTTTGTTTATATGAAGATAGATCTGTAGATTTTGGTAAATATCTTCTTAAAATACCATTATTATTTTCATTTAAACCTCTTTGACAAGGTTTACCAGGATCTGCAAAATAAATCTTAACATTACAATTTTTTTCGATTAATTTTCATTTACTAAATTCTTTACCACGATCAAAAGTAATAGTTTTAACTGTTCCTTTTTGTAACTTTGAAATAAATTTTATTATACTTTTTGTAATATTTTCTGATTTATTATTTTTAGTTGCTAAAGGAATTGTGGTTTTTGATCATATATCAGCTAAAGTAATAATAGAACTTTTATGATCTTTACCAATGATAGTATCACCCTCTAAATGATCAAATTCTTCTATATTTTTAATATTAGGAATGATTAAATTTCTTTCATGAATAGACTTACAATTATTAATTCTGCCCCTAGTTTCTTTTTGTTTGTGAGGTTTATTTTTTCCTTTTCTCAATAAGTTATTTTCATCAAAACCCATTCGATTTGTTTTAAACATGTTATATAAAGTTTTTGTTGAAATACTTTTTATTTTATTTTCCTTTAAAAAATTAGCAATTATATCAAGAGCATAATTTTTAGTAATTAACAAATGATTAATAGTATTAATTTCTATTAAAGTTAAAATTATTAATTTTCTACCTGCATTTTGTTTATTTTTTTGAATTTTATTCAATATTTCTAATGGTAATAAGTTTTGATTTAATAATCTACAAACTCTATGTACAGTTGATTTACTATAATCAATGGCTTTTGCTATTTTACGAATCGAAAATCCATAACTTTTATATTCTTTTATTGCTATTATTGATTCAATAGTCAGATACTTATACATTGTGCTAATTCCTTTCTTTTCTTAATTATAGAATTAACACAATTTAATTTTTATATAAGTGTCCTTTTTAATTTTACAATTCAGGTTATTAATACTATTAGTTTTATTCATTCCAGAAATTCTGGGCTCAAAAATAAATTGTGAAATTTTAAAAAGAAATCGAGGCATTCGATTCAATATTTATTTAATTTGTGTTAAACAAATTAATATTTTAATTGAACCTGCACCGCTCAATTTTTTTTTACAAGTTTGAAATTTATTTTCTCGCCCAAAAAAATTTTCAAAAAAAATAAAAAATAAAACCAACGCTTGCTCACTGAGAAGTGGCAAGGTTGGTTAAATAAAGAATAGAATTAATATAGTAGGTTCCCTAGTAGGTCTATATATACTAGTTTCCAATTCGCTCCCACCCCAAGAATTACCATTACTGGTTAGTATATTTTATTAGGTATCACTCCACTTTTTATTTATCCATGCAAGTCCACATGTTCTAGCCACTATTTTTAACAACTGTGTTGTGGTTCACTGTTTTAATTCCCTAACACGTGTTGATAATAGTGTTAAAGATGGTTATTAATTATTAACTTTCTCCTACTTGGTCACTGCGTGTAGTAGATATTTAAAGGGTGTTAATAATAAAAATTTTAAAATTTTACAATTACAAAAAAAGACAAGATTATTTCTTGTCTTTTTCCTTTGAGAATAATTTTTATTTTATCTTTTAAATGTATATTTTTTAAAATACGTCGAATATAAATTTAAGGGTAAAAGAGAATTTAATTTATCTATCATCATTTTTAAATGGTAATGTTGGAAAGAATTTATTTATCTAGTAATTTATCTTCCTACTTTTTTGGGAACCTCCCAATCATGTTGTATAAATAATGAAAATGATAATGGATATGGTTCTATAAATAATGATAATGTTGAAGATGGAGTTGTTATTAATAATCCTAAAAATGATATAAAAGATTGATTAGAACAACAAGCAATAACTGAAGCAAAAAAACAAATTTAAATGGTTTATTTAAAAAATTTAATTCATTTAATATAAATGAAATCAATGAAACACAATCATCAATAAGTGAGCATTTTTCAGATTCACGATATGCTGTGATGTAGTTTAGTTTAAATTAATATTAATCACTCTTATAAAAAGAGTGATTTTTTATGATTATATATTTTATTTTTCCTGAATTGTAAAATTAAAAAGGACACTTATATAAAAATTAAATTGTGTTAATTCTATAATTAAGAAAAGAAAGGAATTAGCACAATGTATAAGTATCTGACTATTGAATCAATAATAGCAATAAAAGAATATAAAAGTTATGAATTTTCGATTCGTAAAATAGCAAAAGCCATTGATTATAGTAAATCAACTGTACATAGAGTTTGTAGATTATTAAATCAAAACTTATTGCCATTAGAAATATTGAATAAAATTCAAAAAAATAAACAAAATGCAGGTAGAAAATTAATAATTTTAACTTTAATAGAAATTAATACTATTAATCATTTGTTAATTACTAAAAATTATGCTCTTGATATAATTGCTAATTTTTTAAAGGAAAATAAAATAAAAAGTATTTCAACAAAAACTTTATATAACATGTTTAAAACAAATCGAATGGGTTTTGATGAAAATAACTTATTGAGAAAAGGAAAAAATAAACCTCACAAACAAAAAGAAACTAGGGGCAGAATTAATAATTGTAAGTCTATTCATGAAAGAAATTTAATCATTCCTAATATTAAAAATATAGAAGAATTTGGTCATTTAGAGGGTGATACTATCATTGGTAAAGATCATAAAAGTTCTATTATTACTTTAGCTGATATATGATCAAAAACCACAATTCCTTTAGCAACTAAAAATAATAAATCAGAAAATATTACAAAAAGTATAATAAAATTTATTTCAAAGTTACAAAAAGGAACAGTTAAAACTATTACTTTTGATCGTGGTAAAGAATTTAGTAAATGAAAATTAATCGAAAAAAATTGTAATGTTAAGATTTATTTTGCAGATCCTGGTAAACCTTGTCAAAGAGGTTTAAATGAAAATAATAATGGTATTTTAAGAAGATATTTACCAAAATCTACAGATCTATCTTCATATAAACAAAAAGATTTAAATACTATAGCATTTCAAATTAATTCTACACCCAGAAAATCACTATCTTATAAAAGACCAATAGATTTAATACAATTATTTTAAAAAACTGTCCCATTTATATTTACAATTCAGGTTTACTAAAAATTATTTTATAAAAAATATCTGACTAATCTATACTAAATATAACACTTTATTAATTTTATTTAAGAAGATTAATAAAATGCTTATTTTAAAAACTAAATTTAGTATGTAAGTACTTAATTTCATTGAGAAATACTTTTAATATAAAATGTATTAATTAAAGAAGGATGTCATATATCTGTACCATAACAGTCAATATGAATTATTATTCCATTAACACCCATATTATTTAAAAATTTTGTTAAATTATCTTTAAATATAGAATTTCAAAAATTTTTAAAAGTTCAATTATCACCAATTTCATGCTCCATATTACTATAATCAAATAAGTTTCCATTAATAAAATACTTATAAATTACATCTCAATTATTTTGATTATTAATTAAATAATATAAATCCTGATAATTAATATAAATATCACCTGTATAATCAACTGAAGCAAAAGGACCAGGACTAACATGAGTTTCAAAATTACTTGTATTACTTTTTTCGTAACTATAATGATTATAATTTAACTCAATAATATTATTATTATGATCAAAAATATAACTAATGACATAACTTGTATCATCATTTGAAAATGGCATATTTAACATAAAATTATAAACGTATTTATTATTAATAATTAAATCAATAATTTTAGTAATTAATTCATTATTAATTTTTCCTTTTAAACTACTTTGTGCTATAAAATATATTCCCAAATTAATAGCAACTGACTGACTAATCCTTTAATTTTGTAGAAAAGTAGTGGTATTAGTAAAATTAGCAAAAATATATTTTTATATGGTATTTTTAATATTAAAGAGGTGATTTTAAATGAATAAAAATACAGTAAAAGAAATTTTAAATAATTTGTCTGATAAAGATTTTATTGAGATTTTTAGAGAAAATAAAACTAGAATTAAACAAATTGAGAAAAAAGAAAAATTTGAAGCAGTCGAACAAAAATTCAAAGAGAAAGGGATTCAATGTCCAGATTGTAGTTCTTTTTTGTGTACTAAATATGGTAGTAAAGATTATAAGCAAAGATATAAATGTAAAAGTTGTAATATTACTTTTCATGCTTTTAAAAATCATTATTTTTATTGAAGTCATTTATCTCATGATCAATGAGATTTATTGATACAAATAGCTACTTTAGGTCAATCTGCTTACATTATTTCTCAATTTATTAATACTACAAATAAAACTGCCTGATTTAATCGTCAAAAATTTATGAAATCAACACAATTAGTAAAAACACAAAATCAATTTGTAAAATTAAAAACTAGAATTGAAGTTGACGAAACTTTTATCAAAGAAATTCATAAAGGAAACTTTAAAGATCCAAATGATCCAAGAAAACAATGAATTGAAGAAAATGCTAAAGATTTAAATTGTTGTATTCAAATGGCAATTGATGAAAACCGAAATATCTATGCTCAAACAACAAATACTAAAAGATTAAATAAAAAATGAGTACAAGAAAACTTAACATCGAAACTTATCGAAGAAAATTCAATTATAGTTTGTGATATGCAAGTATTATATGATATAGTAGCTAAACAAACTAAATCCACTATCCAGCAGTTTGAGGCTTTTTAGAAATCTGTGTATCTTTGTTTTACAAAGTACTAGTTCAGATTAATTCTGTCTTCAAATTTTATCATAAAATGAGCAATTGCTGTATTTCAATTTTGAATAGGCAATGTTCATTTTTTTGTTATATTTTCAATTGCTAAATAAAATATTTTAAAAACTGACATATCATTAGGAAAAGCTTTTTTGTTTCTAATAACTTTTCGTAATTGACTATTAACAGATTCAATAGCATTTGTTGTATAAATTACTCTTTTGATTTCTGCAGGATAACTAATAAAAATCATCAAATTTTCTCAATTTTTATATCAAGATTTAGCAATTTGGGGATATTGTTTATTTCATTTACTTTCAAATGATTCTAAAGCTTGCATTGCTTGTTCTTCACTACATGCACTATAAATTGGTTTTAAATCTGTAACTAGAGTTTTTCGATGTTTGTATGAAACATATTTTAAACTATTTCGAATTTGATGAACAATGCATAATTGATGTTCTGTTTTAGGATAAACTGCTTGTATTGCTTCTGACATGCCTGTTAAATTATCACTACAAGCAATCAAAATATCATTTAAGCCTCGATTTTTCATTTCTGTGAAATTAGCTAATCAAAATTTAGCACCTTCATTTTCACTAATTCATAAGCCTAAAACATCTTTTTTACCTTCTAAATCAACTCCTAATGCTATATAAACTGATTTATTAATAATCCGTTTATCTTGTCGAACTTTAACTACTATACAATCAAAATAAACAATCGGATAAACGCTTTCTAATGGTCGATTTTGTCATGCTTTGACATCATCAATAACATCATCAGTAATTTGACTAATAACACTTTCACTAATATCAGCACCATGATATAACTCTTGTAACTGCATTCTAATGTCAGATAGAGTCATACCTTTTGCATATAGTGAAAGCACTTGTTGATCAAAACCATCAAATCTTCGCTGTCTTTTTGCAACTATTACAGGAGTAAAATCACTATTGCGATCTCTTGGTACATCAATCTCAATTTTACCTTGTTGAGTTATTAATTTTTTTGAACTTGTACCATTACGAGCATTTTCAGTATTACTATGTTGATTTTTTTCATATCCTAAATAATTTTGCATTTCAGAATTCAACATTTTTTCAACTAAACGTTTTGTTAATTCTTTATATAAACCCCCTTCTTTAAAAACTGTTGTTAAATCTTCAGTATTTTCTAATAATAAATCTACTGCTTTTGATATTGGATCATTATTATTAATATTTTGTTTTTTAGCCATCTGTAACTCACTCTTTCTAGTCATTTAATTATATTTACTAGAATTAATTAAACATAGTTATTTTTGTAAGTTACACAGATTACTAAACATTGCCAGCAGTTTAAATCAAAAGAAAATAAAGAATTAAATTATAAAAAATTAAGTAATGTCAGTAAAATACAATCAAGTTTAAAAGAATTTATTACTCATTACCATGGCATTGGATTTACCAATATTCAAAATTACCTCAATTTATGGAAATGAAAATATCAACACTACGGATTAACCCCTTATCAAAAATCCAATGTGTTATATTTCAGTTTGTAAAAAAAATAAATCCCAAAATTTAATAAAATCAAATTTTAAGTCAAGTTGATGACTTTTTTTATTTTACCACTACTTTTCTACAAAATTAAAAGACTAATCTTATTTTTAATTACTGCTTTAGCAATATAATATAAACCTGATGTTTCACTTAAACTATTGCTATGTTCAACTTTATCAGCACCTACTTGTTGTGAAATATCAATATGTTTATTAACACCACCAAATTGCAAATATTGTCAATCAGTATTATCACCACTAAAATCAGTAGATGAATACTGACTATTACTATAAGAATTGTAATTTGCTTTAACTGTAGTTATTTTTTTATGACTAATCATTTCTTGCATCGTATTTTCAATATTTAATTTTTGATCAGCAGGAATAATAATATCAGGATTATAAATTAAAGTTCCTTCATTATTTACTAAAAAAACATCTCTTGCGTTAGCAAAAGTATAACTTTTTAAAGCTGATGTGTCATAACTATAAAACTTATGATCAGTTATTGATTGATTAGTTATTATATCACTATCATTTAAATAACCATATTGATTATTAAATAATGAAGTTACAGAATCACTTATTGATGATTTATTTGCTAATAATTTATTAATGGTAGTATTAGTAGCATCAATAGTATTAATAATACTATTACTTGCCAAAGTTAATGTTGTTAATGTACTTAAAGTAATTAATAATTGTTTCATTGTATTTTTCCTTTCTATTTTTAGCATCCTAAAATAATATTTTTTATAAATTAAAATATCTTATTAATCTATAATAATAGATATAACATTTTATAAATTTTATTTCATAATGTTAATAAAAGATGATTGATTTAGTGTAGTTGAGAAAAAACACCTTCCGTTGCAAATTTAGAATATTCATATCATCTATAACTAATATAAATATTATGATCATCATGTCAAATTTGTGCATCAGCTTTTATTTCAACATGAGCTCCAAATATTCCTCCATCATGATTAACACTTACTGATCAAAAGTTATGATTAAAATTGTAACTAGTATCAATTTTAGAAGTATCAATACTTAATTTTGAACCACTATATTGATCCTTACCATATTGACAATAGACAGAAAAAAATGAATTATCATCAAAAGTTAATGTTGGATATATAGTAATAAAATCTTTTCAGCTAGCAATCTTACCATCTTGCGTAAAATTGCTAATAACAGTTGTAGGTCCATAATATCACATACCATAATCATTATTTCCACTATAACTTTCATAAGTTTTAACATTGATATTTGAAACAAGATTATCATTATTTCATTTTGTATAATAAATAGAAATTATATTATTATTATCAAAAATATAATTGATTGAATAATTTTTATCATTTATGTTCATTGGTGAACTATATATAAAATTAAAAATATTATTATTAGTACTAATTAAATTAATAATTTTACTAGTTAAATCTTTATTAAAATTATCTTTAATAATTGTTTGACTCATAAAATATGTTCCTAAATTAACAGCCACTGCTTTAGTAATTTTATTTTGATTTGCTGCTTTTGCAATATAATATAAACCTAATGTTTCACTTAAACTACTACTATTTTCAACTTTATCAGCACCTACTTGTTGGGAAATATCAATATGTTTTTCAACGCCACCAAATTGAATATATTGTCAATCAGTATTATCACCACTAAAATATTTGTTAGAATATTCACTTTTACTATATGGATTATAAATATTATAAATACTATCAATTTTTTTATGACTAAGCATTTCTTGTTTAGTATTATTAACATCAACTTTATCTTTTGCTGGTATTATAGCATCTTTTTTATAAACTAATTCACCTTTATCATTAACAATAAATAATGTTCGTGCTGATGTCTTACCATCACTTAATAAATAATTAGCATGACTAGTATCATAACTATAATATTTATGATCTATTATTGATTGATTAGTTATTATATCACTATCATTTAAATAACCATATTGATTATTAAATAATGAAGTTACAGAATCACTTATTGATGATTTATTTGCTAATAATTTATTAATTGTAGTATTAGTATCATCAATAGTATTAATAATACTACTACTTGTTAAAGTTAATGTTGTTAATGTACTTAAAATGATTAATAATTGTTTCATATTAGTTTTTCCTTTTTTTAACTTACTAACTGGTAATTAAAATTAAAATTAAAATCAGGGAATGTTAAAGTAGCACGATCACTAATAGTTTTGCCAGCAAACCTTTCTGATAAATCAAGAGTATAAAGTGTATTATCTTTAGTTGGTTGTGTTTCGCTGTCAGTAAATACTAATTTTACATTATTTAACTCTCAACCCGATTTTGTTGTTACTGCAACATCGGTTTCTAGAAAAATACTTTTTGTTTGAGTAATTAAATCTCAGAAATTATTTACCTTACCACCTTTAATATCTTTACTAATATCAACTGACATACCACTTGGTGTTTTATCACCATCTAATAAATAATTCATAGTGAACTGCCCAGTAAATCCATCATTAACTGGATGATAAGAATTGTTATTAATTGTATTTAATAAGCTATTTTTATTGGTAATTCAATTATCTAATAAATTATCTTGTTCATAAAAATGTTGACCTTCTTGTAAAATATTTGCATCTTGACCATCTTTTAATCAAATACCTTTTAATGCAAAATCTTTTGGTGAAGGATAATTACCAGTAATATTATTTTTATTATGACCATGAACAATTGCCTTAATGTTATCTAAACTTTTTGTTAATTTATGATCATTAGGATTAGCAGTTATTTTTATTTCAATATTTTTACCTAATTTATTATTAAAAATATCATGACCAACTTCTAAATTTGTTGATATTGTATAATCACTATCTTCAATATTAAGATCTGAATAATTTTTTTGGAAATAAGATTGACAAATCTTCTTTACACTCTCAATAATTTGACTATTAACGAATTTAACATCTTCTTCTGATAATTTACTATCCGCATTAATAAAATTACCTTTTTCATCTTTTTGATTATCTAAAGTAATTTGAAAGTTTTTATTATCTTTATCATTATTATATTGTGCTTCAATTTCATTAGTTAATTCTTTCATACTACTTAAATCAGCAATATCATTTTTAACATTTATAGTGCAATTATCTTTTTTTCCTGTAAAGTTTCAAGGATTATTATCTAAAGACGTAATTGAAAATTGAACAGGAACAGATGTAGTAAAATTTTGTGGTTCTGAACCATCTTGAAATTCAATTTTGTAATAACTAGGTTTAATTTCTTTTTTGGGTACATTTAATGCTTTACTTAAAGTTGTTGCAAATTGATCTTGAATTGTTGGAATTAATCATTTATCTTTTATTGAATCAATAGTAGCATTTTCAGGATTAGTAATATTAATAATTTTATCAGGAAAGTTAACTGGTAAACTAGCAATATTAATTGCAACTTGATTTATAATATTAATATTAATTTCGATATTAACATTAGTATTTTTAATACCAAAAATTGATGCTTGATCATTAGTTGTTAAATTTAAAACATAACTTTTAGACTCATTAAAGTTCTTTGGCAAAATAAAAGAAGTATTAGTTATCGGCTTTTTATCCTTACCAACAGTAAAGTTAACTGCTGGATTATAATTAGCATTTAAGAAAAAATTAATTGGTAATAAAGTTGAATTATCATTATCAATATCACTTTCAATTTTAGGATCAGTTTTTTGTAAATTATTATCAATACTACTTAAAACATTTGTAAAATCAATATTACCATTATCAGCAGCATTTTCAATAACATTAAAATTAACAATATTTGTTGATTTACTAAAATAAGCAATAGTAGAATCTAAACTAATAGGTCCAGAATTACGATGATGTTTTTGATAATAATCATCTCATAATTTATTATTAGAATTCGGATTAAATTCAGAATTATTGAAAGCAGCAGTAGTATGTAAGAGTAATATCGTAGTAACTGTTGTAGAACCAAATGCTAATAAATACAACGAAAATAATAAGATTCTTTTCTTCTTATTTTTTTTAACATTAATTGTATATATTGAATTAGATCCTGTTTTTATTTTTTTATGTTTATCCTGATTAATCATATCTTTACTCGGGCTATTACTATTTATTTTATATTTCATTTTAACAATCCTTTCCTAGCATTATTTTTAAAATAATCTAAAGTGAAAAATATAGCTTAACGCTTTAACTTGCTATTTTTAACTAAAATATTAAAATAGGAAAAAATATTAAAATAGTTTAAACCTTAGTTTTAATAAAAATAAAACTAAGGTTTAAAGTAAACCAATTAAATTTAGTTTTTATATTTTAATATTAATAATTTTAATAATCATATAAACTTTGCTATACACCTATTAAAATTATAAGGAAAGAAATACTCTGTCCTTAAAAATAATATTACACTTATTATAAAAAAAGACAATATTCTTTTTAAAAAAATATTGAATATTTTTAATTAAAAAGAACACTAATAGTAAAATAATTTTCAAAATAATTTTTCTTAATTAAGATAAAAATTAAATTAAAAATTCAATGATTAAATTAAATATTCATTGAATTTTTAATTTATGATTAATTTTTTTTAATATTACATTCAACATGCATTGGTTGTAAATTTTCTAAACTATTATTATTTGGATCACCATCAATGTGATCAATATTTCAAGCAAATGCTGAAGTTGGTTGTTCACCTTGATAAGCACACCTTTTATCATTGGCAAACAACACCACGGACAAGGAGCTTGCACATTCAATGTTCAAAATTCAGATAATCCTTTAAAATATTTCTCCATTTTTTGAATAGAATAGTTTCATATTTTTTCTTTGTCTTCTTTTTCTCACTTTTTACGACGTGCCACAATGAATTAACCCCTTTCGTATTAAATTATACTATAAGTTACAATATTTTTTTATATTTTTTTAAACTTAATATTACAATTTATTTTATTAACGTACTAATAATCTATTATAAGCAGTTTGCATTTGTGGGTCAAAACTACGAGTATATAAACCGTTAAAATATCCTTCGTGATGCTTACTTCGATCTAATGGATCGGGTAATTGACCATTTTTTGGAATATATACATGCTTTCAAATTTCTGCTGAAAAATTAGTACTAACTTCATCCATGGCTGCTTGTAAAGGTGAGGTATAACCAAATTCACTACTTAAATCAACTTGTGTTTGTTTTTGCATTATATAATTAATAAATTTAAAAGCTAAATCTTTATGAGGAGAATCTTTACTAATTACCATATCATCATTTCAAACATTAGTCCCCATATATGGTCTAACAACAAGGTACTTACCATTATAAGAATCAGGATCATCAGCAATTGCAGATAATAAATCACCGTTATACATCATTGCTACATCCCACTTATTTTCATTACTAATTTCATCAACAATATCATCATTTAATAATTTTGTATTTTTATTTTTGATAACTGGTTCTAACCAATCACTTGCATCTTTAATTTCAATTGGACTATGAGCATTAATATTATCATGAAAATCATTTCCTACTTGACTATATTGACCTGAACCGTTATTTTCTCCTCATTTATTTTTATAGTGTAAATCAGTAAGCGCAGTCATAAATAAGTTATGCATATCATCATTTAAAACGATACGTTTACCCAATTTTGCAGCGTCTGTTAAAACACTTCATTGAACATTTGAACCATCAGCCTCAATACCAATATCACTAAGATTATTTGCATTAGTAGTATTAATTACTAATACAACATCACCTCAAAAATAAGGAATACTATAACTATTTAAACCAAATTCATTTAAAATTCCATCACTATTTTCAACTCGATAATTATTCATTAATTCATATAAATCATGATTAATATCTTCTTTGGGATTAAAATCAATTCTACTATCATACTCAATATCGCCTGCAGAATTTTTTGATGCAATTGGAAAAAGTCTATCTTCACTTGCTAATTTAGCCACCATATAATCACTAGGAACCATTACATCATAACTAGTAGTATACAATTTAGCATACAATGATTCATTATCATCAAAAGTTGAATATTTTATTTTAACTTGATATTTATTTTGAAATTCTTTTAAAATATTGGGATTCATATATTCACCTCAATTAGCAATTGATAAATCATAAACATTAGTATAAATGTAGAAAGCACCCAAAATAATAAAACTTGATAATAAGATGATACTAGTCATAATTAATTTTCACGGTCATAGTAAAAAACGATATTTCTCTCTTCTTGATTTTGAGCGTTCTTCTTTTAACTCTTTCTTTTTTTTAATCTTATTCTTTATATGTTCAATTCAAATTGATTCCATCTCAAGTTTTGCTTCAAGTTTAGAAATTTGATTAATAAGTTTCGGGTGATTTTTAATATAATCTTGAATTTTAATAATATCTTGCTCAGTTACAATTTCAAAATTACCATCACTATATAATGATTTACGTTTTCTACTTTTACCCTTAACCTTTTTATAGTTAAAACCATTTAATTGTAAATAATATTTAGTTAACAACTTCTCAGTTTTAATAATTTTTTTATCATGATAAATACCTTTATCAATTTTTTCATTACGTTGTTTAATTTGTTTTTTGCAAAGAACATAAGTATTTCAAGAAATAATAAGTACTGCAATTAATAAAATAATTATTGTTGAAAAAGCATTAATATAAGGCTTAATTCGTTTTAAAGAATAAATAAAAGTTGAAACGTTAGAAGTATTACCGCCAGTAAAATAAGAAATTAAAAAATCATCAAAACTCATAGCAAAAGCAATAGCTGCTCCAGCAATTATTGCTGGTTTAATTGTTGGTAATACAATTTTACGTAACGTATATCAAGGTGTCGCACCTAAATCTTGACTTGCTTCTAATTGTGACATATTTATTGATCTAATTTTTGGTAAAACAGTAATAATAACATAAGGAATATTAAAAGAAATATGAGCGAAAATTAATGTTCCAAGACCAAAACTAAAACCAAATGCCATAAATAATAACATTAAAGAAACAGCAGTAACAATATCAGCATTAACTAAAGGAATATTAGTAATCCCTAAAGTAATATTACGTGTTATTTTTTTTGTTTTACTTAAACCCAAAGCAGCAAAAGTACCAATAATAACAGCAACAAAAGTGGAAATAAAAGCAACAATTAATGTTACACTAACCGATTCTCAAAGTTCACTTTGTTGAAATAAATCGTAATAAGGTTGCAATGATCAAGAATTTCAACTGCGAACTGAATCGCCACCATTAAAAGAAAATATCATTAAAACTAAAATTGGAGTATAAAATAATAAAAAGATAATAGCTAAATAACTATTTTTAAAAAAAGATCTCATTAATTAATACCTCCTATTTTTTTACCAGTAGCTCAACTACCAATCACTTTTAAAGTAAAAATAATAATTAAAACAATAATACCTAAAATAACAGAAATAGCAGCACCATAAGCAAAATTAGCACCACGATAAAAATATGATTCAATAATATTTGCAATTAAAATAGTTTTTCCTTCACCAATATATTTAACTACTACTAGTGAAGTCATAGCACTTAACATCATCAAAGTAAAACCAGAAACAATACCAGGCACTGAAAAACGAAAGGTAACTTTTCAAAATGTTTTCATCTTAGAAGCTCCTAAATCTTGACTTGCTTCTAATAAATTGCGATCTGTTTTTTCTAAAGAATTATAAATTGGTAAAATAACGAAAGGCATAAACATATAAACCATTGCTAAAATAATACCAATTGGAGTTCCTAATAAAACATTAGGACCTAAAATACTAAAAATAATTTGTAATCCAATTGTACGTAATAAAATGTTAATTCAAATTGGTAAAGTAACTAAAACTCAAATATTTTTTGAAGCAATTTTTGTTGACATAAAAGCCATAATATAAGCAATGGGATAACCAAAAATAACAGCAATTAAAGTGGCAACAAATGAATAACCAATAGAACGTAATAAAACCATAACATAGCTATTTTCTTTAAAAAAATCATTAAAATTACTAAATGTAAAACGAAATATTCAAGCATTATTAGTTGCTTTAATAATTGAATATAAAATTACAATTAATAATGGCAATACAATTAAAATTACCATCACCAATAAATATGGATAAGCAAGCGTAACTCATGATTTAAAACCAAAATTTACTGATTTATCTTTGATTTTATTTTTAATAAAACTTATTTTTTGGTTTGTTTTTTTTCAACATAACAATGCTTTTTTCTTTTTTACTCGTTTCATTTTCGATTTATTTTTTGCTACTTCTTGTAAAGAAACATTATTTTTTTTAAGTTTAAACCATTTTTTAAATCTATACTTTTTTTTATTTTGATTATCAATAATTTTTTCTGGATTTGAATTATTAACTAACATATCTTGTGATTTTAAAATTTGTGTTTTAATATTACGTTTAAACAAATTTTTCATTTTACTCTTCAATTTCCTTTCACATAACATGAATATCTTCAACATTTCATTTTAAACCAACACGGTTACCTACTTCAAAATTATCAGTAGTATGAACTATCCATTTGCGTTTATTAGCAATAATTTCAATTTCTCATAATAATCCTTTAAAAGCAATAGTTTTAATAGTTCCATCAAAAAAACCACTACCTGCATTAACTAAATCAATATCTTCTGGTCGAATAACAATATCAATATTACGTTCTTGTTCACCAAAACCAGTATCAGAGCATGCAAATTTTTTACCGTCAAAACGAACACAATAATCATTAACAAATACACCATTTTCAATAACATTCGAGCTACCAACAAACTGTGATGTTCATTTATTTTCAGGCTCATTGTAAATATCTTGTGGTGTCCCAATTTGTTGAATTTGACCTTGATTTAAAACAACTACCCGATCTGACATAATAAATGCTTCTTCTTGATCATGAGTAATAAAGATAAAAGTAATATTAATTTCTTCTTGAATTTTTTTTAATTCTACTTGCATTTGTTGACGTAATTTCAAATCCAAAGCAGCAAAAGGTTCATCTAATAATAAAATTTTAGGATTAAGAACTAATGCTCTAGCTACTGCTACTCTTTGTTTTTGACCACCAGATAAATCATTAACATCTTTATCTTCCATACCATTTAATTTAACCAAATCTAAAGCTTTTTTAACTTCTTTTTTAATTTTTTCACGATCAATTTTTCTTAACTTTAAACCATAAGCAATATTATCAAAAACATTTAAATGTGGAAATAAAGCATAATTTTGAAAAATAGTATTTATTTCTCTTTTATGAATTGGAATTTTAGTTAAATCCTTACCTTTAAACAATAATTGACCATTGTTTGGTTGTTCAAAACCAGCAATAATCCTTAATAATGTTGTTTTACCACAACCACTAGGACCAAGAATGGTAAGAAATTCACCTTCATGAATATTTAAACTAATTCCTTTTAAAACAACTTTACCATCATATTCTTTGGTAATATTACGTAATTCTAAAATATTTACACTCATAATTTCCTCCTTTAAATGGTTTAAAAAATTGGCGGATTTGAAACTCATAAAATAGTTGCAATTGAATTATTGGGATTTTCTAAATAATGTTTTTCATTACCTTTAATATAAAATGCTTCATTAGCTACTGCTTTTACTCTAGTTGCACCATAATGAACAAATACTGTTCCACTTAATACATATCCAAAGATTTGACCTTGAAATGGCGAAATTTTATTTGAATTACCAAATGGTTTTAAAGTTAAAATTACTGGTTCTAATGTTAATTTTTGAGCATTAGGAATAATTCATTTTATTTGATAATCTTCTTCGTCACTAACAGTAACATCTTGTGATTTAAAAACTATTTTTTCTTTTACTTCACCAGCAAAAAAAGTTGATAATGGACAATCAAAAATGTCTAAAATACTTTTTAGTGTTTCAATACTAGGTGAAGAAACATCATGCTCTAACTGACTAATAAATCCCTTTGATAAATCACAACGTTTCCCTAACTCTTCCATAGTTAAATTGTGTTTCAATCTTAAAGTTTTTAACTTTCTTCCAATTTTCATATTGATTATTTTCTCCTTTTGTTTATTTATACTAAACTTTAAGTTAAATAATACAAATAAAATTATATAATATTTTTTTAAAAAAACAATTATTTATTTTATTTTTACCTGAATTGTAAATATAAATGGGACAGTTTTTTAAAATAATTGTATTAAATCTATTGGTCTTTTATAAGATAGTGATTTTCTGGGTGTAGAATTAATTTGAAATGCTATAGTATTTAAATCTTTTTGTTTATATGAAGATAGATCTGTAGATTTTGGTAAATATCTTCTTAAAATACTATTATTATTTTCATTTAAACCTCTTTGACAAGGTTTACCAGGATCTGCAAAATAAATCTTAACATTACAATTTTTTTCGATTAATTTTCATTTACTAAATTCTTTACCACGATCAAAAGTAATAGTTTTAACTGTTCCTTTTTGTAACTTTGAAATAAATTTTATTATACTTTTTGTAATATTTTCTGATTTATTATTTTTAGTTGCTAAAGGAATTGTGGTTTTTGATCATATATCAGCTAAAGTAATAATAGAACTTTTATGATCTTTACCAATGATAGTATCACCTTCTAAATGACCAAATTCTTCTATATTTTTAATATTAGGAATGATTAAATTTCTTTCATGAATAGACTTACAATTATTAATTCTGCCCCTAGTTTCTTTTTGTTTGTGAGGTTTATTTTTTCCTTTTCTCAATAAGTTATTTTCATCAAAACCCATTCGATTTGTTTTAAACATGTTATATAAAGTTTTTGTTGAAATACTTTTTATTTTATTTTCCTTTAAAAAATTAGCAATTATATCAAGAGCATAATTTTTAGTAATTAACAAATGATTAATAGTATTAATTTCTATTAAAGTTAAAATTATTAATTTTCTACCTGCATTTTGTTTATTTTTTTGAATTTTATTCAATATTTCTAATGGTAATAAGTTTTGATTTAATAATCTACAAACTCTATGTACAGTTGATTTACTATAATCAATGGCTTTTGCTATTTTACGAATCGAAAATCCATAACTTTTATATTCTTTTATTGCTATTATTGATTCAATAGTCAGATACTTATACATTGTGCTAATTCCTTTCTTTTCTTAATTATAGAATTAACACAATTTAATTTTTATATAAGTGTCCTTTTTAATTTTACAATTCAGGTTTATTATTTAATTTTTCTCTTTTTTCTATAATGGGCATATCTTTTAATCTTCCTTATTTGAAATTTAGAATAAAAAAACCTATTTACTTTATTTTAAAGTAAATAGGTAAAAAACTTATATTAAGTTTGATGTTCTTATAACATAATACATTAGTATATATTAATATTCATATTATTTTTTTCATATACAGTATGTAAAATAACTATAATCAATTATTAAATTAAATTTTATTTTTACATTCTTGACCAGATAAAATTACTTTTAAATTTTCATAAGTAATTTCAATCATATTTTTAACAGCTTCATCAGTATACGATCCAATATGTGGTGTCACAATAACACGTGGATATAATGATAATAATTTATTTGTAATATTATCGGGAGTTGGTTTTCCAGCAAAATCTTTAAAAAAAACTTTGCTTTCATTTTCTAAAACATCCAAACCAACACCTTTTAAATGACCACTTTTAACTGCATCATAAACTGCTTGTAAATCCATTAATTCACCACGAGCTACATTAATTAAAACTGATCCAGGTTTCATTTTTGCTAAAAAATTCCTTTAATTTTGTAGAAAAGTAATGATACATGATAAAGTGTTATTTTTAGAGAATTTTTAGGCAATGTTTAGTAATCTGTGTAACTTACAAAAATAACTATGTTTAATTAATTCTAGTAAATATAATTAAATGACTAGAAAGAGTGAGTTACAGATGGCTAAAAAACAAAATATTAATAATAATGATCCAATATCAAAAGCAGTAGATTTATTATTAGAAAATACTGAAGATTTAACAACAGTTTTTAAAGAAGGGGGTTTATATAAAGAATTAACAAAACGTTTAGTTGAAAAAATGTTGAATTCTGAAATGCAAAATTATTTAGGATATGAAAAAAATCAACATAGTAATACTGAAAATGCTCGTAATGGTACAAGTTCAAAAAAATTAATGAGGCTTTTTAGAAATCTGTGTATCTTTGTTTTACAAAGTACTAGTTCAGATTAATTCTGTCTTCAAATTTTATCATAAAATGAGCAATTGCTGTATTTCAATTTTGAATAGGCAATGTTCATTTTTTTGTTATATTTTCAATTGCTAAATAAAATATTTTAAAAACTGACATATCATTAGGAAAAGCTTTTTTGTTTCTAATAACTTTTCGTAATTGACTATTAACAGATTCAATAGCATTTGTTGTATAAATTACTCTTTTGATTTCTGCAGGATAACTAATAAAAATCATCAAATTTTCTCAATTTTTATATCAAGATTTAGCAATTTGGGGATATTGTTTATTTCATTTACTTTCAAATGATTCTAAAGCTTGCATTGCTTGTTCTTCACTACATGCACTATAAATTGGTTTTAAATCTGTAACTAGAGTTTTTCGATGTTTGTATGAAACATATTTTAAACTATTTCGAATTTGATGAACAATGCATAATTGATGTTCTGTTTTAGGATAAACTGCTTGTATTGCTTCTGACATGCCTGTTAAATTATCACTACAAGCAATCAAAATATCATTTAAGCCTCGATTTTTCATTTCTGTGAAATTAGCTAATCAAAATTTAGCACCTTCATTTTCACTAATTCATAAGCCTAAAACATCTTTTTTACCTTCTAAATCAACTCCTAATGCTATATAAACTGATTTATTAATAATCTGTTTATCTTGTCGAACTTTAACTACTATACAATCAAAATAAACAATCGGATAAACGCTTTCTAATGGTCGATTTTGTCATGTTTTGACATCATCAATAACATCATCAGTAATTTGACTAATAACACTTTCACTAATATCAGCACCATGATATAACTCTTGTAACTGCATTCTAATGTCAGATAGAGTCATACCTTTTGCATATAGTGAAAGCACTTGTTGATCAAAACCATCAAATCTTTGCTGTCTTTTTGCAACTATTACAGGAGTAAAATCACTATTGCGATCTCTTGGTACATCAATCTCAATTTTACCTTGTTGAGTTATTAATTTTTTTGAACTTGTACCATTACGAGCATTTTCAGTATTACTATGTTGATTTTTTTCATATCCTAAATAATTTTGCATTTCAGAATTCAACATTTTTTCAACTAAACGTTTTGTTAATTCTTTATATAAACCCCCTTCTTTAAAAACTGTTGTTAAATCTCCAGTATTTTCTAATAATAAATCTACTGCTTTTGATATTGGATCATTATTATTAATATTTTGTTTTTTAGCCATCTGTAACTCACTCTTTCTAGTCATTTAATTATATTTACTAGAATTAATTAAACATAGTTATTTTTGTAAGTTACACAGATTACTAAACATTGCCGTTTTTTTTAATTGATTTTTCATTAATCATTTTTATTTCTTCTTAATCATTCTTTAATATTATTTTTTAAAATATTTAATTCTTTAATTTGACCTCTTAAAACATCTAATTCTCATACATTTATTTGACTTAAATTAATTTCTTCAATTTGATATTCTAAATATTCAATTCTAGCATTAAGATTTTTAACTAATAATTCATTAAAATTACATTTTTTATTTTTACAATATTCCAATTTATATTCCATTTTTATTTTCTCCTTTAAAATATTTTGTTTTTGCATTAAATAATTCAATTAATAATTCATTGGTTATTTCAATTTCTATTTCTTGTTGATTATTTTTATTAGTTAAATAAACATAAGTTTTATCTGATATATCAATGCCGATTTGCCCACTTTTAATCATTCAATAATAAGCAGTTAATTGTAATTTAATTCTTTGTAATTTATCTTCATCAATACAAGCATAAGTTTTATAATCTACTAAATAATATTTATTTTCTTTTTTATTTAAATAAACTAAATCTGGTGTTCCAGCAATTACATTATCATTAATAGGTTTTTCTATAATAAATTCATAATTATTTTTATCTTTAAATTTTTCTTTTAAAAACATAAGTGATTTTTTACAATAAGAATAATTTATATTATTAGTTACTGGTTTTAATTTTTTTAATAAATTATTAATAATATTTTCTTCATTAATATTTTGTAAATATAATTCATTAAGTTTATGAACTCATTTACCACGAACTGAAGCATTTTTTAATACTTCTGGTGCTATATGACTATAACCAAATCCTAAATAATTATCAATAATTCTAGAAACTGATATTAATTCTTTATCTTCTAAAAAATATTGATGAGTTTCTTTTTTAAAAATTAATTTACTCATATTTATTTCTACCTATTAATAATCAAAAACATTTATTACATAATCTATTACCAAAAGAAGATTGTTTTCTACATTTATCACAAGAACCAACCATTTTATATTCTCTATATTCCATAAATATTAATCCTTTCAATTAATGTTTAGAAGCAATAATTATTAATGTTAAAATCATAATAATTATTGTAATTGTTAAAAATATAATTCTACTTTTTCATTCTTTTTTATCTAATTCTTTTTTTGCTTTTATTAATTCAATTTCTTCTTTTATTAATTCAGTTTGTAATTCTTTATTGTCCTTTTCTTCCATTTTTATTTCCTTTCATTAATTAAGTTTTTCTTGATTTGGATATTGCATATCTAATTCAAATGCTAATATTTCATAATGTGTAATAAAAGCATTTTCTAATAAATGATGTTTATAATTTTTATGAAAATTATTTGCTTCCTTAAATGCCTGAATTGTAAAATTAAAAAGGACACTTATATAAAAATTAAATTGTGTTAATTCTATAATTAAGAAAAGAAAGGAATTAGCACAATGTATAAGTATCTGACTATTGAATCAATAATAGCAATAAAAGAATATAAAAGTTATGGATTTTCGATTCGTAAAATAGCAAAAGCCATTGATTATAGTAAATCAACTGTACATAGAGTTTGTAGATTATTAAATCAAAACTTATTACCATTAGAAATATTGAATAAAATTCAAAAAAATAAACAAAATGCAGGTAGAAAATTAATAATTTTAACTTTAATAGAAATTAATACTATTAATCATTTGTTAATTACTAAAAATTATGCTCTTGATATAATTGCTAATTTTTTAAAGGAAAATAAAATAAAAAGTATTTCAACAAAAACTTTATATAACATGTTTAAAACAAATCGAATGGGTTTTGATGAAAATAACTTATTGAGAAAAGGAAAAAATAAACCTCACAAACAAAAAGAAACTAGGGGCAGAATTAATAATTGTAAGTCTATTCATGAAAGAAATTTAATCATTCCTAATATTAAAAATATAGAAGAATTTGGTCATTTAGAGGGTGATACTATCATTGGTAAAGATCATAAAAGTTCTATTATTACTTTAGCTGATATATGATCAAAAACCACAATTCCTTTAGCAACTAAAAATAATAAATCAGAAAATATTACAAAAAGTATAATAAAATTTATTTCAAAGTTACAAAAAGGAACAGTTAAAACTATTACTTTTGATCGTGGTAAAGAATTTAGTAAATGAAAATTAATCGAAAAAAATTGTAATGTTAAGATTTATTTTGCAGATCCTGGTAAACCTTGTCAAAGAGGTTTAAATGAAAATAATAATGGTATTTTAAGAAGATATTTACCAAAATCTACAGATCTATCTTCATATAAACAAAAAGATTTAAATACTATAGCATTTCAAATTAATTCTACACCCAGAAAATCACTATCTTATAAAAGACCAATAGATTTAATACAATTATTTTAAAAAACTGTCCCATTTATATTTACAATTCAGGATGTATAAAAAACTTTATATTTTGTTTCATATGTATAATTAACTTTATATTTTATTAAATAAACGTATGTCATATTTATTTTTCTCCTTTTAAATTTATATTGTGTTATGATATTGTTAATAAGGTATGTATTTATATATAAAACCCCCTATTTTCTTAAATAATACAAATGTAATTGTTAATTAGATTAATGGGTTCTTTACTGAGCCATAATAAGGCTATTCAAATTAATCTATAATTACATTAAGCGATACAGTGTAACATTTTAACTTGCTTAACATTAAATGCTCTTTTATTCTGATATAGAAGTATTTACATAAAGTACTCACTATTAGACTTCTACGACAGTTTTATGAAGTTTTAATCTTTTAACAAAAAAAGAACGATAGTTATATCGTTCTTTGTTATCCAATTATGAATCTAAGGGTTAAAGTGATGCGCCCTTTGACCGCCCAAATTTTATTAGTAAAAATATTAAAAGTAATATAAAAGAAATAAGTAAGCTAGAACCAGAAATAACACCTATTCAACTAAATACTTCATTTTGACTCAATTTAATTTTCCTTTCAAATAACATGAAATATGATATTGATATTTAATTTTAATTATACATAGACATAATAAAAATTAAATATTTATTAAGTGTATTTTACAAATTTTTGAATATGTACATAAAATAAATAATAAAATTAAAACTTAGATAAAAAAATATTTTTTGTTAAAATATAATTGATTTAATTTGATTTATGAAAGAGGTAATGATTATGAAACAATATTTAGATTTATGTCAATATGTTTTAGAAAAAGGATATAAAAAAGCTGATAGAACAGGCACTGGTACTGTTTCTACTTTTGGTTATCAAATGCGTTTTGATTTACAAAAAGGTTTTCCCATATTAACTACAAAAAAAGTTCATTTTGCTTCTATTGTTCATGAGTTATTATGATTTATTGCTGGTGATACTAATATTGAATATTTAGTTAAAAATAATGTTAGAATTTGAAATGAGTGACCTTATAAGAAATTTATGGAAAGTAAAAAATATCAAAATGAAACTTTAGAAGAATTTGTTGAAAAAATTAAAACTGATCATCAATTCGCTCTTGAATTTGGTGATTTAGGACCTGTTTATGGTAGACAATGACGTAATTTTAATGGTGTTGATCAGTTGCAGGAGTTAATAGAAAATTTAAAAAACAATCCTTTTTCACGAAGACACATTTTATCAGCATGAAATCCTGCAGAAATTAAAAATATGGCACTACCACCATGTCATACTTTAATTCAATTTTACGTTTCTGATGATAAAAAATTATCTTGTCAATTATATCAACGTAGTGCAGATATTTTTTTAGGAGTTCCTTTTAATATTGCTTCTTATGCATTATTAACAATAATGTTAGCACAAATATGTGGCTATCAGTTAGGAGAATTTATTCATACTTTAGGTGATGTTCATATTTATAGTAATCATTTTTCACAAATTAATGAACAATTAAGTAGAAAACCAAAATCATTGCCAATTTTAGTTATTAATAAAAATATTACTAATTTATTTAATTTTAAATTTGAAGATTTTAAATTAGAACAATATGATCCATATCCGTTGATTAGAGGTCAGGTTGCAGTATAATGGTAATTTTAGTTTGAGCAATGACCAAAGAAAAGGTAATTGGTTTTAATAATAAATTGCCCTGAAAAATTAAAGAAGAAATGCAATATTTTCAGAGCATTACTTTAAATAAAAATGTATTAATGGGTTCAAAAACTTTTGAAAGTATTGGCAAGCCATTAAAAAATCGTTACAATATAGTTGTTACTAATCATCAAGAACGTTATCAACAATTTCTAAATGATAATAATATTACTTTCACAAATGATATTATTTCATATTTAAAACAATATCAAGGTAATAAAAAAACAGATATTTGTATTATTGGTGGTGCTGAAATTTATAAGCAGGCATGAGATTATGCTGATTATTTATATGTTTCAGTCATTAAAAATTTATATAATGGTGATCTTTTATTTCCTATTAGTAATTTTTCTGATTTTAAATTAATCAAAACAACAGAATTTGCAGAATTTGTGGCGAATGTGTATCAAAGAAAGGAAAAAAAATAATAATGAACATTTGAAAAGCAATTTTAACTTGACCTTATTTATTACAAACTTATAGTAAATCAGGTTCAATGACAAGAAAGGTATTAAAAGATCCAAGTTTAGTTTCTGAAGCAAAACGATATATTTGATTGAAAAAACGTGTGCGTTATATTAAATGATTATATAATATTAAATTAACCGTTCATAACATTGAAAATTGACCAAAAAGAAAAGGTTGTGTAATGGTTGCCAATCATCAATCAAATTTTGATCCATTATTAGTATTATCGGTAAATGATTATAGTTTATATGCACCTTTAGGTTTTATTGCAAAAGAAGAATTAAAAAAAAGCCATTTGGCACGAAGATTTATTTTTTTAATTGATGTTTTATTTATTGATCATAATAATCCACGCACAGCCGTTACGGCTTTTCAAGAAGCAAAGGAATTAATTAGAATTCCGCGTACAATGATGATTTTTCCAGAAGGAACAAGAAGTCATCAACAAGAAATGCAAGAATTTAAAGCAGGTGCTTTTAATATGGCATATCAATCTTATGTACCAATTATTCCTGTTACTATTATTAATTCTTATCAAATTTTTGATCGAAAATATAAAGGCAAAAAAGATATTCATCTTATTTTTCATAAGCTAATTGAGCCAAGTGAATTTATTAAATTATCTACTGATGTATTATCAAAGCAAGTATTTAATATTATTAAAAAAGGAATTGATGATTTTAGCAATAATAAAATGGGACGGTAACAAAAACGGAGGATATAATTACTTTTTAAACATTTCTTTTAAATTATAGACAAGAAATAATTGTAATTATATGCAATTGTAAGTAAATATTACTACTAAATTAAATTAATTTCAATTAAAATACAAATATTAAAAAATCAATAAGAAAATTTAATATAAATACACAACAAAAATTCTTATTAACTTTTAATTAATAAGTTTTTAATATTTTAATAAAAATAAAAATTTTGATTATGTTTTAGAATTCACAAGATTACACTTAAAAATAACCATTTTAATATAAATATCTATGCTATATGTTCTATTACCAAGCATTTCTTTTAAAATATATCAAATATTACTTTCAGCAAAAGTACCAATATTTCATTTTGCACCTTGATTTTCAATTCCTTGTTTATTATTTTTAAAATATTGTTTTTTTAATTTTTTATGATTTTTTAATATTTCATTCATATACTTTATTAATTCATCATATTGACCATTTTCAATAAAGTTTCTACAAGTATTATATTCTTCAAAATATTTTCCTTTGTTTCCAGCAATAATTCCTACATACAACTTTTTAACTAAATGGAATTTATCTAAAACAAATTGTGCATCTAAATAATTAGCAACATCTTTAATTCATTCTGCACTATCTCCACAAATAATAATTTTTGCTTTGTCAAAATTTTCAAAAAATCTATTTCCTTGTTCTAAAATAAATTCAGCAGTTTTTTGAACTCCAATTTTAGTTTTTGTTGGTCTTATTATTACATCTACTCTTTTATTAACTAATTTATGATTAACATTATCTGTACAAAATAACACTAAACGCATTGAATATTTACCAGAATTTCGTTTAAATTTTCAAAACTTTCGATGTCCATCATCAATACTAATATAAATAAATTGATTTGGTTCTAATTTTATTTTAGGAACATCTAATTTACTAACTTGATATTCTTGAAATAATCTACTAATACTTGTTGTGCTAAATTTTGTTTGTTTCATAGTATGTAAAATGTCAATATACCTTTTTCCATCTGCAAAATGTTCAATAACATTATTTTTGATATCTTGACAAGTCCTTTTGTATTTAGGTAATTGCAATTTTTCATCTAATAAACAAATAGGAACTCATTTTTTTAATTGTTCATCATAATATTTATAATCACGACATTTATAAGTAACAAGACCATTGATAGTATTTCTAGTTCTTGTTTTAATTTTAACGGGGATATATTTTCTATCTCTTTCTTTTAAGATTCTTCAATCTGTTTTTTCTCATTGATTTTTTACATCATCTCTAAATGATTGATACATTCTTTTTGTTGCTTCTTTTAAAGTTCATAAATAATTAAAACTCATATTTTTTCTCCTAACTTTTTTTAAATTTTAAATTTATTGTAAATATATTTAAAAAATTAATTTACTTTTTTATTATAAACATATATAAGTGTAATTTAAAATTAAATCAAAACTTTTTAAAAAACGACTTTCATATTTAAAATATAATAAACAATTTCAATATAATTAATAGTATAGGTATCATAAAATAAACGCCTTTAATTTAGGTTTTATTTTGCATTTAAAAGCATACTTGTAAAAATAATCAAAAATAGTACAATTTATAAGTAAAATTAAGGGAAAAGGAGAATAAATTATGATTAACAAAGAAAAAGAAAAAGAATTTTGAAAAAAATATGAAAAGCATATCAAAGATAATAAATGTCAGTTTGTAATGTCAAAATTTTGTAATAGACCTGCTAACAGAAATTGTATAATGTGTGATTATCCTGCTTGTGCCTATTGTTTTAGATTAAAGATGAATGATAGATATTCACGTTTTTGTTTTAATTGTTTAAAAGATACTTTTGAAGAAGAAGATATTGAAAAGTTCATGGATATGCTTTTAACAGACAACAATACAAAAAACTTACATTAATAGTAAAAAAAGGAGTAATTAAAATGCAAGATAGTAAAGAAATATTAAAAAATATACAAAATGAAGTTAAACAACAACAAGAAAAAATAAACTCTAAAATAAAAAAATGAATAAAAGGCAATGTTTAGTAATCTGTGTAACTTACAAAAATAACTATGTTTAATTAATTCTAGTAAATATAATTAAATGACTAGAAAGAGTGAGTTACAGATGGCTAAAAAACAAAATATTAATAATAATGATTCAATATCAAAAGCAGTAGATTTATTATTAGAAAATACTGAAGATTTAACAACAGTTTTTAAAGAAGGGGGTTTATATAAAGAATTAACAAAACGTTTAGTTGAAAAAATGTTGAATTCTGAAATGCAAAATTATTTAGGATATGAAAAAAATCAACATAGTAATACTGAAAATGCTCGTAATGGTACAAGTTCAAAAAAATTAATAACTCAACAAGGTAAAATTGAGATTGATGTACCAAGAGATCGCAATAGTGATTTTACTCCTTTAATAGTTGCAAAAAGACAGCGAAGATTTGATGGTTTTGATCAACAAGTGCTTTCACTATATGCAAAAGGTATGACTCTATCTGACATTAGAATGCAGTTACAAGAGTTATATCATGGTGCTGATATTAGTGAAAGTGTTATTAGTCAAATTACTGATGATGTTATTGATGATGTCAAAGCATGACAAAATCGACCATTAGAAAGCGTTTATCCGATTGTTTATTTTGATTGTATAGTAGTTAAAGTTCGACAAGATAAACGGATTATTAATAAATCAGTTTATATAGCATTAGGAGTTGATTTAGAAGGTAAAAAAGATGTTTTAGGCTTATGAATTAGTGAAAATGAAGGTGCTAAATTTTGATTAGCTAATTTCACAGAAATGAAAAATTGAGGCTTAAATGATATTTTGATTGCTTGTAGTGATAATTTAACAGGCATGTCAGAAGCAATACAGTAACTAATAATATAAATTATTCTTATTGTAAAAAATCACTTATGTTTTTAAAAGAAAAATTTAAAGATAAAAATAATTATGAATTTATTATAGAAAAACCTATTAATGATAATGTAATTGCTGGAACACCAGATTTAGTTTATTTAAACCTGAATTGTAAATATAAATGGGACAGTTTTTTAAAATAATTGTATTAAATCTATTGGTCTTTTATAAGATAGTGATTTTCTGGGTGTAGAATTAATTTGAAATGCTATAGTATTTAAATCTTTTTGTTTATATGAAGATAGATCTGTAGATTTTGGTAAATATCTTCTTAAAATACCATTATTATTTTCATTTAAACCTCTTTGACAAGGTTTACTAGGATCTGCAAAATAAATCTTAACATTACAATTTTTTTCGATTAATTTTCATTTACTAAATTCTTTACCACGATCAAAAGTAATAGTTTTAACTGTTCCTTTTTGTAACTTTGAAATAAATTTTATTATACTTTTTGTAATATTTTCTGATTTATTATTTTTAGTTGCTAAAGGAATTGTGGTTTTTGATCATATATCAGCTAAAGTAATAATAGAACTTTTATGATCTTTACCAATGATAGTATCACCCTCTAAATGACCAAATTCTTCTATATTTTTAATATTAGGAATGATTAAATTTCTTTCATGAATAGACTTACAATTATTAATTCTGCCCCTAGTTTCTTTTTGTTTGTGAGGTTTATTTTTTCCTTTTCTCAATAAGTTATTTTCATCAAAACCCATTCGATTTGTTTTAAACATGTTATATAAAGTTTTTGTTGAAATACTTTTTATTTTATTTTCCTTTAAAAAATTAGCAATTATATCAAGAGCATAATTTTTCTTTAATTTTGTAGAAAAGTAATGATACATGATAAAGTGTTATTTTTAGAGAATTTTTACACTAAATAATGTTACTTTTAACAAATTTTTAATTAAAAATAATATTTTAAGTGTAAATTGATGAATAATTTTTGGTCATCCATACTTTTCTACATAATTAAAATAATTTTTAGTAATTAACAAATGATTAATAGTATTAATTTCTATTAAAGTTAAAATTATTAATTTTCTACCTGCATTTTGTTTATTTTTTTGAATTTTATTCAATATTTCTAATGGTAATAAGTTTTGATTTAATAATCTACAAACTCTATGTACAGTTGATTTACTATAATCAATGGCTTTTGCTATTTTACGAATCGAAAATCCATAACTTTTATATTCTTTTATTGCTATTATTGATTCAATAGTCAGATACTTATACATTGTGCTAATTCCTTTCTTTTCTTAATTATAGAATTAACACAATTTAATTTTTATATAAGTGTCCTTTTTAATTTTACAATTCAGGATGATAAAAAAATAGTAACTATAGAAGCATCAGAAATAAATTTTGATATTAATACTAAAAAACAATTGCAAAAAATCAGATATTTTTTAGATAAACATGATTGAAGTATTTATTTTTTTGAATTACAAAAATTGATGCATGAACAAATAATTAAATTATTAGATTGAAAAAATAAATCACTTAATTATAATTCTTACATTGAAATTTTAAATCAAAAATTAAGTTTTTATATTAATGATTTAAATATTGTAAAAAATTATAATGAAACCATTAAACAAATAAATTTATACCGTAATCTTTTATCAAAAGCTACGTCAATAATTCCTAGTAATACAATTGAATGAAATTTTATCAATGATTTAACTAAAAAATTAATAGCATGAAAATTATATTTTTCTTTAACAGAATTAATTAATTGTTTTAATTTGCTTTTAGATAAAAAAAATATATAATGTAAATATAAAATGTGTATATAGTTTTTAACCCATTGCTTTGTTTTATTAAAAGTAAATGGGTTTTATGCTTTTAAAAAGGAGTGAAAAACATGCCAAATACAAAGGAAAATCAAATTTGATTAGTTCAAGATAAAGTTGATTTTAAAACTTTAAAAGATAAAGTTATTTTTATAGAACAAAATTATTTATTAGATATTGATAATTCTATAAAATCAAAACTTAATAGCAATGGTGATAATGATAAACATATTGAATTTAATTCTGTTTTTGAAACTATTAATAATATAAAATTACAATTAAATTTATTACGAACTAATTTAAAACCTTTAAAAAAAAGAATTGTTAAAAATTTAGAAAGTAAAAAAATAAATTTTTTTAAAAATTTTGTGATTAGATTTTTTACTTTTGGAAAAATTAATAGAAACAGAGACATTAAAAATGAGATATCAAACTTTAATTTTAATTACCAATATATAAAAAATAAATGTGAAAATGTAGTTGAAAAATTAAATGATAAAGCAAATGAACTTTTATGTGAGATAGAAAAAAGACATTATGATATAAAAATAGAAAGAGACCAATTAAAACAATCAAATCGCAAACTTGAAACACTAATTGAAAGTGGGAAAGAAAAAATAAAACAATTAGAAAGTAACATGCAAGAAAATCGAAACAAAATTAGTAAATTAGAGCAAGAAAATCAAGAACATATGAATTTTATAGATAGTAAAAATATTAAATTTGATAGTCAATGTGTGACTTTAGAAAATATTATTAGAAGTCAAAAAGAAGAAATTGAATTTCATATGAAACAAAATCAAGAATTAAAACAAGAAATTAAATTAAGAGATTCTGGAATTGAAAGTGCTTCTGAGGTATTTGATTCAGATATAGATAGTTTTAATAAAGATAAAATAAATGTAGAACAAAACAAGCATATGACAAAAAAAAGAATTAAGGCACGAATTGTACAAATAAATTAATTCTTTGTAGATAACTCTTTTTGAAAAGAGTTATCTTTTTTTCTTTTATCTTTTGTTTTTTTTGAAAAAAATTTTATACTATTTGTGGATATTTTACAATGTAGAAAAAAATAATCTAAATTTTTTCTATTAAAAGGAGCATATTTTGTTATGGATAAAGAAGCAAAAGAAAAAGAAAAAAAATTATTACATGAAGCAAAACAACAAATTAGAAAACTTGATTTATTACTTGCTGAAAGCGAAAGACAAGCTGAGAGATTAAAAAACTTACAAGATTCAAAATCATCAGTAAGTAAATCTACTAAACTTTCTAAATCACCCAAAATGTAATTATTATTTGTTTTTAAATTAGAAAAGTATATAATAAAATCAAACTTAAAAATAAAAATGCAACAGACCTATTTACAAGATACCCTATTGCTGACAGGTTCCCTACTGAAGTCCAACCTGCATTTAAATTATATATTTTTTCATAATTTTTGGCAATGTTTAGTAATCTGTGTAACTTACAAAAATAACTATGTTTAATTAATTCTAGTAAATATAATTAAATGACTAGAAAGAGTGAGTTACAGATGGCTAAAAAACAAAATATTAATAATAATGATCCAATATCAAAGCAGTAGATTTATTATTAGAAAATACTTTTAATTATGTAGAAAAGTATGGATGACCAAAAATTATTCATCAATTTACACTTAAAATATTATTTTTAATTAAAAATTTGTTAAAAGTAACATTATTTAGTTTAAAAATTCTCTAAAAATAACACTTTATCATGTATCACTACTTTTCTAAAAAATTAAAGGAAAATACTGAAGATTTAACAACAGTTTTTAAAGAAGGGGGTTTATATAAAGAATTAACAAAACGTTTAGTTGAAAAAATGTTGAATTCTGAAATGCAAAATTATTTAGGATATGAAAAAAATCAACATAGTAATACTGAAAATGCTCGTAATGGTACAAGTTCAAAAAAATTAATAACTCAACAAGGTAAAATTGAGATTGATGTACCAAGAGATCGCAATAGTGATTTTACTCCTTTAATAGTTGCAAAAAGACAGCGAAGATTTGATGGTTTTGATCAACAAGTGCTTTCACTATATGCAAAAGGTATGACTCTATCTGACATTAGAATGCAGTTACAAGAGTTATATCATGGTGCTGATATTAGTGAAAGTGTTATTAGTCAAATTACTGATGATGTTATTGATGATGTCAAAGCATGACAAAATCGACCATTAGAAAGCGTTTATCCGATTGTTTATTTTGATTGTATAGTAGTTAAAGTTCGACAAGATAAACGGATTATTAATAAATCAGTTTATATAGCATTAGGAGTTGATTTAGAAGGTAAAAAAGATGTTTTAGGCTTATGAATTAGTGAAAATGAAGGTGCTAAATTTTGATTAGCTAATTTCACAGAAATGAAAAATTGAGGCTTAAATGATATTTTGATTGCTTGTAGTGATAATTTAACAGGCATGTCAGAAGCAATACAGTAACTAATAATATAAATTATTCTTATTGTAAAAAATCACTTATGTTTTTAAAAGAAAAATTTAAAGATAAAAATAATTATGAATTTATTATAGAAAAACCTATTAATGATAATGTAATTGCTGGAACACCAGATTTAGTTTATTTAAACCTGAATTGTAAATATAAATGGGACAGTTTTTTAAAATAATTGTATTAAATCTATTGGTCTTTTATAAGATAGTGATTTTCTGGGTGTAGAATTAATTTGAAATGCTATAGTATTTAAATCTTTTTGTTTATATGAAGATAGATCTGTAGATTTTGGTAAATATCTTCTTAAAATACCATTATTATTTTCATTTAAACCTCTTTGACAAGGTTTACTAGGATCTGCAAAATAAATCTTAACATTATAATTTTTTTCGATTAATTTTCATTTACTAAATTCTTTACCACGATCAAAAGTAATAGTTTTAACTGTTCCTTTTTGTAACTTTGAAATAAATTTTATTATACTTTTTGTAATATTTTCTGATTTATTATTTTTAGTTGCTAAAGGAATTGTGGTTTTTGATCATATATCAGCTAAAGTAATAATAGAACTTTTATGATCTTTACCAATGATAGTATCACCCTCTAAATGACCAAATTCTTCTATATTTTTAATATTAGGAATGATTAAATTTCTTTCATGAATAGACTTACAATTATTAATTCTGCCCCTAGTTTCTTTTTGTTTGTGAGGTTTATTTTTTCCTTTTCTCAATAAGTTATTTTCATCAAAACCCATTCGATTTGTTTTAAACATGTTATATAAAGTTTTTGTTGAAATACTTTTTATTTTATTTTCCTTTAAAAAATTAGCAATTATATCAAGAGCATAATTTTTCTTTAATTTTGTAGAAAAGTAATGATACATGATAAAGTGTTATTTTTAGAGAATTTTTACACTAAATAATGTTACTTTTAACAAATTTTTAATTAAAAATAATATTTTAAGTGTAAATTGATGAATAATTTTTGGTCATCCATACTTTTCTACATAATTAAAATAATTTTTAGTAATTAACAAATGATTAATAGTATTAATTTCTATTAAAGTTAAAATTATTAATTTTCTACCTGCATTTTGTTTATTTTTTTGAATTTTATTCAATATTTCTAATGGTAATAAGTTTTGATTTAATAATCTACAAACTCTATGTACAGTTGATTTACTATAATCAATGGCTTTTGCTATTTTACGAATCGAAAATCCATAACTTTTATATTCTTTTATTGCTATTATTGATTCAATAGTCAGATACTTATACATTGTGCTAATTCCTTTCTTTTCTTAATTATAGAATTAACACAATTTAATTTTTATATAAGTGTCCTTTTTAATTTTACAATTCAGGAAAGATAAAATAAATGTAGAACAAAACAAGCATATGACAAAAAAAAGAATTAAGGCACGAATTGTACAAATAAATTAATTCTTTGTAGATAACTCTTTTTGAAAAGAGTTATCTTTTTTTCTTTTATCTTTTGTTTTTTTTGAAAAAAATTTTATACTATTTGTGGATATTTTACAATGTAGAAAAAAATAATCTAAATTTTTTCTATTAAAAGGAGCATATTTTGTTATGGATAAAGAAGCAAAAGAAAAAGAAAAAAAATTATTACATGAAGCAAAACAACAAATTAGAAAACTTGATTTATTACTTGCTGAAAGCGAAAGACAAGCTGAGAGATTAAAAAACTTACAAGATTCAAAATCATCAGTAAGTAAATCTACTAAACTTTCTAAATCACCCAAAATGTAATTATTATTTGTTTTTAAATTAGAAAAGTATATAATAAAATCAAACTTAAAAATAAAAATGCAACAGACCTATTTACAAGATACCCTATTGCTGACAGGTTCCCTACTGAAGTCCAACCTGCATTTAAATTATATATTTTTTCATAATTTTTGGCAATGTTTAGTAATCTGTGTAACTTACAAAAATAACTATGTTTAATTAATTCTAGTAAATATAATTAAATGACTAGAAAGAGTGAGTTACAGATGGCTAAAAAACAAAATATTAATAATAATGATCCAATATCAAAGCAGTAGATTTATTATTAGAAAATACTTTTAATTATGTAGAAAAGTATGGATGACCAAAAATTATTCATCAATTTACACTTAAAATATTATTTTTAATTAAAAATTTGTTAAAAGTAACATTATTTAGTTTAAAAATTCTCTAAAAATAACACTTTATCATGTATCACTACTTTTCTAAAAAATTAAAGGAAAATACTGAAGATTTAACAACAGTTTTTAAAGAAGGGGGTTTATATAAAGAATTAACAAAACGTTTAGTTGAAAAAATGTTGAATTCTGAAATGCAAAATTATTTAGGATATGAAAAAAATCAACATAGTAATACTGAAAATGCTCGTAATGGTACAAGTTCAAAAAAATTAATAACTCAACAAGGTAAAATTGAGATTGATGTACCAAGAGATCGCAATAGTGATTTTACTCCTTTAATAGTTGCAAAAAGACAGCGAAGATTTGATGGTTTTGATCAACAAGTGCTTTCACTATATGCAAAAGGTATGACTCTATCTGACATTAGAATGCAGTTACAAGAGTTATATCATGGTGCTGATATTAGTGAAAGTGTTATTAGTCAAATTACTGATGATGTTATTGATGATGTCAAAGCATGACAAAATCGACCATTAGAAAGCGTTTATCCGATTGTTTATTTTGATTGTATAGTAGTTAAAGTTCGACAAGATAAACGGATTATTAATAAATCAGTTTATATAGCATTAGGAGTTGATTTAGAAGGTAAAAAAGATGTTTTAGGCTTATGAATTAGTGAAAATGAAGGTGCTAAATTTTGATTAGCTAATTTCACAGAAATGAAAAATTGAGGCTTAAATGATATTTTGATTGCTTGTAGTGATAATTTAACAGGCATGTCAGAAGCAATACAGTAACTAATAATATAAATTATTCTTATTGTAAAAAATCACTTATGTTTTTAAAAGAAAAATTTAAAGATAAAAATAATTATGAATTTATTATAGAAAAACCTATTAATGATAATGTAATTGCTGGAACACCAGATTTAGTTTATTTAAACCTGAATTGTAAATATAAATGGGACAGTTTTTTAAAATAATTGTATTAAATCTATTGGTCTTTTATAAGATAGTGATTTTCTGGGTGTAGAATTAATTTGAAATGCTATAGTATTTAAATCTTTTTGTTTATATGAAGATAGATCTGTAGATTTTGGTAAATATCTTCTTAAAATACCATTATTATTTTCATTTAAACCTCTTTGACAAGGTTTACTAGGATCTGCAAAATAAATCTTAACATTACAATTTTTTTCGATTAATTTTCATTTACTAAATTCTTTACCACGATCAAAAGTAATAGTTTTAACTGTTCCTTTTTGTAACTTTGAAATAAATTTTATTATACTTTTTGTAATATTTTCTGATTTATTATTTTTAGTTGCTAAAGGAATTGTGGTTTTTGATCATATATCAGCTAAAGTAATAATAGAACTTTTATGATCTTTACCAATGATAGTATCACCCTCTAAATGACCAAATTCTTCTATATTTTTAATATTAGGAATGATTAAATTTCTTTCATGAATAGACTTACAATTATTAATTCTGCCCCTAGTTTCTTTTTGTTTGTGAGGTTTATTTTTTCCTTTTCTCAATAAGTTATTTTCATCAAAACCCATTCGATTTGTTTTAAACATGTTATATAAAGTTTTTGTTGAAATACTTTTTATTTTATTTTCCTTTAAAAAATTAGCAATTATATCAAGAGCATAATTTTTCTTTAATTTTGTAGAAAAGTAATGATACATGATAAAGTGTTATTTTTAGAGAATTTTTACACTAAATAATGTTACTTTTAACAAATTTTTAATTAAAAATAATATTTTAAGTGTAAATTGATGAATAATTTTTGGTCATCCATACTTTTCTACATAATTAAAATAATTTTTAGTAATTAACAAATGATTAATAGTATTAATTTCTATTAAAGTTAAAATTATTAATTTTCTACCTGCATTTTGTTTATTTTTTTGAATTTTATTCAATATTTCTAATGGTAATAAGTTTTGATTTAATAATCTACAAACTCTATGTACAGTTGATTTACTATAATCAATGGCTTTTGCTATTTTACGAATCGAAAATCCATAACTTTTATATTCTTTTATTGCTATTATTGATTCAATAGTCAGATACTTATACATTGTGCTAATTCCTTTCTTTTCTTAATTATAGAATTAACACAATTTAATTTTTATATAAGTGTCCTTTTTAATTTTACAATTCAGGATGATAAAAAAATAGTAACTATAGAAGCATCAGAAATAAATTTTGATATTAATACTAAAAAACAATTGCAAAAAATCAGATATTTTTTAGATAAACATGATTGAAGTATTTATTTTTTTGAATTACAAAAATTGATGCATGAACAAATAATTAAATTATTAGATTGAAAAAATAAATCACTTAATTATAATTCTTACATTGAAATTTTAAATCAAAAATTAAGTTTTTATATTAATGATTTAAATATTGTAAAAAATTATAATGAAACCATTAAACAAATAAATTTATACCGTAATCTTTTATCAAAAGCTACGTCAATAATTCCTAGTAATACAATTGAATGAAATTTTATCAATGATTTAACTAAAAAATTAATAGCATGAAAATTATATTTTTCTTTAACAGAATTAATTAATTGTTTTAATTTGCTTTTAGATAAAAAAAATATATAATGTAAATATAAAATGTGTATATAGTTTTTAACCCATTGCTTTGTTTTATTAAAAGTAAATGGGTTTTATGCTTTTAAAAAGGAGTGAAAAACATGCCAAATACAAAGGAAAATCAAATTTGATTAGTTCAAGATAAAGTTGATTTTAAAACTTTAAAAGATAAAGTTATTTTTATAGAACAAAATTATTTATTAGATATTGATAATTCTATAAAATCAAAACTTAATAGCAATGGTGATAATGATAAACATATTGAATTTAATTCTGTTTTTGAAACTATTAATAATATAAAATTACAATTAAATTTATTACGAACTAATTTAAAACCTTTAAAAAAAAGAATTGTTAAAAATTTAGAAAGTAAAAAAATAAATTTTTTTAAAAATTTTGTGATTAGATTTTTTACTTTTGGAAAAATTAATAGAAACAGAGACATTAAAAATGAGATATCAAACTTTAATTTTAATTACCAATATATAAAAAATAAATGTGAAAATGTAGTTGAAAAATTAAATGATAAAGCAAATGAACTTTTATGTGAGATAGAAAAAAGACATTATGATATAAAAATAGAAAGAGACCAATTAAAACAATCAAATCGCAAACTTGAAACACTAATTGAAAGTGGGAAAGAAAAAATAAAACAATTAGAAAGTAACATGCAAGAAAATCGAAACAAAATTAGTAAATTAGAGCAAGAAAATCAAGAACATATGAATTTTATAGATAGTAAAAATATTAAATTTGATAGTCAATGTGTGACTTTAGAAAATATTATTAGAAGTCAAAAAGAAGAAATTGAATTTCATATGAAACAAAATCAAGAATTAAAACAAGAAATTAAATTAAGAGATTCTGGAATTGAAAGTGCTTCTGAGGTATTTGATTCAGATATAGATAGTTTTAATAAAGATAAAATAAATGTAGAACAAAACAAGCATATGACAAAAAAAAGAATTAAGGCACGAATTGTACAAATAAATTAATTCTTTGTAGATAACTCTTTTTGAAAAGAGTTATCTTTTTTTCTTTTATCTTTTGTTTTTTTTGAAAAAAATTTTATACTATTTGTGGATATTTTACAATGTAGAAAAAAATAATCTAAATTTTTTCTATTAAAAGGAGCATATTTTGTTATGGATAAAGAAGCAAAAGAAAAAGAAAAAAAATTATTACATGAAGCAAAACAACAAATTAGAAAACTTGATTTATTACTTGCTGAAAGCGAAAGACAAGCTGAGAGATTAAAAAACTTACAAGATTCAAAATCATCAGTAAGTAAATCTACTAAACTTTCTAAATCACCCAAAATGTAATTATTATTTGTTTTTAAATTAGAAAAGTATATAATAAAATCAAACTTAAAAATAAAAATGCAACAGACCTATTTACAAGATACCCTATTGCTGACAGGTTCCCTACTGAAGTCCAACCTGCATTTAAATTATATATTTTTTCATAATTTTTGGCAATGTTTAGTAATCTGTGTAACTTACAAAAATAACTATGTTTAATTAATTCTAGTAAATATAATTAAATGACTAGAAAGAGTGAGTTACAGATGGCTAAAAAACAAAATATTAATAATAATGATCCAATATCAAAGCAGTAGATTTATTATTAGAAAATACTTTTAATTATGTAGAAAAGTATGGATGACCAAAAATTATTCATCAATTTACACTTAAAATATTATTTTTAATTAAAAATTTGTTAAAAGTAACATTATTTAGTTTAAAAATTCTCTAAAAATAACACTTTATCATGTATCACTACTTTTCTAAAAAATTAAAGGAAAATACTGAAGATTTAACAACAGTTTTTAAAGAAGGGGGTTTATATAAAGAATTAACAAAACGTTTAGTTGAAAAAATGTTGAATTCTGAAATGCAAAATTATTTAGGATATGAAAAAAATCAACATAGTAATACTGAAAATGCTCGTAATGGTACAAGTTCAAAAAAATTAATAACTCAACAAGGTAAAATTGAGATTGATGTACCAAGAGATCGCAATAGTGATTTTATTCCTGTAATAGTTGCAAAAAGACAGCGAAGATTTGATGGTTTTGATCAACAAGTGCTTTCACTATATGCAAAAGGTATGACTCTATCTGACATTAGAATGCAGTTACAAGAGTTATATCATGGTGCTGATATTAGTGAAAGTGTTATTAGTCAAATTACTGATGATGTTATTGATGATGTCAAAGCATGACAAAATCGACCATTAGAAAGAGTTTATCCGATTGTTTATTTTGATTGTATAGTAGTTAAAGTTCGACAAGATAAACGGATTATTAACAAATCAGTTTATATAGCATTAGGAGTTGATTTAGAAGGTAAAAAAGATGTTTTAGGCTTATAAATTAGTGAAAATGAAGGTGCTAAATTTTGATTAGCTAATTTCACAGAAGTGAAAAATCGAGGCTTAAATGATATTTTGATTGCTTGTAGTGATAATTTAACAGGCATGTCAGAAGCAATACAAGCAGTTTATCCTAAAACAGAACATCAATTATGCATTGTTCATCAAATTCGAAATAGTTTAAAATATGTTTCATACAAACATCGAAAAACTCTAGTTACAGATTTAAAACCAATTTATAGTGCATGTAGTGAAGAACAAGCAATGCAAGCTTTAGAATCATTTGAAAGTAAATGAAATAAACAATATCCCCAAATTGCTAAATCTTGATATAAAAATTGAGAAAATTTGATGATTTTTATTAGTTATCCTGCAGAAATCAAAAGAGTAATTTATACAACAAATGCTATTGAATCTGTTAATAGTCAATTACGAAAAGTTATTAGAAACCTGAATTGTAAAATTAAAAAGGACACTTATATAAAAATTAAATTGTGTTAATTCTATAATTAAGAAAAGAAAGGAATTAGCACAATGTATAAGTATCTGACTATTGAATCAATAATAGCAATAAAAGAATATAAAAGTTATGGATTTTCGATTCGTAAAATAGCAAAAGCCATTGATTATAGTAAATCAACTGTACATAGAGTTTGTAGATTATTAAATCAAAACTTATTACCATTAGAAATATTGAATAAAATTCAAAAAAATAAACAAAATGCAGGTAGAAAATTAATAATTTTAACTTTAATAGAAATTAATACTATTAATCATTTGTTAATTACTAAAAATTATGCTCTTGATATAATTGCTAATTTTTTAAAGGAAAATAAAATAAAAAGTATTTCAACAAAAACTTTATATAACATGTTTAAAACAAATCGAATGGGTTTTGATGAAAATAACTTATTGAGAAAAGGAAAAAATAAACCTCACAAACAAAAAGAAACTAGGGGCAGAATTAATAATTGTAAGTCTATTCATGAAAGAAATTTAATCATTCCTAATATTAAAAATATAGAAGAATTTGGTCATTTAGAGGGTGATACTATCATTGGTAAAGATCATAAAAGTTCTATTATTACTTTAGCTGATATATGATCAAAAACCACAATTCCTTTAGAACCTGTTTAGAATCTTTTCGAAAATAATGTAAAATGATTATATATTTTAAAATAAGAGGTATATATGCATAAAAATTATCCAAGTCATGTCACCAAAGAACAATTTGAGAACATAAAATCAATTTTAGAAAATAGCAAAAAGAAAACAAAACCAAGAAGTTTAGATTTATATGAAGTATTTTGTGCAATTTTATATGTATTAAAAAGTGGTTGTCAATGAAGAATGCTACCAAAAAATTTTTTTAATTATGTAGAAAAGTATGGATGACCAAAAATTATTCATCAATTTACACTTAAAATATTATTTTTAATTAAAAATTTGTTAAAAGTAACATTATTTAGTGTAAAAATTCTCTAAAAATAACACTTTATCATGTATCATTACTTTTCTACAAAATTAAAGAAAAATTTTCCAAAATGACAAACTGTATATTATTATTTTCAAATTTGAAGTAAAAATAATGGTAAAGAACCTAGTGTATTGTAATTAATTTTAAAAAAAATTAGTTAAAAAAGTTCGTATCAATAATAATCGCAAAGAACAAACTAGTTTTTGTATAATTGATTCGCAAAGTGTTAAAAATACAGATACTACTGAAAATAAAGGTTATGATGCTGGTAAAAAGATTTCAGGCATAAAACGTCATATTGTTGTTGATTCTCAAGGTTTACCACATGCAATTTACATAACCACAGCAGAAAAAACAGATCGTAATAGCGCTATAATAATGATTGAAAATGAAAAAGAAAATCTTTCTGCAGTTCAAAAAATAATAGTAGATGCTGGTTATACTGGTGAAAAATTTGCTTCTGAAATCAAAACAATCATAAATGCAAATGTTGAAGTGATAAAACGTAATGAATTACATACTTTTGTAGTATTACCAAAAAGATGAATTGTAGAACGAAGCTTTGCTTGATTAGAAAAATACAGAAGATTATGAAAAAATTGTGAAAGAAAACTAAATACTAGTTTACAAATGGTTGTTCTTTCATTTATTTCAGTTTTATTAAAAAGATTCTAAACAGGTTCTTAGCAACTAAAAATAATAAATCAGAAAATATTACAAAAAATATAATAAAATTTATTTCAAAGTTACAAAAAGGAACAGTTAAAACTATTACTTTTGATCGTGGTAAAGAATTTAGTAAATGAAAATTAATCGAAAAAAATTGTAATGTTAAGATTTATTTTGCAGATCCTGGTAAACCTTGTCAAAGAGGTTTAAATGAAAATAATAATGGTATTTTAAGAAGATATTTACCAAAATCTACAGATCTATCTTCATATAAACAAAAAGATTTAAATACTATAGCATTTCAAATTAATTCTACACCCAGAAAATCACTATCTTATAAAAGACCAATAGATTTAATACAATTATTTTAAAAAACTGTCCCATTTATATTTACAATTCAGGAAACAAAAAAAGCTTTTCCTAATGATATGTCAGTTTTTAAAATATTTTATTTACAATTGAAAATATAACAAAAAAATGAACATTGCCTATTCAAAATTGAAATACAGCAATTGCTCATTTTATGATAAAATTTGAAGACAGAATTAATCTGAACTAGTACTTTGTAAAACAAAGATACACAGATTTCTAAAAAGCCTCTAATTTTTTGCAAACGACATTCTAGATGTAACCTAAAATGTCGTTTTTCTTTTTAAAGTTTATAAAAAAAGAAAGGAAGTAAAAATTATGTTTTTATTTAATTTATTATCAAGTGTGGATCCACAAACTCAACAATTATTGAACAATTTAATGGATGTACTACTACCAATTTTGTATACCATTGCAGGATTTGCTTTAGCATTTTCCTTTAATTTTGTAGAAAAGTAATGATACATGATAAAGTGTTATTTTTAGAGAATTTTTACACTAAATAATGTTACTTTTAACAAATTTTTAATTAAAAATAATATTTTAAGTGTAAATTGATGAATAATTTTTGGTCATCCATACTTTTCTACATAATTAAAAGAATTTAATAGTAAATATGAAGATTTAGAAATTGAAATTGATAATGATGGTGATTTAAAAATTAATTGTGATTATTTTAATTATAAAAATGTAAATCAATTAGAACAAGTAATTATTGATTATAAAAGAATTATTAAAAGTTAAAGGAGATGAATATAAATGGTAGCAGCAGCACTTAAAAAACATCAAGATAAATTATTAATTAAAAATTTAAAAATTCGTCTTACTAAAAATGACCATTATGAATTAAAAACATATTGTTATGAAAGAAATATAATTATGAATGATTTTGTAAGAACCTGTTTAGAATCTTTTTAATAAAACTGAAATAAATGAAAGAACAACCATTTGTAAACTAGTATTTAGTTTTCTTTCACAATTTTTTCATAATCTTCTGTATTTTTCTAATCAAGCAAAGCTTCGTTCTACAATTCATCTTTTTGGTAATACTACAAAAGTATGTAATTCATTACGTTTTATCACTTCAACATTTGCATTTATGATTGTTTTGATTTCAGAAGCAAATTTTTCACCAGTATAACCAGCATCTACTATTATTTTTTGAACTGCAGAAAGATTTTCTTTTTCATTTTCAATCATTATTATAGCGCTATTACGATCTGTTTTTTCCTTTAATTTTGTAGAAAAGTAATGATACATGATAAAGTGTTATTTTTAGATAATTTTTACACTAAATAATGTTACTTTTAACAAATTTTTAATTAAAAATAATATTTTAAGTGTAAATTGATGAATAATTTTTGGTCATCCATACTTTTCTACATAATTAAAAGTTTTTTCTGCTGTGGTTATGTAAATTGCATGTGGTAAACCTTGAGAATCAACAACAATATGACGTTTTATGCCTGAAATCTTTTTACCAGCATCATAACCTTTATTTTCAGTAGTATCTGTATTTTTAACACTTTGCGAATCAATTATACAAAAACTAGTTTGTTCTTTGCGATTATTATTGATACGAACTTTTTTAACTAATTTTTTTTAAAATTAATTGCAATACACTAGGTTCTTTACCATTATTTTTACTTCAAATTTGAAAATAATAATATACAGTTTGTCATTTTGGAAAATTTTTTGGTAGCATTCTTCATTGACAACCACTTTTTAATACATATAAAATTGCACAAAATACTTCATATAAATCTAAACTTCTTGGTTTTGTTTTCTTTTTGCTATTTTCTAAAATTGATTTTATGTTCTCAAATTGTTCTTTGGTGACATGACTTGGATAATTTTTATGCATATATACCTCTTATTTTAAAATATATAATCATTTTACATTATTTTCGAAAAGATTCTAAACAGGTTCTAAGCGTTCTGAAGCCATTAAAGCCACATTCTTACCTATTCTAAACTCAAGTCTTAATTTCACACAATCTTTAAAATATAATCATGAATTAACTTGATATTTAATTGCTGTATCATTTAACATTTCAATAAATGTGTAATTACTAAAATCACAATATACAGTTAAACCATATTCATATAACAGATTATTTTCTTTTGCTAATTTAATATAAAATTCAACTACTAATCTTGCTAATTGCTTATTATCATAACGAATTAATTTATTTTCTATTTTTAAACAATCAATAACATTAACAAAATTAAAATCATAATCAAAACCTATTAATAAACATGCTAATGCATCATCTTTAAACCCATAATCTAATCCAGCACTAAATCTATAACTTTTTTGTATTACTCTACTAATTTTAGGAAGTAAATGTGAATATATTCCACCAGATTCATAACCTACTAAACCATGACTTCTTACTCTTGCAGATATTGGGTCAAGAGTTTCTATTTCTAATAATTGTTGTTTATCACTATCTTTTAAATGACTATTAAGTTTCCAATTTTGATAATGATAAATAGTTTTATCAATAATAGTAAATTGTTCATATTCATTAATAATTTGCTTTTCATTTTGTGGACAAGCATTTATAGTTTTTTTAATAAATTCATTAAGAATTGACCAAGGATTACAACTTTCAATTTCTAATAATTGATTTGCACCACGAATAGCATCTTTTAAATCTTGATAATTATTTTCAGTAATTTCATATCTTTCATCACTTCATATAATTACATAATCATATAAATAATTACTTGCTAATCCAGTTAATTTAACATTACTATTATCTTGTGCATGTAAATATTTACAAGTGATTTTACTACCATTAAATTCAATAGTTTTTTTAGTTTCACTAATAATAAAATTAATACTTGGATAAGTTGCTCTAATAATTTGTTTTAATTCTTGTCAACTATCATTTAATTGTTTTGACATATTACGAATTAAATAAGCATGAATATTAATATTTTCTAACATTAATAAAATTCCAAGAAATTCAATATCACTAAATGTTTTACCAGATTTACGACTACCTAATTGTTTAATTTTAGTAATATTTAAAGGTTGTTTTAAATACATTCTTTTAGCAATATCTAATAAATAACCAAAATTACTTAACATTTATTCTTACCTTTATTTTCTAAACTAATTGCTATAGGGGCGACGTTATCATTGTTCTTTATATCAATTTTAGTTGATAAATGATATTTATTAACATATGCTCTTTCTAAATATCATGATGAAGTACCAGCATTTGAAGTTAAATATCTTTGTAAATTTAAGTGTTCAATTTGAGAATGCGCTCAATTAATTTGTTGTAAAAAAGTATTTCTCTTTTTTTGTTTTCAAGTCCTAATAGTACTTTCAGTTATATCTAAATAAATTAACATTCCTAATTTTGTAGGAACTTCTTTAAATTCATTACAATGAATAAAATAATTTTCTAATGATTCTCTTAATTTTTTAGCATCATTAAAAATTGTTCTTATTTTTATTTTTTCTTCTTGCACATAAAAATCCTTTAATTTTGTAGAAAAGTAATGATACATGATAAAGTGTTATTTTTAGAGAATTTTTACACTAAATAATGTTACTTTTAACAAATTTTTAATTAAAAATAATATTTTAAGTGTAAATTGATGAATAATTTTTGGTCATCCATACTTTTCTACATAATTAAAAGAATTATCTGTTTCATTAGTATTAATAAATTTTAAATGTTCATTTTTTTTGTTGTCTTTTTTCTTATTTTTTCTTTTTTTAACATTTGTTTTCTTTGTTTCTATTTTATGAGAGTTATTAAAACTTTCTACTTGCATTAACGTTTCCTTTTTTGAAACATCATTATCATTTAAAACTTCTTGCAATTTTTGCTTTAACTTTTTAATCATTTCAATATTACTATCAATATTTTTTTCAATCTCGCTTAAATATTGCATTGAATCATTTTCATCAAAAATTTGATTTACAATTTTCGTTAAAGGCAATGAAGAAGTAACTGGTTTTTGAAACATTTCAAAAATAATTTTTGACAAATCAAAAATATTTTGAATTTTTAATTTAATTCCCTTAATTTTTAATTCATTTTTTTTAGATTTATTATTTTTAAAATCACAAATTTTATTTTCATATTCATCGAATAAATTTACAACTTCCTTTTTAAAAATTTTATCAAGTTCTTCAATATTTAATTTATATGGAATTTCAGAATTACTATCTTTAATTAAAATATCCTTAAATCTATTTTCTCTTGACATTATGTCCTTAATTTTTTCATATTCATTACTTGTTAAACTAATTTTATTATCACAATCTTCATCAGTAACAAAATATTTTGATTGATTAGCAATAAAGTTATAAATATTTAATACACCTAATTGATGATTTTCACAAATTGATTTAAAATGTTTTAATATTTCAAAATTATTATTTAATTGTTCTCTTAATTTATTTAGCTTATTTAAGTCCTTGCACGAACTAATTTTTTTAATAAAAAAAATATTATCATTTTTCAGGATTTCTATTTTTGTTTTCATAAATTCAATATTAGTAATATCTTTTTTAATAAAATCACTAAAATCACTAAATAATAAAGGATGATTAAAAACATTAATTATTAAAATAATTGAAATCAAACTTTTCAAACTGTATAAATTGTCTTGATCAATATATTGCAAAAAACTATGCAAATTTTTTCTAAACAATTGACTATCAAATTTTTCATCTTCTTGTTGATAATATTTGGCAATATTATTAATAGAACTATCAATAGCATTATATTCTTTTAATTATGTAGAAAAGTATGGATGACCAAAAATTATTCATCAATTTACACTTAAAATATTATTTTTAATTAAAAATTTGTTAAAAGTAACATTATTTAGTGTAAAAATTCTCTAAAAATAACACTTTATCATGTATCATTACTTTTCTACAAAATTAAAGTTATATTCTGCACAAGTTATATATATAATATTAAGTGCAGTAATAATGTCTTCTTTAGTTAATGTTGGTACTTGTGATTTTATTTTTTGTAAAATGTTAGTAATTAAATGTTTACCTACTGCCATTATTTTTACTCCTATCTTTTTTAATCAATTAAAAGCTCATATAGCCATTAAATGGTTATATGAGCTTTAGTAGCTTTAATATTATATTGTAATAATCACTTTTAATTATAGATTAACTTTAGTTTTAATATTCAAAGTTGCTGAATTTTGTAACTGTGCCTTTATTGCATTGGCTACATGTTCAACATCGGTACCAATAACAATTTGCAAAGCTTCTTTACTCAAAATTTTAGTACCAAATGCTCCTGCGGCCTTAACTTTTGCCAAATTAACACGTGATGTATCTTTAACAATCAAACGTAATCTAGTAGCACAATTATCAATTTCAACAAAATTATCTGCACCAATTGCTTCAATTAATTTTGTTGCCATTAATGTATATTTATCACTTTTAAGATTTTTATTGCTTAACTCTGATTTTGTTGTTACTTTATTTTCTTCAACACCAAAATCTTCTTCTCTTCCTGGTGTTTCAATATTCATTTTAGTAATTAATGTATAAAATACAATAAAATAAACTCCACCAGCAGCCACAATTAATAATAATACTCATAGTGGATTTGAAGTAATATGATAAGCACCTGTAGCATGATTAGCAAATCCTCATGATTGAGCAAAAGAAATGCAATAGTCAATAATTCCAGCACTAAAACCAAAACCAACTTGGATATGCAATGCTGTCGTTATTGCAATAAATATCCCTGTTAATAAGGCATGAATTACTAATAATAATGGAGCAATAAATACAAATGAAAATTCAATTGGTTCAGTGATTCCACTAATAAAAGAAACTAAAGCAACTCCTCCTAAAAATCCTGATACCATTTTTCTATTTTCTTTTTTAGCTGCCATAATCATAGCTAAGGCAGCAGCGGGAATACCACCCATCATAATAGGAAAGAAACCTGATTGAAAAAATCCAGATCCTTCAATACCTCTAGTAAAAGCATTAATGTCTCCATTTACTCATTCCGTTGTTCCAGATGCAGCACCTGTAATTGGAGATATTATCTGACCATTAATTGGTAATTGAAATCAAAAAAAAGTATTTAAGATTTGATGTAATCCAAAAGGTAATAATAAACGATTTAATATTCCATAAACTGCTGTTCCTGGAATAGCAACTGCTGGATTATTTGGATTAGCAATTAATTGACCAAATTTCATTAATACTAATTGAATTCATGGTCAAACAATAGCAAATGCCAAAGCAGTGGGAATAGTTATTGTTAAAGCCACCATTGGTGCAAATCTTCTACCACCAAAGAATGATAATGCTTGAGGAAGTTTGATTTCTTTATATTTATTATATAAAACTGCAGATAAACATCCTGCCACAATTCCACCAAAAACACCAATGTTTAATACATAAATACCACCGATAATAGTTTTACCATCTGTTCCAAATTTTTCTACATAAAATAATGACGAAAATTTTTCACCTTTACTTGATGTAAAAGTTAAAACATTTTTATATAACATTTCTGGTAATGAATGTTCAATTGACGTCATTGCAGATATTGCCAAATAAAATACTGCTCCAACTAATGCAGCTTCACCACGATGATCTTTAGCTAAACCAAATGCTAAACCCAAAGCAAATAATAATGGTAAATTATCAAATACTATTTTTCCTGGTTGTTGAATAATATATGAAATTCAATAACCCACTTCATTAGTAACATGCATAACACCAGCATCAGTTGTAGTAGTAAATGTAAGTCCTAATGCTCCAAATCTGTTTAAAATAGCAGCGAATGGTAATACTGCAATTGGAAACTGTAATGCTTTACCTAAGTCTTGTAAAAATTTTAAAACATTATTTCAAGGACTTTTTTCTTTTGAGGTTTTTAATTCAATATTACTATTTTTTGTTTGATTTTTCTCTTTATGTTTTTTTCAGAAAACTAAACCCATATTTTAACCCCTTCCTAAAACTTTTTCTTAATTTTTCAAAATTAAAACATTGAACTTATTGAAACTGATAATAGCACAATGGCACCAACTGTTGCACAAAACATTAAAAATATATAAAGAGCTTTATTTCAAAAATGAAAAACTTGATATGTAACTTTTTTTGGTTTAAATAAAAATTGCTCGTTAATCAGGCTCCTTTCTTTACGTAATTTTCTTTTAAATAAAAAAAACACAAGAAAAATAATACCAATACAAATCAAACCAATGATAAACATTATTCACATTGCCGATGTTGATAAACTTTTATTGTGCGACTCTAATGTTAAAAAATTTAGCATAATCATTTACACTTTCTAATCATTAGTTTTTTATCTTAATAAATATTATTATACAATAATTTTCTTTAAAATAAATATAATCACAAAATTTTACACTTTTTTATTGTTTATTATACAATGACTTACGCATTCTAAATCTTAATTTAATTGGTACACCCTGAAAACCAAATCGTTCACGAATTTGATTAATTAAAAAACGTTCATAAGAAAAATGACATCGTTGTGGATCATTTACCATTAAAATAAAAGTAGGCGGATTTTTTTCAACCTGTGTTGTGTAATATATCTTTAATCTACCACCTTTAAAATAAGGCGGCTCATTAATTAATTGAGCTTTATTAATTATTTCATTAAGAATACTTGTTTTAATTCTTAAATTCATATTGACTAATACTTCATTAATAGTAGCAAATAAAGTATGAATTCTAGTATTTTCTAAAGCAGATAAATATACAACAAAAGAATACTCAAGGTATTTAAATTTTTCTTTTATTTTTTTAGTAAACTCTTGCATTGTTTTTTCATTTTTTTTAACTAAATCTCATTTATTAACAATAATAATAACTGGCTTATCTAAATTTTTTGCCATTCCTGCTATTGTTAAATCTTGTTCTTGAATTTCAACACTACCATCTAATAAAAACAAAACAATATCACTACGTTCAATGGCATTAGTAGTTCTAATTAAACTATATTTTTCTAAATATTCAGTAATTTTTCCTTTTCTACGAATTCCCGCAGTATCAATAACACAATATTCTTTTTTATTATAAACAAAATTACTATCAATAGCATCAGTTGTTGTTCCTGCTATTGGTGAAACAATAACTCTATTCTCTTGAAGAATAGTATTAACTAAACTTGATTTACCAACATTGGGACGACCAATAATTGCTAAATTAATATGTTCTTTTTTTTCTGTATGAACCTCTTTTGGTAACTTAGTAATTATCATATCTAATAAATCACCAAAACCAACACCATGACTAGCAGATACTAAAATTGGTTCGCCAAAGCCAACTTTTAAATAATCATAAATTTTATCATTATCTTTTTGAACATTATCATATTTATTTGCAATAATAATAACCGGTTTTTTAGTTCTGTATAATAATTTGGCAATATCTTCATCTTCGTGAGTTAGACCTTCTTGATAAGAACAAACAAATAAAACAATATCAGCCTCAGCTAAAGCAATATTAACTTGTTGATTGATTTGTTGAGTAAAATTAGTAATCGTTTTAGTAATACCACCCGTATCAATAATCACAAAATTTTGTGTTAATCATTCACCAATGCCATAAATTCGATCTCTAGTTGCTCCAGGCATATCTTCAATTATTGCTACTTTTTTTTGTAATATACGATTAAAAATTGAAGATTTACCAACATTAGGGCGTCCTACAATTACTACTTTTGGTAACTTATTCATTTTATTCAAATCCTTATATTTAAAATATTATTTTTTATGACTAAAGTAATTATCATATAAAATTTTTAATTTATCAACGGTCGTTTGTAAATTATAATCACTATTATCTAAAATAACTGCATCTTCAACAATTACTAGTTGACCAGTGCTACGAGTTTTATCAACATTATCACGAATTACCATATCGTTATATACTTGTTCTTGCGTAATATTAATACCCTCTTTAATATACTGTTTATATCTTCTTTCACTACGAGCGTGTAAACTAGAAGTTAAAAAAATCTTTAATTGAGCATCAGGTAAAACAACACTACTAATATCTCTGCCAACGACAATAAAGCCTTGATTTCTAACCATTTCTTGAATTCTAGCAACCATAACTTTTCTAACTTCAGATAACGAAGCAATTATTGGTACTCTACTAGTAACATTTTTATCATAAATTTCTTCTGTTGGTGGTTGATCATTAAATAAAAAATGACCATTAACTCATCTTATATCAAAAAGTTGTAATGCTGCAAGTATTAAATCTTCACTTTCAAAAGCAATTTTATTTTTTAAACAATAATTAGTAAAACTACGATACATAATTCCTGTATCCATAAATTGATAATCAATTTTTTTAGAAAGCAAATATGCTGCTGCTGATTTACCACTAGCTGCTGGACCATCTATTGCAATATTAATCTTTGGGTACATTATTTTTCTCCATTCTCTACTTAATAAATAATATTAATGATAATACTAACACGACTATTAAAATTAAACAAATAATGATAATACTAAATACTGTTAAACTTCATTTATAATTATGCTTAATTTTAATTTTTTGTAATTCATCTTGAAAATTATTATGTTCTTGATTAATTTCTTTTAGTCCTTTATTAAGATCAGTATTATTTATTTTATACTTTTTATATTTAAATTCTAAATTTTTAACAAAATTTTTGACATCATGAATTTTACTTTCTAAGTCTTTTTGAAATTCATTTATTTTATTATGCATACTATTAATTAACGTTTGATATTCCAAGTTAGTACTTATTAATGGCATATCAACTATTTCAAAATCAATATTTTCACTATATTTTTTTAAAATATTATTAATATTTTCTAACATATTTTCCAATATTAATTTATCATTATCATCTAAATGTTGTTCATTATTTTTAATAAAATAATTTTCAAAATTAACTAAATTTAAATCAGAATTTAATTTTTGAAAAATTGGCTCAAAATATGATTTATCAATTTTTATTAGTTGCTGATAATAATTTTCTATTTTTTGTTCTTGTTCTCAAAGCTTACTATTTTCTTTAATTTCTTTAGCAATTTGTTCACGTAAACTTTTATACTTTTCCATTCTTGTCATTAAAGCACCCACAAATTAATATTTAAAAAATTCCAATATTGATTTATTTTTAATAGTAATAATAATTTTCTTGATTATAACATAAATATATAAAATCATTATAATATACAAATTTAACTATTGATAATATTTTAAAAAATAATTGTTTTTGCTTAGTTTTGTTTTAAACATTATTAAAATAAAATATTAGAAAAATTTATATTTTTATGCAGGCATTATTTTTTTATTGTATATTCTTTTTTTCAATTATAGACTTAAATTAAGATTTACAAAAAATATTTTTATCTAATATCACTTTCACATTATTATAAATATCTTGCTATTATCGATATTAAAAATAAAAAAATATTACATTAGGTAAATCTTAATCTTAATCTTAAAATAAACTAAAACTAAAAATAATAATTTATTTTAGTAACAAAGGAGAATAAAATATGCAAAAAACTACATTTACTTTAGGGCATTTAAAAATTGAACATACAACTACTACTGGAAATACTGATAGTAATAATATTAATGTACTAGATAACGTTGATCCTATTAGTGTGCAAGCTAACTTAAACAGTATGGTTCCATATATTAATCAAATATTAGAAGCTTTACCAGCTACAGAAAAAGTTGCGTTTTTAAAAGATGAACAATATCCAGATGGAACATTCGTATTAGTAACAAGTGCTGGTATAACATCAATTGTACCACAATATTTACTTACTAGACTTCAAGAAACAGCTCCAAAAGCATATATATTAGCACAAGGTCAACAATGAGGATGATCAATTGCTAATCAAACAGATGTTTCTTTTAATTTTGTAGAAAAGTAGTGGTAAAATAAAAAAAGTCATCAACTTGACTTAAAATTTGATTTTATTAAATTTTGGGATTTATTTTTTTTTACAAACTGAAATATAACACATTGGATTTTTGATAAGGGGTTAATCTGTAGTGTTGATATTTTCATTTCCATAAATTGAGGTAATTTTGAATATTGGTAAATCCAATGCCATGGTAATGAGTAATAAATTCTTTTAAACTTGATTGTATTTTACTGACATTACTTAATTTTTTATAATTTAATTCTTTATTTTCTTTTGATTTAAACTGCTGGATAGTGGATTTAGTTTGTTTAGCTACTGTATCATATAATACTTGCATATCACAAACTATAATTGAATTTTCTTCGATAAGTTTCGATGTTAAGTTTTCTTATACTCATTTTTTATTTAATCTTTTAGTATTTATTGTTTGAGCATAGATATTTCGGTTTTCATCAATTGCCATTTGAATACAACAATTTAAATCTTTAGCATTTTCTTCAATTCATTGTTTTCTTGGATCATTTGGATCTTTAAAGTTTCCTTTATGAATTTCTTTGATAAAAGTTTCGTCAACTTCAATTCTAGCTTTTAATTTTACAAATTGATTTTGTGTTTTTACTAATTGTGTTGATTTCATAAATTTTTGACGATTAAATCAGGCAGTTTTATTTGTAGTATTAATAAATTGAGAAATAATGTAAGCAGATTGACCTAAAGTAGCTATTTGTATCAATAAATCTCATTGATCATGAGATAAATGACTTCAATAAAAATAATAATTTTTAAAAGCATGAAAAGTAATATTACAACTTTTACATTTATATCTTTGCTTATAATCTTTACTACCATATTTAGTACACAAAAAAGAACTACAATCTGGACATTGAATCCCTTTCTCTTTGAATTTTTGTTCGACTGCTTCAAATTTTTCTTTTTTCTCAATTTGTTTAATTCTAGTTTTATTTTCTCTAAAAATCTCAATAAAATCTTTATCAGACAAATTATTTAAAATTTCTTTTACTGTATTTTATTCATTTAAAATCACCTCTTTAATATTAAAAATACCATATAAAAATATATTTTTGCTAATTTTACTAATACCACTACTTTTCTACAAAATTAAAGGATGTTTCTATTAACGATTTAGAAAATCAATTTGAAAAACATACAAAAGAATGTTTAAATGCATATATAGTTTCAGGAGATGCACTAGACTATAAAATGGATTTCATTTACAAAGTTGTAGCATCCGTACCTAATGCACCACAAGTAACTGCTAGTTCATCAGTTAAATTCCACTTTACTGTTAAAGCAGTTAAAAAAGCGTAATTAAATAATTTTAGTAATTCATAAAATATAATATTTTTTATATTTTCTTAGTACCTAGGTCAATTTAGTATTACTAAATAACCTAGGTTATATTATTAAATAAAAGGAGAAATACTAATGAACAATAAAAATATCAATGAAAAAATTAAAATTATAATGAAAACAAAAATAACCAATAACGAAGAAAAAAATGAAAATAAAAATAACACTAATAATAATTATGAAACGGTAAGATATAAAGTACCTGTTTTTGGTTTTAATGATGTTAATCAAATTAAAGAAAACTTAAATAGTATGACTATTTATATTACTCAACTTTTAGACTTATCACCACTCACTAGAATTTTCCTTTAATTTTGTAGAAAAGTAATGATACATGATAAAGTGTTATTTTTAGAGAATTTTTACACTAAATAATGTTACTTTTAACAAATTTTTAATTAAAAATAATATTTTAAGTGTAAATTGATGAATAATTTTTGGTCATCCATACTTTTCTACATAATTAAAAGAATTTTCTTATTAAAAAATAATGACTATCCAAGTGGAATGTTTGCAGTAAGGGATAGAAAAACAACAACAGAAAAAAAATATAACATTATCGCTGAACAAGTAGCATTAGATTATATGCGTAATTTGTTTCAAGCAGCTTATAATCAAGCTAGTATTAATAAAACCTGAGAATGATTTATTAATGATTTAAACAATGTTACTATTCCAAGTTTAACAAATTCATTTAAAGAACATTTAGAAAAATGCAAAATAGAAGCAATTTCAGTAGGTGATCAATTTTTAAACTACAAAATGAATTATCCAATAACAATAAAGGTAATAATTGAAGGCAAAATTGTTGATGTAACTTCAAGTGAAACTTTTGAATATACTGTCAAAATTGCTGATTTTAATAGTAATAATTAGATTCATTAGCTAACTAAATAAAAATACATAAATTCTAATAAATATTTATCAAAAATAATGTTATTCTTATTTTACTTTTTAAAAAATATAAAAATATAATAATTATATAAAAAACAAATTATACTTATAGATAAAAATATGGGAGTTAAAAATATTGTAAAAACAACACCACATCTTACATTTGAAATGTTAAATCAATCATTTAAATTATTATTAAATACATCTAAAATTCCATTTAAATGAGAATACTCTTTATATTTTCCCGAGATTAATCCAAAACCATTAGTGACTAATTCTGTATGACTTCCTATTAACACTTTGCTAGTAAGTAAACTTAATCCAATTATCATAAATAAAAGACCAAAAATAATAATTGCTAAAATAAATCAATTAATTTTTTTATAATTTACCATTTTTTACCCCTGTTTCTTTTTTATTTTCTTAAGCAGAGAATTTACAATTACTTAATTTTGTAAATCATTATTTTTTATTTAATTTAATATTCATTAATTATACATACATTTATTAAACATTTCTTTTAATTATGTAGAAAAGTATGGATGACCAAAAATTATTCATCAATTTACACTTAAAATATTATTTTTAATTAAAAATTTGTTAAAAGTAACATTATTTAGTGTAAAAATTCTCTAAAAATAACACTTTATCATGTATCATTACTTTTCTACAAAATTAAAGAACATTTCTGTTAAAAGCAATTTTAATTGCATTAATTATTAAAAATAAAAAAATTAATCATTGTTGATCAATAGTTTAGAGGTGAATACACATGAAATCAAAAGTTATTGTAATCACACAGGTGCTTCTAGTGGTATTGGTATGGAAACAGCTAAGTTATTAGCAAGCGCCGGTCATAAATTAATTTTAGCTGCAAGAAGAGAAGAAAAACTTAAAGCATTAGTTACTAGTATTAAAAATAAAAATGGTGAAGCAAATTATTTAGTAACTGATGTCATCAAACATCATGAGGTAGAAAAACTCTTTAATTTTGTAGAAAAGTAATGATACATGATAAAGTGTTATTTTTAGAGAATTTTTACACTAAATAATGTTACTTTTAACAAATTTTTAATTAAAAATAATATTTTAAGTGTAAATTGATGAATAATTTTTGGTCATCCATACTTTTCTACATAATTAAAAGAAAAACTAGCACAATTTGCAATTAAAACATTTAATAAAATTGATGTTTGAATTAATAACACAGGAATTATGATACTAACATCTTTAAAACAAAAAAACATTAAAGACTGAGATGAAACAATTGATGTCAATATTAAAGGAACACTTTATGGTATAGCTGCATCATTACCATTAATGTATCAACAAAATTCAGGTCATATCATTAATATTTCATCAATTGCTGGTCATTTTGCTCATGCTGGTGAAGCAGTTTACTCAGCAACAAAATGAGCAGTTAGAGCAATTAGTGAATCATTAAGAGAAGAAGTAGCAAAGGATAAAACTAATATTAGAATTACAGTAATTTCACTTGGAGCAATCAATACTGAATTATTGAATAGAGTAACTGATAAAGAATTTAGTTCTGAATTTAAAGAATATTATAAACTTATAGCATATCTGCCAAACGAATAGCGCTAACAATAAAACAAGCAAAAAATAAAGAATATTTATCTAATTTTTGAATTTTAAAATACTTTAGACAATTCTTTATTATTTTAGGGTAGTAACACGTTAATGTTACTACCCTAAATTTATTATTTTTTAATTTTAAAAGAGAGAAAAATTTAATATTAAGAATTTTTATATTTTTAATTGTTTTAAGAAATTATTCTTTCAAAGTATTGTCACTATAACTTACAATTTTATTATTTAAATTTAAATTTTTATTAATACCAATATTGGCAATTGTATTAAGACTTGATATTGGTAATGTTTTTACTCTAAAAGATAAATCATGAATTTCAGTTTCATTTAAGACACGAAGTTCTCCATTGATTAAGTATTCATCACCAATTCTAAAGTTTTTAATTCAAGTTGCACGATTAAGATCAGCATAACTAATATCTTCCTCGCGAAAACTTAAAATAGAATTATTATTAGATTTTTTCAATTTAATAATAGATAAGTTATCACCTAATAAGCCTAGGCTTTGCTCATGTTGCTCAATTGAATTTCTAATAATAGGAATTATTAAACATTTTTGATCAGGAGTTTGTGTTCAAATGATAACTGTTTCAAGTTTGCAACCATTACAATATTGATAATTACAATTTATATTTTCACATCTAGTTTCATTAGTTGTTTTTGTTAATGGCACATTGGCAAAATAAATGCCACAATTTATAATATTCTGCATTTAATAAACCTCATTTTCTAAAGTTTTAATAATACTTTTACTATAAACAAACTTAATTACCATAAAAGAGTAAATTTGACCTTAAACTTAATACTTTTAAATTATAATGATATAAATTTTAAAATGTTTTTAATTATTAGTCTGTATAAATTTTGGTTTAAGGGTAAGTGGGAATATTAATTTATGAAATTGGAATAGATATTAAATTGAGTTTTTAAACTAAATTAAAGATTCATATCAATAAATTAAAATACAAAACCCTTACATGAAAATTACTCATATAAGGGCATAAAGCCAAATTTACAATTTTAAATTAATTAAACTGATGTTTTGTCCTAAAATTTTAGGACAAATATAATAATAACAAATTTAAACCAAATTACAATAGAATCTCATACTGTATATAATATATTTTTTTAATTATGTAGAAAAGTATGGATGACCAAAAATTATTCATCAATTTACACTTAAAATATTATTTTTAATTAAAAATTTGTTAAAAGTAACATTATTTAGTGTAAAAATTCTCTAAAAATAACACTTTATCATGTATCATTACTTTTCTACAAAATTAAAGATATATTTTGCTTAATCATCATTATAAATTATTATTAATGCTTTAATTAATTTTATAATATAAATATTATTTAATTACCTGAATTGTAAAATTAAAAAGGACACTTATATAAAAATTAAATTGTGTTAATTCTATAATTAAGAAAAGAAAGGAATTAGCACAATGTATAAGTATCTGACTATTGAATCAATAATAGCAATAAAAGAATATAAAAGTTATGGATTTTCGATTCGTAAAATAGCAAAAGCCATTGATTATAGTAAATCAACTGTACATAGAGTTTGTAGATTATTAAATCAAAACTTATTACCATTAGAAATATTGAATAAAATTCAAAAAAATAAACAAAATGCAGGTAGAAAATTAATAATTTTAACTTTAATAGAAATTAATACTATTAATCATTTGTTAATTACTAAAAATTATGCTCTTGATATAATTGCTAATTTTTTAAAGGAAAATAAAATAAAAAGTATTTCAACAAAAACTTTATATAACATGTTTAAAACAAATCGAATGGGTTTTGATGAAAATAACTTATTGAGAAAAGGAAAAAATAAACCTCACAAACAAAAAGAAACTAGGGGCAGAATTAATAATTGTAAGTCTATTCATGAAAGAAATTTAATCATTCCTAATATTAAAAATATAGAAGAATTTGGTCATTTAGAGGGTGATACTATCATTGGTAAAGATCATAAAAGTTCTATTATTACTTTAGCTGATATATGATCAAAAACCACAATTCCTTTAGCAACTAAAAATAATAAATCAGAAAATATTACAAAAAGTATAATAAAATTTATTTCAAAGTTACAAAAAGGAACAGTTAAAACTATTACTTTTGATCGTGGTAAAGAATTTAGTAAATGAAAATTAATCGAAAAAAATTGTAATGTTAAGATTTATTTTGCAGATCCTGGTAAACCTTGTCAAAGAGGTTTAAATGAAAATAATAATGGTATTTTAAGAAGATATTTAGAGGCTTTTTAGAAATCTGTGTATCTTTGTTTTACAAAGTACTAGTTCAGATTAATTCTATCTTCAAATTTTATCATAAAATGAGCAATTGCTGTATTTCAATTTTGAATAGGCAATGTTCATTTTTTTGTTATATTTTCAATTGCTAAATAAAATATTTTAAAAACTGACATATCATTAGGAAAAGCTTTTTTGTTTCTAATAACTTTTCGTAATTGACTATTAACAGATTCAATAGCATTTGTTGTATAAATTACTCTTTTGATTTCTGCAGGATAACTAATAAAAATCATCAAATTTTCTCAATTTTTATATCAAGATTTAGCAATTTGGGGATATTGTTTATTTCATTTACTTTCAAATGATTCTAAAGCTTGCATTGCTTGTTCTTCACTACATGCACTATAAATTGGTTTTAAATCTGTAACTAGAGTTTTTCGATGTTTGTATGAAACATATTTTAAACTATTTCGAATTTGATGAACAATGCATAATTGATGTTCTGTTTTAGGATAAACTGCTTGTATTGCTTCTGACATGCCTGTTAAATTATCACTACAAGCAATCAAAATATCATTTAAGCCTCGATTTTTCATTTCTGTGAAATTAGCTAATCAAAATTTAGCACCTTCATTTTCACTAATTCATAAGCCTAAAACATCTTTTTTACCTTCTAAATCAACTCCTAATGCTATATAAACTGATTTATTAATAATCCGTTTATCTTGTCTAACTTTAACTACTATACAATCAAAATAAACAATCGGATAAATGCTTTCTAATGGTCGATTTTGTCATGCTTTGACATCATCAATAACATCATCAGTAATTTGACTAATAACACTTTCACTAATATCAGCACCATGATATAACTCTTGTAACTGCATTCTAATGTCAGATAGAGTCATACCTTTTGCATATAGTGAAAGCACTTGTTGATCAAAACCATCAAATCTTCGCTGTCTTTTTGCAACTATTACAGGAGTAAAATCACTATTGCGATCTCTTGGTACATCAATCTCAATTTTACCTTGTTGAGTTATTAATTTTTTTGAACTTGTACCATTACGAGCATTTTCAGTATTACTATGTTGATTTTTTTCATATCCTAAATAATTTTGCATTTCAGAATTCAACATTTTTTCAACTAAACGTTTTGTTAATTCTTTATATAAACCCCCTTCTTTAAAAACTGTTGTTAAATCTTCAGTATTTTCTAATAATAAATCTACTGCTTTTGATATTGGATCATTATTATTAATATTTTGTTTTTTAGCCATCTGTAACTCACTCTTTCTAGTCATTTAATTATATTTACTAGAATTAATTAAACATAGTTATTTTTGTAAGTTACACAGATTACTAAACATTGCCGATATTTACCAAAATCTACAGATCTATCTTCATATAAACAAAAAGATTTAAATACTATAGCATTTCAAATTAATTCTACACCCAGAAAATCACTATCTTATAAAAGACCAATAGATTTAATACAATTATTTTAAAAAACTGTCCCATTTATATTTACAATTCAGGTTAATTAAAATTCATAAACAAATTATTCACTTCATTATTCTTTTAAAAATAATCATAACTTATTGTTTATTGAATTTCATTCATATTTCCTTCATTTCCAATAGAATTTAAAACAAACTTTGTATTATTATCTACAACAACTGCATTTGGATTTTGGTCACTATGATAATAATCTTTTCCATTTATATGAAAATCGACATGACTTTTTATATCAGTTAATTATATATTAATTTTGAAGGATCACTAAAAGCAATAATCACATTTTTTTCAAAACTTTTAGTTATTGTTTTCCCCTTATTAGCAAAAAAAGGAACTTCAATAATATTAATTGACTGTACTACATTATTTAAATTATAAATTTCAATTAAATTAGATTTTTTTACATATGAATTTAATAATGAAGAACTTGATAATATTGCCGATGTTGATAATGCCAATGTTGTTAAAATAGACAAATATTTTTTCATAAATAACACCTCTTTTTAATAACTTCTTAAATTTAAAAAGTTGCATATATCTTAAACTGTTTTTAAAAAAACAATAAAAAATAAGAAAAAAAATAAACTATTTACCAACTTATTTGTAATAAAATTAAATAAGTTTTATAAACATATTTAAAATTAGTTCTTTTTAAAAAAGAACAAAAAAATTATTTCTATCGATTTTTTTGATAATTATACACTAACTTAAGTACTATTTTTAAAGGTAATATTCTAATAATAGTTCTTGTAATTTTATTAGAAATTCCTGTAATAATAAAACTTTTTCTTTTTGTTTTTAAGGCTGTTTGTAAAGACTTTTTAGCATAAGTTTCAGTATCTAAAACTGGTAATAATGAACTATAATGTTCTTTATTTCCTTTACCATTACTACTACGATTTCAAAATTCAGTTTTTAATGGACCTGGACAAATTGTAATTACTCTTACTTTACTTTTTGCTCTTTTTAATTCATAATTAACTGCAACACCTAAACTTCAAACATATGATTTAGAAGCATAATAACTAGCAAAAACAGGACCTGGACTAAAAGCTGCCATACTTCCAATATTAATAACACGACCATAATTATTTTTACTAAAACGTTGAACAAATAACTTTGTTAAAATATGTAAACAAGAAATATTTAAATTAATCATATTTAATTCTTGTTCTAACATGCTATCTGCAAATGTTCCTCAAACACCATAACCAGCATTATTAATAACTACTGTTACATTTAATTCTTTTGATAACTCAAATAATTTATAAATATTTTTTAAATCAGATAAATCTAAATCATAATTTTTAACTTGTAAGTGTGGATACTTATCTGCTAATTCTAATATTTTTTTACTATCACGTGATACCCCTAATACGTGATAACCTTGTGCTAATAATGCTTGACAGTAATAATATCCCAATCCTTTAGACGCTCCTGTAACTACTGCTCACTGATTCAAAACAATTACTTTATTTATCATTTATATTAATACTCCTTTTATTTTTAGATATTAAACATTTTTTTACTATTTAAACTAATATAATTATAAGCACTAAAAATACTTAATACTGTAGCAACGTACATTGGTATCATTACTAATTGATTAATTAAACCATATTGATCATTATTACTATGACCATTAACACTACCATTTAAAAATCGTCAATTAATAAAAAATAAAATTGTAATTCCTAACATTTGTACTGCTGCCTTTATTCTACCATATTTATCAGCAGCCATTACTGTACCTTTAGTAGCCAAAATTTGACGAACTACATCAATAATAAAATCACGTAATACCAAAATAACTACCATTCAAACCGGAATTATAGTAGCACATGCCATTACAATTAAAACACCATTAGTTAAAAGTTTATCTGCAATTGAATCAAAAAATTTACCAAAAGTTGTTACCTGATTAAATTTTCTTGCTCATCATCCATCAATAAAATCACTAATGGCAGCAATAATAAATAAAATTGCTGCTATTAACCAACTAATTGGTAAACTATAACTATTAACATTAATACTTGTTATTCAAAGATGATAAAAATTATCATTATCTATTGGACCGATAATCATTAAACTAACAATAATTGGGACTAATATTAATCTTATTAAAGAAATAATATTGGGAACATTCATATTTAAAATCCTTTCATATAAGTTTATTTATAATATTTAACATTATTATGTACTTACCTTTTTTAGCATAATTTATAAAAAGTAAAACTTATATTTTTGATCTATTCATGAAATAAGTATATCGTTATTTTCTATATCTATCAATAATATACATTTATATATTAAAATAAATATTCTTTTATATACAATTTCTTAACTATTGTTTGTTTTTTATTTTTCTGATTTTTCTCTTTCGGCAGCAGCTTGTGGATTTTTTCTTTTCTCAATATAATAGAATAAACCAATATAACTTAAATAATAATCTTTATTAAAATCAATTAAACGTGAAGCATTTGTAACAGTTGCTTGTCCTGCCGGTTTACTTCCTCATTCATAAAACGGAATTAAACGTGTTTTTGCTGGATTATGTTTTGCTAAAAAAATAACAGCAGTATCAAAATTTAATTTCATTAACTCACTACCTGTAATTAATTTTTTACCTTGTAATGATGAATTAATATTATCAGCTTTTTTATCTTTATTACCAGAATGGCTATAATTAATAATTGTTTTTTCACCGAACATATCTGAATATTTATTAGCAGTTTGTAAATCCATAGTTTGCAAAAAAGTATGCAAAATACAGTTATTAAAAATAGTTTCTGCTGTTTCTTTACCATATTTTTGTGTTAATTGTTGTAAATCTTGCATAATCATCATGAAAAAAATATTACGACTTCGTGCAACAGTAATCATTTGTGCCATACTAGCAATCGTTGGTATATTACCAAACTCATCAAATAAAAAGTATAAAGGACGTGGTAATTTAATATCAGGCAAAGTACTTGCATAACGAATTGTATTTTTATATAACTGTGCAATAAACATTGATACAAAAGCATTACGTTCATTACTTTCATCAGGAACAACTAAGAAAACAGCACTTGGTTTTTTTACAATTTCATCTAAATTTATATCATTACTACAACTAATATTTCGTGTCACTGGATCAGTAAATAAACGTAATCCATTAGCAACCATTTGACTAATTGATCCCGCAGTTTCTTCAGCACCTTCTAATGCACCTAAACCAATTTGACGAGCTAAACTATGAGTTGGCATTTTTTTTAGAATTTCAACATATCGTTGACGATTAGTAGCAACAATAGCAGCATTTGACATACTAAAGTATTTTAAAGGAACATCAGGTTGATCTTCAAGTTGTTCTAGCATAAATAACATAATTGATTTAACAACTTGCATCGCTGATTGATTTCAAAATTTTTGTTTTGGATCTGATTCAGGAAATAAAGCTTCAACAATATCATTAATTCATGATAATGCCATTGATTCATAAGTAATTGATTCATTTAAAGGATTATTTTCTTTTTTTAAACGCATTGATTCTACATAAAAATCATATACTTTAACAAAAGGATTTCATGAATTAGATACTGATGTATCACGTAAATTAATAACATAAACATCATAACCATTATCTTTTAATATTTTAGAATGATTTTGAAACAATTCTCCTTTTGGGTCAGTAATAACCATTGATGGTTTAATTTTCGATTGGGCATTTAAATATATAGTTGGAATAACTAATTTTTGAGTTTTACCACTTCCTGTTCCCCCAATTACAATATTATGAGCATCAGACTTAATATTAAATTGGACACCACCAATTTTAGTCTTTGTTGTTTGAACAACAATACCGTAATCATTTTCAACAGTTTTTGATAAAGGAAAGGTATTAGCAATTTCAGTGGGTGTTAATCAAGCAGCAGATCCATACACTTTATTTTTTGAATCACGTAAAAAGCGACTTTTATTATGAGTTTCACGATAAATTTTATATTTATGAATCATAAAGTAAGATAATAAAACTGAAAATTCAATAAGAAATAGAATTAAAAATATTAATCAATAATTAATAACATCCTGTATTAAAAATTTAAGTGTAAATGGTTGTTGATTATCTCCACTATGAGAAAACATGTTACGAACAAAGACTAAAGCATAAACTAATAAAGTATTTATTAATACTAAAAAGGGTATAACAATTATAATTACTGCTGGTAGTACTCATTTTTTTTGACGAATAAATTTCATTTTTATGTTCCTTTATTTTTTATATATTTTATAATAATTTATATTTTACCCATATTGGGAAATAACACCAGCAATACCTGATATTATTAATAATAAAATACCAATAGTTACATTACGTCTTCAACGATAACTTTTTTTCTTTTTAAATTCATTTTTTGTTTTTTTAAATTTCATGATTATTTCTCCAAGATTTTAATATTTTACTTTTTTATTCATCAGAATCTCCTCTTCTTGCATTCTTTCTAATATTATTTAAATTTACAACAGGTTCTTTAAAAGCAGCATTAGCCATATTTTTTAATCCAACAAAAGGACTTTTTAAATTATTTTTTGTATCTTGTCATTTAGTACCTTGATCATTAGAATTTTGAAATTTACCAATTCCTTTAGCAACTCCTTTAGTACCTTTACCTAAATAACCCGTGATACCATTTTTTAATAGTCCATTTGCTTTCTTTTCGCTACCATCAGGATTTCTTCCATCTTTAGCACCACCAAATGCAATTTGTTTCCCAAGTTTTAATGCACCAGCACCACCTGCTGCAAGGCTAGCAAAAGTCCGAGCTTTACCCATAATATTTCCAGCAATAGCTGCTCCATTAGAATCAATAGCACTTTGTACACCTAAGTTTTGTGTTACTAAGTGATTAATAATTTTTTGAGTTCTTAAACAACTAATAGCACCGGCTGTACAAAATAACGTATATAAAACTTGTTTTTCAAGTCAACTAAAATTAGTATTATTAGTAATATCTAATATTGCCTTTGGTAATATTTGAAGGAAGATATAAATAGGTAACATCGTTCCTGGACCAATAATAAATTTACCTATTACCATTTCTTTTCAAACACCCAATCTTTTTCCTTGATCAACAGGCATCATAGAAGCAACAATTGGTGATATTGAAAATAAAAGTAATAAATCAATAATTCTTTCAACCAATGTCATTGATGCAACAAATAATACATATAAAGTAAATCACACCGCAATAATTTCAAGAATAAAGTTTCAATGTTTTAATTGAGAAATAGATGGCATTGAATAAACACCAGGATCATGCTGAGCAGCATTAGCATCCGGAGCACCAATACCTCATAATAAATCAGCTAAACTAGCATTTTTTCCTAAAGCTGTAATTTGTAAAACTGCCAATAATCCTGTTATTAAATAATTTATAGTACTCATAAAAAATGGAATGAAAACAATTACTAAAAAAGCTAAAAATGTATTTTTTATAGCTTTACCTAATTTTTCTCTAATTGTATGTGTTTCAGTAAATTGAATAATAATTAATTGCATAATAAACATAATAAGTATTACGCCAATTGAAACAATTGCTAATGCTGAAAAAAATACTGGTAAATTTTTACTATTAAGTGGGTCTTTAGTAAAATCTCCAAAAACTAAATTAGTTATCGCATCAGTTGTTAAATAATCAAATATGCCGCCATGACCATGATTAGGTGATCTCAATAAAATGTCAATTAAATATAATGGTCCTTGAATGAAAATAAGTCAAGGTATAAATAATAAAGCTCCTAGTATAATATCTGTTAGTCAATCCATATTTTCATCTCTTTTCTCTTCATAACTTAATATCAAGTTAATATATAACTTTCTTTAGTTAGTAGGAAGAATATTTGGATTACCACCAAAGGCTTGCACAAGAGCAATCATTATTGCTGATGCAGTAATACCAATAATTGGTGCAATTAATGTATACATAAACGCTTTTTTAATCTCACTTCTACGTTGTGGATCATCACCAGCAGCCGCTAAATCTTTTGCCAATATAATTATTTTAAAAACACTAAATGCAATTAAAGCAGCAATTAACAATCCTGCAACTGCCGAAACATAAGGTTTTGCTACATCAATGATTTTATTTATATCAGGTCCATCTGATAGATAATTAAAAATCATAAGTTTTTCCTCCTTAAATAATAAAAAAATAAAATTATTTACTAATCAAAATTGTTTATAAAGCATGAATTTATCTAATAATATAATAAGCCCTATTTTACTCCTTAAAGAGATAAATTAGGACTTACAGTCAAATTCATATGTTATAAATAATGTTGATACACTTTAATTATAGTTGGTTTTAAAATAAAGTAAATAAAAATTTTCAATTTTATCAACTTATTTTTTATTGTTTTATAAAATTTGTTATTTAAATAAAATCATATTAATAAAACTTATAAGTTTTATTAATATGAAAGTATCTTTATTTAATTTAAAATAAATTAACAATTATTAATGAAATCGATAATGTATAAAAAATATACTAATTTTCAATTTCTTTATTTTTTATATTTTTAATTGCTTGTGTTTCAGCATCACTAACATTAATATTTAAACACATACGATATAAACTAGAAATAGCAAAAAGACATTCACCAACTTTAGCACGAGCAATAAAATCAGTTTCATTAGCAGAAATGCCACCATATGAAGAATACAATTCATTTAATGCTGCTAAATCATGAGGTTGTAAGTTTAATACTTTTAAATATTGACTTGAGTTAATAATAGCAGTAGTATATTTTTTAATTTCTTCAGAACCAAGAAAATCGTTAATATTTTGTGTAATAATATTTATCATACCTGTATACTTACGAATTCTCTTAACAATTTGATACATAAATAATAATGCTACTGGAAATTCTTTATCAATAAGTAAATGTGCTTCATCAATAGTAATTGAAATTCATTGTTGTTTATTATTAATTTCATTATCATTTTTATTTTTTCGTACTTCATTTTCAATATATTTCAAAATTAAAAACATTTGAGCGTTAACTAAACGTTTATTCCCTGATTGCGTTAAAGTATATAAATCATAAACTTGTAATAAACTACTGCTATTAATATTAGTATGAGCATTTCATAAATTAGCATCAGTACCACCAGTTGCAAATCTTGATAATATAATTAGTAAATTTTTTAATTCATTTTTACTTCTAATCTCTTCTTCTTTAACCATATCAGATTCAATAATATCATATAAATCTTGAAAAATTGGAAATTGATTTGGTTTTAATAGATGAATTTTTGTTCGAGAAGTAATACCAAATTTTTCATACATTAAATTTACATAAATCATTAATAAACTTGATTCATTTCTCGTTAATCCACCAGTAGCAACGTTTAAAAATTGTTCTAAGAATTGCATATGTGGTGCTAAAATATCACGAGTATTATTATCATTAGTATTATCATCACTCAGTGCCAATGTAATTTGAAATGGATTAATATTGCCAGAAGAACCGTCACCAACATCAATTCAACTTCCATCATGATAATTACATAAATCGCGATATTCACGTTCAGGATCAATAACAATTACTTTATGACCAAGCATAATTTGATAATTTACTTCTTTTTTAGAAGTATAAGATTTTCCTGAACCACTAGTACCAATAATTAGTTGATTATGATTTTTACGAGTACTACTTTTAGTTCTTTGATCAAAAAATACTTTATTACCACTTTCATTAAATCCAAGAAATAGTCCTTGTTTATCATTTAATTCTTGATTTAAAAAAGGAAAACTAGCACCTATTGTTAAACATGGCATTTCGTGACCTGTTTCTTTAAATCAATCAGCACTATCTGGCATTACTGATAAAAAAGCTTCTAATTGACGATAATATAATTTATCAAACTTCATATTATTGTTTTTTATTTCGTATTCGGCAGTACTAATATTTTGTTTAAGTTGCTTACGATCAGCACCATTAATTAACAAATACATATTAGTATTAAATATTTTTTCACCACCACCAGCAATTTGATCTAATAATTCATTTAATGATTGATAATGATAATCATAATCTCTTCGTTCTGATAATGATTTTGTCATAAAATTTAAAGTTGCTAAATTTTGCATAGCTTTATTCAATTGTTTTTTAGCACTTTCTTCACTGATACTATTAAAAGTAAAGATTAAACTAGTATTAGGAATATTTACTAAATTTGCTAATCAGACTGCTGAAACTTCAAATGGATAATCATATATGTTATAAACAGTTTGAAAACAATTAGCAAATTCTAAATTATTCTTATGAACTAATAATTCTTTAATTGCCAAATCATTAGTTAAATCTTTACTTTTAACAGTTTCTTCTTTTTTTGTAGTAAACATTTCTTCTAAGGAAGCATTTTCATTAGAATTTATTAATTTACTATAAACAACCATCATTTCAAAACAATTAATATCACTAGCTTTAACACCACTACGACTAATATAATTTTTAAAAGCATTTACTTCTTCTTTTAATTTTTCTTGATTTGATGAATAAAAAAATAAGTAAAAAAATGGTTGCGTCATTTCATTTTGATTTTGAATTTCATTATTAGCATTAATTGCTGATATCATTTGAAATTTTCTTGCTAATTTTGCTTTTTCACTAATATTTTCTAAATCAATTTTTTCGAGTTGTTCTTTATAAAAATTAGTTTGTGCAGTTATATCTAAAGGCATATTAATCTTTATTAAAGACATAGAAATATTAATAATTTTAAAAGCTGCAGCTAAATCTTTAATTTTATTTGAGGCTTCTTCATTAGATAATAATGTAATATTAAAACCCTCCAATAATAAAGCTCTAGTATAATTTGTATTTTTCACATTTAATTGCATCACATTCTTACTAATAATTTTTTTAAATGGTACTAATATTTGTGAATTTTTTTCAGATTTATAATAACGATTTTTACTATGAAATTTAAATCATAATAAAATAATTTCTCATCCTTTTTTTCTTGGCTGTCAATAAAAAGTAAGCGGAATAGTAGCACAACTAACTAAAATAACAGCTAATATTTTAAAAATAATATCAATTTGCAACAATAAAATAATAATTGAAGCAAATCCAACTACCATTAAAATAATTAATAAATCAATTAAACCAACACTTCTCCAAATTTGTAATTTTACAAATTTAATAGTTTTAGGAATTAAAAATTTCATTTATCTTTTCTTTTGAAATTTCATTAGAATTTAGCGCTGAATTTGGTTTACTGTTTATTTTCTCTATCTTTATACTATTAACACGCTTCTTAAAGCCACAACGACTGCAATTAACTTGAATATTTATTCCTTCTAAGTAATCAGCTATCAAAATTACTCTACCACATCGATAGCAAGCAAAAGAATTTTGTGGCTTTTGAGCTAATCGAACAGATGTATACGTATCTTTCATAATCATTGTCTCCTAACTGAATTTAATTTGTTTACTAAACACAATTCAAAGTTATCTTGTTCCCTAAATATTATTAAGCAACTGAAAAAGAAAAAATAAATTTTTGCTATATTTTTAATTTAAAATAACCCACTATTTAAACACTATTTTCTTTTTAAAATCTAGTTTTACTTTAAAAAATAAATTAAATTTTTAAAAACAAAGAAGAAAATTTAAAAAAATTTTAATAAAATAATATCTATAAAAACTCAAGAAATCAAAGTTTTATACATTTCTTGAGTTAAATAAATTTTAACAAATTAACAAAAAATAACAAATTTTTTTTATTTTTCTAACTTTTTATTAACTTATCTAATCCTGGAATATTTGGCATTTCTCCTTTTTTAATCTGAGCAGCAATTTGATCCATAACTTTTTTAGTTTTTTCAAATTGGTTTAGCACTTTATTTAATTCTTTTTCTGAACGACCTGAGCCTTTTAATACTCTTGCTTTTCTAGTTGGATAACGTAAAATTTGTGGCTTTTCACGTTCTTGAGCAGTTGTTGAAGCAATAATATATTCTGCTATTTTTAAATCAGTTTCAGCATCACTAATTTTAGCATCACTAATTTTAGCAGACATACCAGGAATCATTTTTACAAGTGAGCCCAATTTACCCATTTTTTGAATTTGCTTCATTTGATTAACAAGGTCATTCAAATCAAATTGACCTAACATCATTCTATTCATAGTTTCTTCAACATCACGAGTTGAAACTATACTTTCGGCCTTCTCCATTAATGTAGTAAGATCACCCATTCCTAAAATACGTTCTGCCATTCTTTCTGGATAAAAAACCTCTAAATCAGTTACCTTTTCACCCATTCCTAAGAACTTAACAGGAATCTTTGTTAAATAAGAAATTGAAAGAGCTGAACCACCCTTAGCAGTACCATCTAATTTAGTGATTATGCTTCCAGTAATAGGAATAGTATTATTAAACTCAATAGCAACATTAATTATATCTTGTCCTGCCATACCATCACAAACAAGTAAAACTTCTTTTGGTGAAGTAATTTTTCTTATTTCTGCTAGTTCTTGCATTAATTTTTCATCAATGTGTAATCTTCCAGCTGTATCAATTAATATTACATCAAACTTATTTTTATTAGCATATATTTGAGCATTTTTAACAATATTAGTAGGAGTTTCATTTTTTTGGGAAAAAACTTCAATATTCAATTGTTTTCCTAAAACTTTTAATTGTTCAACAGCAGCTGGACGATAAATATCTCCTGCAACTAGTAAACATTTTTTTTGATATTTATCTGTTAACAACTTTGCTAGTTTAGATATTGTTGTTGTTTTACCAGAACCTTGTAAACCAACTATCATAATAACAGTAGGATTAGTAGATAAATCTAATTCAACATTCTTAGTACCCATAATCTTTGTTAATTCATCATGAATAATTTTAATTAACATTTCTTTTTGATCTAAGCCTTCTTTAATAAATTCACCTTTTGCTTTATTAATAATTTCATTAGTTAAAGTTTTAACCACTCTAAAATTAACGTCAGCCTCTAACAAAATTAATCTGAATTCTTTAATTGTTGCTTCCATATTTTCCATGGTTAAAGTTTTTTTACTTAAATTTTTTTCTAATGTTTTTTGTACTTTTTTTGACATAATGTCAGCAAAACTCATATTTATATTCTCCTCTATTTTTAAGACTATATTATTTTAACATTAAAATAATAATGAAAAAATAAATTAAACATAAAAAATAAATATTTGAATTAACAAATTATATATTTTATAAAGTTAAAAGAGAACCTAAGGGTTCTCTAAAAAACAATTAATTAATTTTTTTAATTAATTAATTCTGTTGCTCTTACTTCACGAATAACAGTAATATGAATATCGCCTGGTATTGTAATCATTTGTTCTAATTTTTGTTTTAATTATGTAGAAAAGTATGGATGACCAAAAATTATTCATCAATTTACACTTAAAATATTATTTTTAATTAAAAATTTGTTAAAAGTAACATTATTTAGTGTAAAAATTATCTAAAAATAACACTTTATCATGTATCATTACTTTTCTACAAAATTAAAGAATTTTTGTTTTAAGTTTCTTGCTAATATATGAGCATCAAAATCATTAATAACTTTAGGATCAACAATAACTCTAATTTGTCTTCCTGCCTGAACAGCATATGCTTTTTCTACGCCTTTAACAGATTTACACAAATCTTCAATTTCTTTAATTCTAGTTATAAATTCTTCTAATGAATTATTTCTTGAACCAGCTCTAGCTGCTGATAATGTATCAGCAGCTGAAACTAAAGAAGAATAAACATTATCTTTTGCAACATCACCATGATGAGAATGAATAGCATTAATAATAATATCACTTTCACCATATTTTTTTGCTAAAATCACACCATTATAAACATGTGAACCTTCTAATTCATAATCAGCGGCTTTACCAATATCATGTAATAAACCAGCACATTTTGCAATATTAACATCTAAACCCAATTCAGCTGCCATTGCTCCTGCAAGTTTGGCAACTTCAAAGGAATGCAATAAAACATTTTGACCATAACTTGTACGATATTTTAATCTTCCAATATAAGATACTAACTCTGGTTCAAAACCAGTTAATTTTAACTCATCAATAATTTTTTTACCATCAACTTTAAAACCTTCATTTAATTCCTGCTCATGAAATCTCAAGATTTCTTCAATTCTAATTGGATGAATTCTTCCATTTTTAACTAAATCTTCTAAAGCTCTAGTTGCAATTTCTCTTCTGATCGGATTAAATGAAGAAATTTGAATTGTTTCTGGCGTATCATCAATGATAATATCTACACCTGCTGTTAACTCAAAAGATTTAATATTTCTACCCTCTTTACCAATAATTCTGCCTTTCATTTCTTCATTAGGTAACTTAACATATGATATTGACTTATCAACAATAAAATTACTTGCATAACGTTCTATTGCTTCACTAACAATATTATTGGCTAACTCTTTAGATTGAAGTTTAATATTATATTCATGATTTTTAATAATTTTATTAAATTCTAATGATAATTTTTCTTTTAATTTACTAAACAATTCATCTTTTGCTTCATTTCGACTCATACCAGAAATTTTTTCTAATTCCATAATAATTTGATCAATTTTTTGATGATATTCTAATTTAACATTTTTTACAATTTCACGTTGATGATAAAGATTTTGTGTTTGTGTTTCAATTATTTCTTCACGTTCACTTAATTTGCGTTCTCTTTTATTTAAAAGTTTCTCATATTCTAAATTTTGTTCTTTACGATATTCAATCTCTAAATACAAATCTTTTTTCATTTTACTTATTTCAATTTTTGCATCGGCTCTTGAGGATTGAATTAATTTTTGAGATTCTTTTTCTCTCTTTAAAATATTAGTAAAACTTTGTTGTTCTTTAATTTTTAAATACATTTTTCTAATTAGAAATCCAGCAATTATCCCTACTATCATTGCTAGAAAAATTGATATACCTACTCACATTCCAAACTGTTGACTACTTATATTTGATAATATAGCTAACATATTTTTTTCCATTTATATTTCTCTCCTTGCTGTAAAACACCTACAAGAAAAAGAATCCTTACACTCAAAAACTTAAATAAAATTAAAATTTTATATTTTTCTTCTTTAATATCTACACACAAATAAGTAGGATAATAATCCTACATTAATTTTAGCATGTTTTAAATATTAATTTTTAAAACTTGATTCGTTCCTTAATTTGTTCTAAAAGAAAAGTATTTGCTTCTAAACTTTCTTTTGCTTTTATTTTTCCTTCTCCTAATTTTACATCTTCATAAGTGTATCAGCCACCAGATTTATTAATAACTTCTTTCTCAACAGCAATTGTAATGATTTCACTAATTTTTGAAAATCCTTCTTCAAAACAAAAATCAAGACTTGCTGTTTTAAATGGTGGTGCTACTTTATTTTTTACAACTTTTATTTTTATTTTATGACCAATTATTTGATTACTTTTGATTAATTGTTCACCTTTACGTACTTCTAGTCTAATTGTACTATAAAAATGTAATGCTTTTCCTCCGGGTGTTATTTCAGGATTACCATATATAATACCAACTTTTTCTCGAATTTGATTAATAAATAAAACAATACAATTAGTTTTTGCGATACTTCCACTAATTTTTCGTAATGCTTTAGACATTAATCGCGCTTGAGCACCAATTGTTTGATCATTCATATCACCATCAAGTTCAATTTGTGGAACTAATGCAGCTACTGAATCAACAACAATCATATCTAAAGCTTCTGATTTAACAAGAATATCTAGTATTTCTAATGCTTGTTCTCCTGAATCTGGTTGTGTAATTAATAAACGACTAATATCAACACCTAATTTTTGACTATATTGACGATCTAATGCATGTTCAGCATCTATAAATGCTATTCTACCATTTTGTTTTTGAACTTCTGCTAAAGCCATTAATGCTAATGTAGTTTTACCTGCAGATTCTGATCCATAAACTTCAATAATACGACCTTTTGGAAAACCTTTAACACCTAAAATATCATCTAATAATATACTTCCTGAACTAATAACTTCAATATCGCCAATACTACTATCACTTAGTAACATAATAGCACCTTTGCCAAATTCTTTTTCAATTTGCTTAATGGCCTTTTCTAATAATTGCTCTTTTTCTTTAATGTTTATTTCCATAAAATCACCCTACAAAATATTAATAACTCTGTAAGATAATTCCTTTTTAAATTTTAAAAACTTAATAAAATTTTTTTTAAAATAACTACTGCTTTTGCTACTATAGTTGATCTAATTTCGTTTCTATTACCTGAAATATTTAACACTTCACATCAAACATTATCATTGATAACAATACCTACATATACTAAACCAACCGTTTATTTTCTAGAGCATTAGGTCCTGCATTTCCAGTAAAACTAATAGCAATATTTGTTTTTAAAATTTTTTGTGTATTTAAAGCCATTTCTATAGCACATTGTTTACTTATTACACCATATTTTTCAATGGTTGTTTTTTTAATTTTAACAATATTGATTTTTGATTCATTAGTATACGTTATAAAACCACCACTAAAATATTTAGAAGCACCAGCAATACTAGTAATCTCTTGAGCAAAAAGTCCACCAGTAATACTTTCACAACAACTAATTCTAAAATTAAATTTATCTAATAAAACTAAAAGTTCAGTCATTTTTAAACCTTCAATCAAATAATTTACAATACAAAAAAAGAATAAAAAAATCATAAGCCACGTTCTGTTCTTGCTTCTTGCAAGTGCTAACCATTTATCTACTATTGTAAACAATAGTTCGGTTTATTATTCATTTCTAATAAACCAATGCCCCTACCTAAATTTGGGTTTCTCGCTTGTGGGGTTTATCTCGTTCCAGCTTTTAAGTTTCCTTAAAACTCGTCTCTATGACACTTTTATAGACTAGAACCTTATTTAATAAAAACTTAGGTTTTTGTCAGCCGTCAGAATTACTGCTTAGAGTTATTGTTTTCTCTAACACAAACATTACTTTCATCACAGAAAGTGCGAGCGTGGACTTTCCTCTACATACTAATGCAGCGATTAGCTCATTTTTTATTCTTTTAGAAAAAAATTATAACATATTTATTCTTCATGTACAATACTTTCTAATTTGCTTAATCTCGTAATAATATCAACATTTTCTACACCTTTTTCTTCTAATTTTTGTTTTTCTTGTTTTAAAACTAAAATTTGTGTTTTTAAAATATCAATTTCTTTAAGTAACTTGTAATTATTATTTTCTAAAATTGCATTTTGCTTTTTTAGTTTATTTACAAATTCTTCTAGTATTTCATAATTAGTAGCTACTAAATCAAGAAATAAATCTACTTCTTTAGAATCATAGCCTTTATAATCAACAGTAAATTCTTTATCTATAATATCCTTTTTACAAATATTCATATTTATACCTCCTTTAATTAAAAGGAAAACTATTCCAAAGTTAGTAATATTCTATGTAAGGGGGAATTAAAATAATGTTTTATGCTAACCGTGGAATGTTTCTTGAAACTATAATTAATTATACTATTGAAATTATAAATAATGAAAAACAAGCACTAATTTTTAAACAAAATCCACCAATTTTATATCAAAACAATAAAATTTTTAAAGAAAAAAGTAATGTTGATTATCATGGAGTTTATCATGGTAAATATTTATGTTTTGAAGCAAAAAGTACTAAGTCTTTAACATTACCATGAAATAATTTTAAAAAACATCAACTTGAATACTTAGAAAATGCTTTTTATCTTAATGCTATTAGTTTTGTTATTATTTATTTTTCACAACATAATGCCTTTTTCTTAGTTTTTTGAGAAAAATTAAAATTTTTAAAAGTTCAAAAAAAAGCACTGACATATAAAAAAATAGAACAAAATGGATATAAATTAGAAATTATATATCCATTTTATCTTGATTTTTTAAAATTTTTAATTTAAGAAGCTAAAATTTCTGTTTGTTGATTAGTATGTTTTTTAAATTCAGAACTAGCTTTAAATTTAGGTGCTTTAGAAGCACTAATTACAATAGATTCACCAGTTTGGGGATTGCGACCTGTTCTTGCTTCACGAATAATAGTTTCAAATATTCCAAATTTTGGTATATTAATTTTACCACCATTTGCAACTTCAACTTTTATCTCTTCAAAAAATAAATCAATAATATTAGTCGCTAAGGCAATTGTGACGTCAGACTTTTGCGCCACTATCTTAATAATTTCTGTCTTTGTTTTAGAATTACTTTTTGCCATAAAAGATTTCCTCCTAATGTTTTAAGAATTATAATTATAATGTCTATTATAGATATTATTATAACTACGTTATCTTCAAACCAATTTAAAAATGTTACTGGTCTGTAATCAAATTATATAGTAACATTTTATAAAGTGAACCATAAAATGTATTTTTTTCTAAAAAAATGATAGAATTACTTTAATTAAGTAACGTTTTTCTTTTATTATTTGTTTTTATAATTTTTTATGTTAAGATTTGTTGGTTATTAAAATATATAAAATTGGTTTTTAAAACCTAGAATTGCGAAATTTTATATGGATATTCAACAAGATTTTTATATTAAAAAGGTTTTTTATGCTTGTTATGTGAAAAATATAGTATTACCTATTTCATTTTTAACTAATATAGGAAATAAAAAAGGTAAATGTTATGTTGGTAATAAGCAAAAATTGAGAAATAGTACTGTTCGTACTAAAATTAATTTAATTCAAAAAGCATTACATAATTTTTATAATAGTAAAATGTTAAGTTTTGTTACTTTAACTTATAAAGATAATATGCAAGATATTAAAAAAGCAAAAAAAGATATTGGTTTATTTTTTATTAAATTACAAAAATTATGAAATGACCCTAAACGTTTTTCGCATTTAGGAGAATTAAAATATTTTTATGTTTATGAGTATCAGTCTCGTGGTGCTATACATTTTCATATAATTTTCAATAGAAAGATACATAAAAGTATGTTAGCAGAATGATGAACTCATGGTTTTAATGATTTAATGGTAGTTAAAAAAGGTACTAATGAATTTGTTATTAAATATTTAGGAAAGTATGTTACAAAAGCAATAGATGATATTAAGTCTTTAAATCAAACAGATGTAGGTGTAAAGGCTTATGCTTTTAGTCGTAATTGTAAAAATCCTATCGTGGTTCGTGGTATTAAGAAATTAACAATTGGAGATATAATTAAAGCAAGTTTTAATTCTACAAATGTATTTTATTTTAAAACTCAAAGAGAGATAGTAATGGTAATACTGTTATGATTGGTGGTATTATTGAAAGTACTGTTGTAAATGATTATTTTAAAGAGTATGAAGATTACGAAAGATATGTATATTTAAGTGCTTTATCGCATAAGCATTATTTACGGACTAGTGAAATAGGTTATTTAATTCAAAGAGATAAAGATGTTTTGACTTGGGTTGATAAAGTTTTTGGTAATAAAGTTGAGAAAATAGATTTTAAGAAAAAAGTCTTACATTAGAAAAAAACTTAATTTTTTCTATAATTTTACTTGTATATATATATATATATATATATAATGGTTAATGAACATTAGTAATTATCGCAATTCTTATTAATGTTCATTTTTATTATAGTTTTTAACCCATGACTTTATTTTTTAAAGTAAATGGGTTTTTATTTTGAAAGGATAGTTTGTATGAAAGATAAGAAGAAAAATATAATTTGAAAAAGAATTATTAATAAAAAGTTTAATAAATTAATTAATTTTATTGATAAAGAACAAGCAAAATTAAATTCTTTTGACAAGGTAAAAGAATGATTAAATAAACAAGAAAATTTAGAAAATTTAGAACTATTAGCAGATATTGCATGTCAACAGAAAAAAATAAAAATTGAAAAATGAAAAGAAATTCATTGAAAAAAAGAAATTATTAATATAAATAAAAATTTACAAAGTAATGATATAGATTATATTGACTTGTTAAATCAACCATCAACAAATGGATATATTAATTAATTAAAATTACCAAAAATTTAGAAATTAATATTAAGATACTATTATCACTAAATAATAATACAAAGTTTTTATTTTTGTTGAAATTTTATATTTTTATGATATATTATTAATAAGTATAGGTTTACCCTACTATGCTTAACTTATTAAATTAAATTTTAATGAATTGCGAAGGTTAAGTTTTTTTATGTTTAAAGTACAGTTAGTTAATATTGAAAAAGGGCGTGTTATTCCCGATAAAAATAATAAAGGTCAAACATTGAAGTTTGATTTTTTGAAGTTTGTAGAAATAAATAAACAAACAAGCGTGCCAACTGGTCAAACACGTGATAAATGATATAATCCAGAATTTGCTAGTGATTTTAATAATTGTTTATCTGTTGTTGATTTAAAAGTTGGTAATTTTTATTCACTTGAACTTGATTTAAGCGGTAATATTAAAAAACTTTCTAATTGAAAATAGTTATTTATTAAAAGGGTAATTTTAAATAATTATTAATATGTTAGGAGTTAATTAAATTATGGCTAAAAATGATAATTGTTCATGTGAACAAGCATTTCATTTAGCAATTTATATGTGTAAACTTTGTGACCAAGTTATTTGTCCTAAAAGAGTTTTACAAAACTTATATACTAGAAAATATTATTGTCCAAATTGTATATTAGATATTGCTTTAAATAAATCAATGAGACAACAAGAAAGTAAGTTAAATTAGGGTGAATAAAGTTAATAGTTACCTGAATTGTAAATATAAATGGGACAGTTTTTTAAAATAATTGTATTAAATCTATTGGTCTTTTATAAGATAGTGATTTTCTGGGTGTAGAATTAATTTGAAATGCTATAGTATTTAAATCTTTTTGTTTATATGAAGATAGATCTGTAGATTTTGGTAAATATCTTCTTAAAATACCATTATTATTTTCATTTAAACCTCTTTGACAAGGTTTACCAGGATCTGCAAAATAAATCTTAACATTACAATTTTTTTCGATTAATTTTCATTTACTAAATTCTTTACCACGATCAAAAGTAATAGTTTTAACTGTTCCTTTTTGTAACTTTGAAATAAATTTTATTATACTTTTTGTAATATTTTCTGATTTATTATTTTTAGTTGCTAAAGGAATTGTGGTTTTTGATCATATATCAGCTAAAGTAATAATAGAACTTTTATGATCTTTACCAATGATAGTATCACCCTCTAAATGACCAAATTCTTCTATATTTTTAATATTAGGAATGATTAAATTTCTTTCATGAATAGACTTACAATTATTAATTCTGCCCCTAGTTTCTTTTTGTTTGTGAGGTTTATTTTTTCCTTTTCTCAATAAGTTATTTTCATCAAAACCCATTCGATTTGTTTTAAACATGTTATATAAAGTTTTTGTTGAAATACTTTTTATTTTATTTTCCTTTAAAAAATTAGCAATTATATCAAGAGCATAATTTTTAGTAATTAACAAATGATTAATAGTATTAATTTCTATTAAAGTTAAAATTATTAATTTTCTACCTGCATTTTGTTTATTTTTTTGAATTTTATTCAATATTTCTAATGGTAATAAGTTTTGATTTAATAATCTACAAACTCTATGTACAGTTGATTTACTATAATCAATGGCTTTTGCTATTTTACGAATCGAAAATCCATAACTTTTATATTCTTTTATTGATTCAATAGTCAGATACTTATACATTGTGCTAATTCCTTTCTTTTCTTAATTATAGAATTAACACAATTTAATTTTTATATAAGTGTCCTTTTTAATTTTACAATTCAGGTTATAATTTAATTTTCTTTAAATAAAAGACAACTTTAAATTATTAATTGTTATAAATATTATAACCCTAAATAGGGTTAATGTCAAGTCTTAATATAGATTTTATTAACTTTTATAAATTGAAAATTCCTAACTATTTAGGTTTAGATTTATTAAGTTTTAAAATATTAAAGTAAAAGTTTTAACTTATTAATTCTTGCTGAATTAATTATAAGCATATTATCAAGTACTTTATCATTATAAATTTTAGCACCATATCCTTTTAAAGATTTAACAAGATGTGATACATCACTTTCAGCACAAACTCCTTGATTTCAATTTTCTTTTTGATTTATAACACCATCTTTATTATTTTTAAAATATTTATATATTTCTTCATTTACATTATTTTCTTTTAAATAATCTAATAATTGATAATATTCACCATTAACAAATAAATTATATGCATTTGTTAATTTTTTATTATCTACTTTTCTATTAATAATAAATCCTTTTTTAAGTGCTTTAAATGCATGATGTCTATCAATTACATAAGGAATATTTTCTTTTTTAGCAGTAGTTTTAATTCAAGGTGCACCATCACCAATAAATACTAAACTACTTTTATTATAAAAAAATTGTAAATCAAGAAATTCATAAATTTTATCAATTAATTCTTGTCTTTTAATTCTTTGACCATTTCTAGTTTTCATATAAGTAATTTTTTTATCTTTTAAAACGTTTCTACTTTTAGTAGATTTTTCTTTTAATTTTGTAGAAAAGTAATGATACATGATAAAGTGTTATTTTTAGAGAATTTTTACACTAAATAATGTTACTTTTAACAAATTTTTAATTAAAAATAATATTTTAAGTGTAAATTGATGAATAATTTTTGGTCATCCATACTTTTCTACATAATTAAAAGATTTTTCTAAATCTTTACCTTTATTTGCACTAATTGTACGAATACGATTTTTTTGTTTTTTATTATTAAATAATGAAGATATAAAACAATCATCCATATTTATAAATAATTTTTCATTTGGTAATAACTTGACCATAATAAGCACTTGTACCTATCATTGCACAAATTGGGCTTATACCAGTTCTTATTAATTTAGTTAAAGTATAATTACTCAATGGTGTAGTCTCAGTATATTGTGGCATTTTTATTTTCTCCTTTTAATAATTGATTAGTTTTTTTAATTTGAATTCTAACTGTTCCTTGACAATTTATATTATTACCAACACATATAGCAAAATTATCATGTACATCACTTACTATAAAATAATCATTTCTTAATTTAGGAAATTCATCTAATAAAATTGCTCTAATATCATTACTTGTAGTTAAATCTTCTGGTTTTGGTGAATAAATAGTAATATGTGCTTTTTCATCAAAATATTTATAAATATATTCCATAATTATTTTTTAGAAAATTTTAATTCTATTTCTTCAATATAATCTTTATCATTACCAGTCATAGTAGCACTTGTTTTTGTAATATTACTAAATGTTGCTTTACCTTTTTCATAACCATTATTACCAGCATTTATTATTGCAGTTTCTAATTCATCATTAGTAGGAGTTGCTCCAGCCATGGTAATTTTTCCTAAATTTTTAAAATAAATTAAATCATTTAAACTAATTCTAAAATCATCAAAATCAGCAATTTTAAATGTTACTGGTGATTTTTCTCTTTCTGCTGGAGTTAATTTAATTCAATTAGTTCAACAACGTTTTTGTGCTTCTTTAATTTCATCAGCAGTTGGCATTTTTTCCATAATAAATGATAATCAACCACGAATTGCTGTTGTTATACCATAAAGTGCTTTACCTAATGTTTTTTGATTTAATGTATTATTATCAATTAAATTTACTATTTTTTGAAAACTATTAGGTTGTGCAAATGCATTTCTATGTACAAAAACTCCTAATACTTTTTTTAAATCAAATGTTTTTTCTAAATGTAAACCAGTTTTAGTATCTTTAACCATATCTTTATTTAAAAACATATGTTTATATAAAAACATACCAAATACTGATTGTTTATATAATTGACCACTTGCTACAGTATCAGCAGCAATTTGACCATAATTTAATCTTAAATATGCTTTTGTTAATTGTAACATTGGAGTAAATCCTAATGCACCAATAAAATCACTTACATTTGTACCAATTTCAGTTTCAGTTATATTTCCTAATAATTCATTCATTTTATCTCCAATTTGATAAAATGCTGCTTTTGCTGTATCTTCTGTCATTTCTAACATATTAATAGGAATTACTTGTGATTTAGCAATACAATAATCTTTAATACCTTGTAAAAAAATACATTCTTGTATAAATAAATAATTTCTTAATGCACTTTCTGCTCATATTGATAACATATTTGCTTTTAAAGGAATTGGACTTGACATAAATCTATTCATATCAAAATCTTCAGTTCTTCAATCAATAACTAATATTTTGTCTAAAATAACACTAGTTGTTCTTAATGTTGTTCATTGTTTAATTGTTCCATTCATAACATCATATTTTGAACCCCAACGTAAACGTTCACCAATACGATAATATGCTTCTACTGCTCCTGGTATTTCACTTATTTGTTCTGCAACTGCACTTGCTTTTAAAAACATCATACTTTCATCATTATAAAGTATACCTTTTACTTGTGCTTCCATAGCAGTTAACATTGCTTTATTTCCATTATTACCACCAGTAATTAAACCAGTTGGAACTTGTGGAATAGCCATAATATCTCTCCTTTTGAGAAATATTTAATTATTTACTAAATAAAAATTCTAAAAATTTAATCATTTCTTGTTTAGTTTTTGCTCCTACAACTTCTGTATTTTTTAATAATTCTTCATTTTTAGATGTAATATTATTATCTAATTCAAAAAGTGTTTTTGGATTAAAAAACTCTTGTTTAGGTTCTTCATTTTTAATAATTTCTTGTTTTTTAATTTCTTTATTATGTAAATTATTATTAAATATTTCTGCATAATCTTCTTTTATTTTATTTAAAGCTTCTGCTTTTGATAAATTATTATATTTAGAAGTCATTAATAATTTTGACATTTCTTTTTGTTTATCTGTAAAACCATTAAATAATTTTTCTTCTTCATATATATTTACTTTATTTTCATATTCTTTTATTTTTGTTTCATATTCACTTAATTTAGGTTCTAATTCAGTCTTAGTATTTTTATAAACAAAATTTCGGTGTTGTTCTAATAAATTTTCTAATTCTTCATTAGTATAATTTTTATTTTTATCTCAGTTAAAGTTTTCCATATTTAACTCCTAAACTCACAGAATGGCTACTGTTTCCTTAATATTAATTATATCATTTTTATCCTTTAAAATAAAGAAAAAAACCTATATTTATTATAGGTTTCTAATCATCATTTTCTATTTTTCTAGGTTCACTAATATTAATAATTATATTACTTTTTTCGTTATTTTCTTCTACTTCTTGTGGAAATGCTAATCTTCAATAATCAAATTTTAATTGTGGAGTTGCTAATGCTCCTTTTAATAGTTCAACTTCTATTTTTTGACATGCTTTATCGTATTCAATGATAAATTTTTTTGCTCATTTTGGGCTTCTGTGTCGCCAATGAAATATGTTTTTTCTATCAATTCCTAATGCTAAGTTTAATCCTTGCTTAGTATATGGCTGATTTTCTTTAGAAAAATACTTTAATTTTGTAGAAAAGTAATGATACATGATAAAGTGTTATTTTTAGAGAATTTTTACACTAAATAATGTTACTTTTAACAAATTTTTAATTAAAAATAATATTTTAAGTGTAAATTGATGAATAATTTTTGGTCATCCATACTTTTCCTTTAATTTTGTAGAAAAGTAATGATACATGATAAAGTGTTATTTTTAGAGAATTTTTACACTAAATAATGTTACTTTTAACAAATTTTTAATTAAAAATAATATTTTAAGTGTAAATTGATGAATAATTTTTGGTCATCCATACTTTTCTACATAATTAAAATACTTTTCTACATAATTAAAAGAAAAATATTTTCTTATTTTTAATTTATAATTTCCTAATTCTTTTCTTTTTGTTGGCATATTATATCACCTATATTCAATATTTATATATTAATTATATCATTTTAACTAAATCATTTTCCAACACTCACCAGTTAATTATTGTTATACTCAAAGTCATGTATTTAGAAAGGTAATATTATTATTATGAATTTTCTAGAAAATGAACTTAATTATGATGAACTTGATATTACAATTAAAGATAATGGTATTAATTATGTAACAAATCTATTAAAAACATATGATGATTTTTGATATCAAAATATATATGATAAAACTAAACATAAATATGTTAAAACTGCTCCAAGAAGTCCAAATAATCAATATGGTAAAATAAATAATTTTTATCGTAGAGGTTATTTAATATTAGAAACTAATAAATATTATTATCCTTTAGATGATTATATAAAACTTAAAAAAAGAAAAAGAACACTTACTAGTTTAGAACATACAATAATAAAAAATTCAGGTAATGGTAAAAGACAATCTGATGTTCAAGATATATTAAAAAATAGTAATTTTTCTAAAACATATATGACTAATGTAATGAAAAATGCAGTAATAAATGTTGAAAAAGTAAAAGAAAAGAAAGTAGAGAAAGATGAGACAAATGTCTTTATAATCTAAAAAGGAGATAAAGTTATGAATAAAGTAGAAAAAGAAAAAGTAGAAAAAGAACTTAATAAATCAGCAAAACGAAGAGTTGCAAATATGGAAAAAAGATTAACACGTGAAGATATAGAAAAAGCTAATAAAGAAAAAGTAGAAAATGAAAATTCTGAAAAACAAAATAAGACTTCAAAAAGTCGTAGTTGATTTTCAAAATAAATAGTTTTTTAAAAGTCTACTGATAAATAAAAAAAGTTAGGTAATACTTATTTTAAAAATATTACCTAACTTTTTTTATGTTAAAGTTTTAATAAATTTTAGAACTTCATCATAGTTTGGTTCTAATGTTACTTCTTTAACAATTTGTAAATATATAACTTTATTATTTTTATCAACAATGATAATAGTACGCGCTAATAATTGGATTTCATCAATTAATAAATTAGTAGTATTACTAAAATTATTTTCATTATTTCGATAATCACTTCAAATATGAAAATTATTATTCATTTTTAGTTTTTCACAAAAGCGACTTTGAGCAAATGGTAAATCTTTGGAAATAGTAATGATAACTAAATCTTTTAATTTAGTAGCCTCTTTATTAAAGTGTATAGTTTGTAAAGCACAAGTTTTAGTATCAATGCTTGGTACACTAGAAATAATTTTAAATTTATTAGTGAATTGTTCTAAATTCATATTATCCATTTTTTTATTAACTGCAGAAAATGATAAAGTATCTCCAACTTTGATTATTTCATTTTTAATATGAACGGGTTTACCTTTAATTGTTAATTGCAACATAATATTTTTTCTCCCTTTTTATCAAATGTATTTATATTATTATTATTATAACTAAATTTATTAAAGATAATCTATTAAGGAGTAACAAAGTGTTGAAAATTTTAAATAAATTTAAAATTGCTATTCAAGAATTTAAAATGGTTTTTAAAGCAGTGGGGACTAAACACATTTATAAAAATAAAAGAACAATTATTAAAAGTATTGCACTATGTTTTATTCCATTTTTATATGCTTTTATTGCTTTATGAGCTTTTTTTAATCCATTGGGAAATATTAATCGTTTACCAATTGCTTTAGTTAATAACGATAGTTCTGCAGTAGGAATTAATCGTGTTATTAATCGACATAATTTAAATTTGGATAATGAAAATCCTAATAGTAGTGGTGCTTATGAATTTAAAATTAATGATTTACAAATTAACAATGAGAAAAAAACATTTACTGTTTATTATTATGATGATTGAAAAAGTTATTATCAACATCAAAATGACAAAACTTTTTTAACTGAAATTATTATTGATACTTGTTTTACTAAGGATTTTAATGATTTTTTTAAAAAAGCTTTTAAAGTAGTTATTGAAAATATTAAAACTCCAGAAAGAATTTGGAATCTTATTAATCAAATTACTATTAGACCAAAAATTAGTTTACAAGCTTCATATAAAGTTAGTCCGATTTTAGGTGAAATTAATGATTTTGCTTTAAATGCATTAAAAGATAATATTTTTAGTAAGTTTTTACCTGTTGTTATTAGTGATCAAGTATTTGATTATTGAGATAAAGATGCTTCTTTTAATTATGTAGAAAAGTATGGATGACCAAAAATTATTCATCAATTTACACTTAAAATATTATTTTTAATTAAAAATTTGTTAAAAATAACATTATTTAGTGTAAAAATTCTCTAAAAATAACACTTTATCATGTATCATTACTTTTCTACAAAATTAAAGGATGCTTCTGATTCAGGTTATCAGCATTTACAACCAATTTTAAAAGAAATTTATGGTATTCTTTCAATTGCTGTTCCTGGTTTAGGTCCTCATGCTGAACAATTTAATACTAATATTGATAGTGTAACAAGCAATGGAGATATTAAACATATTAAAGTTTTAGAACATGATTATTGAATGAATCATACTTTATTGGCACCTATTAACTTTATTAATTTTAATATTAATATTGAAGGTCAAGATAAATCCTTTAATTTTGTAGAAAAGTAATGATACATGATAAAGTGTTATTTTTAGAGAATTTTTACACTAAATAATGTTATTTTTAACAAATTTTTAATTAAAAATAATATTTTAAGTGTAAATTGATGAATAATTTTTGGTCATCCATACTTTTCTACATAATTAAAAGATAAATCTCCTTATGGATTTGGTTTAGGTCCATATTTCATGTGTATTGGAATGTGAGTAGGTACTTTATTATTAACTTTTACTTTTATTAGAAATAAAGATATTCCAAAAACTAAATTTTGATCAAACTATTTAGCTAAATCAGCATGAATGATTATTTTTGGTTTAATTCAGTCAACAATTTTAGTAACTTCATTATTACTATTATTTAATAATATTGATTTATGACAACGATTTTGACAAATGTTTTTATACATGTGATTAATAACAATTATTTTTGATTTGGTTGTTCAATCAATTGCTCACATGTTTCGTAATCATGATTTGGGTAGATTTTTAATTGTTATTCTTTTAATACTACAACTTTCTTCATCAAGTGGTACTTTTCCTGTTGAATTAGAACCCAAGTTTTTTCAAGTAATGTATAATTTTTACCATTTAGTTATGCAATAAAAGGATTAAGAGAAATTCTTATTAATCCTAATCCAATGACTATTTTATGAAGTATTGGTTGTTTATTAATATTTATTATTATTTTAGTACCATTATCATTGTTACTTAATTGATGACATGATCATAAAGATGCAAAAAATGAAGTTGGAAATAAAAAAATTAAATTAGTTGTTAATAATTCTTCATCATTAAAAAATAAAACTACTACTGATGAGAACTAAACATTATATTTTAGGTGTCCTTTTTTATTAATACTTTCTAATAAAAATAGAACACTTAAAAGAATGTTGTATATTAATTTTTTCAATTATAAACTTAAATTAATATCTACAAAAGATATATTTTTGTAGATATTAATTTATAAAATAAAAAACATAAATATTTAAAAAAAATAATAAAAAAGTAAAAGAGGAAAAATAACTTATGCATTTTAAAAAATTATTAACAATGTTTACTATAACATTTTTTGCTAGTTCAGGGACTATGCTTTTAATTAATACTAATGTTTCTAATAACAAATTAATTAAAAATTGTTTGGTTAATAACCATGAAACATTTTCAAAATTGGAAGGAACTAGTGGTCTAATTCAATCAATAACTAGTGATCAAAAAGGCAATGTTTATGCCGCTAATAATGAAGGTATTATTTATTATATTAGTGAAAATAATAAAGATATTAAACCAATATTTAAAAGTGAAGGTATTATTCAAGCAATAGCGGGCGCATCACTTTAACCCTTAGATTCATAATTGGATAACAAAGAACGATATAACTATCGTTCTTTTTTTGTTAAAAGATTAAAACTTCATAAAACTGTCGTAGAAGTCTAATAGTGAGTACTTTATGTAAATACTTCTATATCAGAATAAAAGAGCATTTAATGTTAAGCAAGTTAAAATGTTACACTGTATCGCTTAATGTAATTATAGATTAATTTGAATAGCCTTATTATGGCTCAGTAAAGAACCCATTAATCTAATTAACAATTACATTTGTATTATTTAAGAAAATAGGGGGTTTTTTATATATATACATACTCTATCAAATATATATTAACATATTAAAGTTAAAGAAGGAAAAAATATGAAACATAATTTTAAAGAACAAAGATATTTTTGTAGTTATTGTGAAAAATTTAGAATGAAACATTTATTTTATTTTAAAAATATATTTTTACAAGATAAAAATAATAAAGTTATTTGTATTTATTGTTGAAAATTAGGATTACATTTAAAAGAAATTTGATATGAAAAAAAAGAAAGGAAATATTAAAAATGGAAGAAGAAAAAGAAAATGAAAAATTACAAAATAAATTATTAAAAGAACAAATTGAATTAATTGAAGAGCAAAAAGAATTTTATAAAAAATCATGAAAAAGTAGAATTATATTTTTAACAATTGGAATTATTATTATGATTTTAACATTAATAATTATTGCTTCTAAACATTAATTGAAAGGATTAATATTTATGGAATATAGAGAATATAGAATGATTGGTTCTTGTGATAAATGTAGAAAACAATCTTCTTTTGGTAATAGATTATGTAATAAATGTTTTTGATTATTAATAGGTAGAAATAAATATGAGTAAATTAATTTTTAAAAAAGAAACTCATCAATATTTTTTAGAAGATAAAGAATTAATATCAGTTTCTAGAATTATTGATAATTATTTAGGTTTTGGATATAGTCATATAGCACCAGAAGTATTAAAAAATGCTTCAGTTCGTGGTAAATGAGTTCATAAACTTAATGAATTATATTTACAAAATATTAATGAAGAAAATATAATTAATAATTTATTAAAAAAATTAAAACCAGTAACTAATAATATAAATTATTCTTATTGTAAAAAATCACTTATGTTTTTAAAAGAAAAATTTAAAGATAAAAATAATTATGAATTTATTATTGAAAAACCTATTAATGATAATGTAATTGCTGGAACACCCGATTTAGTTTATTTAAATAAAAAAGAAAATAAATATTATTTAGTAGATTATAAAACTTATGCTTGTATTGATGAAGATAAATTAAAAAGAATTAAATTACAATTAACTGCTTATTATTGTATGTTACTTGCTAATGATATAAGTCCATGTAATAAAACTTATGTTTATTTAACTAATAAAAATAATCAAGAAACAATAGAAATTGAAATAACCAGTGAATTATTAATTGAATGATTTAATGCAAAAACAAAATATTTTAAAGGAGAAAATAAAAATGATTAAAAAAGAAACAAATGAAATTAAAGAAAATATTAAATATTTAACTGAATTAATAGAAGAAGTATATGATGAAGAAATAAAAATTGAAATTAGAAATCAAATTAAACATGAATTATTTTTATTAAAAACAAGAATTTTTACAGATTTAGGAGAATTAAAGAATGAATAGAAAAGTAAAAAAAATTGTTTGTGCTACATCAGTAATTACAGATGAACAATGAAATTATGAAGAAGTAAAAAATAACTTATTAAGTATATTATTAAGTTTTAAAAATGAAATTCAATATAAAAATTGAAATAAAATTGTAAAAAAAGAATTTGAAGAAAATGATATAGATTTTATTTTTAAATTTAGATTAGAAAAGAATGATAAAAATGATTAATGAAAAATCAATTAAAGAAAAAATTATTTATTCTTGTAATTCAATTGAATTTGATAAATTACCTAAAAAATTAGATAGTAATGTAAATAATTGAATTGTTATTAATAGTCATTTAATAGTTAATCCTAATAAAAATATTGAAGTACATTTAGATAATAGATTTAAAACAATTAAAAAATGATAGGAGCAACTTATGGATAAAAAAAGTTCTGGTATGGATAAATCAATTTTAATTTTATTAAAACATTTAGGAAAAATTAATAAAAAATTAGATGAAATTTTAGAATTATTAAATAAAAAAGGAGAATCAACTAATGAGTAATAATAAAAATGAATTAAAAATTCCTAATTTTATTAAAAGTAATAAAGAAGAATATGTAAAATTTAGAAATTATTATGAAATGATTATAAATTCTAGTAAAGATTTAAAAAATATGAATACACAAAGTTTAATTAATGCATTAATTAATTTATATAAATTAAATCTTTCAATTAATCCAATTAAAAAAGAATTAGCATTAATTCCTTATGGTGATGAATTACAAGTTCAAATTCAAGAAGATGGTTGATTAACATTATTACAAAGAACTGGATTAGTTGTTGATTTTCAAAGAGAAAAAATAACAACTGCACATAAATTTAATAAAGAAAATAATAAATGAGAAATTAATCCAGCATTAATTTTTGAAAGAAAAACAATTAATACTATTGGTTATTATTGTTATATTTCACTTTTAGATAAAAATGGTAAAATTAATAATTTTTATAAAGGAATGACTGTTGAAGAAATTAATCAACATAAAGATAAATATGGAAAAACTTATAATAAAAAAAGTCAAGAATGAAAATTAAATCATATATGAACTTCTGCATTTGACCAAATGGCTTTAAAAACAGTAGTTAAAGCATTAATTCGTGAAATTAATAAAACACCAATTATAGTATTAAATAATCAAGATGATATTAATTTGGCACTTCAATTAGACCAAGGTGTAGTAATTGATGAAGAAACTATTGCATATAAGGATAATACTGGTGATGAAGTTAAAATTATTAATTCAAATAATAATATTGATAATACTGATATAAATTCTACTTTATCTAAATTAAAAGAATTAGAAAAAGAAGAAGAAATTATAGAAAATTTTGAAGTTTAGTGAAAGGTAAATTCATTATGAATAAAGAAAAATTAAATAATTATTTAATAAATGAGATTAATAAATATTATAAATTACCAATAGAAGAAGCATTAAAAAATTATAATTTATCAGCACAACATACTTTAAAAATAATTTATGAAAAAATTAAAAATGGTGAATTTGATAATGACTAAACAAGATATTTTAGAAATAATAGATAAATTAAAAGAATTAAAAAATTTAGTTGGAATAACTATCAATATAAATATTGATGATATTAATATTGAAAATAATTAATATTTAGGCATTTGACATATATCCTTTCTAACTCCTATTCCCTATTTTTTATTCTTGCTTAAAATATGTCAATGTAAGTCCTAAATTTTATATCTATACAGAACGAAACTATAGAATTATTAAAAATTTGGATAACATTATAATTCTATAGTCCACCGTTTATTACGGTGCTGATGAGTTCATAAAAGGATGTGAAATAATGAGAAATATTAGAACTGAATGATTTTATAATGACAAAAGTCCAAAAGAAATAAAATGTCCAACAGTAAGTTTATTAAAAAATAAAGAAGATGCTTTATGTTATTTATTAGCATTAAATTTATATCCAAAATTATATCCACAAGATATTTTTTATTCATGAATATTAGAAAATAATCAAACTGGATATTTAATTATAGTTGGTAATAATAGAGATACTATTGGAAATATGCAATTTAAATTTATAAAAGAAAGTTAATCATGAATAATATGGAGTTATTAATATATTTAACAGAAGATTATAAAGAATGTAATTTTTATAACAATTATTTAATTTATAAACTTATGAACATTATTATAAAAGGAGAATAGAAAATGCCAAATACAGAAACTACAAATTCAAATTATACTTTATTAAAATTAATAAGAACGGGAATATCACCATTATCAGCAATGATAGGTATAAGTTCATATTATGGACATTTATTAAATTATCCAATATTAGGAAGTATTAATGCTTTATTTTTTAGTAAAAAATTAGGAATTGATATTTGAAATATTAATCAACATCCAACACCTAAAAATAAATTAATTAATATATTTAAAAAAATAACAATTGGTTTAAGTACAACTTTTATAACAAATTATATTAAATGAAACGAAAATAATATTAATCCTATTATTCCAACAACACCAATTCCTACAACTACTGTTGACCCATTTCCACCAGATTTATTATTTAATATTAATACTAATAATGATAATAATTTCATGGATTGAGATACTTATATTTCATTAAATGCTTTTGCTTTTGCAAATCTTATTAGTGCTTTTACTGAATTAATACCGAATAGATTTGAAAATATAAGAAAGATATGTAATATGGCAACTGGTGGTTGTTTAATTTCAAGTGGTGTTGCAATGGGGATAAATAATGATTTTAATAATGCTTATGCAGTTCCGACAATAGTTGCTGGAGCAAGTGAAATTATTCATAATTTATTACCAATGGAAACTACAAATCATATTCAAGAAATGCAAGAAACAGCATTTAATAATGAAACAAGAAGATTAATAAATGATAATAGATTTACCATTGGCAATGTTTAGTAATCTGTGTAACTTACAAAAATAACCTTTAATTTTGTAGAAAAGTAATGATACATGATAAAGTGTTATTTTTAGAGAATTTTTACACTAAATAATGTTACTTTTAACAAATTTTTAATTAAAAATAATATTTTAAGTGTAAATTGATGAATAATTTTTGGTCATCCATACTTTTCTACATAATTAAAAAAAATAACTATGTTTAATTAATTCTAGTAAATATAATTAAATGACTAGAAAGAGTGAGTTACAGATGGCTAAAAAACAAAATATTAATAATAATGATCCAATATCAAAAGCAGTAGATTTATTATTAGAAAATACTGAAGATTTAACAACAGTTTTTAAAGAAGGGGGTTTATATAAAGAATTAACAAAACGTTTAGTTGAAAAAATGTTGAATTCTGAAATGCAAAATTATTTAGGATATGAAAAAAATCAACATAGTAATACTGAAAATGCTCGTAATGGTACAAGTTCAAAAAAATTAATAACTCAACAAGGTAAAATTGAGATTGATGTACCAAGAGATCGCAATAGTGATTTTACTCCTGTAATAGTTGCAAAAAGACAGCGAAGATTTGATGGTTTTGATCAACAAGTGCTTTCACTATATGCAAAAGGTATGACTCTATCTGACATTAGAATGCAGTTACAAGAGTTATATCATGGTGCTGATATTAGTGAAAGTGTTATTAGTCAAATTACTGATGATGTTATTGATGATGTCAAAGCATGACAAAATCGACCATTAGAAAGCATTTATCCGATTGTTTATTTTGATTGTATAGTAGTTAAAGTTCGACAAGATAAACGGATTATTAATAAATCAGTTTATATAGCATTAGGAGTTGATTTAGAAGGTAAAAAAGATGTTTTAGGCTTATGAATTAGTGAAAATGAAGGTGCTAAATTTTGATTAGCTAATTTCACAGAAATGAAAAATCGAGGCTTAAATGATATTTTGATTGCTTGTAGTGATAATTTAACAGGCATGTCAGAAGCAATACAAGCAGTTTATCCTAAAACAGAACATCAATTATGCATTGTTCATCAAATTCGAAATAGTTTAAAATATGTTTCATACAAACATCGAAAAACTCTAGTTACAGATTTAAAACCAATTTATAGTGCATGTAGTGAAGAACAAGCAATGCAAGCTTTAGAATCATTTGAAAGTAAATGAAATAAACAATATCCCCAAATTGCTAAATCTTGATATAAAAATTGAGAAAATTTGATGATTTTTATTAGTTATCCTGCAGAAATCAAAAGAGTAATTTATACAACAAATGCTATTGAATCTGTTAATAGTCAATTACGAAAAGTTATTAGAAACAAAAAAGCTTTTCCTAATGATATGTCAGTTTTTAAAATATTTTATTTAGCAATTGAAAATATAACAAAAAAATGAACATTGCCTATTCAAAATTGAAATACAGCAATTGCTCATTTTATGATAAAATTTGAAGACAGAATTAATCTGAACTAGTACTTTGTAAAACAAAGATACACAGATTTCTAAAAAGCCTCTTACCATTAATAGTGAAACAAGTAGTCAATATGGCGCTAATATGAGTGATGTACTTTTAGATAATGCTTCATTAAATTGAGATTATAATCATATGAGTTTATAAATAAGTAAAAATGCCTTTAATAGGCATTTTTTATTAATAAATACTTTTTACTTCTGTTTGTTTATTAATAGAATTTAATTTACTTTGTAATTTATTAATTTTATTTTGTTTTTTAAGTGCTTTTTTATTAGGGTCTTTTAATGATTTTCCAAAAGAAATTAAAGCACTTCCTAATTTTACTAATACATAACCACCACTAATACAAGCATTAGCAATAATTATAATTAAACTTGTATCCATTATATTAATCACCACCTTTCTAAAATATTTGATTAATTTTAAATACAATTTTTACAATAACAAAAATAATTAAACCAGCAACAGCAGAAGATAATATAACTCCAATTAAACCTAAAATAATCTTTATAATTTTAAAAATCATAATTTTATTCCTACAATTCTTCTAATTTTCATATATTACCTTTTAAATTACCTTTTCCACTATAAATAGTAATTAATTTTGCATGTTGAACTGATAAAATTACTATATTAACACTATCATTAAAGGTTTGTATTGGTACACCAGCAATTTTGTTATCCGTTATAATAAATTCTTGAATAGTATAAACTGGATTATATATACTTCAAGAATAATAAACTCTATAATGTTTATTAACTATAAAATCATAAGTAATTTGTCAATTATCTCATTTATTTTTTTCTCTTGTTCCTACATCTTTTCATTGTTGATTATTTGGACTTGGTGTTGGATTATTTGGTAATTCAATATCTCAACAATTTTCTTCAACTTCATTTGTTTCTAAACTTTTTGAATTAATTTTTATTTTTGGTGTAACATCAACTTTAATTGTATTTTGTAATTCTTCTAATGAAAGAATAGCACCATAATTAATATCTCCACCTTTTAAATATAAACTACAATTAAAACTACTTTCTCTAACAGTTAAAGTTAATATTACATCTTCATCTTTAATTTTAAATTTTGCAAGTAAATAATCTCCACCTAAATAATTACCAGTTTTAAATTCTACTTTATGCTTTATATTTGCTTGATTTACTGGTAATTCATCTAATGTTATAATTACTCTATATACAGTATTAAAATTAATTTCAAACGTATCTCATTCACGATTATTTTTACTTTTACTTATTACTTTTCATATTTCTTTATCTTGTTTAGTATTTACTTTATCATCAACATATTTTTTTGTAGTTGCATCTTTATCTTGTTCTGGTTCACCTATATTAACAATTCTTTTATTATTAGCAGTAATTAATCTTTTTTCTTTAGGTTGAATAATATTTGAACTATTTGGGTCTATTTCTCATAATGATTCACCATTAGCACTAATAGTATTAGTTTTTTCATCAATCTTAATATTTTCACCAGCAATTAATTTATCTTGCTTTTGTTCTATTAAATTATCAACATATTCTTTATTTGTACCATCAGTTTCAAAAGTAGGTGTACCAACATCAATTATTCTTTTACTATTAGCAATAATACCTTTATTATCTTTTGAATTAATAAAATTAGGATTATCTTTATTAACTTCTCATAATGAATCAATATTACTATCAACATGAATTTTTAATTTAGGTATAGTATCACTAACATCATCTATTTTTATACCAGTACCTTCAATTAATCCCATTTTTTGTAAAAATGTTTTATTTCCAGAATCTCAAGTAATAACTCTTCTATCACTTTCATCAAAAATACTAGGAGTATTAAAATTATCTGTATTACATGAAATACTATTATTAATTGCTTTTCTTGGTATATGTAAATTTGCTTGTTGTAATAAATTATACACTTCCATTAATACATAATCTGGTTCACTTGGTGGACTAATACTACTTGATAAACCATTACCACTAATAGATACACTACTTCTTATAAATGCCATTCCATCAGTTAAATAATATATAGTCATTCTTGCTGTTGCTCTTTTAACTAATTGTTGTTGAGTTTCATTAAGATTTTTAAATTCTATTACTTCAATTTGATTACCAGTAATAGTATTAATTCTTTCACTTGATATAGCAATTGCCATAATTGTTAAATCAGTTTTAGTATTATCAGTAGTAGTTTGGTCAGCATCTGGTATAAAACCATATATAGTTTTTAAATCATCTTTTGTAATATAATTTAAATTTACATTTCAATCAATATTATTTTTGTTTTCCATAATCTTTATACCTTCCATATCCTTGTACTGCTTGTGATTTATTAACTACACCAATAACTGATTTATATTTCTTTTGTTGAATTACTTTTTTACCTATATTTTTAGAATTTCTACGTGCTAAGTATTCTTTATCTTCTTTATCTAATCCACCATGATAATACTGTCTTATAAGTACTGAATTAGCACCGGTACCGTAAGCACCAGTTGCTTTACACATATCAATTCACATTTCTTTTGATATCATAAAGTAATCATATGATTTACTTAAATTAGTTCTATATGTTAATGTAGCAATACCATAAGTACCAGATTGTTGTTGTATTACTGGAGTTCACATACCACCCGCTAATGCACTACTAGAAAGATTTACATAAACTCCAATCAAAGAATCATAATTTTCTTGTGTTAAAGCATTCATAATAATTTCTTTACCTTGTGCCATTAATCCTTTACCAGTTAAATATTGTTTTTGAATATGTTGTAATTTTGCAATATTATTATTAGTAATATGTGTCATTATTTTTTTATGTATAACTGGTAAATTAGTTAATTTTTGTAAAACTTGTTGAAATTCAGATAATTCTTTTTGAGATTTACCTTGTCCTAATACTTTTGACATTAATTGATTTTTTAATATTCCTGCTGGATTTTTTAAAAAACTATTAAATAATGAATTACTTTTTTTAAATTTTTCTATTAATTCAGCAGTTTGTATATCAGTAACAGCAGTTTCTAATATCATTCTTAAAAGTAATATAATAGGCATTTAAATTACTTCTTTGTAAAAGTTACTTGTAAAGAACCATCATATAAAGATTTACCTTCAACATTAGCACTTGTTGCTGTTAAATCTGAAAAATTAGCATTACCTTTTCGATAATTAGGATTTTTAGCAATAACTGCTTTTTCAACTTCATCTGCAGTTGGAGCATCACCAGCCATAGTTATTTTTCCTAAATTCGTAAACTCAATTGCTGTTGCAATATCAATACTTGAAGTAACTGTAAATCCTTTAACTAAATCTGGTCTTAATGCTTTGCCTTCTGAAACTAAAAACTTATGAAAATTTTTAACATTACCATTCGTTTGTAAAACAAAAGTATTATCTTGACCACGATTAAATGGAAATGCTAATGCTTCTTTATGTACTAATACAGCATCACATCCTAAAAAATTAAATGATTCTTGTTTATCAATAACTCCAGCAGGATAATTTCTACCTAATCATGGACATTCTATAATTTTAATACCACCAATTTCTACAATTTTCCCATCTTTTAATGCTTGTGAAGCACTATCACTACCTAATGTTGTAGTTGATAATAATACTAATGGTTTAAAAAAACTAGATACTCATAATACATAATCTTCTTCATCTGTACCAATATATTCATCAGTAATTCTTGCTTTTAATGTTGCTAATGTATTTGATATTTTTAATCATAAAAGCATACGATAATCATCTATTTTAGGATTACTTGGTAATGCAATATTAATAATTCCATTATCTTTAGCTGTTTTAACTGCTAAAGATAATAATTTAGCAACTAAATATATTTCTACTGATTTTGCTTTTGCATCAATTCAACTAGATGCTAAACTATCTGATACTATAACATTACCATCTTCATATCTTGCACCTAATCTTTTTAAATCAAGTGTTTCTTCTTCAAAATTAATTTCTTTTTTCTTATCTAAAAGAATTTGTATTGTATTCACTGCTGTTAGATTATTGGCACCAGCACCTGCTGTATAATCTTCAGTAGGATTTCTTTTAGTAATATTATAAATAGCAGTACCAGCATCTAATTGTTCTCTATTTTCTACTGTTGCATTAATTAATGCTACTCTTTTTGATAATAAAACTTTTAAATTTTTAATATATTTTACTGATAAATCTAATTTACCAGTTGGATTACTAGGGTCATTAATTGTTGTTGATTGTGTTGTAATAATTGCCATATTTTTAACCTACCATTCCTATTTTTCTAGTATCTACTTCATCTTCTTTTTCTTCTTTAAATTTATCTTTTACATCTAAAGAAGAACTAATATTTGTATCTTTATTTTTATTAAATAAATGCGGAAAATCTTTATTTAATAATGATAATTCTTCTTCAATATCTTCTTTATCTCCAAGATATCTTTTTAATAAATTAATATTTTCTTCTGATAAATCATATTTTTTATAACTTTCTGAATGTCTAATTTCTCTATCTTTATCAGTTTTTTCTTTTAATTATGTAGAAAAGTATGGATGATCAAAAATTATTCATCAATTTACACTTAAAATATTATTTTTAATTAAAAATTTGTTAAAAGTAACATTATTTAGTGTAAAAATTCTCTAAAAATAACACTTTATCATGTATCATTACTTTTCTACAAAATTAAAGGTTTTTTCTTTATATAAAGCATTATATTTTTCTTCTAATTCTTTATATTTTTCTTCTAAAGTTGGTTCTTTAGATTCTTCTTTTTCTGGTTCTTTTTTATCTTCAGATTCAGATTCTTTTTCAGTATTTTCTTCTGATTTTACTTCTTCTTCCTTAGTTTCTTCTTGTTCATCTTTTTCTTTTTCTTCCATAGTATTACCTTCTTTCATTTCATTTTCATTTAACATAATTATCACCACCTTTCTATGTTGCACTTTTAGGATTAATCACCAATGATGCAGTTTGAAGATTTCAATTAGCATTAGCATTAATATATCTATAGGGTGCATCATCTATAAGTGATGGAAAAGTAACTATAAATTGATATCTTAATATAATAGAGTTATTATCAATATATGCAACGATTTTAAATCAAACTGAACTTCAAATTGCTTTACCACTACTTGGAGTATCATTTGTTCATAATAAGTCATTAACGTAAGTATTATTAATATTTTTTGCTGAGTTTAAAGTTGCTTTTTGAATAGGAGGTGATTCATTACCAACGTTAAAAATTCAATTATTATAATTATCATTATGAGAATTTCAATATTCATAACTAATATCATTAACTAAAAATTGTGAATTACTATTATTAAAAATAGTTTTTACATCAGATAAATTAATTTTTATAGGATTGAGTCAATTTTTTAAGTTATCAAAACTACCAGTAGGACCAATGCTATAATCTAGATGAGCCTTCATATTAAAATTAAAATTAAATGTCATACTTTCATAATCTTCTTTAAATTTATCAAAACTATCATAACCATAATCTTTAAATGAAAATATTATTTCTTTGGAATATCCATTTAAATTTTCATTAATATTTGGTCTCATTTGATAGCCACTTGAATTATAAAGAGTACCTTTAATACTATTATTAATCCCATATTGACTTTGATTACTTAAATCAATAAATATAGGATGTGCTCTTTCTATTAATGGTGGTGGTTGTATTACTTGTGGATAATTAAATGGTTGGTCAAATTTAAAAGTATTATTTGCTAAAATAAATGTATTTTGAATTAATCTACTATTATTACTTGCTTTACCAACTGTTTGATAAGTACCACTTCAAATACTAAAATTATCATTAACAGCACCACTTCTATTATCTGACATACTATAAAATGTTATTTTAAAATTACTTTTACCTACAACTTTAATATCAATCATATCAATTGCTCATTTTATTATATTAGTATTAGTAAAATCTGGTGCTTTTAATAAACTATTAACATCATTATCATCTGGTAATAAAAATATTTTTGAGTTATCTGTTGGGTCTATTTGACCTAAATTTTCACTAGTTTTATTATAACCATTTGTAACAGTATTATCATTAATATCAAACCTTGCCATTCCTAGACTATCAGTTAAATTAAATGTAAATGATGTCATATGACTTGCTGTACCTAATACAGATTGAATAGTATCTGGTGTTTCATTTCTAAATACATCTAATGGAATTAATGCTGGATTAGTACTTTGTGAACTATATAATAATGTTGTATAAAAATTATATAATTCAGCAGATATTAAGCCATTTATAAAAGGAAATTGTGGTATTAATAAATTACTTGATAATTTAGCACCAATATCTAAACCACCAACAAAAGCATTCATAAATGAGCCAAATATAGGTATAGTATTAAGATTAATTTTAATAGTTTCTCTTACTGTTAAAGGTATTTCACTAATAGGATTATAAATAAAATAATGTAATGCATTTATAGTATTTAATTGCTTAAATTTATTATTATTCATATTATAATGATTATTACCAATAAATTTTTTATTATTTTTATTATAATATTGAAAATATGGATTACCAGCAGTTGCATAATTATAATCTTCTATTTCAGCACCATTTAAAAAATTATTATCTCAATAATTTACTAATCTATTTGAAACATCAACTTTATTAGTATTTTTAGTTTTTTCAACATTAGTTCTTAAATGACCTTCATAATGTTTTGTTGCTCCATCATCATAATTTGGAGAAATTACTTTTTGTCAATCTTGATAACTATCCATTGTACTTTCACCACGTACAGTTAATACATAATTAGTTTCTGGTAATGCTTGAAAACTTACTGGGTCATAAGTTGAACATTGATATTGTCATGGAAATAATAATTTACTTGGGTATTGTCGATATTTATGTTGTTTAGTATTAATAGGATTATTATCAATATCTCTACCTCATAATGCTATTGAAATAGGTTTTACTGAACCATAAAAAGATATTTGACAATGAGTTACTGGTAATGGTGTTAAATAATTATCATCTAAAACAATATTATTATTTTCATCCAATGTTGGTAATGCTACTGGGTCGCCCGGCGCCCCTAATTGTACATATTGATTAATTGCTAATCCACTATGTGCTAATTTATCATTTAATGAACTAAAAGTACATTGAATAAAAGCCAATTCTTTATTTTCTGGATTATAAGTTTTAGTTGCAACTTCAAGAATATATCATTGTCTATCAACTTTAATTGATTTATCAGTATTTATAACTTTATTAATTTCTGGAATCATATATAACTTATATAAATTTGAAACAATATTATTAATAAAATCAAAATTCTTTTTTTCATTTGGAATATTAATAACTACATTTTTAATTGCTTGTTCTTGAATAAAAGCATTATTTGCTGGTGTTGCTGAATAAGTAATACCTAATTGGTCACTTATAATATTTCCATAAAATACATCACCAATTTGTAATTGTTTATATGCTAAATCTGGATTATCTTTATCTTGAATAGGATAATAAGAATGGTCTCATACTGCTTGTATTGCTTCTCTACCAGTAAAGATTTTACTAAAACTAGTATAATCATTAGGAATTGAAGTTGGTGGTTTATAACCAGTTTCTGTTGAATTTATAGCACCTAAAATAATAGTAAAAGGACATACACGAAATTGTAAATCTTTATTTTGTGTAAAATCTTTTTCAATTTCACCTGTACTTTTTCATACAGTTTTAATTAATTGATGATTCTGTTTTGGTGTCATTCCCATTATTAGTTTCTCCTAAAAAAGTATTATTAAATTCAATTTCTTCTTTTTGATATTTTCTATTTTCATTAATAATCTGTTCTGCTTCTTCTTCACTTACACCATATCTTTTAACTATAATTCGTTTAATATTAGTAATTCCTAATCTTAATTCTGCTTCATCAATTTCTAATGATTTTAATCTATCTGTAATAGTATTTTCTTTAATTTCAAATGTTCATTTAGATTTATCACCATCTAATCCCATTAATATAAAACATCTTTGAAATATTTCATTTCAATCACTTTGATTTAAAGTTCTTTTAATTCTTGTAGTTTCCATATCACGAGAATTAGTAATTAATACTTCTGCTTCTGTTTTTTGACTAGTAGTATCATTTACTGGACTATAGCCACTACCTTCAAATGCTTTATCAATAATAAATTGTATAAATTCTGCATATTTATCTAATATTGGACTACCTTGTAATATTGCAATTGGTGGTGTTCCACTAGTACTTCCTAAACTTCTTAAATTTGCTTGTAAAATAAATTTACCTATTAATTTTTTTAAATCAAAAGCAGTTTTAGATTGATTTATTTCTTGTTCAGTAATATCTAAAAATACACGAGTAACATTATATTCAAGTTCATGTTCAATTGATTCAAATGTTTTATTTAATAATTTTTGTAATTTTTTAATTGGAGTCATATCTGGATAATAATCACCAATAACTCCACCAAAGAAATTCTTTTTAGGTAAATTTTGCATAAATTTAACTGGAATAATACCTAAATTATGATTTTCTATTAATGGTAATTGTAAATCTTTACTTATTTTTTCTTGTAAACCATCTAAAGTAATAAAATCACTAGTAAAATATCTAATTATTTGATTTGGAGTATATGTTGTTTTAACATAAATACTTTGGTCATCATATTGTAATCTTGACCATGTTGAAGCACCTTGTTCAGTATCTAATACTCTAGCTACTCTTGATTGAGCATAAGGTTGAGCAAAATTTAAAGATATTCTACCAGTTTTACTTTTATCAATTTGAACAATACTATAACCATAACCAGACTTAATATGACAATCTTGATAAAATAATGAATCTAAATTATTTCATTCTTTTAATTTTTCAATTGCTCTTTTATATTCTTCATGTTCACTTGTTAAAGTATAACCATTACCCCATAATAATTTACTTGCATGATTTGCTATAATTTCTTGAAGATTTATCATGCATCAATTAGGAGTTAATATTTCAGTATTATGATTATTCATATGTTACTTCCTTTCAAAATAAGGATTTATATTTGCACTTAAATTTCTAATATATGGTTCTATAGCATAATCAAATGCATCACGTAAATGGTCATTACCTGCTAATGGTATTTGTTTAATGCTCTTAGGGTCTCATACAGCCAATCTAAATTCATCTAATAATGCTTGTGCATTCATACTAATATTTAAGCGTTCTGATGCCATTAAAGCCACATTCTTACCTATCCTAAACTCAAGTCTTAACTTCACACAATCTTTAAAATATAACCATGAATTAACCCTATATTTAATTGCTGTATCATTAAGCATTTCAATAAATGTATAATTACTAAAATCACAATATACAGTTAAACCATATTCATATAACAAATTATTTTCTTTTGCTAATTTAATATAAAACTCAACTACTAATCTTGCTAATTGTTTATTATCATAACGTATTAATTTATTTTCTATTTTTAAACAATCAATAACATTAACAAATTTAAAATTATAATCAAAACCTATTAATAAACATGCTAAAGCATCATCTTTAAACCCATAATCTAATCCAGCACTAAATCTATAACTTGGTTGTAATAATCTACTAATCTTATGAATAAGATGTGAATATATTCCACCAGATTCATAACCTACTAAACCATGACTTCTTACTCTTGCAGATATTGGGTCTAGAACTTCTATTTCTAATAATTGATTTTTGTCACTATCTTTTAAGTAACTATTAAGTTTTCAATTTTGATAATGATAAATAGTATTATCAATAATAGTAAATTGTTCATATTCATTAATAATTTGTTTTTCATTTTGTGGACAAACATTTATAGTTTTCTTAATAAATTCATTAAGAATTGACCAAGGATTACAACTTTCAATTTCTAATAATTGATTTGCTCCACGAATAGCATCTTTTAAATCTTGATAATCATTTTCAGTAATTTCATATCTTTCATCACTTCATATAATTACATAATCATATAAATAATTACTTGCTAATCCAGTTAATTTAACATTACTATTATCTTGTGCATGTAAATATTTACAAGTGATTTTACTACCATTAAATTCAATAGTTTTTTTAGTTTCACTAATAATAAAATTAATACTAGGATAAGTTGCTCTAATAATTTGTTTTAATTCTTGTCAACTATCATTTAATTGTTTTGACATATTACGAATTAAATAAGCATGAATATTAATGTTTTCTAACATTAATAAAATTCCAAGAAATTCAATATCACTAAATGTTTTACCAGATTTACGACTACCTAATTGTTTAATTTTAGTAATATTTAAAGGTTGTTTTAAATACATTCTTTTAGCAATATCTAATAAATAGCCAAAATTACTTAACATTTATTTTTCCCTTTATTTTCTAGATTAACTTGTATAAGGGCTGTATTATCATTACTTTTTATATCAATTTTTGTAGATAAATGATATTCTTTAACAAATGCTCTTTCTAAATATCATGCAGTATTATTTGCATTTACTTTTAAATATCTTTGTGTATTAATATGGCGTATTTGTAAATATGCTCAATTAATTTGTTGTAAAAAAGTATTTCTCTTTTTTTGTTTTCAACTATAAAGAGTATTTTCAGTAATATCTAAATAAATTAGCATACCAACTTTCGTAGGTATTTCATCAAACTCTTTACAATGAATAAAATAATTTTCTAATGCTTCTCTTAATTTTGTAGCATCATTAAAAATTGTTCTTATTTTTATTTTTTCTTCTTGCACATAAAAATCTCCTTTCATATGCTTTAAAAAACGAAAAATTTATGATATAATTAATATAATCTTTAAGTTAGACTTCGCTAGTAATAACTTATTAACTTTATTAATTACTTCATATATATTTTTATTTAATTTTTATAATATAATTATAACAAAAAATAGCATTTATTTTGCTATTTTTATTTTTTTATTTCTTTTTTTAAATATTTTTTTTATTTTATTTTCTAAACTTTTTCAAAATTTAAATTCTGGATGCTGTTTTTTATATATAATCATACAACCTATAAAAGTTCCAATAATATTAAATATCAGAGTTAACAATAAAACACCAAAAATATTACCACTAGAACATAATTCTAAGGCTCAAGAATATAAGTGCATCATCATTACTATTACAACTACAAGTAATGGAACCAACATAACAGTTAATAATAAAATCATTTTTATTTTCCTTTTCTATTTACATTTTTCTTTATTGTACATTATTTTATTAAAAAAGAAAAGATAACTAATAAAAGTTATCTTTTAAACGTAAATAGAATTTGCAGTTTATTTTATCGTTCTTTAATATTATACTCTAAAACTAAACATTTTTCAACAATATTTTAATAAATTTGCTAAAATTGAGCGTGAAATATATAACTAGAAAGGTGTTAAAAAATGTTTAGTTTTAAAGAATTTCTAAAATCTGAAATCACTAATATTTTAGCAAAATATTTTCAAAAAATCCATGATTTTGATGAATATTTTTTTCAAAATAGAGATAAAAATCAATATAAAGTTGCTTGAACATGTAATAGAACAGTAAATACTCCAATTGGAATAGGAACTTTTAGACAAAGAGTTTATTGAGATAAAATTAATAAAAAACATTATTATCCAATTTATGAAGAATTTGGTATTAAAAAAAGAGCAAGAATTACTAATGATTTATATTTTGATATATTAGATAATTTAATTGAAAATTTAATAAGTAAAAAAGGTTATTTTAATATTCAATCAGAATTTAAATATACTTCTTTTTCTAAAAATCTTATTTCAAGAATTTTTAAAAATGCAAAAATTGAAAAATGAATACCAGAACAAAAACATAAAGTATTAGATAATCAAAAATTAAATATATGTGCAGATGATGCTTTTGTTACTTGTTGAGATGAAAATGGTTTAAAAAAACAATATTGTTGTAGACTTTTAACTTTTAATTTAGGAAGAGAAGAAATTTATTCATATAGAAATAAATTACAAAAGAAAATAACTTCATTTATGTTATTTAAAGTTAATCATGGTCCAAAACAAGATGAATTATATAATTTTACAACACAAACTATTTTTAATTATTATGATATTAAATTAAATATATTAGGTGTTCAATGAGAATATCATAATTATAATTTAGTAGTTGCTGGTGATGGTGCATTATGAATTAAAGCAATGGCAAGTTGATTGGGATGTTATTATATTTTAGATAAATATCATGCTTATAGTTATTTATGAAAATCTTTTGTTGGAGTTCGTGGTAAGAAAAAAGAATCTCATGATTGAACTAAATATATTGATGGTGCTACTACTTTTTCAAGTGGTGATTGTAATCAATTACTTTCTTTTTTAAAACCTAATGTTAATGAAAAAACTTATAATTATTTTAAAAATAATGCTCATGGTATTGTAAATCAAAATGCTATTTGAAATATTGGTTGTAGTGCTGAAAGTGATGTTTATCATTTTTTAAAATCTTTAACTAATGGAGCAAAAATATATAATTATCAAACATTAAATAATATGTTAATAGCAAAAGCAAATTATTTAAATGCTAGAAGTTATATAAATAGTACTTAATAAGTTGAAACTTAATATTTTTAAAACCTAATTTTAAGATTAGAATTTTTGTTTTGTTTAAATGTAATTTTGTAATTATATTTTTTAATATTTTTAAAATATATGGTATAATTTAATTAACAAATCATAGAATTTGCAGTTATATTGTTAATGTTACTCATAATTCTAAGGGTTAATCTCATACGTCCGCAATAGCAATCACTAAGAAAATAAAGAACTGTGGTGGTATACCAAAGAAATGACCATTAGAACCAAAAAATGAAACAAAAATTTATATAAAAAATAATGATAGTAATAATTTTAAACTACTTGAAAAATTTGATTTTAACTTATTATCAATGATAGTCTATACTTCTAATGATGGTGAAGAATATCTTTATATGGGTACAGATAATGATGTTAAAGCATATTATCAATCATTTGGACAAGAATGATTGCAAACTATTCCTGGAACTAAAGGAAAAATTTCTTTTAATTATGTAGAAAAGTATGGATGACCAAAAATTATTCATCAATTTACACTTAAAATATTATTTTTAATTAAAAATTTGTTAAAAGTAACATTATTTAGTGTAAAAATTATCTAAAAATAACACTTTATCATGTATCATTACTTTTCTACAAAATTAAAGAAAATTTCTGCAATAATTAAAGATAATAACAATGATAAATGTATTTACGCTGCTACTACTGATGGTCAAATTTATAAAACTATTGGTGGTGATCAAAAATTTGAGGAACTTCTTACTACTGGTAGTAAAATTACTGATTTAACATTTGATAATTTAGGTAATGTTTATGCTACTGACATGTCAGGGCAAGTTTGAAAAAAAGATAATAATAAGAATTATTTTTTTAGATTTCAATTACATCCATTATCAAATTGTTTAACATCTATTGTCATTAATAATGATAACTGTATATATATATATATATATATATTGGTGATAATACTGGTAATCTTTGAAAAAGTTATGGATCATCAACCTTTGATAAACTTCAATTTAAAGTTAATATTAGTATTAAAAAATTAATATTCAATGGTGCAACTAAAAAAATATATATTGGAAGTAGTAATGGTGTTTATTATTCAGATTAAGTAAATTAGATATTTTTATTATTACTATTATTTTTGCAAAAAATAAAAGAAATAAGTTATAGATGAAGAAAAATTATTAATTAAAAAAGAATACTAACATTAATATTAGTATTCTTTTTTAATTAATATATAGTTTTCTAGTATTTTATTTATTAATTAATAATATATTCATCATTTCTATATTATTTTAGAAAAAGTAATAAATAAAGTTTAATATAATTTTTACTAAAAGTTTTTAAAAAAGAATAACTTTAATATGTGTAGAAATATATGATATATTCATATAGTTTAAAGATAATTTTATGATGTATTGTTAATTGTTTAATAGTAAAAATAAAAGTACTTTAATTATTAATCAAAGTGGAAAATTTTCTTAGCCCACACTTTATATATAATTTGATAAAATAGACTTAGAAAATATTAGAGTTAGGAGTAGAAAATGAAGAAAATTATTTTAAATCCAAATATTTGTGCTGATGAGATTGAACTTACTATTAAAAAACAAGGATGAGAAATTATTGATAAAAAATATGATTTTTATCAACCATACGTTAGTATTTTTGATAATTTAAATTATGAAGCAAAAGTAGATTTATATATTGCTTTTAAAACTGCAGGTAACTTTGTTCATAAGGTATATTGCTATTTTTTAGAATTTGATACAAATAATATTTTTAAAATATCAGAAATTAAATCACCAGAACATCCTAAGGGACAAATGACAACACGAGTTGCTGATTTTAAGTATTATAAAACTACTGGTAATCTAGGTTTTACTCCTTATAAAAGTCCAATATCTGGTCAACCATATAACTTAAGTCATAATTATCACAGTTTTTTTAATTCATTAATTGAATCAGAAGCAAGAAATGAATTAAACTATGTTTGCATTTTATTAAAATATGATAATCATGCTCGAAGCAAGAAAAGACTTCGATATTTTGTTAATTCGTATAAAAAGTTTATTAAATCATTTCTTTTTAAATTTGAAAAATTTGAAATTAGAAAAACACGTGCTTTATTAAGAGCAGAAATATTAAAAGGACAAAAAAAGCGAAAAGTTAGCAAGCCCGCAAAGCGAAACGTTATTAAACCTAATAATACTGAAACTGTTATTATTGAAGGTAATTTAAAAACTATTTTTGATCATAAAAATATGACTGTTAAAGTTATTAAAGAAACAGATAATATAGAAAAATCTACTTTAGAATCTAAAAATAAACTTAAAAATAGTAATCAAAAAAATAAAAAATAAATGTTGATAAACCTTCACTTAAAATTGTTAAAGAAGTGTTATAATTATTTATAAAAGGGAGGAAATATTTATTATGCTACTAAGTTTTATTTTATATACAACTTCATTTGAATCCGAGCACTTAGATTCTTTTTTAGCAAAGATTTTTGTAAATAAAAAAACTAATTTTGAAGTTGTTGTTGTTGATGACGGCATTAACAATGAAAATTTGGAGATATTTAGTAAATATTTTAAATTATATCCACAAAATTTAAAAATGATTACTAATTATCAAGTATCAGGTATTGCCATTAGTCGTAATCTTGGCCTTAAATATATTTCCGGACAATATGTAGTTATTTTAAATCCAACTGAAATTCTTAGCGTTAATTTTGTTGAAACAGTTAATAAAATTTTAGATAATAATAAAGATTTAGATTGTATTGAATATTGTGTTCGTTATGAATTTGATATAAATAATGTTTTTCATTCAACAATTAGAACTGAAGTTAATAAAATATATAATTTAAATACAACACAAGGAAAAATAGTCTTTGCTTTAACAACACCAGTTTTAACAACAAAAATCATGAAAGTTAGTATTATTAATGAATATAATTTACAATTTCGTAAAGAAATCCAATTTGATAGTTTATTTTTATACTCATTTTTAGCACATTGTAAAACATATTATGCAATTAATGAAACATTATTAACGTCTAAAAATAACACATTGGAAAATGATAATATTTTTGAACTAATGCATCAATGAATACATATTTTAAACTATTATAATAATTATAAAATTAAAAAAGTTTTATATGAAGAGTTGGAATATGCTTTTGTTAGATACTATCTATATACTCTTTTAAGATTTATTAGTATTTCTAAAAAACCTGCATTAATTGAAAAAACATATAATCGTGTCAAAGAAATTATTGAATTTAAATTTAAAAATTTTAAAAAAAATTCTTATTTTAATACTATTAATCCAAATGATAAATTTACCACTTATGCTCCTGATCTAAGTACTTATTTTAAGAAATATTTTAAAGATAATAATATTAGAGATGATTCAAAATATTGAGAGTAAAAAAATGAATATTAAAAAATTAGATACAACCGAAACATATATAATAGCTAAAACATGAAAACGTATTATTGCACGTATTTTTGACGTGATTTTTGTTAGTTTAATCCCATTAATAATTGGATTAATAATCCGTTATTTAGATAATAAAGATAATCAAGAATCATGACAATTAATAATTATTTTTATTATTAATATAATTGTTGTCATTATATATTTTGTTATTATCCCATGAAAATGTAAGAGTCAAACTTTGGGAAAATTAATTTTTCAAATAAGATTAGTAAATGAAAAAAATCAAGATTTAAAGTTAAAACATTTTTTTTATCGTGAACTATTTTTAGTTTTTATTCCTCTATTATTAACCACTTCAATAATTCTTTTTATGAAATTGACTTTTAATGAAAACATTGCTACTATTAATAGTAATAGTACTTTAAATTCTTGATTAAATATTCTTATTCGTTCTGTAGTTAGTTTTGATTTTGCTTGGTATTGTGGGATTATGATCGTCACTAAAATTGATAAATATCATCAGCTATTCTTTGATCGTTATCATAAAACTTTTGTCATTAACAAGAAACCACTTGCAACTAATAAAAGGAAGATATCAACTAACGTTAATGATCCACATATTCATTTAGTTTATTCTCAACCGGGAAATATTAATGATGACGAATTAGAAAATATAAATAGTCTTTAATAGTATATACTCTTACTAACTTAAGGATAAATAACATGGATAAAACAAAACTTTTAGAAAATCTAAATGAACAACAACTACAAGCAATTATTAATGTTGATGGCCCATGTCGTATTATTGCGGGGGCTGGAGTTGGAAAGACGCGGGTTATAACATATAAGATTGCTTACTTAATTAATGTAATTAAAATTGATAGTGAAAAAATATTGGCATTAACTTTTACTAATAAAGCAGCACGCGAAATGAAAGAACGAATAATGCAACTTTTAAATGATAATAACATTAATGTTAATATTGTTACTTATCATGCATTATGTGCCAAAATATTAAGAAGAGATATTCATCATTTAAATATTAATAATAATTTTAATATTATTGATCAAGAAGATCAACGAAAAATATTAAAAGATATTTTTCAAAAAGAATTTTCACATAAAGCTGAATTGCAGGAGTTAAGATTATTAAGTTCTAATATTTCTAACTGAAAAAATAATTATCTTTCTCAAGATGAATTATTAGCTGATTATCAAAATCAAGATGAGTGAATTTTACGTATCAAAGTTTTTGAATCGTATAAAAAATATCAATTTATTAATTCATGTTTAGATTTTGATGATTTATTATTATTAGTTGAACGTCTATTTAAAGAATTTCCACATATTTTAACAAAATGAGAAAAGAAATTTGATTTTATTTTAGTTGATGAATTTCAAGACACTAATGATATTCAATATAATATTTTATTGTCACTTGCTAAAAATCATAAAAATATTACTGTAGTTGGTGATCCTGATCAAACTATTTATAGTTGAAGAGGAGCAAATATTAATTTAATATTGAATTTTACTAAACAATTTCCTAATACACAAACATTTATTTTAAATCAAAATTATCGTTCAACAACTAAGATTTTAAATACAGCTAATAGTTTAATTAAAAATAATGTTCAACGTATTGAAAAAGAACTGTTTACTAAAAATGATCTTGGTAATGATATTGTTATGTATCATGCTAGTAGTAGTGATCAAGAAGCACATTGAGTTGCAACAACTGTTAAAAAAATTCATTTAAAATATCATTTAGATTTGAATAAAATTGCTATTCTTTATCGTAATAATTATTTATCAAAAGATTTAGAACAAGCTTTGATTAATAATAATATAAATTATAAAATTTTTGGTGGTTATAAATTTTTTGAACGTAAAGAGATTAAAGACATTTTGGCATATTTAAAAATTATTGTTTGAAATGATAATATATCAATGATTAGAATTTTAAATGCAACACCTAAAATTGGACCAAAAGCTATTGATAACTTATTATTACTTGCTAATGAACAATCACTAACTTTAAATGAATACTTATTTAAATTTCAGTATGGATTACCAAAAAATTATCGTCAACATTTACAACCTTTAATTAATTTAATTAATGAGATGCAAACTAATATCAAAGATGTTACTTCTTTACATAACATGGTTGAAAATTTATTAAATAAAACTAATTATTTAAAAAAACTAGAAGATAATCTTGAAAAAGAAAGAATTGAAAATATTCAACAATTATTAGAACAATTGCTTGAATATGATAGTAGTAATAATGAATTACAAGGCAAAGAATTATTAACGTCATTTTTACAAGAAGTAAGTTTATATACTGATTTAGATGAAAATAGTACTAATAAAGCCGTTAATTTAATGACAATTCACAGTGCTAAAGGTCTAGAATTTGATGTTGTTTTTATAGTTGGCATTAATGAAGGTATTTTACCTGGAATAGGTAAATTTAGTATAGAAAACTTAGATAAAATCGAAGAAGAACGACGACTTTTTTATGTTTCAATTACTAGGGCAAAAAAATGATTATTTTTATCTAGTGCCAGTGGATATTCATATATCTTGGATCGTATGAAACAACCATCTCGTTTCTTAAAAGATTTAGATCTTAAATATTTAAAAATCATTAATAACGAACACCAAGAAATGGCAGCAACTTATCAAAATCGTAATCATTCTAAATTTAATTACTATAAAGCTGATAATAAAGATAAGGTTGAAATAACTAATAATTGAAATGTTGGAGATATAATTATTCATGAAATTTTTGGGAAAGGTATTATTACTAAATTAATTGGTGATAAAATTCAAGTTGCTTTTCATAAAAATCATGGTGGTATTAGAATTATTAGTTCTAATCATAGTGCTATTAAAAAATTTGTATAAATTTATTTTTCCTGAATTGTAAAATTAAAAAGGACACTTATATAAAAATTAAATTGTGTTAATTCTATAATTAAGAAAAGAAAGGAATTAGCACAATGTATAAGTATCTGACTATTGAATCAATAATAGCAATAAAAGAATATAAAAGTTATGGATTTTCGATTCGTAAAATAGCAAAAGCCATTGATTATAGTAAATCAACTGTACATAGAGTTTGTAGATTATTAAATCAAAACTTATTACCATTAGAAATATTGAATAAAATTCAAAAAAATAAACAAAATGCAGGTAGAAAATTAATAATTTTAACTTTAATAGAAATTAATACTATTAATCATTTGTTAATTACTAAAAATTATGCTCTTGATATAATTGCTAATTTTTTAAAGGAAAATAAAATAAAAAGTATTTCAACAAAAACTTTATATAACATGTTTAAAACAAATCGAATGGGTTTTGATGAAAATAACTTATTGAGAAAAGGAAAAAATAAACCTCACAAACAAAAAGAAACTAGGGGCAGAATTAATAATTGTAAGTCTATTCATGAAAGAAATTTAATCATTCCTAATATTAAAAATATAGAAGAATTTGGTCATTTAGAAGGTGATACTATCATTGGTAAAGATCATAAAAGTTCTATTATTACTTTAGCTGATATATGATCAAAAACCACAATTCCTTTAGCAACTAAAAATAATAAATCAGAAAATATTACAAAAAGTATAATAAAATTTATTTCAAAGTTACAAAAAGGAACAGTTAAAACTATTACTTTTGATCGTGGTAAAGAATTTAGTAAATGAAAATTAATCGAAAAAAATTGTAATGTTAAGATTTATTTTGCAGATCCTGGTAAACCTTGTCAAAGAGGTTTAAATGAAAATAATAATGGTATTTTAAGAAGATATTTACCAAAATCTACAGATCTATCTTCATATAAACAAAAAGATTTAAATACTATAGCATTTCAAATTAATTCTACACCCAGAAAATCACTATCTTATAAAAGACCAATAGATTTAATACAATTATTTTAAAAAACTGTCCCATTTATATTTACAATTCAGGAAGTATAAAATTAGAATTAAGATTTATTTTAATTTAATTTTTCTAATAACATTTTAAAATTGGTGCTAAATTGCCAATTATTTTTTATTTTGAAATAACTTTAGAAAAATTAATATTTTAATAAATCTTATTATTTTAATGAAAGGAAAAAAGTAATTATGATAAAAATAAATTTAGAAGCGTGAAAAGGTTTAATTCGTAATTGAATTGAAGTTAACCCCAATCGTGATGGTCAATCAGTTACTAATAAAGTTAAACAACATGCTAACTATTTATTCCAACCTTATTATGATGGAGGATTATGAATAGGAACAACTCCTAGAGACTTAATTAATGGTAAAGAAATTATATTACATTATGGTAAAAAAGTTTTTAATAAAATAAAAGATTTAAAATCTATTACTTTGGCTTTTGTTCAGCAAGCAATTGCAATTAAAGATAAGTTAGAATTAACCTTTAATTTTGTAGAAAAGTAATGATACATGATAAAATGTTATTTTTAGAGAATTTTTACACTAAATAATGTTACTTTTAACAAATTTTTAATTAAAAATAATATTTTAAGTGTAAATTGATGAATAATTTTTGGTCATCCATACTTTTCTACATAATTAAAAGAATTAACTATTGCTGGACAGTCTTTGGGCGCTGGATATGATTATTGAGTAGAAAATAAATTAAAACAAGAAGTGCTTAAACCTTTAGTAAAGAATGATGGCTTTAATAATATTGTTGTTGCATATGGTGGTGCTACTTCAGCGGTTGGATATAATCCATGAGATGTTGCATATGGGCTATCTAATAAAGATATTAATAAAGCAGTAGCAATGTTACAACCAGCTTTGATTGAGTATCAAGAACGCATTACTAAATTTGCAGGTTTTGAAACTAAAGATATGCCGTTAAATTTAGACTTAGATATTGAAGGTATAAACTTTGATAGTGATCATATTAATGGAATGAAGGTTTTATTTACTACATTAACAAAAATGAAAAGAAATAATCAAAATTGAAACCTTAGTGTTACATTACCAGTAATGCCAACAGGGCTAGTTGGTAGAGATATTGAGAATGTTATTAAAATAGCTTTAGAAATATATCAAAAAGCAGATTTAAAAGTTGAAGATTTATTTACAATTAACATTATGGCTATGGATTATGGTGAAATTGTTGGACAAGAAGTAATTGATAAAGGTTTAACTTTTTTTGATATTGCTAAACAAGCAATTAAAAGTACTGCTAACCAATATTTTGAATTAATAAAACAATATTTTCCAAAGTCTAATTTATTACTTACTGATGTTTATCAAAAACTAGGTATTACACCAATGATTGGTATTAATGATGTAAATAATAACTATTTTACTTTAGAAGATGCTAAAGATTTATATAATTGAGCACAAACAAATAAATTAGCAAACATTAGAATATGATCATTAAATCGTGATAGTAATGGTAAGATAGATGAAGTTTGAGGAACAAATAATCACGGATTAAAATATTTAAATGAAGGTGATTTTTCAAATGTTTTTACTGGTAATTGAACTTATTGAGTAAAAAGTCCAGTTCGTAAAGTTTAATGTTTTTTTGATAATTATTATAAAAAATATCAAAATTTAAATAAGAAGAAATTAAGATTTTTTTACTCATTATTTAGGGAAAATTAAAAGTAAAATAATTAGTAATTATTTATATAACAAATTATATTATTATAATTTGTTATATTTTATTGTTTAATTTGCTAATCACTTTAAAACTACTTTTGTTCTAATATCATAAAATTTTGATAATTAAAAAATAAAAATATTTTTTATCATAAAAATATTTTTTTTAAGTTATAATTAAAAATAATTTATTTTTTGAAAGGAATTACTAATTGAATGTTTAATTTAAAAAAATTAAAATTTTGAGCAAAATCATCTCGTGCTAATAATGAAAAAATTAGTCTTAATGAATTAATATGAATTGGTTTTAACTATACTTGTGGTATTGCATTTCCAATGGCATTAATTGGCATTTATTATTGAAATAATGGTGGCGTTGGTTTACATATGCTATGAGTTATTTTATTATGTGCTTTAATTGCTGCGGGAACTGCACTTGCTTTTACTAAATGTAGTCGTGTTTATCATGACACTAATGGTGGCGCTTATGTTTATGTTCGTGGAGTTTTTGGCCGTTTTTGAGGATGAATAATTGGTTTTATTCAATATATTACTTTACCTTCAACAATTATTGTAACTATTATTTCTATGTTTCGAGTGAATTTAGATCAATTATCAATTTTTAATTGAGTTCCTGAACGATGATCGAGTTTAATTATTGATAGTATTGGTATTTTTATTTATGCTGCTGTTGCTAGTTGCATGTATTTTGGAATGAAGGGATTTCGTTGATTTGTTAATATTTCTGGTATTATTAAATGAGGTTCTGCTTTGTTTTTAATTGTTTGTGCTATTATTTTGGTAGTAACTAATAAAGGTTTAGCATTTTCACAAGCGGCTGAAGGAACAAAAAACATTAATTTAACTTTACCAAAAATTAATAATGCATTTAGTGGATTCTTCTATTTCTTTATTGGTTTTGAAACTTTTATTGTTGTTGGAAAAAATGTTAAAAATCCAACTAAAAACTTTGGTAAAGGTATTTTAATAGTTTTATTATTATCAACTATTTTTTATTTAGCTGTATCAGTATTAGTATTTGGTGCCATTACTATTGACGGTACAAATGGCCAAAATGGTTGATCTGGAGCTACTAATGAATATAATCCAAATAATGTTATATCAGGAATTGCTGGTATTACTGGTATGATTGTACTAGTTATTTCTACTTTATCATTGAAATTAAATGGTGCTATGCAAAATTCTTTATATTCTGGTGGTATGATTCAACCATTAGCCAAAGAAGGATATATTACTGAAAAATTAGCCAAATTAAATAAAGAAAATATTGCAATGCGTGCTAGTACAGCTAATTTAATTATTACTATTATTGCTTGTATTATTATGTTAATAATCCCAGATTTAATTGGTGCACCTTTTGATTTTAATACAGTACTAGGATTTTCTACTAACATTACTATTGCTGTATATATTTTTGTGTTAGCTGCCACGTGTGTTATGGGTTATCGTAAACAAATTAAAATTAAAATTTGAGAATGAATTGTTTTTGTTGCTTGTGGTTTATTTTTACTTAGTCAGTTTGTTGTTTTTAACTATGGTATGATTAATGACATGATTAATAAAAGAGGGGAAGTATTAATAGCTGTTATTATTGAATTCTTAATGTTTTGAATGTTTATTGCAATTGCTGTTATTTGATATTTTATTTATTATCAACCAAAATTAAAAATGCGTTTAGCATCAAATTTAGATTATCAAAATCAATTAGATCAAGAATTCATACCAATGACTGAAGAAGAAGCAATAAAATATTTACTTAATGAACCCGAAACAGAATTAGAACGAATTAAAATTCATGAAAATGAAGCCAGATCAGTTACAACTTAATTTCTTTAAATTATATTTTAACTTTTAAGAGTAATCATTAATAAATGATTACTCTTTTTCATATGCTCTTATCATTAATATCAATATTTTTAATTATATTTTAAAGAAATTAAAATCTATCATAAAATAATTATTACTGTAATCTATTTTATTTTTTGTCAAAAAATGATTTAATTACTATTATATTTGGAGGAAAAAAAATGATAAATACACAAGTATTGATTTTAGATTTTGGAAGTCAATATACACAATTATTAGCAAGAAGAGTAAGAGAAGCAAATGTTTATACTGAAGTTTTATGTTTTTTAGTTATCAAAAAATAAAAACATATCCCAACTTAAAAGCAATTATTTTATCTGGTGGACCATCAAGTGTTTATTTACAAAATGCTTATAAAATTGATCAAGCAATTTTTAATTTACCAGTTGCCATTTTAGGCGTTTGTTATGGCATGCAATTATTGACAAATCATTTTAAAGGGAAAGTAGAATTGGCAGATGAACAAGAATTTGGAAAATCAATTTTATATCTTGATCAACCAAATAATAAATTATTTAAAAAAGTTGCTAATCAATCAAAAGTATGAATGAGTCATGCTGATCATGTAACAAAAATTCCAAAAGATTTTATACAAATAGCTCATTCTGATTCTTCAATTTCAGCAATTGCACATTTGACTAAACCAATTTATGGTATCCAATTTCATGCTGAAGTTACCCATTCAGAATTTGGTAAGCAAATAATCGAAAAATTTTTATTTACAATAGCAAGTTGTACGAAAGATTGAAGTTTAGATGATTTTATTAGTAATCAAATTTCAGAAATTAAAAATAAAGTCCAAGATAAACAAGTTATTTTAGGTTTAAGTGGTGGAGTTGATTCTTCAGTTGCCGCTGCCATTATTTCTAAGGCAATTGGTAAACAGTTAACTTGCATTTTTGTTGATACAGGTTTATTGAGAAAAAATGAAGCAATTGATGTCATGGAAATTTATAAACAAAATTTTAAACTTAATCTTGAAATGATTGATGCAAGTAAACATTTTTTTATTGCTTTAAAAGGTGTTAAAAATGCTGAAGAAAAAAGAAAAATTATTGGTAAACAATTTATTGATGTATTTACAACAGCAGCAAGAAAATTTAAAACGGCTGATTTTTTAGCACAAGGAACAATTTATCCAGATATTATTGAATCTTCAAGTAAACATGCAAGTTCAAAAACAATTAAAACTCATCATAATGTTGGTGGTTTACCTGATGATTTACAATTTAAATTGTTAGAACCATTAAAAACCTTATTTAAAGATGAAGTAAGAGAAATTGGTTTAAAACTTGGGTTACCTGAAACATTAATTAATCGTCATCCTTTCCCTGGTCCTGGATTAGGAGTTAGAGTTATAGAAGAAGTAACAAAAGAAAAATGTTTAATTTTACAAGAAGTTGATCATATTTTTATTACCAAATTGAAAGAAAAAAATATATATAATCAAGTATCACAAGCATTTGCCACTTTGCTACCAGTTAAAACTTTTAATTATGTAGAAAAGTATGGATGACCAAAAATTATTCATCAATTTACACTTAAAATATTATTTTTAATTAAAAATTTGTTAAAAGTAACATTATTTAGTGTAAAAATTCTCTAAAAATAACACTTTATCATGTATCATTACTTTTCTACAAAATTAAAGGTTAAAACTGTGGGCGTAATGGGTGATAATCGCACTTATGATTATGTTGTTAGTTTAAGAAGTGTTAATACAATTGACTTTATGACAGCAACAAGTTCACATTTACCATGAGAATTTCTAGATGAAGTTGCAAATGAGATTATTAATAAAGTAGATGGTGTTAATAGAGTAGTTTATGATATTACATCAAAGCCACCAGGTACTATAGAATGGGAGTAAACTATGAATAAAGATTTAAATCAAAAAATAATATGTGAAGGAATTACTTTTGATGATGTATTATTAGTTCCAGGATATTCAGAAGTTTTACCAAATCAAGTTTCTTTAAAAACTAAATTAACAAATAAAATTGAATTAAATATTCCAATTTTATCTGCTGCTATGGATACAGTTACTGAATCTGATCTAGCAATTGCCATGGCAAGAGTTGGTGGTATTGGCATTATTCATAAAAATTTATCAATTGCTGAACAAGCTTTAGAAGTACAAAAAGTGAAAAGAAATGAGTCAGGTTTTATTACTGATCCAATTACTATTGGTGTTCAAACTTTAATTAGTGAAGCAAAATCAATTATGAGTACTTATCGAATTTCTGGATTGCCTGTTGTAAATGAAGAAAATTAACTAATTGGAATTGTTACTAATCGTGATTTGAAATATCTTGATAATGATAATGCATTAGTTAAAAATATTATGACTACCAAAAATTTAATTGTTGGTGATAAAACAACAACAATCGAACAAGCAAAACAAGTTATGTTAAAAAATAAAATTGAAAAACTACCAATTGTTGGTTCAAATAATAAATTGATTGGTTTAATTACAACAAAAGATATTGATAAAGCTATTGATTATCCAAATGCTTGTAAAGATGATCAAGGACGATTAAGAGTTGGTGCTGCTGTTGGTGTTGGTGAAGATACTTTAGCAAGAGTTGAGGCATTAGTTAAAGCAAAAGTTGATGTATTAGTTGTTGATTCAGCACATGGTCATAGTTTAGGGATTTTAAAAACAGTTAAAATAATTCGTAAAACTTATCCAAAATTAGATATTATTGCTGGAAATATTTGTTTTAATTTTGTAGAAAAGTAGTGGTAAAATAAAAAAAGTCATCAACTTGACTTAAAATTTGATTTTATTAAATTTTGGGATTTATTTTTTTACAAACTGAAATATAACACATTGGATTTTTGATAAGGGGTTAATCCGTAGTGTTGATATTTTCATTTCCATAAATTGAGGTAATTTTGAATATTGGTAAATCCAATGCCATGGTAATGAGTAATAAATTCTTTTAAACTTGATTGTATTTTACTGACATTACTTAATTTTTTATAATTTAATTCTTTATTTTCTTTTGATTTAAACTGCTGGATAGTGGATTTAGTTTGTTTAGCTACTGTATCATATAATACTTGCATATCACAAACTATAATTGAATTTTCTTCGATAAGTTTCGATGTTAAGTTTTCTTGTACTCATTTTTTATTTAATCTTTTAGTATTTGTTGTTTGAGCATAGATATTTCGGTTTTCATCAATTGCCATTTGAATACAACAATTTAAATCTTTAGCATTTTCTTTAATTCATTGTTTTCTTGGATCATTTGGATCTTTAAAGTTTCCTTTATGAATTTCTTTGATAAAAGTTTCGTCAACTTCAATTCTAGCTTTTAATTTTACAAATTGATTTTGTGTTTTTACTAATTGTGTTGATTTCATAAATTTTTGACGATTAAATCAGGCAGTTTTATTTGTAGTATTAATAAATTGAGAAATAATGTAAGCAGATTGACCTAAAGTAGCTATTTGTATCAATAAATCTCATTGATCATGAGATAAATGACTTCAATAAAAATAATGATTTTTAAAAGCATGAAAAGTAATATTACAACTTTTACATTTATATCTTTGCTTATAATCTTTACTACCATATTTAGTACACAAAAAAGAACTACAATCTGGACATTGAATCCCTTTCTCTTTGAATTTTTGTTCGACTGCTTCAAATTTTTCTTTTTTCTCAATTTGTTTAATTCTAGTTTTATTTTCTCTAAAAATCTCAATAAAATCTTTATCAGACAAATTATTTAAAATTTCTTTTACTGTATTTTATTCATTTAAAATCACCTCTTTAATATTAAAAATACCATATAAAAATATATTTTTGCTAATTTTACTAATACCACTACTTTTCTACAAAATTAAAGAATATTTGTACTGCAGCTGGAGCACAAGCACTTTATGAAGCTGGCGCAAATTGTATTAAAGTTGGTGTTGGTCCTGGTAGCATTTGTACTACTAGAATAATAGCAGGAGTTGGTGTGCCACAAATTACTTTTAATTATGTAGAAAAGTATGGATGACCAAAAATTATTCATCAATTTACACTTAAAATATTATTTTTAATTAAAAATTTGTTAAAAGTAACATTATTTAGTGTAAAAATTCTCTAAAAATAACACTTTATCATGTATCATTACTTTTCTACAAAATTAAAGCAAATTACTGCTATTAATGATGTTTATAATTGAGCAAAAAATAAAAACGTAACTGTCATTGCTGATGGTGGTATTAAATATTCTGGTGATATTGTAAAAGCAATTGCTGCTGGTAGCAATTGTGTAATGTTAGGTAGCATTTTAGCCGGAACAGAAGAATCACCAGGTGAGGAAATTATTGTTTTAATTTTGTAGAAAAGTAGTGGTAAAATAAAAAAAGTCATCAACTTGACTTAAAATTTGATTTTATTAAATTTTGGGATTTATTTTTTTACAAACTGAAATATAACACATTGGATTTTTGATAAGGGGTTAATCCGTAGTGTTGATATTTTCATTTCCATAAATTGAGGTAATTTTGAATATTGGTAAATCCAATGCCATGGTAATGAGTAATAAATTCTTTTAAACTTGATTGTATTTTACTGACATTACTTAATTTTTTATAATTTAATTCTTTATTTTCTTTTGATTTAAACTGCTGGATAGTGGATTTAGTTTGTTTAGCTACTGTATCATATAATACTTGCATATCACAAACTATAATTGAATTTTCTTCGATAAGTTTCGATGTTAAGTTTTCTTGTACTCATTTTTTATTTAATCTTTTAGTATTTGTTGTTTGAGCATAGATATTTCGGTTTTCATCAATTGCCATTTGAATACAACAATTTAAATCTTTAGCATTTTCTTCAATTCATTGTTTTCTTGGATCATTTGGATCTTTAAAGTTTCCTTTATGAATTTCTTTGATAAAAGTTTCGTCAACTTCAATTCTAGCTTTTAATTTTACAAATTGATTTTGTGTTTTTACTAATTGTGTTGATTTCATAAATTTTTGACGATTAAATCAGGCAGTTTTATTTGTAGTATTAATAAATTGAGAAATAATGTAAGCAGATTGACCTAAAGTAGCTATTTGTATCAATAAATCTCATTGATCATGAGATAAATGACTTCAATAAAAATAATGATTTTTAAAAGCATGAAAAGTAATATTACAACTTTTACATTTATATCTTTGCTTATAATCTTTACTACCATATTTAGTACACAAAAAAGAACTACAATCTGGACATTGAATCCCTTTCTCTTTGAATTTTTGTTCGACTGCTTCAAATTTTTCTTTTTTCTCAATTTGTTTAATTCTAGTTTTATTTTCTCTAAAAATCTCAATAAAATCTTTATCAGACAAATTATTTAAAATTTCTTTTACTGTATTTTTATTCATTTAAAATCACCTCTTTAATATTAAAAATACCATATAAAAATATATTTTTGCTAATTTTACTAATACCACTACTTTTCTACAAAATTAAAGAATTATTGTCAATGGTAAAAAATATAAAAATTATGTTGGTATGGGTTCATTAGTTGCCATGAAACGTGGTAGTAGTGATCGTTATTTTCAAAAAGGAATTAAAAAATTAGTGCCAGAAGGAATTGAAGCACGTGTTCCTTTTAAAGGAAAAGTACAAGATGTTGTTTTTCAATTAGTTGGTGGTATTAGAAGTGGTATGGGTTATGTTGGTGCTAAAAATATTTTATCTTTAATCCAAGATTCTAAATTTGTAAAAATTTCAAGTGCTGGTTTAAGAGAATCACATCCTCATGATGTTGAACTAACAAAAGAAGCACCAAATTATAATAAATAAAAAATTTGTATATTTAAAAAAACTAAGTTTTATTAAAACTTAGTTTTTAATTTTAATTAATATTTAATTTTTTTATTAATAACAATTTCATCATTTTGTTGTACGTTATGACGTTTAATTGTAATTTCTTTGTTAGTTTTATTTATAGAAATTTCAGAATAACCACCAAAAAGTGCAGTACCACTTAAAACATCATAAATTGTTTTTTTACCAACATTAACTGCAATTATTTTTTCATCATATTTGATTGGTATAAAGTGTTGATGTCCAGTTAACATTAAAATAACATTATATTTTGCTAAAATTGCATTTTCAAATTCAGTTCTTTGTTCTTTACTTCATCATTCTTGATCAATTGAAAAATCATCATATCCATAATGAAAAGCTAAAACAATTGGCATATTACTTAAACCAACATTTATTTCTAAATCTTTTTGTAATTCAGTTAATGCTGGCCTAGGATCACTTCTTTCAAAATTTCAACCTGAAGTATCTTTATTATTGGGGCTAAACTTCATTGAACAAAATGTATACCTAATCAATTTCAAGAATATACAGGAACTTCATTTTTTGAAGTATAATAGAGTAAGTGAGCTGCTGTCATAGCATTTTGTTTAACAATATTTTGGTTAAGTCAAGTTTAATTAACTTTACAAGTAGTATCAGAATCATGGTTACCAAAACCTGCTAAAAGATGATTAGAGATTGATGCTAACATTAATTTATAAGAAAATAAATTCCCTGTATATTTAACATAACCTGTTAAATCACCAGAAATAATAACACCTCTATTATTATTTTCTGGTAAATGTTTAGCAAGGGCACTAATTGTTTTGTCACTAACTGATTGAGGATATCCAGCATGAATATCTGCTGTTGCTAAAAAATTAATTTCATGATTACTTTTTATTGTGCTTGTTAAATTTGAATTAATATTATAAGAAAAATTACTATTGATCATTGATAAAGTATTACTTATTGCAAGTAGTAATAATATTTTTTTCATATCTTTTCCGCTCCATATTAATTATAAAATTGCAGTTATTGCTGGATTTAATACTAATGGTGGTTCTACTTCATTATTATTTATTGAATTTATTTGTGTTTGTGATAGTAAAGGTGTTGTTTCATCAATTTCTCTACTATTTGTTTGTCTTCTATTTTCATAAAGTACTTTTACATATTCAACAGTTTTTACACTAACAGTTGAAGTTATTGCCATTGTTACTGCTGAAATTAAACCTCATATTAAAACACCTTTAACTGTAGAACGATATGGATTAAAATCATTGTTTATATAATTATCAATAAAATCATATTCCATAATATCTAATCATTCAGCAATCATTGTTGGGATTGAATATCATCCAGCAATATTTCCTATAACTTCACCGAAAATGGTTGAACTTAGTATAATTTTATTTTGTATTTTCATTTTTCTTTTTATCTCCTTTTTAAAACCTGAATTGTAAAATTAAAAAGGACACTTATATAAAAATTAAATTGTGTTAATTCTATAATTAAGAAAAGAAAGGAATTAGCACAATGTATAAGTATCTGACTATTGAATCAATAATAGCAATAAAAGAATATAAAAGTTATGGATTTTCGATTCGTAAAATAGCAAAAGCCATTGATTATAGTAAATCAACTGTACATAGAGTTTGTAGATTATTAAATCAAAACTTATTACCATTAGAAATATTGAATAAAATTCAAAAAAATAAACAAAATGCAGGTAGAAAATTAATAATTTTAACTTTAATAGAAATTAATACTATTAATCATTTGTTAATTACTAAAAATTATGCTCTTGATATAATTGCTAATTTTTTAAAGGAAAATAAAATAAAAAGTATTTCAACAAAAACTTTATATAACATGTTTAAAACAAATCGAATGGGTTTTGATGAAAATAACTTATTGAGAAAAGGAAAAAATAAACCTCACAAACAAAAAGAAACTAGGGGCAGAATTAATAATTGTAAGTCTATTCATGAAAGAAATTTAATCATTCCTAATATTAAAATATAGAAGAATTTGGTCATTTAGAGGGTGATACTATCATTGGTAAAGATCATAAAAGTTCTATTATTACTTTAGCTGATATATGATCAAAAACCACAATTCCTTTAGCAACTAAAAATAATAAATCAGAAAATATTACAAAAAGTATAATAAAATTTATTTCAAAGTTACAAAAAGGAACAGTTAAAACTATTACTTTTGATCGTGGTAAAGAATTTAGTAAATGAAAATTAATCGAAAAAAATTGTAATGTTAAGATTTATTTTGCAGATCCTGGTAAACCTTGTCAAAGAGGTTTAAATGAAAATAATAATGGTATTTTAAGAAGATATTTACCAAAATCTACAGATCTATCTTCATATAAACAAAAAGATTTAAATACTATAGCATTTCAAATTAATTCTACACCCAGAAAATCACTATCTTATAAAAGACCAATAGATTTAATACAATTATTTTAAAAAACTGTCCCATTTATATTTACAATTCAGGAAATATAAAAAACCATTTACTTTTAAACTAAAGTAATGGTTAAAAATTAAAACTTATATTAAGTTTACAATTAAGTACTATATCAGAAAAAATAAAAGATATAAGAAATTAGATATATGTGTAATAAATTAATAAAATTGGTGGGCGCATCAGTTTAACCCTTAGATTCATAATTGGATAACAAAGAACGATAGTTATATCGTTCTTTGTTATTTCTAAATCTATCTATTAAATTAATACGCCCTTTAAATTAATATTTATTTAATTTATGAAAAATATCTATTGTCAGTAAGTATTATTAAACATAATAACTAAGCTTTTAATTATTTTAATTTATGGATATTTTTTGAATTTATAAATGTTATTTAATTTTTCTGAATAACCTTTAATTTCAATATATTTCTTTTTAAAATAAAATAATAAATTTAGAACTATATTAAAACTATATAAAATTACAATTTTATTACATGAGTTTTTATCTAAAATTAAATAATGAGATTTAAATTTGGCAATGTTTAGTAATCTGTGTAACTTACAAAAATAACTATGTTTAATTAATTCTAGTAAATATAATTAAATGACTAGAAAGAGTGAGTTACAGATGGCTAAAAAACAAAATATTAATAATAATGATCCAATATCAAAAGCAGTAGATTTATTATTAGAAAATACTGGAGATTTAACAACAGTTTTTAAAGAAGGGGGTTTATATAAAGAATTAACAAAACGTTTAGTTGAAAAAATGTTGAATTCTGAAATGCAAAATTATTTAGGATATGAAAAAAATCAACATAGTAATACTGAAAATGCTCGTAATGGTACAAGTTCAAAAAAATTAATAACTCAACAAGGTAAAATTGAGATTGATGTACCAAGAGATCGCAATAGTGATTTTACTCCTGTAATAGTTGCAAAAAGACAGCGAAGATTTGATGGTTTTGATCAACAAGTGCTTTCACTATATGCAAAAGGTATGACTCTATCTGACATTAGAATGCAGTTACAAGAGTTATATCATGGTGCTGATATTAGTGAAAGTGTTATTAGTCAAATTACTGATGATGTTATTGATGATGTCAAAGCATGACAAAATCGACCATTAGAAAGCGTTTATCCGATTGTTTATTTTGATTGTATAGTAGTTAAAGTTCGACAAGATAAACGGATTATTAATAAATCAGTTTATATAGCATTAGGAGTTGATTTAGAAGGTAAAAAAGATGTTTTAGGCTTATGAATTAGTGAAAATGAAGGTGCTAAATTTTGATTAGCTAATTTCACAGAAATGAAAAATCGAGGCTTAAATGATATTTTGATTGCTTGTAGTGATAATTTAACAGGCATGTCAGAAGCAATACAAGCAGTTTATCCTAAAACAGAACATCAATTATGCATTGTTCATCAAATTCGAAATAGTTTAAAATATGTTTCATACAAACATCGAAAAACTCTAGTTACAGATTTAAAACCAATTTATAGTGCATGTAGTGAAGAACAAGCAATGCAAGCTTTAGAATCATTTGAAAGTAAATGAAATAAACAATATCCCCAAATTGCTAAATCTTGATATAAAAATTGAGAAAATTTGATGATTTTTATTAGTTATCCTGCAGAAATCAAAAGAGTAATTTATACAACAAATGCTATTGAATCTGTTAATAGTCAATTACGAAAAGTTATTAGAAACAAAAAAGCTTTTCCTAATGATATGTCAGTTTTTAAAATATTTTATTTAGCAATTGAAAATATAACAAAAAAATGAACATTGCCTATTCAAAATTGAAATACAGCAATTGCTCATTTTATGATAAAATTTGAAGACAGAATTAATCTGAACTAGTACTTTGTAAAACAAAGATACACAGATTTCTAAAAAGCCTCTTAAATTTTCGGATTTCTTGATTTATGTTTGTTTATTTGTTTTTCTTCTTCAATTTTTTTTAATGTCTCTTCTTGTTTCTTAGCTTTTGCAAGTAATAAATTTTTAATTATGTAGAAAAGTATGGATGACCAAAAATTATTCATCAATTTACACTTAAAATATTATTTTTAATTAAAAATTTGTTAAAAGTAACATTATTTAGTTTAAAAATTCTCTAAAAATAACACTTTATAATGTATCATTACTTTTCTACAAAATTAAAGTAATAAATCAAGTTTTCTACGTTCTTGTTCTGCATCATGTAATAATTTTGCTGCTTTTTCTTTTTCATTCATAATATTTTTTCTCCCTTTCTTTTAAATATTTATTTTTAAAAATATCCAAAATACAGTATAAAATTTTTCATAAAAATTAAAAGATAAAATAAATATTTTTAAATAAAATTATGATTTATTAACTAAAAAGTAAGGATGTTATTTTTTTAATTATTGTGCTTAAAAATTGAAAATATGTTATACTAACATCATAATAAACTAAATTATTAAAGACCATTAGGTTCGACTTATTCTTTTTTATTAGATAAGTGGAACCTAATTATTTTTAAATAAAAAAGGATGTGAAAAATTATGTCAGCACAACAACAGCAACAACCAAATAAAGAAATTTTTGATAAATTACAAGGTGAAAAAGATAAAAAAGAAAAAGCAAATACTTCTTCTGGTGGTAGTAGAAATTGAATTGTAAAATTTGCAAAAGATGTCACTTATATTTCTTTTTTTCCATACATATGACTAAAAAAACTTTTAGTTTCACTATTTAATAATCGAACTAAAAACCCTAAACTAAATCAGTCAGTTAATATTATTAAAAATAAAGATAATTTTAATCAAAACAATAATGTTTCTACAAATAGTAATGGACAAGTTAGTTTTAAAGAAGTAGATGCACTAGATCCAGAAAATGAATCAGTAGCAGAAATACTAAAATTAAACGGTAATACTACTAATCCATTCCAAAATGTTGCACATAGTTGTAATCGTGAAGAAATTCCAGTAGTTTCAACAACAACTTCTGGAAAAAAATTAACTACTTAAATTATTTAAAATATTTATTAGTTCGTTCTAAATCAATAATATTATCAACATCCCAATGGCAATCAAATGATAAAACATAAGGTTTTAATTCAAAATTATGTTTAATACTATTACTAATTAAATACTTACCAACCATTGTTGTTTGCAATACAAGTTCTTGTTGTGGATTTATTAAATCTTCACCAAGAACTTTTGCTCATTTTTTAGTAATATAACTTCATTCTCCCGCCAAGAAACTATCCTTTTTTTTACTTTTAATAATATCAATAATATTACCATCCTTGTTTAATTTATAACTTCAATCTTCTTTGATATTATCATGATCACGATTAATAGCGACCATCATATTAGTTGAAAAATTATTTAAAAAAATATTTTTTGTACTAATCATATCACCACAAATAATAAAAATATCATCTTGACCATTAAAATATGATGATACTAATGTCAAAGCATAACCACTATTATAATCAAGGAAATGTTGATTATTTATTAAGATTAATTTTGAATATTTATGAGTAAGAAAATTAAATTCATCTTTTAAATGACCAGTAATGACAATAATTTTTTTTAAATCATGTATTTCAATTAAATGATTAATTATATGTTCAATTAAAGTTAAACCTTTAAATTTAATTAACGATTTATGAACATTATTTGAGATAGGTTGTAATCTACTGCCAATTCCTGCTGCAAAAATAATAGCAACTTTCATTATTCCTCCTTTACTTAACAACAAAATTAACAATCTTATTTGGTATACAAATTGTCTTAATAATTGTTTTATCTTGCAATCAATGTTTTACTTTTTCTTCATTATTAACTACTTTTAAAAGTTCTTGATTGTTTAAATTTTCTTTTACTACTAAAGTTATTTTCGTTTTACCATTAATCTGAATAGCAATAGTAACTTCACTAGTAATCAAAAATTTTTCATCATAACTTGGAAACTGACTTTTATTAATACTTTCTTTATTACCAAATTGAAATCATAATTCTTCAGCAATATGTGGAGCAAATGGATTTAATAATTTTAAAAAATTAACTAAATATTGTTGATAAATAGTTGGTGCTTTATAACATGCATTGATAAAAATCATAAGTTGTGCAATAGCAGTATTAAAATTTAAATCATTAATATCATTAGTTACTTTTTTTACAGTTTGATGATAAATTGTATCTAATGATTTATCATTCTTGGTAGTAATTTTTATTTTATACTCATCTTTATTAACAAGACGATAAATACGCATTAAAAACTTATAACAACCAACTAAACCACTATTTAATCACGGTAAAGATGCTGTTAATGGCCCCATAAACATTTCATATATTCGCAAAGTATCAGCACCATATTCATTAATAATATCATCTGGATTAACAACATTACCGCGTGATTTAGACATTTTTTCATTATTTTCACCAAGAATCATACCCTGATTTACCAATTTTAAAAATGGCTCTTTAACATTAACTAACTTTAAATCATATAGCACTAAATGTCAGAAACGAGCATACAATAAATGTAAAACAGCATGTTCTTGACCACCAATATATAAATCAACCGGTAATCAATAGTTAAAACGTTTTTGCGCAATAGCACTATTAAAATCACAATAAGTACCATCATCATTTTTTAAAATATATGCTAAATAATATCAACAACTACCTGCTCATTGTGGCATTGTATTAATTTCTCTTTTTCCTTTTACACCATCTTTTCTAGTTACATGTAATCAGGAATTTGGTGCATTAGTTAAAGGTGCATTCCCTGAATTAGATGGCTTAATATTAGTCATTTTTGGTAATAATAGTGGTAATTGTTGTTCATCTACTGTTGACATTGTACCATCTTCTCAATAAATTATCGGAAAAGGTTCACCTCAATAACGTTGACGAGAAAAAAGTCAATCTCGTAACTTATATGCAGTATGTACTTTTCCTTGTTTTAAAGTTAGTATTTTTTTAACAATTAAATTAGTAGCTGTTTCTAAATCCTTACCATTAATAAAATCAGAGTTAATATATTCACTAGTACCCAAAAATGGTTCATTTTTATTATTAGTTTTCATAATAAAAATGATTGGTAACTTTTTATTTTTAGCAAAAATAAAATCACGACTATCATGTGCAGGAACACCCATAATTGCTCCTGTCCCATAATGATTTAAAACATAATCACCAACTCAAATTGGTAATTTACTTTTAGTAAAAGGATGAATAGCATAACTTCCAGTAAAAACACCAGATTTTAAAGTATCATCTCCTTGACGCATTAAATCTGTTTTAGTTTTAGCATCTAAACAGTATTGAGTAACTGCTTGCGAATATTCACTAGTTGTTAAATCATGAATTAATGGATGTTCAGGAGCAAGTACTAAAAATGAAACACCAAAAATAGTATCAACCCTTGAAGTAAAAATAGAAACCTTACATTTATTATTTTCAACTATAAAATCAACTAGTGTTCCAACACTTTTACCAATTCAATTACGTTGTAATTCCTTAACACTATTTGGTCAGTCTAAATCATCTAATCCTTTTAATAATTTTTCAGCATACTTAGTAATTTTTAAAACCCATTGACGCATTGGTTTTTTAATAACTGGGAAATTACCACGTTCAGAAACCATATGACCATTAATGTTAATTATTTCTTCATTAGCTAAAACAGTTCCTAGCTGTTCACAAAAATTAACTTCAACATCTTTAATTTCAGCTAACCCTTGTTCATAAAGTTTAATGAAAATTCATTGTGTTCACTTATAATATTGAGGATCTGTAGTATTAACTTCTTTATTATAATCAAAACTTAGACCAATACTTTGTAATTGTTTACGAAAATTATTAATGTTTTGTTTAGTAAATGTTTCTGGATTATTACCTGTATTTAAGGCATATTGCTCAGTTGGTAAACCAAAAGCATCTCAACCAATTGGATGCAAAACATTAAAACCATTCATTATTTTAACTCGTGAAATAACATCAGTAGCACAATAACCTTTAGGATGGCCAACATGTAAACCTGATCCTGAAGGATAAGGGAACATATCAAGAATATATGATTTTGGTTTTTTATTATCATCAATGTTTGTTTTAAAAGTTTCATTTTTTAATCAATACTGCTGTCATTTTTTTTCTATTTGTTGGTGATTATAACTCATGTTTTTCTCCTTTAATATGTTCAGGTAAAGTAATCATAAAACCATAATATCATAATCATTTAACAAGTTGCAATGTTTACTTATTGATTAAATTATATTTTAAATATTTTGTTAATTATCAATCAATGTTATTAAACTATTTACTAATATTTATTTTCTACAAAAAAGAAATAGTTTTTATTGTATTTCAAATAAAATATACTATATAATTATCGTTAATATTAAATAAATTCAAAGGAGGATTCTATGAGCACACAAAAAGTTTTAAATAAGTCTTTAAAACAAAAAACAAAGCAGCAAAAAATAGGCTTAGGAGAACTGGTGTGACTTTGGATTTAATTATACTTGCACAATAGCTTTTCCTATGTCTTTTATAGGAATATATTATTGAAATAATGGCGGAGTTGGATTACATCTAATCTGAATTATGATTTTAGGTGCTATAATGGCTAGTGTTAGTACATGTGCTTTTTTAAAATGTAGTAAAGTTTATGCTGGTAATAATGGTTGGAGCATATATTTATGTTAGAGCAACTTTTGGTCGTTTTTGAGGATGAATAATCGGCTTTATGCAATATATCATTTTACCATCTACTGTTATTGGTGGTATTATTTCAATGTTTAGAATTAACTTAAACCAATTATCATTTTTTTCTTTTAACCTGAATTGTAAATATAAATGGGACAGTTTTTTAAAATAATTGTATTAAATCTATTGGTCTTTTATAAGATAGTGATTTTCTGGGTGTAGAATTAATTTGAAATGCTATAGTATTTAAATCTTTTTGTTTATATGAAGATAGATCTGTAGATTTTGGTAAATATCTTCTTAAAATACCATTATTATTTTCATTTAAACCTCTTTGACAAGGTTTACCAGGATCTGCAAAATAAATCTTAACATTACAATTTTTTTCGATTAATTTTCATTTACTAAATTCTTTACCACGATCAAAAGTAATAGTTTTAACTGTTCCTTTTTGTAACTTTGAAATAAATTTTATTATACTTTTTGTAATATTTTCTGATTTATTATTTTTAGTTGCTAAAGGAATTGTGGTTTTTGATCATATATCAGCTAAAGTAATAATAGAACTTTTATGATCTTTACCAATGATAGTATCACCTTCTAAATGACCAAATTCTTCTATATTTTTAATATTAGGAATGATTAAATTTCTTTCATGAATAGACTTACAATTATTAATTCTGCCCCTAGTTTCTTTTTGTTTGTGAGGTTTATTTTTTCCTTTTCTCAATAAGTTATTTTCATCAAAACCCATTCGATTTGTTTTAAACATGTTATATAAAGTTTTTGTTGAAATACTTTTTATTTTATTTTCCTTTAAAAAATTAGCAATTATATCAAGAGCATAATTTTTAGTAATTAACAAATGATTAATAGTATTAATTTCTATTAAAGTTAAAATTATTAATTTTCTACCTGCATTTTGTTTATTTTTTTGAATTTTATTCAATATTTCTAATGGTAATAAGTTTTGATTTAATAATCTACAAACTCTATGTACAGTTGATTTACTATAATCAATGGCTTTTGCTATTTTACGAATCGAAAATCCATAACTTTTATATTCTTTTATTGCTATTATTGATTCAATAGTCAGATACTTATACATTGTGCTAATTCCTTTCTTTTCTTAATTATAGAATTAACACAATTTAATTTTTATATAAGTGTCCTTTTTAATTTTACAATTCAGGAAAAAATAAAAATAAAAGTTATTGAATGAATTATGTTTATTATCTGTTTATTATTTTTAATTAGTCAATTCATTATTTTTAATTATAATATGATTCATGATTTAGTAAGCAACAGAGGAATCATATTAATTGCAATTGCAATTAAGTTTTTAATGTTTTGAGTATTTATTATAATTGCTACTATTATTTATTTTACTTATTATAAACCAAAACTAAAACAAAGATTAATAACAAATCCAGAATATCAAAATCAATTAGATAAAGAATTTATTTTTAATTCTCATCTAGTAGTTAATTAAATTATTTAAAAATTATATTATCTTATTATCGTCAAAAATAAACTAAATGAGTTGCTGGTTTTTTACAAAAACAAGTACCAGTAGTAGTTGTACTTTTTAATTTAGCATATGCTTGAAAATGTTCAGATCAACCAATATCAATTGTATGTTGAGCATGTTTTCCTAATTCAATTGCTGCTAATACAACCTTTTTCTCATTTAATGCTTTATTCATTAATTTAATATTACCATCCATAATAATAATAATAATATCTTCTTTGATTATTTCATCATTTTTCATTATAATCACCCTTTCTATCAATTAATATTATAACGCTATTTAAAAAAGAAATAGTAATTGGAATTACTATTCTAACGATATCTTTCTACATAGTGACTAACTAAACCACGATAAATAAAAGGTATTGTTAATTGCATAATTGGATAAGTAAACAAAAAAATATGAATAAAATTGTAAACTAATGAGTAAAAAAGAGGATTAAATCCTGATCAAATATTTTTACTTCCATCAGCATTAGTAATTTGTGATCAAATAAAATATCCTGCTATTGTTTGTCAAAAATAAATAATTAAACAAACTAAAAAACAATGTAAAAAATAATTAATATAAGTAAAAATTGATTTATCAGCTTTTAAATTAAAACGTAATAATGAAATAATAGCCGGCGTTGTCATTGGCAAAAAATAATCTAATAAATAACTTCAAGTACTAATAACATAACCACCACCAATAAATAATAATGACATTAAAGCACTAATCATACCCGTTAATCATCCACTTGCAAAGCCAATAATATAACTAATAACCATTAAAGGTATATATTTAATAGCAATACCGCCGCCGTATGGCATTTTTGGTAATAAATTTTGTTCAATAAAAGCACAAGCAATAGTTACACCAGTAAATAAAGCAATAATTGTATAATCAATAACTAATCATCGTTTAATACCAAATGCAAATTTAAAATTAGTTCATCATCTTGTTTTTAAAATGGCAAAAGTTTCTTCTTTTTGTCATTGATAATGTTTAATTAAATTAAAAATTAATGCAATGGGATTGATACTAAAAATTGATAGTAATGTAACAATAACAATATTTTTATGCATATCTTCTATTTTAACTGTTCATGTAATAACAGATAATAAAATTGATGAAATTAATAATAAACAAAGAATTAATATTAAATAAATTTTACTGCTATAAAATTGTCAACCAGTAATAGTAGTAACTTTAAAAAAGTGATTAATACCACTAGCAGGTAAAATACTAATAATAACTGTTAATGTTAGAAGAGTAATTAAACTAAAAATGGCTGATGCTTTAATTAACATTCCTACCCCCAGTTTGCTTTTAATTTTATTATAATTGATAGTTGTTAATAGTTGTTCTTTAAACATAATAAAATGATAACTCCTTTAATTTATCTTACATAACAAAAAAGGAGTTATCATTTTTTAAAATATAAAAAATAAAGTCTCCCTCCGCTAGTACTAACTAGATCAGGTTATAGGGTATTTCTCAGGCAATGCCACCCCTGCTTTATATAATATATGCAAATTAATCCATATTTACTACTATTATAACATTCAAAATATTTTTTTAAATATAAAATATAATTTTTTTACGATTTTTAGTTTAAATTAAAATTTGCTCTATTTTTATTTGAAATTTATTTGAAAAAAAATAAAATATATTCACTTCTTAAAAATAAGAAGTTATTGGGAAAAAATAAAAAGGAGTTTTTTAAATATGAAAAAGATATCAACACTAATTGCAACAACAATTTTAGCAACAGCAAGTACAAACAGTTTAAATACCTTACTTATCAATAATATAAATAATAAAATTAAAACAAATATTAAAAATGAAAATAATAATTGAAAAATAAATGAAATTAAGTCTTTAACAACTGATAGAAATAGAAATGTTTATGCACTTGCTAATAATACTGTTTATAAATGTTTAGCAGAACAAACAGAATTCAAACAAATGATAGTACCTAAAGAATTTGCTAATGGTAAATTTATAAAAACTGATAAAGATAAAAATACTTATGTCGCAACTAATAATAATATTTATAAATGTCTTGCAACACAAACATATTTTCAACAAATGACAGTACCTAAAGAATTAGAAAATATTAGATTTTTAAAAATTAATGAGAGAGATGGGAATGTTTTTATAATAGCTAATAATAATATTTATAAATGTTTAGCAGGACAATGAGAATTTAAAAAAATAACATTACCAACTAACATTAATTTTTTGAGTCACATAAGTATTGATAAATATGGAAATATTTATATCACTGCCAATAACAATCTTCATGTTCCTTTTGCGAATAGTATTTATAAGTGTTTAGAAAATGAAAACGAATTTAAACAATTGAATATAGATACAAATAAAGAAACATTAGAAATTTCTTTTAATTATGTAGAAAAGTATTTTAATTATGTAGAAAAGTATGGATGACCAAAAATTATTCATCAATTTACACTTAAAATATTATTTTTAATTAAAAATTTGTTAAAAGTAACATTATTTAGTGTAAAAATTCTCTAAAAATAACACTTTATCATGTATCATTACTTTTCTACAAAATTAAAGGAAAAGTATGGATGACCAAAAATTATTCATCAATTTACACTTAAAATATTATTTTTAATTAAAAATTTGTTAAAAGTAACATTATTTAGTGTAAAAATTCTCTAAAAATAACACTTTATCATGTATCATTACTTTTCTACAAAATTAAAGGAAATTTCTTTTAACAACGGGCAAAGATGGACACATTTATGTAATTGCAAATAATAGTATTTATAAATGTCTAGCAGAACAAACAAAATTTATAATAATAAGTGAGCATTGGGGAGTACCTGTTAATGCTATTTTAGTAACAGATGAAAATGGAACTATCTATATTGCAGATAATAATATTTATAAATATTCAGTAAAACAAAAAGAATTTAAGAAAATAAATAATTCACCAATAGATGGAATAATCAAAAAAATAATAATAAATAATAAAAATATTTATATAATAACTAGTAATAACTTTGCAATAAATAAAGTTTATAAATTTGATTTTTTACAATCAAACTTTATTGAACTGAAAGTTATTGATAATGATACATATGATGTTAGTAATATTACTTTTGATAGTAATAAAAATATTTATGTTTTAACTATTAATGGTATTTATAAATGTTCATCTGAACAAACAGAATTTAAAAAAATGACAAAAATATGATGAAAAACAACAGAATTTCATTTTAATAACGGAAAATTAACTGATATAAGTTATTGAAAACAGACTAGAAATAATTCATTTATTCATACATTTGAATGAAATACAGAATATGGTTTACCACTTGATTATCGATATATTACTTTTTTTAATGAAAATGGTACAGAAGATTATGTAGATTCATCTTATAGTTGAGGCGATACAGGATACCCAGCTATTAACATTAATCAAGTTATTAAAAATCTAAATTTTCAAAAAAATTTAATAAATGCAAAAGTAACAACAAATGGACCTATTAACCCAGCAAATTTTTGTAATAGTATCATATGTAATAATAAAGAAAGAGGCTTTTTAGAAATCTGTGTATCTTTGTTTTACAAAGTACTAGTTCAGATTAATTCTGTCTTCAAATTTTATCATAAAATGAGCAATTGCTGTATTTCAATTTTGAATAGGCAATGTTCATTTTTTTGTTATATTTTCAATTGCTAAATAAAATATTTTAAAAACTGACATATCATTAGGAAAAGCTTTTTTGTTTCTAATAACTTTTCGTAATTGACTATTAACAGATTCAATAGCATTTGTTGTATAAATTACTCGTTTGATTTCTGCAGGATAACTAATAAAAATCATCAAATTTTCTCAATTTTTATATCAAGATTTAGCAATTTGGGGATATTGTTTATTTCATTTACTTTCAAATGATTCTAAAGCTTGCATTGCTTGTTCTTCACTACATGCACTATAAATTGGTTTTAAATCTGTAACTAGAGTTTTTCGATGTTTGTATGAAACATATTTTAAACTATTTCGAATTTGATGAACAATGCATAATTGATGTTCTGTTTTAGGATAAACTGCTTGTATTGCTTCTGACATGCCTGTTAAATTATCACTACAAGCAATCAAAATATCATTTAAGCCTCGATTTTTCATTTCTGTGAAATTAGCTAATCAAAATTTAGCACCTTCATTTTCACTAATTCATAAGCCTAAAACATCTTTTTTACCTTCTAAATCAACTCCTAATGCTATATAAACTGATTTATTAATAATCCGTTTATCTTGTCGAACTTTAACTACTATACAATCAAAATAAACAATCGGATAAACGCTTTCTAATGGTCGATTTTGTCATGCTTTGACATCATCAATAACATCATCAGTAATTTGACTAATAACACTTTCACTAATATCAGCACCATGATATAACTCTTGTAACTGCATTCTAATGTCAGATAGAGTCATACCTTTTGCATATAGTGAAAGCACTTGTTGATCAAAACCATCAAATCTTCGCTGTCTTTTTGCAACTATTACAGGAGTAAAATCACTATTGCGATCTCTTGGTACATCAATCTCAATTTTACCTTGTTGAGTTATTAATTTTTTTGAACTTGTACCATTACGAGCATTTTCAGTATTACTATGTTGATTTTTTTCATATCCTAAATAATTTTGCATTTCAGAATTCAACATTTTTTCAACTAAACGTTTTGTTAATTCTTTATATAAACCCCCTTCTTTAAAAACTGTTGTTAAATCTCCAGTATTTTCTAATAATAAATCTACTGCTTTTGATATTGGATCATTATTATTAATATTTTGTTTTTTAGCCATCTGTAACTCACTCTTTCTAGTCATTTAATTATATTTACTAGAATTAATTAAACATAGTTATTTTTGTAAGTTACACAGATTACTAAACATTGCCAAATAAAATTAATAAATTACAAAGTAAATTAAATTCTATTAATAAACAAACAGAAGTAAAAAGTATTTATTAATAAAAAATGCCTATTAAAGGCATTTTTACTTATTTATAAACTCATATGATTATAATCTCAATTTAATGAAGCATTATCTAAAAGTACATCACTCATATTAGCGCCATATTGACTACTTGTTTCACTATTAATGGTAAATCTATTATCATTTATTAATCTTCTTGTTTCATTATTAAATGCTGTTTCTTGCATTTCTTGAATATGATTTGTAGTTTCCATTGGTAATAAATTATGAATAATTTCACTTGCTCCAGCAACTATTGTCGGAACTGCATAAGCATTATTAAAATCATTATTTATCCCCATTGCAACACCACTTGAAATTAAACAACCACCAGTTGCCATATTACATATCTTTCTTATATTTTCAAATCTATTCGGTATTAATTCAGTAAAAGCACTAATAAGATTTGCAAAAGCAAAAGCATTTAATGAAATATAAGTATCTCAATCCATGAAATTATTATCATTATTAGTATTAATATTAAATAATAAATCTGGTGGAAATGGGTCAACAGTAGTTGTAGGAATTGGTGTTGTTGGAATAATAGGATTAATATTATTTTCGTTTCATTTAATATAATTTGTTATAAAAGTTGTACTTAAACCAATTGTTATTTTTTTAAATATATTAATTAATTTATTTTTAGGTGTTGGATGTTGATTAATATTTCAAATATCAATTCCTAATTTTTTACTAAAAAATAAAGCATTAATACTTCCTAATATTGGATAATTTAATAAATGTCCATAATATGAACTTATACCTATCATTGCTGATAATGGTGATATTCCCGTTCTTATTAATTTTAATAAAGTATAATTTGAATTTGTAGTTTCTGTATTTGGCATTTTCTATTCTCCTTTTATAATAATGTTCATAAGTTTATAAATTAAATAATTGTTATAAAAATTACATTCTTTATAATCTTCTGTTAAATATATTAATAACTCCATATTATTCATGATTAACTTTCTTTTATAAATTTAAATTGCATATTTCCAATAGTATCTCTATTATTACCAACTATAATTAAATATCCAGTTTGATTATTTTCTAATATTCATGAATAAAAAATATCTTGTGGATATAATTTTGGATATAAATTTAATGCTAATAAATAACATAAAGCATCTTCTTTATTTTTTAATAAACTTACTGTTGGACATTTTATTTCTTTTGGACTTTTGTCATTATAAAATCATTCAGTTCTAATATTTCTCATTATTTCACATCCTTTTATGAACTCATCAGCACCGTAATAAACGGTGGACTATAGAATTATAATGTTATCCAAATTTTTAATAATTCTATAGTTTCGTTCTGTATAGATATAAAATTTAGGACTTACATTGACATATTTTAAGCAAGAATAAAAAATAGGGAATAGGAGTTAGAAAGGATATATGTCAAATGCCTAAATATTAATTATTTTCAATATTAATATCATCAATATTTATATTGATAGTTATTCCAACTAAATTTTTTAATTCTTTTAATTTATCTATTATTTCTAAAATATCTTGTTTAGTCATTATCAAATTCACCATTTTTAATTTTTTCATAAATTATTTTTAAAGTATGTTGTGCTGATAAATTATAATTTTTTAATGCTTCTTCTATTGGTAATTTATAATATTTATTAATCTCATTTATTAAATAATTATTTAATTTTTCTTTATTCATAATGAATTTACCTTTCACTAAACTTCAAAATTTTCTATAATTTCTTCTTCTTTTTCTAATTCTTTTAATTTAGATAAAGTAGAATTTATATCAGTATTATCAATATTATTATTTGAATTAATAATTTTAACTTCATCACCAGTATTATCCTTATATGCAATAGTTTCTTCATCAATTACTACACCTTGGTCTAATTGAAGTGCCAAATTAATATCATCTTGATTATTTAATACTATAATTGGTGTTTTATTAATTTCACGAATTAATGCTTTAACTACTGTTTTTAAAGCCATTTGGTCAAATGCAGAAGTTCATATATGATTTAATTTTCATTCTTGACTTTTTTTATTATAAGTTTTTCCATATTTATCTTTATGTTGATTAATTTCTTCAACAGTCATTCCTTTATAAAAATTATTAATTTTACCATTTTTATCTAAAAGTGAAATATAACAATAATAACCAATAGTATTAATTGTTTTTCTTTCAAAAATTAATGCTGGATTAATTTCTCATTTATTATTTTCTTTATTAAATTTATGTGCAGTTGTTATTTTTTCTCTTTGAAAATCAACAACTAATCCAGTTCTTTGTAATAATGTTAATCAACCATCTTCTTGAATTTGAACTTGTAATTCATCACCATAAGGAATTAATGCTAATTCTTTTTTAATTGGATTAATTGAAAGATTTAATTTATATAAATTAATTAATGCATTAATTAAACTTTGTGTATTCATATTTTTTAAATCTTTACTAGAATTTATAATCATTTCATAATAATTTCTAAATTTTACATATTCTTCTTTATTACTTTTAATAAAATTAGGAATTTTTAATTCATTTTTATTATTACTCATTAGTTGATTCTCCTTTTTTATTTAATAATTCTAAAATTTCATCTAATTTTTTATTAATTTTTCCTAAATGTTTTAATAAAATTAAAATTGATTTATCCATACCAGAACTTTTTTTATCCATAAGTTGCTCCTATCATTTTTTAATTGTTTTAAATCTATTATCTAAATGTACTTCAATATTTTTATTAGGATTAACTATTAAATGACTATTAATAACAATTCAATTATTTACATTACTATCTAATTTTTTAGGTAATTTATCAAATTCAATTGAATTACAAGAATAAATAATTTTTTCTTTAATTGATTTTTCATTAATCATTTTTATCATTCTTTTCTAATCTAAATTTAAAAATAAAATCTATATCATTTTCTTCAAATTCTTTTTTTACAATTTTATTTCAATTTTTATATTGAATTTCATTTTTAAAACTTAATAATATACTTAATAAGTTATTTTTTACTTCTTCATAATTTCATTGTTCATCTGTAATTACTGATGTAGCACAAACAATTTTTTTTACTTTTCTATTCATTCTTTAATTCTCCTAAATCTGTAAAAATTCTTGTTTTTAATAAAAATAATTCATGTTTAATTTGATTTCTAATTTCAATTTTTATTTCTTCATCATATACTTCTTCTATTAATTCAGTTAAATATTTAATATTTTCTTTAATTTCATTTGTTTCTTTTTTAATCATTTTTATTTTCTCCTTTAAAATATTTTGTTTTTGCATTAAATCATTCAATTAATAATTCACTGGTTATTTCAATTTCTATTGTTTCTTGATTATTTTTATTAGTTAAATAAACATAAGTTTTATTACATGGACTTATATCATTAGCAAGTAACATACAATAATAAGCAGTTAATTGTAATTTAATTCTTTTTAATTTATCTTCATCAATACAAGCATAAGTTTTATAATCTACTAAATAATATTTATTTTCTTTTTTATTTAAATAAACTAAATCGGGTGTTCCAGCAATTACATTATCATTAATAGGTTTTTCAATAATAAATTCATAATTATTTTTATCTTTAAATTTTTCTTTTAAAAACATAAGTGATTTTTTACAATAAGAATAATTTATATTATTAGTTACTGGTTTTAATTTTTTTAATAAATTATTAATTATATTTTCTTCATTAATATTTTGTAAATATAATTCATTAAGTTTATGAACTCATTTACCACGAACTGAAGCATTTTTTAATACTTCTGGTGCTATATGACTATATCCAAAACCTAAATAATTATCAATAATTCTAGAAACTGATATTAATTCTTTATCTTCTAAAAAATATTGATGAGTTTCTTTTTTAAAAATTAATTTACTCATATTTATTTCTACCTATTAATAATCAAAAACATTTATTACATAATCTATTACCAAAAGAAGATTGTTTTCTACATTTATCACAAGAACCAATCATTCTATATTCTCTATATTCCATAAATATTAATCCTTTCAATTAATGTTTAGAAGCAATAATTATTAATGTTAAAATCATAATAATAATTCCAATTGTTAAAAATATAATTCTACTTTTTCATGATTTTTTATAAAATTCTTTTTGCTCTTCAATTAATTCAATTTGTTCTTTTAATAATTTATTTTGTAATTTTTCATTTTCTTTTTCTTCTTCCATTTTTAATATTTCCTTTCTTTTTTTTCATATCAAATTTCTTTTAAATGTAATCCTAATTTTCAACAATAAATACAAATAACTTTATTATTTTTATCTTGTAAAAATATATTTTTAAAATAAAATAAATGTTTCATTCTAAATTTTTCACAATAACTACAAAAATATCTTTGTTCTTTAAAATTATGTTTCATATTTTTTCCTTCTTTAACTTTAATATGTTAATATATATTTGATAGAGTATGTATATATATAAAAAACCCCCTATTTTCTTAAATAATACAAATGTAATTGTTAATTAGATTAATGGGTTCTTTACTGAGCCATAATAAGGCTATTCAAATTAATCTATAATTACATTAAGCGATACAGTGTAACATTTTAACTTGCTTAACATTAAATGCTCTTTTATTCTGATATAGAAGTATTTACATAAAGTACTCACTATTAGACTTCTACGACAGTTTTATGAAGTTTTAATCTTTTAACAAAAAAAGAACGATAGTTATATCGTTCTTTGTTATCCAATTATGAATCTAAGGGTTAAAGTGATGCGCCCTTTGACAACCGTCCAAAATTAAATTGTGTTAATTCTATAATTAAGAAAAGAAAGGAATTAGCACAATGTATAAGTATCTGACTATTGAATCAATAATAGCAATAAAAGAATATAAAAGTTATGGATTTTCGATTCGTAAAATAGCAAAAGCCATTGATTATAGTAAATCAACTGTACATAGAGTTTGTAGATTATTAAATCAAAACTTATTACCATTAGAAATATTGAATAAAATTCAAAAAAATAAACAAAATGCAGGTAGAAAATTAATAATTTTAACTTTAATAGAAATTAATACTATTAATCATTTGTTAATTACTAAAAATTATGCTCTTGATATAATTGCTAATTTTTTAAAGGAAAATAAAATAAAAAGTATTTCAACAAAAACTTTATATAACATGTTTAAAACAAATCGAATGGGTTTTGATGAAAATAACTTATTGAGAAAAGGAAAAAATAAACCTCACAAACAAAAAGAAACTAGGGGCAGAATTAATAATTGTAAGTCTATTCATGAAAGAAATTTAATCATTCCTAATATTAAAAATATAGAGGAATTCTTTAATTTTGTAGAAAAGTAATGATACATGATAAAGTGTTATTTTTAGAGAATTTTTACACTAAATAATGTTACTTTTAACAAATTTTTAATTAAAAATAATATTTTAAGTGTAAATTGATGAATAATTTTTGGTCATCCATACTTTTCTACATAATTAAAAGAAAGATTTGATGGAAAAGCTTTTTAATTTTGTAGAAAAGTAGTGGTAAAATAAAAAAAGTCATCAACTTGACTTAAAATTTGATTTTATTAAATTTTGGGATTTATTTTTTTTACAAACTGAAATATAACACATTGGATTTTTGATAAGGGGTTAATCCGTAGTGTTGATATTTTCATTTCCATAAATTGAGGTAATTTTGAATATTGGTAAATCCAATGCCATGGTAATGAGTAATAAATTCTTTTAAACTTGATTGTATTTTACTGACATTACTTAATTTTTTATAATTTAATTCTTTATTTTCTTTTGATTTAAACTGCTGGATAGTGGATTTAGTTTGTTTAGCTACTGTATCATATACTTGCATATCACAAACTATAATTGAATTTTCTTCGATAAGTTTCGATGTTAAGTTTTCTTGTACTCATTTTTTATTTAATCTTTTAGTATTTGTTGTTTGAGCATAGATATTTCGGTTTTCATCAATTGCCATTTGAATACAACAATTTAAATCTTTAGCATTTTCTTCAATTCATTGTTTTCTTGGATCATTTGGATCTTTAAAGTTTCCTTTATGAATTTCTTTGATAAAAGTTTCGTCAATTTCAATTCTAGCTTTTAATTTTACAAATTGATTTTGTGTTTTTACTAATTGTGTTGATTTCATAAATTTTTGACGATTAAATCAGGCAGTTTTATTTGTAGTATTAATAAATTGAGAAATAATGTAAGCAGATTGACCTAAAGTAGCTATTTGTATCAATAAATCTCATTGATCATGAGATAAATGACTTCAATAAAAATAATGATTTTTAAAAGCATGAAAAGTAATATTACAACTTTTACATTTATATCTTTGCTTATAATCTTTACTACCATATTTAGTACACAAAAAAGAACTACAATCTGGACATTGAATCCCTTTCTCTTTGAATTTTTGTTCGACTGCTTCAAATTTTTCTTTTTTCTCAATTTGTTTAATTCTAGTTTTATTTTCTCTAAAAATCTCAATAAAATCTTTATCAGACAAATTATTTAAAATTTCTTTTACTGTATTTTTATTCATTTAAAATCACCTCTTTAATATTAAAAATACCATATAAAAATATATTTTTGCTAATTTTACTAATACCACTACTTTTCTACAAAATTAAAGGAATTTCTTTTAATTATGTAGAAAAGTATGGATGACCAAAAATTATTCATCAATTTACACTTAAAATATTATTTTTAATTAAAAAATTTGTTAAAAGTAACATTATTTAGTGTAAAAATTCTCTAAAAATAACACTTTATCATGTATCATTACTTTTCTACAAAATTAAAAGGAATTTCTTGATAAATTAAATAAAAATTTAGGATATGAAAGAGGATTAAAGGATGAATTATGTCCGATTCATCATACCTTTGAACTTGTTAATCCTTATTCTAAAGATTTTAATGAAAATTTTTATACATTTTTTTTACCTAATCAACAATTATTAACTGATTTTACATTTCCCAATGGAATAAAAGTAGATAAACAGACTATTTCTTATTTTGCTGTTTATGAACCTTTTAATGATGGAATTTTTTTATGAGAAAAATTTCTAGAACCTTTTTTGTTTTATATAAAAACAAAAGGATATTATGTTCCAAATAATTGTTTTGTAAAACAAACTGATTTTTTAGGTTTTGCTAATTCATTTAATCCTTGAGTTAGAAAAATAAGAGAAGAACAAAGTGAAAGACGGAAATCTAATGAACTAAGTTTATCAGTTAATGTTGAAGCAGTAAATAGTTTAGAAAATGATAAACCTAATTACAAAAAAATAAAAGAGCAGTTATTTTGTATTAATTCACATTTGTCTTTGTGTTAGATTGCTTTTTTTTAAATTGTTGTTTTAAGTATCAATCATAAATAATAGCAATAATAGTTAAAATGAAACCAATACTAAGAAAACCAGAAATAATATAACCTAAAGTATTACCACGCGCTTCATTAATTGTTCAATTAACTGATAAATTTCTTAGATTATTAATTTCTGTTGCATTCATATTTTCTAGTTTCTTAGAAGTAAAATTAAGTTTTAAAGCAGCATTTCATAATTTTATACCAGCATCAGTAGTTCAAAATTCAATAATAGGTAAATTATTACCATGATAAATAGTAAAATATTGTCAGTTGCTAATATTATTTCAATTAACAGTTTGTAGTAAATATACATTATTATTGCTTTTGGCATTTAATTTAAAAGTAGTTTTTGGTTTTAATGTTCATAAATTCATTTTATTCATAGTAGTACTATCAATAGTAATAATATTTACAAATTGGATAGTATTATCATAGTTAAAATTAATTGTAAAACCGTCATTAGTATTAGTGCTATTAATATCATATAAATTATTATTTACTATTCCAACATATTTAATATTAGTATTAGTACTATTATCTAGTGTTGGCAAAATATTTTGATTATATATTAATACATGGTAAGTTATTATTTCATCTTTAAATTTAATATTAATTTCAGAATTACTATTAATAATAGTCGTAATACTATTATTAATATTTGGTAATAATGGTTGATTATCATTAATAGTAATATCTTTTAGTTCATCATTAGTTACATTTAAAATTAGATTATTATTACTAATTCAATTATTAGTACGATTAACTGCAGTGAGTTTATCTTTATCAATATATGAATTAATAAAATTAGTCAATTGTTCATCTTTAGTTTTAGTAAATTTAATAGTATTAATTCGACTTCAATTGTTATTTTTACTATCACTTAGTAATAATTTACTTGTTTTTTTATTAATAAAACCAAGATTATCATTTATTCTTTGGAAATTGGCACAGTAACCAATTTTAGTAAAAGTACCTAATTCATTTACAAAATAGCCAATTTCTTGTTCATCAATAAAAACACCTAAACCATCATGAAGTAAAATGAAATTATTCATATAATGTTCATTAATTTTTGTAAGTTTAATATCATTACTATCAGTAATGCTTAAATGATAAGGTTGTCCAAAAAATTTGGAGCTATTTTTGAGATTTACATTTAAAATTCCTTGATTGTTACCAGTCTTGCTAAAAAAAACAGTAGTAGTACTAAACAGTGGCTCCTTATTAATAATTAATGGTTTTGTTGTAGCATTACCATTATCATCTATTGTTAAATAAAATAATTGACCATTAACATCACGAATAATGCCACCATTATCATTAATGGCAACAAAAGAATTTAATAGTATTGGATTAGGAACATTAATATTAATTGGCTTGATATTACCATCAACTTTTAAAATATAAGAATTTTGATCACCACCAACAAAAACGCCAAAAGTAGCATTTATAGTAGTAAAACTAGTTTTACCTTTTCCATAATGATAGGGAATAACTAAGTTAGTTACTTTTCCGTCTGTATTAATTAAGTCAGCACCAATATCGGTACTAACGATATTATTACCAAAGTTAGTAAAAGTATGATTTGGAGTTTCAATGGCAGTAGCATCATCACTAATACCATTTTTAGTCATTAAAAATGAATTATTAATAAAATTACTATCATCACTTTTATGAAAATTATTTAAAGTAGCAATTCCTAAGTTATCATCAAATCTAATAAAATTACTAATTTGTAAGTCTAAATTATTATATGTGCCATCTTTATTTAATAAATAAGATTGTGCTTGTGAATTTGTAAAAATACCAGCAATAGAATTAGTTGAATCATTTTCATTTCAATTATAAAAATTTCCACTTTCAAAAGCTAAGGTTAAACTTTGTTCATTTAGGATAGTATTTTCTGATTTTATTTCTTTATGATGATAATTATTTATTTTCACTTGGCTTAAATTAGTAAAAGTGGCTAGTGAAATAGTAACTAGTGTATATAAAATTTTAAACATATTATCAATTCCTTTAATATAAACTAATATTAATTATAAAGATTTTGAAGATAGTGTATAGCAAAATAATAAAAATAAGTTACAATTTATATATGATATTTTATAAATTAAGGAATGATTATAATTATGAAAAAAATTTTAACATTAATGGGTACTATTGCTTTTGGTAGTGGAATAGTAACGCCAGTTTTAGCTTGTTCTGATCAACAACAAGATAGTATTTTAAAAGCAATTACTAATGGTAATGGTAATTATAATGGTTGGGAATCAACTTTATCAAAAGTTGGTATTAAAAAACCAGTGGGTGTTCCTATTGATGGTCAAAGACCTGAAAAAGAACAAGTTATTGAAAATAAAGCATTAGAAAACAGTCTTGCACAATCACTTGCCAAATTAATTTTAGATAAAGCAAATATTAAAGAACCAACTTGATTTGATAGTCAATTAGAAGTAGGTACTAAATGTTATTATTTTACGATTGATAATGGTAAAATAGATGAATCAACAAAAGCAAGAACTTGAGATGTTGATGCTTCAACTGGTAGAATTAGTATTAATATTACTTATCAAGTTGGAGTAGTAAATAATGATAAAAGTTTTAAAGTTGAACAATACATAAAAAAAACTTTTAATATAAAATGTTCTTATACACAAAGCGATTACATAGTTTATAGTTGTGTTAGTGATGTTACTAAATTATCAGGACAAATAGTACCAATTAGTGTTGATGAAGAAACTAAACCTGATATTGATAAAACATATGCTGATTTTTCTCAAAAAACTAAAACTTTGGTTCAAGAAGGAATAAGTTTAGCATTAAATAATAATCCTTATGTTAATTCTGTTAATATTAATATCAAAGGAATTGATTGTCAAAAAGTTACAAGCTCTGGTCCTCATAAATTAGAACTTAAAGTTAATTTTGTGATTAGTTTTCAAGATTCATTAATTGACATGTCTTTACCTTCGCCTTATGATGATAGTAATTATGTTCCAACAATACTTCAATTTAATAGTTAAAAGGAGTTTAATATGTCCAATAATTCAGAAGCAAAAAATAAAGATAAAGAGCCACCGTTAATTGTTGATGCCTTTACTTTTAAAAATATTGGTGTTAAACAAGAGATCCATTCTTCATGAAAAAACTTTAATTGAAAAATAACTTCCAAAAATTTATTATTAATTTTTATTGGTGCTTTTTTAACAACTGTTTCCTTTTTTTATTTTATTAATCGTGCTGGTTTATATACTAATGGTTTATCAGCTTTTGCACAATTAATAGCTAAATTTATTGCCTTATCTTATAATGGCAGTATTACTGAACAAGAAACAACGCAAGCATTTTGATTTTATCCAGTATATTTTCTTATTAATGTTCCTATCATTATTTGAGGATTATTCAAGGTTGGATTTCGTTTTACTCTTTATACTATTATTTATTTGTTATTTCAAAATGGAATTAACTTTTTGTTAACAACAATTGATTCTCTTAAAAATTTTCAAGTTTTAGGTAATGAGCCATTAAAAGGTACTACAGATTATTGGCACTTAGTTTTACCACGTACTTTTATTTTTGCTGCTTTAGGTGGATTAATTTATGGTGCTGGTATTGGTATTTTATTTAAAACTGGTGGATCTAGTGGTGGTATGGATTTTATTAGTACTTATATTTCTATGAAACGTAAATATTCAATTGCAACTATTATTAGAAATACTAATATTATTATTGTTGTTATTGTTTTAATTCTTGATGGAACTTTTTTACAGAAAACTAGTCTTGTTGATAATTTTTTAGTTAGACCTTATTTTATGTCAACGCTTGTTTATATTTATGTAGCAGCTTTTGTTATGAATAGAGTTTATCCAAAATATATGTTGATGAGTGTCTTTATTATTTCTAATGAATTAGAGCAAATCCGTAATGATATTTATCGAAATAATTATTTACGTGGTGGTAATGTTTGAAATGTGAAAGGTTTGTATTCAGGTAATGAATATAAAATGATGATGACAACAATGTCATTATTAGAATATAATTTTTTTAAAACAAAAATAGTTCAAATTGATCCTAAAGTTTTTATGGTAGCAGTTCCTGCAAAATATATGCATGGTGGTAATGCAGGTAAACCTCCACAAAATGCACCTGTTAATATTACTGAAATTAATGATTTTTTAGAAAAAAACTAATAATATATATGTTATAATGTAATTAGTTTTATAATAGTAGGTTTTTAGACTTCTAAATAGATTATTACATCTATAGTTAGTCTTTTTCTATTTTATAAAACAAAATTAGTTATAAGCTATATTAAGAATTAAAAAAGAATGGAATAATTATGAAACATAATTTATCGCCAAAGGTTGTAAATGAGATTGTTAATAATATTCATACTGACTATAATAATAGTAGTAATCATTGATGAATTAAATTAATAAATAATCGTTTATGAATTAGTTTATGAATTATTACTATCATTATTGCTCTAATTGCTATTGGTGCTAGTATTGGTATTAACAAATCATCATTTATTAAAAAACCATTTACCATTATTAGTATTATTGGATTCATTGTTGGATGTTTTTTATTAGTACAGAGTTTTGTATTAAAAACTAAAATTCATGAAAAATTAATAGAAGAGTTACCAATTATTAACTATTATCAATGAGTTATTAAAGATAATAATTCACAAATGAATTTAACAACTATTAGTGATTATTGAACAATTGAACCACAAGGTAATTTACCTTTAGATGAACAACCTAATTATTATAATTATTGCGAACAAGTAATGATAGGAAGTATTAATGGTCAAAATTTTAACTATGGAAGTATCATTAACCAAAAAGTTATGTATGAGACAAGTTCTGGATATAATAGTGCTGCTCAAGTTATTGAAACAGAAAAAATTACTTGTTATTATACACGTTTTGTTTATTATACAACTATTATTAGGAATAATAATTTTACAATGACATTAACACCACGTAATATATTTTCAAAAAAATTTCGTAGTAAAAAGAAAGTTCAATTAGAATCACATTTATTTGAAGATTTATTTGAAGTAAAATGTGATAATCAAATTAAATTAAGATTAATTTTAGAACCAAAAGTAATGAATTTACTTAATGAATTTGCTTATAGCTTAGGAAATAAGGATTTACCGATTATTCACATAGAAAATGAACAATTAACATTAAGTTGAAAATATGAATTAGGAAAAAATCCTTATAATGATGGAAAAGGCAAATTGATGGTTTTACCCACTACTACTAACCTTGAAAAGTTTATTAATAAATTATTAGCAATGATTAGTAAAGATATTTTAAATTTAACGCAAGCACAAATGTGAGTTAATAGCTTACAATTATTATAATAATAATTTATATAAATTACTTTACAATAATTTAAAAATAAGGTAGATAAAATTATGAATAACTATCAATTATTAAAATCAAGTTGAAAATGATTTAACAATAAATATTTGATGCAGACGATCTTATGAATATTGTTAACAATTTGTTTGATTATTTGTGCAATTTTATGAGAAGTTAAAAGTAGTATTTTTAATAAAATTTTAACATTTGATTTTTTTAATAATGCTAGTATTACTGATGAAACTATTATTACTTTAAAAACTTATTTATATATTGCTATTTTTAGTAGTTGTATTGCAAGTAATACTTTAATATTTATTCAAATCAGATGTTGAATGAAAAAATATATTGAAAATAAATATAAGGTAATTTCAAATTTTGAAAATAATTTCTTTATTTTTAAAGCTTTATTAGTATTAAATGTTGCTAGAAACATTACTTATATTTTTTGTTTTACTAATGTTTTTACCACATTATTTGTTTTAACTTATTGATTTTGTTATTTTATTATTTATATTATTTTAGAAAAAATATTAGAAGAAAAAAATCAGATTCTTGGTAATCCTTGATGAAAAGATATAGAAAAACGATCATTATTTATTATTTTAGGTTTTGAAGTTTTATATTTAATTGTAAAAAATTCAATTTTAAATTTTACTAAGGGTGCTATTAACATTGATCAATTTTTAAAGTACTTTATTCCCGCTAGTTCTTTAGCATTAATATTAGCAGTCTTCATTCAAAGTTTAGTTAAAAATGATGTTAAAACTATTTTAAATAATATTAAAAATGTTAAAACCAAAGTTGATGATTTTAAAATATTTTATAATTGAGATTATAAAAATATCATTAGTGATTTTCTATTTGTTAAAGAAGCACCATTAATTATTCGAAATGAATTAAAACAAAAAGTATTAACTAATGAAGAAAAAAATAAAATATTTGAACTTTTACATGAAATTTATCAATTTCTAATATTTGTTGAAAAACAAAATATTAAAGTTAGTGAGTTGAAATATATTTATTATCATTTATTTTATGAAATAACAAACCGCGATGAAATTTCACAAATTAAAAATAGAATTATTAATACAAAAAAGAAAAATTTGAAGATAATACTAAAAAAGTAGTGATTATCTAAGGAAGTTTATTATGAAAAAAATATTAAAAATTATAAGTGTTTTTGCATTTACTAGTATTACTAGTATTAATATTAGTGCATGTGATGTTTTTCACAATTCATCAGTTGATTATCAGCAATTATTAGAATATGCTGCAAATTTACTTGCTAATAATACTTATCCCAATTTTACTAATTTTTTAAAACCCGAAAATAAAACTCATGTTTCTGATTTTAAAAAATTAATTAAAGACAATATTAGTAACTTGTTTGATACTGCTCCAGAAGATTTTAGTAATATTACTTATGAAATTACTAATGGTCAAGATGAAATAAAAAAAATTAGTACTACTAATATTAAAATTCATTTAGCTATTTATAATAATTCTGCAGTAAAAGATTGTAGTTTTGATGCTAATTTTAGTCCATTACAAGATTATATAAATGAAAAATTAGAACCATTAGTTAATGGAACACAATATTTATCAATTAACAAAAAAGATAGTGGTGGATTTTATAATGACTTAGTTACTGCTGGTGCTACTTTTAAAAGGGAAGAAAAAACTCAAAAAGAACAATATTTAAGAAATGATTCAGATAAAGCTAATAATTTTTGAAAATCATTTCAAGAGTGAATTCCTTCTGAAGAAGTGAAAAACCCTTTACTTGGTAATATTTTAGTTCCATTGTTAAATTTTATTCCAAAAAAACCAGTAACTGGTTTAACTTGCGATAATTTTAAACCATATTTATTAAATGCTGGTGGATATAATAATGTTATTGCTATTACTGGTAATAAAAAATTTGGTGATAAATATTATGATTATATAAAAATTGGATTAAAGGGTAAAGATTCAAAGGATATTGATTTTGGTAATAAATATGAAGGTTTAACTTTTATTTTTACTAGTAATAGTTAATTAATAAATTTTTAGTTCCTTTTTGAAAAGATAAAAATTAATAATAAAAATTACTTTTATAACTAATTTTGTATTAAAAAAATTAAAAAAAAATATAGACAAGTTATAAAACACATGCTATTATTTTTTTATACCTTTTTAGGTTAAATAATATATGCGACTAAAAAAAGTAGTTTCACGTAATAATTATATTACTGGATGCTACTTTTTATTTTAAAAAAGTAGCAACTTAAGAAAATTATTATTATATATGAAAGAAGTGTTTAAAATGTCTCCTTTATTTACAGGTAATCAAAATCCTAATATTCGTAGAATATTAGGATTTTGATAGTGTAATAAGTTTATTGGGTTCAAGTGGTGATTTTTCTAGCATATCTAATAGTAGTACAATATCTATTTTTGAAGAAACTGCTATTAGAGAAAACAAATATTTATCAAAAATAACTAAACTTTTAGGTAAAAATATTACTTTTATTGTTGCTCTTTCTGGTAATATCACTGCTCAAATGATAATTAGTACTACTGTTGCTAAAACACCATGAAATTGACAAACTATTAAGGAGGGCGGTTGTCAAAGTTACGAAATAATTAATTATCATATTAGTAACTTATTTCCAAATGAATTATTTGAAAAATAATGAAAATTAGACAAAATTACTCTCTTTAACCCTTAAATTTAATATTCGACGTATTTTAAAAAAATAAAAGATACATTTTGTAAGTTAAATTAAAATTATTAACAAGGAAAAAGACAAGAAATAATCTTGTCTTTTTTTGTAATTGTAAAATTTTAAAATTTTGAATAAACCTCTTTAGCACTATTATCAACACGTGTTAAGGAATTAAAAAAGTGAACTACAACACAGTTGTTAAAAATAGTAGCTAGAACATGTGGACTTGCATGAATAAATAAAAAGTGGAGTGATACCTAATAAAATATACTAACCAGTAATGGTAATTCTTGGGGTGGGAGCGAATTGGAAACTAGTATATATAGACCTGCTAGGGAACCTACTATATTAATTCTATTCTTTATTTAACCAACCTTGCCACTCCCCAGTGAGCAAGTGTTGGTTTTATTTTTTATTTTTTTTGAAAAAATTTTTTGGGCGAGAAAATAAATTTAAAACTTGTAAAAAAAAATTAAGCGAGACCGGTTCAATTAAAATATTAATTTACTAAACGTAAATTAAATAAATATTGAATCGAATGCCTTAATGTTTTTTAAAATTTTATAATTTATTTTTGAGCCCATTTTTCTTAAAAAATATAATTAATAGTATTAATAATTTAAAAATAAAAATATATATTCTTTATACTAAAAGCAACAGAATATATTAGAAAAGAAAGTAAAAATGGAAGAAAAAGAAAAGAAAGAATTAATAGAACAAAAAATCAAAATAGCAAAAGAACATCAAAAAAAGTGATTAAAAATAAAAAATAATTATTACTTTAATTTCAACTTTAATTGGATTAATAATTTTATTAATTACTGTAAGTAAAAATTAAAGAAATAAATAAAGTTATGAATATTAATGAAAATAAAAAATGTGAATTAAGAATTTGTAAAAATAAAGTTTGAAAAGATTGTATTAATAATTCTACTAAAACTATTAAATATAAAAATTGACCAATACCTTATTTAATATGTGACAGTTGTTATCACAAACTACCTAAATACCTTAAACAAACAGCAAAAATAATTGAAAAGGATATTTTGATTATGAATAAAACTAAAAAAAGAAGAAAAAGATGTGTTGAATGTAATGAATTATATGAAGATAACAAAATCAATATGCTTTATCACTTTAAAACAGAATTAGAAGCAGAACAACATAATACTAAAAAATATGAAGATAATTATGATATTGAAAAACATTTAGATTATACAAAATCATATGGATATGTTTGTGATTGATGTAGAGATGATTAATAAATGCAATACGAATTAATCATTGGTATTGACCCTGCTGGTATTGGTAATAATGGAATTGTTATATACTCAAATGAAACTAATAATATTATTTTTAATGAAACATTTAAAGCAAAAACAGTTTTAGAAAGTAAAAATATATATAAAGAATATTTTAAATTAATTAAAAAACAATTTAAAAATAAAAAAATATTAGTTATTGTAGAAAATTTCTTTTTAAGTTCAAAACAGTTATTAACTAATCCATTAGCAACACCAAAAGTTATTGGTGCTTTAATGATATTAGTACAAGATGTTATGAACTGAGATTATCATGAAAATGAACCAAAAAACAAAAATAAAATAGAAGATTATAAAGGAAATATAAAATTTACAAAACATGAACAAGATGCTTATAAACATATTCAATATTATTTAAGGAATTATAAAAATGAAAAATAAAGAAAATTACGTTAAATTAACAGTAAAACTTAGTAATACTATTGAAGTAAAATATCATGAAAAAGGTAATAAACAATTATATTATACTGTTCGTGGTCAATGAAATGGATTAAACTATGTTACTTTAATTTTTAATAACCCAAAATTTTATAAACGATGTATTTTATTAAACAAAAATGATGAAATTATAGTAACTGGTCAAATCTTTAATACTTTAAATATTCCTAAAAATCGTGCATTTTGTTCAATTAATGTTAAATGATTTAAAAAATGAAAGGAATAAATAATGAATTTTGATGAATGATACATGAAAAAAATAAAAGAAACTTTAAAAATTATTGAAAGTGATAGTTATAAAGAAGAACTAAAAAAACATAATGAAATCATTGAAAAACATAAAAATTTAATGAAAGAACTAAATAATGAATAAAGAAAAATTAATTAATTATATTAAAAAACAACAAAAATTCTATAACGGTACAGAAATAGATTTGATACTTGATATTTTATTGCAAAAAATAATTAATGGTGAATTTAATAATGAATAAATGTAAAAAATGTAATAAAAGAATCTGATTAAGTAAAAATTGATGTATGACATGTTTAGAAATAATAGTTAATAATTTAAATAAAAATAAGGAGAAATAGATAGTGAATAAAGACCAAGAAATTATTAATGAATATAATAAAAAACGTAATAAAGAAATAACTAAAGAACATTTATATAATATAGAAAAATTAAGAGAAGAGTTTAAACAAAAAGTAATTAATAAATATAATGAAAAATTAATTATCTGATTGAATAAGCAAATTAGTATTTGTTTATGTGATTCATTAAAAGAAGCAGGTAAAACTGTACATAGAGTTTGTAGATTATTAAATCAAAACTTATTACCATTAGAAATATTGAATAAAATTCAAAAAAATAAACAAAATGCAGGTAGAAAATTAATAATTTTAACTTTAATAGAAATTAATACTATTAATCATTTGTTAATTACTAAAAATTATGCTCTTGATATAATTGCTAATTTTTTAAAGGAAAATAAAATAAAAAGTATTTCAACAAAAACTTTATATAACATGTTTAAAACAAATCGAATGGGTTTTGATGAAAATAACTTATTGAGAAAAGGAAAAAATAAACCTCACAAACAAAAAGAAACTAGGGGCAGAATTAATAATTGTAAGTCTATTCATGAAAGAAATTTAATCATTCCTAATATTAAAAATATAGAAGAATTTGGTCATTTAGAGGGTGATACTATCATTGGTAAAGATCATAAAAGTTCTATTATTACTTTAGCTGATATATGATCAAAAACCACAATTCCTTTAGCAACTAAAAATAATAAATCAGAAAATATTACAAAAAGTATAATAAAATTTATTTCAAAGTTACAAAAAGGAACAGTTAAAACTATTACTTTTGATCGTGGTAAAGAATTTAGTAAATGAAAATTAATCGAAAAAAATTGTAATGTTAAGATTTATTTTGCAGATCCTGGTAAACCTTGTCAAAGAGGTTTAAATGAAAATAATAATGGTATTTTAAGAAGATATTTACCAAAATCTACAGATCTATCTTCATATAAACAAAAAGATTTAAATACTATAGCATTTCAAATTAATTCTACACCCAGAAAATCACTATCTTATAAAAGACCAATAGATTTAATACAATTATTTTAAAAAACTGTCCCATTTATATTTACAATTCAGGTTAATTAAATCATTACTCATTATTTTCTTCTCCTTTTTTATTTAATAATTCTAAAATTTCATCTAATTTTTTATTAATTTTTCCTATATGTTTTAATAAAATTAAAATTGATTTATCCATGATTATCCTCCTTTTTACTTGTTATTTCATCAACTATTATTTCTAAAAATTTCAGACATCAATATTTACTTAATCAAATTCTTTTATTACAATATTTACATTTGTTCATATTTATTTATCTTTGTTTTTAATAAACTTAATTCATATTTAATTTGTTTTCTAATTTCAAATTCAATTACTTCATCATGCGAATATTCTAATAATTCATTTAAATATTTAATATTTTCTTTAATTTGGTCTATGTCTTCTTTATTAAATTTATTCATTTTCATTTTTAATTTCTCCTTTAAAATATTTTGTTTTTGCCTTAAATCATTCAAGTAATAATTCACTTTTTATTTCAATTTCTATTTCTTGTTGAATATTTTTATTAGTTAAATAAACATAAGTTTTATTACATGGACTTATACCATTAGCAAGTAACATACAATAATAAGCAGTTAATTGTTTTAATTATGTAGAAAAGTATGGATGACCAAAAATTATTCATCAATTTACACTTAAAATATTATTTTTAATTAAAAATTTGTTAAAAGTAACATTATTTAGTGTAAAAATTCTCTAAAAATAACACTTTATCATGTATCATTACTTTTCTACAAAATTAAAGGTTAATTGTAATTTAATTCTTTGTAATTTATCTTCATCAATACAAGCATAAGTTTTATAATCTACTAAATAATATTTATTTTCTTTTTTATTTAAATAAACTAAATCTGGTGTTCCAGCAATTACATTATCATTAATAGGTTTTTCTATAATAAATTCATAATTATTTTTATCTTTAAATTTTTCTTTTAAAAACATAAGTGATTTTTTACAATAAGAATAATTTATATTATTAGTTACTGGTTTTAATTTTTTTAATAAATTATTAATAATATTTTCTTCATTAATATTTTGTAAATATAATTCATTAAGTTTATGAACTCATTTACCACGAACTGAAGCATTTTTTAATACTTCTGGTGCTATATGACTATAACCAAATCCTAAATAATTATCAATAATTCTAGAAACTGATATTAATTCTTTATCTTCTAAAAAATATTGATGAGTTTCTTTTTTAAAAATTAATTTACTCATATTTATTTCTACCTATTAATAATCAAAAACATTTATTACATAATCTATTACCAAAAGAAGATTGTTTTCTACATTTATCACAAGAACCAACCATTCTATATTCTCTATATTCCATAAATATTAATCCTTTCAATTAATGTTTAGAAGCAATAATTATTAATGTTAAAATCATAATAATTATTGTAATTGTTAAAAATATAATTCTACTTTTTCATTCTTTTTTATCTAATTCTTTTTTTGCTTTTATTAATTCAATTTCTTCTTTTATTAATTCAGTTTGTAATTCTTTATTGTTCTTTTCTTCCATTTTTATTTCCTTTCATTAATTAAGTTTTTCTTGATTTGGATATTGCATATCTAATTCAAATGCTAATATTTCATAATGTGTAATAAAAGCATTTTCTAATAAATGATGTTTATAATTTTTATGAAAATTATTTGCTTCCTTAAATGTATAAAAAACTTTATATTTTGTTTCATATGTATAATTAACTTTATATTTTATTAAATAAACGTATGTCATATTTATTTTTCTCCTTTTAAATTTATATTGTGTTATGATATTGTTAATAAGGTATGTATTTATATATAAAACGCCCTATTTTTTTAAATAATACAAATGTAATTGTTAATTAGATTAATGGGTTCTTTACTGAGCCATAATAAGGCTATTCAAATTAATCTATAATTACATTAAGCGATATACTGTTACTTTCTAATTTGCTTAACATTAGAATCCTTTTATACTGATAGAAGAATAGGTCTATAACCAACAGTAATTTATTTTTCTTCCGACAGGGTATTAAGTTTTAATCTTTTAACAAAAAAAGAACGATAGTTATATCGTTCTTTGTTATCCAATTATGAATCTATCCATTAAAGTTATGCGCCCATTTTAAATAGACTTACTGCATAACGTTTTTAAGTTTTAATGATAAATTATAAAATCCTGCAATTAAATAAATCTTAAAAATATTCGTTTTCTGCCTTTTCTAAATTTATAACCAATAATTTTAAAATATTTTAAAAACGCAAAAACATGTTCAACTTTTCTGCGAGTTTTATTAATAATCTTATTAAAAATTTTAATTTTACTTGTTTTAGGATTGTTTTTATTAGTTTTAATAGGTAAAAATGTATTAGCATGAATTTTTTGTAAACCTTGATAACCTTTATCTGCAATAATTATAGTTTCTGGTGAAAATTTTAACTTTGAATTTTTAAAAGTTTTAAAATCATGATTTTTACCAATATCAGGAAAAATATTTAAAATTTCATTAGTATGTGCATTAATTATGGTTTGAAACTTAACAGTATGCATTCATTTTTTACCAGAAAATCAATCTTTTTGGTTATATTTTGGTCGTTCTGTTTCTACTTCTGTTACATCAATTATCAAAATTTTATTTTTTAATTCTTCTTTTTAAAAAAAATATTTTTATTTGTTAAATTATTAAAGTTATTATTTTTTATTAAAATGTCTTCAATTGAACGAATATTTCGTAAAGCAGTAGTATCAACCATATTATACTCAGCGCCAATACTATGATATGTACGATTTTCATATAAATATCTTAAAGTCATTACTAGTCTATCTTTTATTGACATTTTATATGGTCTTCCACCAATGGTAATTTTTAGCTTTTGATGATCTAATAAAATATTTAAAATTTCATTAAAAACTAGTTTATTAATACCAACTATTTTACGAAAATATTGATCCGATTTATCTTTTAATTCAAAATATGTCATAAAATTTATCCTTAACTATTCAACTTTTATTTTAATAATAACAAAAAAATGAAAAGTTAACTAGTTATGCAGTAAGTCTAATCTTTTTTATTATTTTTTAACACACAATATATACAAAAATAAATTATACACATTTTAATGTTAAAAAATATTAAAAACACTAAATCCCCAATAACATGATTGGGGATTTATTACTTTAAAAAGTAATGTATTTATATTATAACATAGACTACCTTAAATCTAAAAATTAATTATAAACTGGCCATTTTCTTTGATTCTATTTTTACTTCAATTTGTGAATCTATATTATTTATAGCAGCTTTTTTATCTGCAAACTTATCATTGTCAACTTCAATTTGTCTTCTTTGTTTTTCATCAAATTTTTTCTTTAATTTTGTAGAAAAGTAATGATACATGATAAAGTGTTATTTTTAGAGAATTTTTACACTAAATAATGTTACTTTTAACAAATTTTTAATTAAAAATAATATTTTAAGTGTAAATTGATGAATAATTTTTGGTCATCCATACTTTTCTACATAATTAAAAAATTTTTTTGCTGCTTCTTTACCTTCTAAAACACCTAATCCTATACCTAAAGCCGCTCCCGTTCCTGCTCCAGTAACTGCTCCGAAAGTCGCCGCGCCGCTGCAGCTGTTGACATTCCTGCTACAGCTAATTTAAAACTTAGAGCACCGGCCACAGCAGCAACACCCACTCCAACAGGAGTAAGTACAGCACCAGCTGCAAGACTAACACCAGTACCAATAGCACCCACTTTTAATATTTTTGCTGCTTTTGGATGTTCTGTTTTAAATTCTTTTCATTTTGTAGGTTTTTGTTCTACATTTTCTTCTGATTTTGTTTCAAGATTTTGTAAAATTTCATTTTTTATAGGCATTTCTTTTAATATTCCTTTCAAATAAAAACTCATTTATTTTTATCAAAATAATGAGTTAAAAACTTATATTAAGTTTAATTATTATTATATTCTATTCTATACTGAATATTGATATTTTTAATAATTACAAACTATCATATACAATTTATAGATATACTGGTTTATAATCATTATAAATAAATAGATAAGAATATATACATATTAAACAACTTTTATCTTTTTTTATAGCAACAAAATATTATACTATTAAGTTTCTACTTCAACTTCATCAGTATTAACATCATCTGCTAATTTACTAATTACTAAATCAATTCCTTGTTTACTAATACTAGAAAATAAAATAATAGGAGTATTAGTGCTAAGTTTTAAAGTTGATAATATTAATTTTTTATTTTTTACTAATTGACTATTTTTCACTTTATCAACTTTAGTAGCAATTAAATGAATTTTTAAATGATAATGTTGTAAATATTCCAACATATCAATATCATCTTTACTGGGGGCATGTCTTAAATCTAATAATAAAAAAACTGCTTTTAAATTTTTTCGTGACTGAAAATATTCATCCATCATTGTCGCAAATTGGATTTTTTTTTCATTTGATACTTTAGCAAAACCATAGCCAGGAACATCAACAAAGCGACAAATATTATTATTAATTGTAAAAAAATTTAGCATTTGTGTTTTACCAGGTGTTTGTGAAACTCTAGCTAACTTACCATTATTACAAATTATATTTAAAAATGTTGATTTACCAACATTACTGCGACCAACAAAACAAAATTCAGGAATTTCATCCTGCGGCCATTGTTCTTCTTTAATAGCACTAGTTAAAAATTGTGCTTGCTTAATTCGTTCCATTTTTTACCTCTTATTCAAAAATATATTATAGTCAATAGTTAAGATTTAAACTAATTATTATTTATTATTTTAATTTTTATTAATATTAATAAAATTAGTAAAATGAATATTATCTAATGGCCATATACCAAAACCAAAAAATAATGCGGCCAAAATGATACCACCAACAATAATACAAATAGCAAGTCATTTTATAATTTTAAATAATAACATAAAACTAATAATAGCAATAGCTATTATAATAATACCAACTATTACAAATGTATTCATGTTTACCTCCTATTATTTTAATTATTAAAGTAACACGTAACATTAATTAATAATAACATAAAATAAATTTGAATATTTTATAGTAATCATCTTTTTTCTAAAATTATATAAATCCTGAATTGTAAAATTAAAAAGGACACTTATATAAAAATTAAATTGTGTTAATTCTATAATTAAGAAAAGAAAGGAATTAGCACAATGTATAAGTATCTGACTATTGAATCAATAATAGCAATAAAAGAATATAAAAGTTATGGATTTTCGATTCGTAAAATAGCAAAAGCCATTGATTATAGTAAATCAACTGTACATAGAGTTTGTAGATTATTAAATCAAAACTTATTACCATTAGAAATATTGAATAAAATTCAAAAAAATAAACAAAATGCAGGTAGAAAATTAATAATTTTAACTTTAATAGAAATTAATACTATTAATCATTTGTTAATTACTAAAAATTATGCTCTTGATATAATTGCTAATTTTTTAAAGGAAAATAAAATAAAAAGTATTTCAACAAAAACTTTATATAACATGTTTAAAACAAATCGAATGGGTTTTGATGAAAATAACTTATTGAGAAAAGGAAAAAATAAACCTCACAAACAAAAAGAAACTAGGGGCAGAATTAATAATTGTAAGTCTATTCATGAAAGAAATTTAATCATTCCTAATATTAAAAATATAGAAGAATTTGGTCATTTAGAGGGTGATACTATCATTGGTAAAGATCATAAAAGTTCTATTATTACTTTAGCTGATATATGATCAAAAACCACAATTCCTTTAGCAACTAAAAATAATAAATCAGAAAATATTACAAAAAGTATAATAAAATTTATTTCAAAGTTACAAAAAGGAACAGTTAAAACTATTACTTTTGATCGTGGTAAAGAATTTAGTAAATGAAAATTAATCGAAAAAAATTGTAATGTTAAGATTTATTTTGCAGATCCTGGTAAACCTTGTCAAAGAGGTTTAAATGAAAATAATAATGGTATTTTAAGAAGATATTTACCAAAATCTACAGATCTATCTTCATATAAACAAAAAGATTTAAATACTATAGCATTTCAAATTAATTCTACACCCAGAAAATCACTATCTTATAAAAGACCAATAGATTTAATACAATTATTTTAAAAAACTGTCCCATTTATATTTACAATTCAGGAATTAAAAAAAGTTATCTTTTTAAAGAGAAACATGTTAAAATGTCAAAGGATAAAGGAGAGTGATATCATGACTGACAGCGATTCCATTTATAATAATAAAAATAATACTAATTTAAAAATTAGTAATTTTAAAAGTGTACTTTTAAATAAAGATTCAGTTAAATATTCTCCTAGTATTTTTACTAAAAAAATATTTTTTTAGCGTGAATAAATTTCTAAATCCTTATTTAAAAGTCTTAAAATAAGAAAAATAAGGAGGTAAAGAAATTATGAAGATTTTTTTAAACAAAATTTACTTTAAATTACAATTTAGTTTTAAAAAACCATTAGTTTACACAAATGGTGATTATATTAAACAAATTGCACAATTTAACCAAAAACAATTGTTAGAGAATTTAGATTTACATAATTTTGGTCTTAAAACAGACCAAATTGAAATAAGAAGAAAAAAATATGGTATTAATACTTTAAAAAATACAAAATTTAATTGAATTTTAGAATTTTTAAAAGCATATTTTGGACCATTCAATATAATTTTAGCCATTATTACTATCTATAATTTATTCTCATATTTTACAACAAATGATACTTCAATTTATTCATTGGTTGCCGCTATTATTGTTGGAACTATGATTTTATTAAGTGGAACCCTAATTTACATTCAATCAATACGAGCTTTTTTTATTACTAAACATTTAACAATTTTGGTCAAAAATACAGCTACTGTTATTCGTAATATAAACATTAATCAAATTACTAAAGAAAACTCAATTAAAATAATTAAACAAGCACAAGAAATAAATGTTAATGAATTATTACCCGGTGATTTAATTTATTTATCAGCTGGTGATTTAATTCCTGCTGATTTAAAAATTTTATTAAGCAATGATTTATTTATTAATCAATCATCATTAACAGGAGAATCACTACCTGCTGAAAAACACGCTATTAACGATCCTGCATATCAAAACTTATTTGATTTACAAAATATTTGTTTTATGGGAACAAGTGTTGTTTCTGGAAGTGCAATTGCTATTGTTATAGCAACAGCTACTAACACCTACTTCGCTACTATTGCTGATACAATAAATAAACAACGTCCATTAAGCATTTTTTCCAAAGGAATTAAACGCGTTACTTTAATGTTAATTTGCTTTATGCTAGTAATGGTACCCATTGTGTTAATTATCAATGGCCTTTTAAAAAGCGATTGACCTGCAGCATTTATTTTTTCAATTTCGGTTGCTGTTGGTTTAACTCCTGAAATGCTACCAATGATTGTTACCTCTAATCTAGCACGAGGTGCTAGTAAAATGAGTAAACAAAAAGTAGTTGTTAAACAACTAGCTGCTATTCAAAATTTAGGTGCAATTGATATTTTATGTACTGATAAAACAGGAACTTTAACTAATGATAATATTGAAGTAGTCAACCATATAACATTGGACAATAAAACAAATAATGATTTAATTAAGTTTATTTATTTAAATAGTTATTTTCAAACAGGAATAAAAAATCCAATGGATAATTCAATACTTGAATTTGGAGAAAAAAATAATTTAAAAAATATAAGTAATTATTATCAAAAAATTGATGAAATTCCTTTTGATTTTAATCGTCGTAAATTAACAGTTGTTTTAGAAGATAAATTAAATAATAAAAAATTAATTTGTAAAGGTGCAATTGAAGAAGTTATTAATACATGTAATCGTATAGTTTATCAAGATAAAGTAATACCATTAAATTCTGATTTAATGAAAATGGTTAATAAAAAAATAACAAAATTAAATGAACAAGGATTACGTGTCTTAGGTGTCTCATATGAAGATACAAATCTTACTAATAATAAATATAATGAAACAAACGAAAAAAATTTAATTTTTCTTGGTTTTGTAACTTTTCTTGATACACCAAAACCTACAGCAACAAAAATGATCAAATTGCTAAAAACACATGGTGTTGATCTTAAAATATTAACTGGTGATAATGAATTAATAACAAGAGCAATTTGTAATCGTGTTAATCTAGAAATTAAAGGATTAATTTCTGGTGAACAATTAACTGGCCTAACTGAATATGAATTAAAAAGAATTGTTGAAAATAATAATATTTTTGTTAAACTAAACCCATTACAAAAAGCAAAGATTATTCAAACTTTAAAAAGTAATGATCACGTTGTTGGTTTCATGGGTGATGGTATTAATGATGCTTTAGTATTAAGAAATGCTGATGTTGGAATTTCTGTTGATAATGCTACTGATATTGCAAAAGAAGCATCAGATATCATTTTATTAGAAAAATCATTATTAGTTTTAGAAAAAGGGATTATTGAAGGTCGTCGCATTTTTGGTAATATTTTAAAATATATTAAAATTACGATTGCTTCTAACTTTGGTAATGTCTTTAGTGTGCTAGTAGCATCATCATGATTTGCTTTTGCACCAATGTCACCAGTACAATTATTATTTCAAAATTTATTATATGATATTTCACAATTTACTATTGCCTTTGATCGTGTTGATCCATCATTTTTATTAAAACCACAACGCTGAAATCCAAAAGGAATGTTACCATTTGCTTTTATTAATGGACCTATAAGTAGCATTTTTGATATCTCTACTTTTGCCATTTTAGGATTTGGATTTGGTGTCTTTGCTAATCCTTCTGCAGAAAATATTAATATGTTCAATTCAGGATGATTTATTGAAGGTTTATTAACGCAAACATTAATAGTACAAATGTTTAGAACTGAAAAAATTCCTTTTATTCAAAGTCGTGGTACTTGACCAGTGAATATAATGGCAATTGTTATTTGTACCATTGGATTAAGTTTACCTTATACTTACATTGGTCATCAAATGAATATGGTAGGACCACCGCCAGTCTATATTCCAATTGTTTTAGGAATAATCATGACTTATTGTATGCTAAGTCAATTAATAAAAATGGGATATATTAAAGTATTTAAAAAATGATTATAACAGCTAATTAATCTTAAAGTTTGCAATTTTAAATAGCAATTATCTATATTTACTATAGAAATAAATCTTATGATATAATTTTTTCAAACTTAATATAAGTTTTTAATTTATTTATTTTAGTTTTAAAATAAATAGGTTTTTTAATTTGATAGGAGAAAAAAATGTCTAATTTAAAAGAAATATCTAAATTAAATACAACTATAAATATTAATAAAAATGAAAAATTAATTAAAGCCGCTAAACATGATGATTTAGAATTGACCCAAACTTTATTAAAAAATAACGCTGATGTTAATTATGTAGATGAACATCGTAATAGTCCATTAACAATAGCTGCTGAACATGGTAATTTAAAAATTGTTCAAACTTTATTAAAAAATAACGCTAATATTAACCATATAAATGATTTTGGTGACGATGCTTTAAGAATGGCTGCTAAAAAGGGACACACAGAAGTACTTAACACTTTATTAGCAACAAATAGTAAGATTATTAATCACAAAAATTGAATTGGCCGCTCTAATATCAGCAGCACAAAATGGGCATGTAAATACAATTAAAACTTTATTAAAAAATGGTGCTTATATTAATGATACAAATATATTTGGTGATACTACTCTAATATGAGCTACTGAAAACGGACACACAGAAACAGTTAAAGTTTTAATAACAAAAGATAATGACATTAATAATCATGTAAACAACCTTGGTGACTCTGCTTTAATAATAGCCGCCAGAAAAGGTTATTTGGAAATAGTTGAAATTTTACTAGCATATGGTGCTGATATTAATAATGTAGATAAAAACAAAAATAGTGCTTTAATATGAGCAGCGAAAGAAGGACACCTAGATGTAGTTAACACTTTAATAAAAAATGGAATTGACCTTAATCATGAAGATAACTTTGGTGATACTACTCTAATATGAGCAGCTGAAAAAGGTTATACAAAAATAGTTAACACTTTACTAGCATATGGTGCTAATATTAATCATAAAGATACAAATGATGATACTGCTTTAATATGTGCCGCCAGAAACGGACACACAGAAACAGTTAACATACTATTAACTAATAATGCTAATGTTTATGATAAAGATATAGATGGCGATACTGCTTTAATAGCAGCTAAAATGGATACTTAGACATAGTTAAAATTTGGGAGATTGTCAAAAATCCGGAATAAATTAAATATTATATAGTCTTATTATATTTCAGACAAGAAATAATTAGGATTTTTATGAAATTGTATTTAAATAATATAATTTTTTTAAAAATATTGCAACTAAAATACTTATTTTTAAAAATTACTAAAAAATTAAAAAATAAATTTAATATTAATATATAACAAAAATTCTTATTAAAACACATTTAATAAGTTTTATTTTATTTTGAGTTTTTTTTAAAAAAACTAAATTTTTAATTTATAATAATTGTATCTTTGTATTTATCTTATTAGATTTAAAAATAACCATTTTAATATAACCTGAATTGTAAAATTAAAAAGGACACTTATATAAAAATTAAATTGTGTTAATTCTATAATTAAGAAAAGAAAGGAATTAGCACAATGTATAAGTATCTGACTATTGAATCAATAATAGCAATAAAAGAATATAAAAGTTATGGATTTTCGATTCGTAAAATAGCAAAAGCCATTGATTATAGTAAATCAACTGTACATAGAGTTTGTAGATTATTAAATCAAAACTTATTACCATTAGAAATATTGAATAAAATTCAAAAAAATAAACAAAATGCAGGTAGAAAATTAATAATTTTAACTTTAATAGAAATTAATACTATTAATCATTTGTTAATTACTAAAAATTATGCTCTTGATATAATTGCTAATTTTTTAAAGGAAAATAAAATAAAAAGTATTTCAACAAAAACTTTATATAACATGTTTAAAACAAATCGAATGGGTTTTGATGAAAATAACTTATTGAGAAAAGGAAAAAATAAACCTCACAAACAAAAAGAAACTAGGGGCAGAATTAATAATTGTAAGTCTATTCATGAAAGAAATTTAATCATTCCTAATATTAAAAATATAGAAGAATTTGGTCATTTAGAGGGTGATACTATCATTGGTAAAGATCATAAAAGTTCTATTATTACTTTAGCTGATATATGATCAAAAACCCAATTCCTTTAGCAACTAAAAATAATAAATCAGAAAATATTACAAAAAGTATAATAAAATTTATTTCAAAGTTACAAAAAGGAACAGTTAAAACTATTACTTTTGATCGTGGTAAAGAATTTAGTAAATGAAAATTAATCGAAAAAAATTGTAATGTTAAGATTTATTTTGCAGATCCTGGTAAACCTTGTCAAAGAGGTTTAAATGAAAATAATAATGGTATTTTAAGAAGATATTTACCAAAATCTACAGATCTATCTTCATATAAACAAAAAGATTTAAATACTATAGCATTTCAAATTAATTCTACACCCAGAAAATCACTATCTTATAAAAGACCAATAGATTTAATACAATTATTTTAAAAAACTGTCCCATTTATATTTACAATTCAGGAAAGACCAATAGATTTAATACAATTATTTTAAAAAACTGTCCCATTTATATTTACAATTCAGGTATCATTAATTAATAACTTCTTCTTAAAATAAAACCTATATATCATAGCAAGACATGCCAAACCACAATCATTTTCTGTTTCTTGTTGAACAAAAGGATATTTCATATAAAAAATCACCGCCAATAATAATTAACAGTGATTACCATTTTTTCCTTTTTATTACTTACGATGTTTTTTCTTTTTAGCAGCAGCGCTTTGTTTTTCGCGTTTTTCATCACGCGCAGAAAGAAAATGTTTATGTCTTTTTTCTGCTCTTTTAGTCTCTTGGGCCTTTTTACTAAATCCTTTTAAAAGACGTTGAAACTCTTGTTCACTACTTGTTCGTTCTTCGTTTTCTTTGTTGTCTGATGATGGTGATTTTTTCACTGAATGCATTCATGTCAGCTCCTATTTTTTATTTTACTTTAACAATTATATTAGTAAATTAAAAAATTATCAATATTTTTATACAATATTAAACTTTTTATTTTAAAAAAAAATTAAAAGTAAGATTATCTTTTAAAATTTCACACTTACTAACTATTATTTAATAATACTTAATGATTTTATCATATTTTAAATGTTTATGTTTTTAATAAATAAAACAAAAAAATTATTTATAAAATAAATCTAAATGAACGATTTGATACTAAAAATGGAATAAAATTTAAATCTTCTTTAGAAAGTTTACCAACAACGTTACGAATACCATCATTTTTAATTTTATTTGTAATAATATGTAATTCACCACGATAATTTTGTGCTTTATTATTAATAATAACAACATCACCTTTTTCTAATCATTGATTAGTATTGTTAGAAGGAATATCTAATTCTTGATATATAACTCGAGAAATAACACTACGAATTATATCACGTGCTAAATCAGATCTAACTTTATGAATATTTTTGTCAAAAAGAATCTGTTGTTCACTATCAGTAATATTAGAATTTAACTCAATTTTTAATGATAAATTTTTATAATCAATTTCATTTATCATTTTCAAATCATATTCTGTTAAAAACTGGTTAGCAATAATTATCATATCAATGCATAAAGCAATATAATGACGAATTTGTGTTACCAATGGTCAATCACGATACAGTTCTAATGTTGGTAAATTATCATTATATTTTCAAGGTCCAATTTTATCTTTTCCTAATAATGTAACAAAGCTGGCAAATGGAATTTTATTAACAACGCTTTCAGATTGATTTAAAGAAAAAAAGTCAATATCAGCACCGATATATCTTTGTGGATAAAAATTATAACAACTAATAAGGTTATTAACATTAGCTTTATAAAATAATATTAAGTAGTTGATATCATTAACAACATATGAACCATTAATAAATATTTTAAAATTTAAACGATTTTGACTTAATTTTGCTTGATGCTTAATATCAATTCCTTCGTTGCAACAAATACCCGATAAACCATACATTTTAAAAAACTTTATGAAATCAAGTCGTTTATTAAGATTCAGATTAAATTCATTAATAAATTCAATATTAATATCTGCAAAAACATGCATATTATACTTTTTAGCAATTTGTGTTAATACTACTAATTTTTTTAAATTTTCATAATCTGTTTTTTTAAAACTAATTAAAGTTGTAAAAATAGTTTTAATATTATTTTTGGCTAATAATTCGGTATAATTTTTAATTTCTTCTAAATTTGCTAAATGTAAATAAACTGCAGCACCAATTTTTTCCATTTACTTCCTCCTTTACTTTTTATATATTAATTTTATCATTTTGTAACTTAATAATTTTTAATTTTTACAATAAATAATGTAAAGAATTCCTAGTTTGATAAAATAACTACTTCTACATAAAATAAGAAAATTGACTACGCTAATCTTAATTTTAATACTATACATTAATAAATCTATTACTTATATTTATTCGTGTTAAATATTAACTTTATAAATATAATTATTTTTTATGCTAATATTTATTTATAATTTAATAAAAGTTTATTCCTAATATAGAAATTTATCTATATTAGGTTTTTTATTAAACCTGAATTGTAAAATTAAAAAGGACACTTATATAAAAATTAAATTGTGTTAATTCTATAATTAAGAAAAGAAAGGAATTAGCACAATGTATAAGTATCTGACTATTGAATCAATAATAGCAATAAAAGAATATAAAAGTTATGGATTTTCGATTCGTAAAATAGCAAAAGCCATTGATTATAGTAAATCAACTGTACATAGAGTTTGTAGATTATTAAATCAAAACTTATTACCATTAGAAATATTGAATAAAATTCAAAAAAATAAACAAAATGCAGGTAGAAAATTAATAATTTTAACTTTAATAGAAATTAATACTATTAATCATTTGTTAATTACTAAAAATTATGCTCTTGATATAATTGCTAATTTTTTAAAGGAAAATAAAATAAAAAGTATTTCAACAAAAACTTTATATAACATGTTTAAAACAAATCGAATGGGTTTTGATGAAAATAACTTATTGAGAAAAGGAAAAAATAAACCTCACAAACAAAAAGAAACTAGGGGCAGAATTAATAATTGTAAGTCTATTCATGAAAGAAATTTAATCATTCCTAATATTAAAAATATAGAAGAATTTGGTCATTTAGAGGGTGATACTATCATTGGTAAAGATCATAAAAGTTCTATTATTACTTTAGCTGATATATGATCAAAAACCACAATTCCTTTAGCAACTAAAAATAATAAATCAGAAAATATTACAAAAAGTATAATAAAATTTATTTCAAAGTTACAAAAAGGAACAGTTAAAACTATTACTTTTGATCGTGGTAAAGAATTTAGTAAATGAAAATTAATCGAAAAAAATTGTAATGTTAAGATTTATTTTGCAGATCCTGGTAAACCTTATCAAAGAGGTTTAAATGAAAATAATAATGGTATTTTAAGAAGATATTTACCAAAATCTACAGATCTATCTTCATATAAACAAAAAGATTTAAATACTATAGCATTTCAAATTAATTCTACACCCAGAAAATCACTATCTTATAAAAGACCAATAGATTTAATACAATTATTTTAAAAAACTGTCCCATTTATATTTACAATTCAGGAAATTAAAATTAAAGAAAGGAAAAAGATTAAAAGATATGCCTTTAGCTTATATAGAAAAAGAAAAACTATTTCAAAATGAATGAGAAAAAAGAAAAAAAGAAGCAATAAAAAATATTAACAAAAAAATACCAGATGAATATTTATTAAAAATATTTGAAACTATAATCTTAGATAATGATACAAAAGTTAATGAAGAAAATCCTCAACAATCTCAAGAATTCGAAATATTTGAAGAAAAACCATTACAAGATAATGAAAATAAACAAGAATCAAAAAACTGAACACAATTTAAAACAGAATATCCAAATATTGCACAAATAATAAAAAATAGCAAAAATACTGGCATCAAGGTATTAATAGCTTTAATTAAATTTTTTGAAATTAATAATGACCCACTTGGAATTACAGAATACATACTAATTTTAAATGAAGAACGTAAAAAAGAAAAAATGAACATTAAAGAAATTGAAGAAAAAATAAAAAATATTTGAAAAGAAAGAGGCTTTTTAGAAATCTGTGTATCTTTGTTTTACAAAGTACTAGTTCAGATTAATTCTGTCTTCAAATTTTATCATAAAATGAGCAATTGCTGTATTTCAATTTTGAATAGGCAATGTTCATTTTTTTGTTATATTTTCAATTGCTAAATAAAATATTTTAAAAACTGACATATCATTAGGAAAAGCTTTTTTGTTTCTAATAACTTTTCGTAATTGACTATTAACAGATTCAATAGCATTTGTTGTATAAATTACTCTTTTGATTTCTGCAGGATAACTAATAAAAATCATCAAATTTTCTCAATTTTTATATCAAGATTTAGCAATTTGGGGATATTGTTTATTTCATTTACTTTCAAATGATTCTAAAGCTTGCATTGCTTGTTCTTCACTACATGCACTATAAATTGGTTTTAAATCTGTAACTAGAGTTTTTCGATGTTTGTATGAAACATATTTTAAACTATTTCGAATTTGATGAACAATGCATAATTGATGTTCTGTTTTAGGATAAACTGCTTGTATTGCTTCTGACATGCCTGTTAAATTATCACTACAAGCAATCAAAATATCATTTAAGCCTCGATTTTTCATTTCTGTGAAATTAGCTAATCAAAATTTAGCACCTTCATTTTCACTAATTCATAAGCCTAAAACATCTTTTTTACCTTCTAAATCAACTCCTAATGCTATATAAACTGATTTATTAATAATCCGTTTATCTTGTCGAACTTTAACTACTATACAATCAAAATAAACAATCGGATAAACGCTTTCTAATGGTCGATTTTGTCATGCTTTGACATCATCAATAACATCATCAGTAATTTGACTAATAACACTTTCACTAATATCAGCACCATGATATAACTCTTGTAACTGCATTCTAATGTCAGATAGAGTCATACCTTTTGCATATAGTGAAAGCACTTGTTGATCAAAACCATCAAATCTTCGCTGTCTTTTTGCAACTATTACAGGAGTAAAATCACTATTGCGATCTCTTGGTACATCAATCTCAATTTTACCTTGTTGAGTTATTAATTTTTTTGAACTTGTACCATTACGAGCATTTTCAGTATTACTATGTTGATTTTTTTCATATCCTAAATAATTTTGCATTTCAGAATTCAACATTTTTTCAACTAAACGTTTTGTTAATTCTTTATATAAACCCCCTTCTTTAAAAACTGTTGTTAAATCTTCAGTATTTTCTAATAATAAATCTACTACTTTTGATATTGGATCATTATTATTAATATTTTGTTTTTTAGCCATCTGTAACTCACTCTTTCTAGTCATTTAATTATATTTACTAGAATTAATTAAACATAGTTATTTTTGTAAGTTACACAGATTACTAAACATTGCCAAAAGAAATCCAAAAATTAAAAAAAGAACTATTTGTAGATGAACCATCATCATTATGATCTTGTTCTTATGAATTAAAAGAAGAAAAAAATACTAGAGACATTGAACTTGAACTAATAAGAATAGGGAGGTTCGAAGTATCACAAGCACAAATGGAACAATATTCACCAGAAGTAAAACAAATTATAAACGATTCAAAACAACTTTTAAAAGAATATGATGATGAATTAAATAAATCAATTACATTATAAATAATTTGTGTAATTACTTAATAAAAAGTAAATTTTTAGTGCTTATTAAGCAAAAACAAACATTTATACTTTTTTATCTTATTTAATTATTATTTTTGATATACTATAAGTGTTTATTACTATATAAATTAAAAAAAGAGGATAAAATGAAACAAAAACAGATTCAAAAAACAAATGATAAAAATGATCAAAAATTAAAAAAAACTATCGAAACAAGTGATATTCAAACTAAAAATAATTTGAATTCAAAAGAAAATGATGAACAAACTGAAAATGATAAATACGAATTAAAAAAACTTAAATTTTATTTTATAATTAAATTATTAACAATAATATTTGCATTTTTATTGGCAGTAGTTTTATATTTAGGTTTTTTATTAACAAATAAATTAGACTTAGATACATTATTAGAGTTTGAATGACCTTTATTACTACTGATGGGAATTACAACCACAACATTACTTCCAAGTAAAATATCTAAAACTACTAAAATTTAAAATAATTTTATAATTATTATTTCTTATTGCTTAAATTATATCCTTTCAACAAAAAATATTATTAATCTCTTTAAAAATAAAATTTTAAAGAGATTAATTTTTATTTTAAATTAAAAAAATAAATTATCACCAAATAATAACGTCTTATAATAAATTTTGATATGAAAAACTCTTTTCTACAATATTATGTTCATCTAAATCATTTATTGATTTTCATTTTTTACCATAATTTAAACTACTACTTCATAATATTTTAGTTTTCTTTTCTAATTTATTAACTTTAGTTTTTAAAATTTCAATATCACTTTCTAACTCATTAATTTTAGTATTTAATCCATTATGTTCGCCAATTAATTTATCAAAACTATCCTTACTATATTTATTATTAATTGCTTTAATTTTATTACTTTCTCACATTCCACAAGTCAAAAATTTAAGTGGTCAATGTCACCATCTTCTTGCTAATTGTTTTTCATTTTTGAAATTCAAATTAAAATTATTAATTTGTCCACATATTTTATTTTTAGCTTCTTTTAGTATTTTTAAACCATGTATTTTTTCTTGCATTTCTTTAAAAATTTCATTAATGTCTGAACTATCATATAGTGTTAAATCATCTAAACTTTTAGAACTATCTCTATGCTTTATTTCAACTTCTAAATCAGTTTGTGAACCTAATACAAATAACTTATCTTCTGAAGTAGTTAAAACATTACTTAAATCATATTTATATATATTTTTAAAATCTATTGCTAATGCCCCCTTATTTACTTGTGCTTCTAAAAAACTAATAGTTACAGTAAACAAAGATAAAATTGGCATTATTGCTTTATCAGAATATTTTTTGGTACTTTTTCCTTTAATTTTGTAGAAAAGTAATGATACATGATAAAGTGTTATTTTTAGAGAATTTTTACACTAAATAATGTTACTTTTAACAAATTTTTAATTAAAAATAATATTTTAAGTGTAAATTGATGAATAATTTTTGGTCATCCATACTTTTCTACATAATTAAAAACTTTTTCCGCAATTATCTTGAAGATATTTAAGATTTTTAATAACATTAGGAATATCTGCAACCAAAGATATACCTTTTAATTCTTCAATAATTCTTTTAAAATAAGGAATTTGAGTATTATGTTGTTTTTGATATCTTAACTTTATACTTTCAAGTTTTTTTATTAACTCTGTTGCAGATAACATTTTTTCTTTTACCATTTTTTAATTTCTCCTATTTTAAAAAATAAAAAACCCATTTATTTTTAATAAAAATAAGGGTTAGAAAACTTATATTAAGTTTATGATTTTTATTATACTATCTTTTTTTTAAGATTTTATTAATATACTTTTGGCATAAAATAATAATTAGTTTTTCTAAATTTTAAAAATTATTTATGTAAAAAAACTAAACATTTTCCTTTTTTAATAATTAGTTTTGGTCTTTCTTCTTTGTTAAATTCATTACTAATAGTTTGCGTACTATTATTAGTAACAGTAATATCTTGATTTGGATAAAACTTACAACCACTAAAATTATAAATTACTTCTTCATTGTCTAAACTAAAAAAAGAAATATATTTATATGTTAATTGTCAATTGTAAAAAATATATTCTGATTTTGCTTTTAGTAAAAAACAATAATTATTTTCACCTAATAAAATTGGGTTAAAACATTCATATTTTTTTAATATATTAATAGTAGCAAGTAACATATCCCAACGTATTCCATCACTTACTATCACTATTTGTTGAAAATTAATTTTTTTGGAAATTGCAGTAACTATCGCAAGTTCACTATCAATAAAATCTTTTTCTTTATTAAAAGTAATAATTTCAAAATTATGTATTTTACTTTGATCATTTAAAATCTTTAACTGTTGTTTATTAATGGTATCATTATCACCACAAATAAACTTAATTGGTTTTTTATATTTTAATAATGATAAAACACCAGTTTCAACACCAATAAAAATTGGATTAATAAATTGTTCTCAATTTAAATTATAATCACGACAAACAATTACTAATTGTTTAATATCACTATTTTTCATAATTTGTTAACATCGCAACTTGTTTTTTTACTGAATTATCACTATTTAATAAATAACTACCCGCTACTAGGTAATTAGCACCAGCAGCAATACAATCATTTGCTGTTAAATTATTAATGCCACCATCAACAGCAATTGTAATATTTGGAAAATTATTATCGATATGTTTTACTAACATTTTAATTTTATTAATAGTTAAATCTAAAAAACGTTGTCCACCCGCACCTGGTTGCACACTCATAATTAAAATTGTATCAAGATCTTTCAAATAATCATAAATTTTTGAAATTGGTGTATCAGGATTAATGGCAATTCCTTTTTTAAAACCAGGGTTTTTTCACTGCAGAAATTCTTTTAATTGTTCTTCTGTTAATGCTTCATAATGCAAAGTAATATTTTTAACTTGCGGTAAAATTATAAATGGTTTTAAATAATCACATACTTTTAATGTTGTTATCTTTACCATCATATGACAATCAATATTGATATTAGAACTAAATTTACATATATCACTTAATATTTTTGCACCAAAACTTAAATTTTCAACAAAATGATGATCCATAACATCAAAATGAATTCAATTAATTCCTGCATTTTGTAAATTTAATAAATCATCTTTTAAAGATAGAAAGTTAGCAGTTAAAATGCTAGCGGCAATTGTTACTTCTTTTTTCATATATTACCATCCTTTATTTTAAATTATTAATTTTATTGAATTCTATTAAAATTTTACAATAATCTTCATAAAAAAAACTAGAAATTATTTTATTTGCAACTGCTTTTTTAATTGCACATTCTGGTTCTTGCTGATGTAAGCAAGTACGAAACTTACAATTTTGTCAAATATTAGTAAAACTAGGAAAATTAGTAGCAATATCAATACTACTTAGACCTTGCAACTGAAAGACCGAAAAACCAGGTGTATCTGCAATAATACCATCATGTAAAAAATAAAGGCGAGTTTTAGTTGTGGTATGTTTACCACGATTTAAACTTGTAGAAATATCCTGTGTTCATAATTTTAAATTATTATCCAAACTATTTAAAGTTGAACTCTTTCCCACTCCTGAAGTACCTGTTAATATTGATAACTTGTTTGTAAAAACTTTTTTTAAATCTTCAATACCATTTTTTTTAACATTTGAAATAAAAATTGTTGGTAAATTTAAATTCTGATATGCTTTAACTTTTGTTCAAACTTCATTATCTTTAGTTACCAAATCAATTTTTGTAAATATTAAAATTATTTTTAAATGATAATAATTAAAAATAGTTAATAATTTATTTAATAGAAAACTACTAAGAAAAGGATTAACAAGAGAACTAACAATTAATACTTGATCAACATTAGCAATGCTTGGTCGATATAGTTCATTAAATCGAGGTAAAATTGATTCAACCAAAGGATTTTTATCATCTTTAAAATTAACTTTAACATAATCACCAACTAAAATTTTTGCTGTTTGAAATTTTAAATTTCCTTTGATTAAACAAGAATAAATTTGATTTTCAATTCTTACTTCAACAAAGTTATTTGCAACTCCAATAACTATTCCTTGTTTAAAATTCATAGTGTCCTCCAATTAATATAAAATTAATATGCTTATAATAACACCAATAAGTAATAATATAATTAAAATTAAAGATGATAAAAATTCTTTTTTTAAATAAAATGGTTTTTTTAATTTTTGTGAATTTAAGTAATTTTTCTTAAATAACATATTATTTTTATTTTCCGTTTTTAAACAACAATCTAAATCATTACTCAATTCACTAATTGTCCGATAGCGATCATTAATATTCTTAGCAGTTGCCTTCAAAATAATATTTTCTAAACTTTGTGGAATATTCTTATTAATTTCATGAATTAATGGCATTGGTTCTTTAATATGTTTGGCGGCTAATATTTGTGGATTTTTATGAAAAAAAGGTGGTTTACCAACTAATAATTCATATAATATAATACCTAAAGCATAAATATCACTTTGAATTGTTGGTTTTTGAAATTTTACTACTTCTGGAGCAATATATTTCATTGTTCCTACAACTTGATTAGCGTGTTTTTTAACTTCATAATCATCAATAACAGCAATACCAAAGTCTAAAACTTTAATTGCTCCACTACTAGTTAAAATAATATTTTCAGGTTTTAAATCACGATGAATAATATTGACTGCATGACACGCATTAACCCCTTTTAAAATTTCTTTCATAATAACTATAACTTCATTAACTGATAAAACTGAATAATTACTTAAATATTCTTTTAATGTTTTACCTTCTAATAATTCAAAAACTAAGCATCAATCTTTCTTATCAATAAAAACATCATATACCAAAATAACATTGGGATGTCTAACTCTAGATACTGCTCTAATTTCTTGCAAAAATCGTTCTTTTATTAAGTCATCTAGTGGTGAAATTGGATTAATTACTTTTAAAGCAACTTGCCGATTTAAATATTTATCTTGTGCTTCATAAACTTTAGCCATACCACCCGAACCAATAATTTTTAAAATATGATAACGATTATTCAATAATTTATTTATTTCCATTAGTTTCACCATTACTTTTAAATTTATTTTTTAAAAATTACTAACTTATTTATAATTTATATTTTACACAAAAATGTCAAAAGACTAAAATTTTATTTCCATTAATAATGCAGTAACATTATCAGTTGAAACATTAAGTAATGCTTGCTTAATTAATAATTTAACTTTATTATTAATATTTCCATTTTTTTCTAAAATATTAACTATTTCATATTCTTCTAAAAAATCATGAACACCATCACTAGTTAAAAGAAAATATGATGGAATTATTAATGGTAAATGAAAAATATCGGTTTTTAATGGCTTACGTGGACCAAGAGCACTAGTCAATGCCTTTCAATAAGTGTGATTTAAATCAACACTTAATTCTTTAGTTGTATTTTTTTGTAAATATAAATTTAAAATATTATGATCAACTGTTAACTGTTTTAATCCTTGTTCACTATATTGATAAATACGTGAATCACCAATATTTACTAAATAAGCTTTGTTATTAGTAATTAAAATTATTACCATAGTTGTTCCCATATCAAGCGCTTGTTCATTACTTAAACTAAAATTATTCATTTCAATTTGAATAATATCTATCTTTTCTTGTAATCATGCATGAATTTGTTTATCATGTTTTAATTTAGTAAAATCTGTTGTTTCAAAAAATTTTTTTAACATACTAACAGCCATATTACTGGCCACTTCACCACATTTATGACCACCCAATCCATCACAAACAACGCCAATAACTTGTCCAGTATTATTTGTTAAATATAAAACGGCATCTTGATTATTTGTACGATAATTACCAACATCTGTTTTATAACTAGCATTTATTTTCATAAACTGACCCCCTATATTCCTTTTTTTAATTTACAAATATAAAATCCATCAGTATTGTTATTAAAACCAAAAAATTGTTTTTCTGCAATGATTGTCATATCTGCGTGATTTTTAACAAACTTCTCAATTTGATTTTGATTTTCTTTAATATTGAAAGTACAAGTAACATACACAACTATCGCTTCAGGTTTTAAAAGTTGATAAGCCTTATTTAATAATTTTGCTTGAACAGTAATTAAGTGATTAATTTCTTCTTTACTTCAATTGATAAGTTTAACTTCTGGTTTTCTTTTAATTAAACCTCAAGCAGTACTAGGAGCATCAATTAAAATTTTGTCAAATTTATTATTAAAATCTAATATTGTAGAATCACCATATTTAAGTTCAGTATTTGTTACGCCTAATTTTTTTAAATAAGTAACACCAATTTTTAATCGTTCTTCATTGATATCACAAGCAACTATCTTACCGTGATTAGACATTAAAGCTGCCATATGGGCTGTTTTACTAGCAATTCCTGCACACATATCTAATACTTCATCATATGGTTGTGGATCTAAAATATGACTAACTAACATACTTGCTTGGTCTTGTTTAATAATTTCACCATTTTCATATAATTTTGTGTTAAAAATTGACTTTGAACTAATAATACCATCAGATACTATCTCGCTTAAACAAAAGTTAAAAGATTTATAATTTTCATTGTTTAACACTTTATTAACAGTAGTTTTTAATGTATTAACTCTAAAACTAATTAATGGCATTCTTAAGTTATCTTTTATCAATTGATTTGCAATATTAATACTAAATTGTGATTTTATTAAAGAATATAATCAACTAGGATAACTATATTTAATTAATTTAATATTTTGTTTACTTTCTTTTTGTAAGTTAAATTCTGATCTAAATTCAGTAAAACATAAATCTAATACTTTAGAAATAATAAATGTTAGTTTATTATCAATGGTGCTTACTTTTTTTAAAGTATTTTCAATGAAGATTTCTTTATTAGTAATTTCTAAAAAATAAATTTCATATAAAACTATTCATAATAAAATAGTTATGTGAAAAGGAATAGTAATTACTGATTTCAAAACATTTCATATTTGATTTAATATATAATCTAAATAAATTTGATTTTTTAAAGTTCCTAGTACTATCTTTTCAATTGCTTCTTTTTCTGATAATGTTAGATTTTTATCTCGCATCATTTGTGCTAATAAAACATTACAATGACCTTTTTCTAGGATTACTTGTACTAGAATTTTATAAACATCATTTTGAATTATCATTATTTAACCCCACAAAATTTTTAATTATACATATATTATAACTTAAATTATTTTTTTTAATTTTGATAAGTATTTTACTACTATAACTATTAAAAAATGCATCATTACAATGCATTTTTAGTAATAAATTATTATTTTTCCTGAATTGTAAAATTAAAAAGGACACTTATATAAAAATTAAATTGTGTTAATTCTATAATTAAGAAAAGAAAGGAATTAGCACAATGTATAAGTATCTGACTATTGAATCAATAATAGCAATAAAAGAATATAAAAGTTATGGATTTTCGATTCGTAAAATAGCAAAAGCCATTGATTATAGTAAATCAACTGTACATAGAGTTTGTAGATTATTAAATCAAAACTTATTACCATTAGAAATATTGAATAAAATTCAAAAAAATAAACAAAATGCAGGTAGAAAATTAATAATTTTAACTTTAATAGAAATTAATACTATTAATCATTTGTTAATTACTAAAAATTATGCTCTTGATATAATTGCTAATTTTTTAAAGGAAAATAAAATAAAAAGTATTTCAACAAAAACTTTATATAACATGTTTAAAACAAATCGAATGGGTTTTGATGAAAATAACTTATTGAGAAAAGGAAAAAATAAACCTCACAAACAAAAAGAAACTAGGGGCAGAATTAATAATTGTAAGTCTATTCATGAAAGAAATTTAATCATTCCTAATATTAAAAATATAGAAGAATTTGGTCATTTAGAAGGTGATACTATCATTGGTAAAGATCATAAAAGTTCTATTATTACTTTAGCTGATATATGATCAAAAACCACAATTCCTTTAGCAACTAAAAATAATAAATCAGAAAATATTACAAAAAATATAATAAAATTTATTTCAAAGTTACAAAAAGGAACAGTTAAAACTATTACTTTTGATCGTGGTAAAGAATTTAGTAAATGAAAATTAATCGAAAAAAATTGTAATGTTAAGATTTATTTTGCAGATCCTGGTAAACCTTGTCAAAGAGGTTTAAATGAAAATAATAATGGTATTTTAAGAAGATATTTACCAAAATCTACAGATCTATCTTTTAATTATGTAGAAAAGTATGGATGACCAAAAATTATTCATCAATTTACACTTAAAATATTATTTTTAATTAAAAATTTGTTAAAAGTAACATTATTTAGTGTAAAAATTCTCTAAAAATAACACTTTATCATGTATCATTACTTTTCTACAAAATTAAAGGATCTATCTTCATATAAACAAAAAGATTTAAATACTATAGCATTTCAAATTAATTCTACACCCAGAAAATCACTATCTTATAAAAGACCAATAGATTTAATACAATTATTTTAAAAAACTGTCCCATTTATATTTACAATTCAGGTATGCATAAAAATTATCCAAGTCATGTCACCAAAGAACAATTTGAGAACATAAAATCAATTTTAGAAAATAGCAAAAAGAAAACAAAACCAAGAAGTTTAGATTTATATGAAGTATTTTGTGCAATTTTATATGTATTAAAAAGTGGTTGTCAATGAAGAATGCTACCAAAAAATTTTCCAAAATGACAAACTGTATATTATTATTTTCAAATTTGAAGTAAAAATAATGGTAAAGAACCTAGTGTATTGCAATTAATTTTAAAAAAAATTAGTTAAAAAAGTTCGTATCAATAATAATCGCAAAGAACAAACTAGTTTTTGTATAATTGATTCGCAAAGTGTTAAAAATACAGATACTACTGAAAATAAAGGTTATGATGCTGGTAAAAAGATTTCAGGCATAAAACGTCATATTGTTGTTGATTCTCAAGGTTTACCACATGCAATTTACATAACCACAGCAGAAAAAACAGATCGTAATAGCGCTATAATAATGATTGAAAATGAAAAAGAAAATCTTTCTGCAGTTCAAAAAATAATAGTAGATGCTGGTTATACTGGTGAAAAATTTGCTTCTGAAATCAAAACAATCATAAATGCAAATGTTGAAGTGATAAAACGTAATGAATTACATACTTTTGTAGTATTACCAAAAAGATGAATTGTAGAACGAAGCTTTGCTTGATTAGAAAAATACAGAAGATTATGAAAAAATTGTGAAAGAAAACTAAATACTAGTTTACAAATGGTTGTTCTTTCATTTATTTCAGTTTTATTAAAAAGATTCTAAACAGGTTCTAAAACAAATCGAATGGGTTTTGATGAAAATAACTTATTGAGAAAAGGAAAAAATAAACCTCACAAACAAAAAGAAACTAGGGGCAGAATTAATAATTGTAAGTCTATTCATGAAAGAAATTTAATCATTCCTAATATTAAAAATATAGAAGAATTTGGTCATTTAGAGGGTGATACTATCATTGGTAAAGATCATAAAAGTTCTATTATTACTTTAGCTGATATGTGATCAAAAACCACAATTCCTTTAGCAACTAAAAATAATAAATCAGAAAATATTACAAAAAATATAATAAAATTTATTTCAAAGTTACAAAAAGGAACAGTTAAAACTATTACTTTTGATCGTGGTAAAGAATTTAGTAAATGAAAATTAATCGAAAAAAATTGTAATGTTAAGATTTATTTTGCAGATCCTGGTAAACCTTGTCAAAGAGGTTTAAATGAAAATAATAATGGTATTTTAAGAAGATATTTACCAAAATCTACAGATCTATCTTCATATAAACAAAAAGATGAGGCTTTTTAGAAATCTGTGTATCTTTGTTTTACAAAGTACTAGTTTAGATTAATTCTGTCTTCAAATTTTATCATAAAATGAGCAATTGCTGTATTTCAATTTTGAATAGGCAATGTTCATTTTTTTGTTATATTTTCAATTGCTAAATAAAATATTTTGAAAACTGACATATCATTAGGAAAAACTTTGAGGCTTTTTAGAAATCTGTGTATCTTTGTTTTACAAAGTACTAGTTCAGATTAATTCTATCTTCAAATTTTATCATAAAATGAGCAATTGCTGTATTTCAATTTTGAATAGGCAATGTTCATTTTTTTGTTATATTTTCAATTGCTAAATAAAATATTTTAAAAACTGACATATCATTAGGAAAAGCTTTTTTGTTTCTAATAACTTTTCGTAATTGACTATTAACAGATTCAATAGCATTTGTTGTATAAATTACTCTTTTGATTTCTGCAGGATAACTAATAAAAATCATCAAATTTTCTCAATTTTTATATCAAGATTTAGCAATTTGGGGATATTGTTTATTTCATTTACTTTCAAATGATTCTAAAGCTTGCATTGCTTGTTCTTCACTACATGCACTATAAATTGGTTTTAAATCTGTAACTAGAGTTTTTCGATGTTTGTATGAAACATATTTTAAACTATTTCGAATTTGATGAACAATGCATAATTGATGTTCTGTTTTAGGATAAACTGCTTGTATTGCTTCTGACATGCCTGTTAAATTATCACTACAAGCAATCAAAATATCATTTAAGCCTCGATTTTTCATTTCTGTGAAATTAGCTAATCAAAATTTAGCACCTTCATTTTCACTAATTCATAAGCCTAAAACATCTTTTTTACCTTCTAAATCAACTCCTAATGCTATATAAACTGATTTATTAATAATCCGTTTATCTTGTCGAACTTTAACTACTATACAATCAAAATAAACAATCGGATAAATGCTTTCTAATGGTCGATTTTGTCATGTTTTGACATCATCAATAACATCATCAGTAATTTGACTAATAACACTTTCACTAATATCAGCACCATGATATAACTCTTGTAACTGCATTCTAATGTCAGATAGAGTCATACCTTTTGCATATAGTGAAAGCACTTGTTGATCAAAACCATCAAATCTTCGCTGTCTTTTTGCAACTATTACAGGAGTAAAATCACTATTGCGATCTCTTGGTACATCAATCTCAATTTTACCTTGTTGAGTTATTAATTTTTTTGAACTTGTACCATTACGAGCATTTTCAGTATTACTATGTTGATTTTTTTCATATCCTAAATAATTTTGCATTTCAGAATTCAACATTTTTTCAACTAAACGTTTTGTTAATTCTTTATATAAACCCCCTTCTTTAAAAACTGTTGTTAAATCTTCAGTATTTTCTAATAATAAATCTACTGCTTTTGATATTGGATCATTATTATTAATATTTTGTTTTTTAGCCATCTGTAACTCACTCTTTCTAGTCATTTAATTATATTTACTAGAATTAATTAAACATAGTTATTTTTGTAAGTTACACAGATTACTAAACATTGCCAAAACTTTTTTATTTCTGATAACTTTTCTTAATTGACTATTAACAGATTCAATAGCATTTGTAGTATAAATTACTCTTTTGATTTCTACAGGATAACTAATAAAAACCATTAAATTTTCTCAATTTTTATATCAAGATTTAGCAATTTGAGGATATTGTTTATTTCATTTACTTTCAAATGATTCTAAAGCTTGCATTGCTTGTTCTTCACTACATGCAGTATAAATTGGCTTTAAATCTGTAACTAAAGTTTTTCGATGTTTGTATGAAACATATTTTAAACTATTTCGAATTTGATGAACAATGCATAATTGATGTTCTGTTTTAGGATAAACTGATTGTATTGCTTCTGACATGCCTGTTAAATTGTCACTACAAGCAATAAGAATATCATTTAAGCCTCGATTTTTCATTTCTGTCAAATTAGATAATCAAAATTTAGCACCTTCATTTTCACTAATTCATAAGCCTAAAACATCTTTTTTGCCTTCTAAATCAACTACTAATGCTATATAAACTGATTTGTTAATAATGCGTTTATCTTGTCTTACTTTAACTACTATACAATCAAAGTAAACAATAGGATAAATACTTTCTAATGGTCGATTTTGTCATGCTTTGACATCATCAATAACATCATCAGTAATTTGACTAATAACACTTTCACTAATATCAGCACCATGATATAACTCTTGTAACTGCATTCTAATGTCAGATAGAGTCATACCTTTTGCATATAGTGAAAGCACTTGTTGATCAAAACCATCAAATCTTCGCTGTCTTTTTGCAACTATTACAGGAGTAAAATCACTATTGCGATCTCTTGGTACATCAATCTCAATTTTACCTTGTTGAGTTATTAATTTTTTTGAACTTGTACCATTACGAGCATTTTCAGTATTACTATGTTGATTTTTTTCATATCCTAAATAATTTTGCATTTCAGAATTCAACATTTTTTCAACTAAACGTTTTGTTAATTCTTTATATAAACCCCCTTCTTTAAAAACTGTTGTTAAATCTTCAGTATTTTCTAATAATAAATCTACTGCTTTTGATATTGGATCATTATTATTAATATTTTGTTTTTTAGCCATCTGTAACTCACTCTTTCTAGTCATTTAATTATATTTACTAGAATTAATTAAACATAGTTATTTTTGTAAGTTACACAGATTACTAAACATTGCCAAAAAGATTTAAATACTATAGCATTTCAAATTAATTCTACACCCAGAAAATCACTATCTTATAAAAGACCAATAGATTTAATACAATTATTTTAAAAAACTGTCCCATTTATATTTACAATTCAGGTTTAATAAAAAATAAACTATTAAAAGTTACTCTTTATATTTACTTTACCTTTTCATTTTTTACAATCTTCACCATATTTATACATATTATTAATTTTAATACCAAGAATAATTCCTGATCATATTGCACAAGGTGTATTAGCACAAATTATAACTAAATCTTTCATTAAAATTGTTGATTCAGATCCGCCATGATATGATAAATGAATAATGCCCCATAATACTCATAAACTATTAGCTGTTGTATAAAGAATAAATGTAAGTAAAGAAATACCATCTGTTTTTTTAGTTTTTATTATTTTTAAAGACTGTGGACAAAATGCTATAACAGCAATAAGTGCTCCAATAATCCCTATTATAGTAATAATTCATCATTCAGTATTTGCCATTATTTTTATTCCTCCAAAGTTCTAGCATTTTCGCCCAACGTTTTCATATTTTTTACTTTAACATAAATAATACAATTAGTTGCAGTCATTGTTACTGTATACGGTATTATTAAGGTAGAACCTCAAATTGCAATTTCAAGAGTATCAGCACCTTCTGGTCACATTACTGGTAATGTTACTGAAAGTATTCCAAATATCAAGAAAAAAAGATTAGCAATATTATAAATAATATAAGTTGATAAGATTATATGTTTAGTTTCCTTAGTTTTTATTGTTTTTATTGCTTGTGGAATAAATGTTATAATAGACAATATTCCGGCTAAATAACCTATAATTCCAATAAAAGTTTGCATTTTCATCCTCCATTAAATTTTAAAAATATTTTAGTAGTTTTTTTAAAACTATTAATATATTTATTTCTTGTTTTATTAAAAACAACATTATTTTACTTTTAATCATTTAAAATAGAAAGTGTTTAGTTAATATTTTTTTCAAATAAATCTAAAAAAATTAAAAATAATTTATAATAAAAAAATAAAAAACCACTAAAATAGTAAAAGTTTATTTAAAATAAAATAATAAATTTAAAAAATATTAGTTAAAAATTAAATAAAATTTTAATTTTAAAATAAATATAAAATTATGAAATAAATTCGCCTTTTTATAAAAAAGTGAATTTTTTATTGTATATTCATTTTTTCAATTATAGACTTAAATTAAGATTTACTTAGAATTCAAAAATAAACAATAAATAATAATTTTTCAATTAAAACTATATTCTATAAAAAAATAATTTGTTATCAATTTATGTTATTAACAATATTTTTAATATTGTCATAAATTTAACTTATCATTTTATTTTTTATAAATTTACAAACTAATTTAATGTTCTTACACCATTTCATATTTTTTTAAAATCCTAAATATTATAAATATAATCTATGTTCTAAGTAAATCTTAAATTATGGGAATATATAAAAAAGTATTGGAGTTAAAAATGAAAAAAAATAATTTTATTTATGCGAGATATGATAAAGAAGATAACTGTTTAGGTGTTTATGACACTATGGAAGAAGCAATATTAAAAGTTTACCACATTGATAAAACTAATAAAAAACGCTATTATCAAGCCTATAATAATATTTGTCGTTCTTATCAAAAATATAAAAATAATTTTGGAAATGTTGTTTGTTATGAAGATTTTTGATTTAAAATACCACTAAATGAAAATGGCTATTAAAATTAAAAAAATAAAATAGTTATACTATGAAATGGTTAAGGATACTTAATAAAAATATTTTTTAATTTTATAGTTAAAACTCAATAAATTAAAAAACCATTACTTTGATTTATAAATATTTATTTTATTAAATTTTTTCAATTATTTCTTTAGTTTAAAACTTTAATTATTAATAAGAATTTAAATCATAATATTTAATATTTTATTATTTATAAGTTGAAAAAATCTGAATGTTAGTAAACTAAATTAACCTTTACTAACATTCTTTTTTAGATTTAAAGTTTTTTATATATTTTTCTAAAAAACAGAATACTTAATCAATCTTTTATAAAACTACTTTTTTATTAGACTTCTTTTACTCATTGATTAGGTACTACTGAAAAACCAATAGTATTATTACCAGTATGTGTTTTTAAAATATTACATAATGGTTCAATTTTATATTTGGTAAATCCTCTATTTTTTACTTTTTTAATTGCTTCATCAATAATATCTTTTCTACATCAACCATCAATAATATATATTGTTTCTTTAGTAACATCTTTAATTTTAGTAATAATATCTAACATTTCTTCCATAGCTTTACTTAACGTTCTAACTCTACCAATATTATCAATTGTTTCTTTACATCTTAAAATTGGTTTAAAACGTAAAAAATTACCAATTCTTGCTTTACTCATTGGTAATCTACCACCACGAGCTAAAAATTTTAAATCATTAGGAGCAATATAAGATTCATAAGTTTTGCGGAATTTATTTAAAATTTCTAAAATTTCAGGAATTTTTTTTCCATTTTTAACAAGAGTAAAAGCAATTAAAACCATAAATTTTAAAGGTATTGAAGCAGCACCTGTTTCTAAAATATGAACTTTATTTTTATATTTTTCTTCTTTTTGTAAAACTTGCGAACTTGCATATTGTCCTGAAGCATTATTAGCAATTGGTAAAAATAAAATTTGATCATATTTACTCAAAGCATTATCTCAATATTGTTCAAGTTTACCACGACTAGTTTGACTAGTTTTTAAAATATAGTGTTCATCAATCATCTTTTTACGAATTGTTTCACTATCAATATCAATGTTATTATCATCATAAGCATTTTCTCCTTCAATAATATTTAAAGGAATAATTATTATTTCAGGATATTTTTTCATATCTTCAAGGGTAAAACCAGTAGCTGAATCACTTACAATTCCAATTTTCATTTTGTTTGCTCCTAACCTTTTATACTAATAAATTATAGTAAAATTATAACAAATTTATTTTACTATATATCGTTTTAATTTGAAAAAATATAAAGTGACTATAAACTTATTAGTAGTAAAAATAAAAATGGTCTTAATTATTGAGTAATTAAGACCATTTTTTAATTAGTTTTAAGTTAAATAAATAATACGATCAGCAATAATTTCTGTATAGTAAAAATCATTAGCTTTATTAGCAAATGTTTGAATTCTACCTTTAATACCAATAATTGCATTCTTTTTTAATAGTGTTTTTAATTCCTCTGTATTAGCTATTCAAGTTTTAATAGTGATAAAATCAATTTCAAATTGATTTTGACGATTTTTAAAAGGTCTTTCAACTGCCATTATAAACTTGGTCCATTTTGTTGGAATTTGTTCTTTTAATTATGTAGAAAAGTATGGATGACCAAAAATTATTCATCAATTTACACTTAAAATATTATTTTTAATTAAAAATTTGTTAAAAGTAACATTATTTAGTGTAAAAATTCTCTAAAAATAACACTTTATCATGTATCATTACTTTTCTACAAAATTAAAGATTTGTTCTCTGGTTGGTATTATTTCTGGTTCATTCATTAATTTACCTACTAATACAACATTATTTATCATTTTAACACCCCCTCTTATTTGATAATTATAAATTTAGTTCATAAATAAAATATCAAATTATTTTATTTATGAATAAAAGAAAAAAATAAATTAATTCAACAAACTCAAATATTAAAATAAGACTAGATAAAATAATTTATTAATTAACACAAAAAGAGCATTGTCAACTGCTCTTTTTGTAAAATATAATTGTGTTAATATAGTTTTAATCTAAAACTGGTAATGATCCAATTGTTGAATCTTTTAGTGCATTTACTTTCCCAAAATCTACTTGTAATCACACTCTCTGAACATTAACAAATCTAGTAATTTTATTACCATTTTTAGCGGCATCATAAAAAAATGTTTTAATTTTGTAGAAAAGTAGTGGTAAAATAAAAAAAGTCATCAACTTGACTTAAAATTTGATTTTATTAAATTTTGGGATTTATTTTTTTTACAAACTGAAATATAACACATTGGATTTTTGATAAGGGGTTAATCCGTAGTTTTGATATTTTCATTTCCATAAATTGAGGTAATTTTGAATATTGGTAAATCCAATGCCATGGTAATGAGTAATAAATTCTTTTAAACTTGATTGTATTTTACTGACATTACTTAATTTTTTATAATTTAATTCTTTATTTTCTTTTGATTTAAACTGCTGGATAGTGGATTTAGTTTGTTTAGCTACTGTATCATATAATACTTGCATATCACAAACTATAATTGAATTTTCTTCGATAAGTTTTGATGTTAAGTTTTCTTGTACTCATTTTTTATTTAATCTTTTAGTATTTGTTGTTTGAGCATAGATATTTCGGTTTTCATCAATTGCCATTTGAATACAACAATTTAAATCTTTAGCATTTTCTTCAATTCATTGTTTTCTTGGATCATTTGGATCTTTAAAGTTTCCTTTATGAATTTCTTTGATAAAAGTTTCGTCAACTTCAATTCTAGCTTTTAATTTTACAAATTGATTTTGTGTTTTTACTAATTGTGTTGATTTCATAAATTTTTGACGATTAAATCAGGCAGTTTTATTTGTAGTATTAATAAATTGAGAAATAATGTAAGCAGATTGACCTAAAGTAGCTATTTGTATCAATAAATCTCATTGATCATGAGATAAATGACTTCAATAAAAATAATGATTTTTAAAAGCATGAAAAGTAATATTACAACTTTTACATTTATATCTTTGCTTATAATCTTTACTACCATATTTAGTACACAAAAAAGAACTACAATCTGGACATTGAATCCCTTTCTCTTTGAATTTTTGTTCGACTGCTTCAAATTTTTCTTTTTTCTCAATTTGTTTAATTCTAGTTTTATTTTCTCTAAAAATCTCAATAAAATCTTTATCAGACAAATTATTTAAAATTTCTTTTACTGTATTTTTATTCATTTAAAATCACCTCTTTAATATTAAAAATACCATATAAAAATATATTTTTGCTAATTTTACTAATACCACTACTTTTCTACAAAATTAAAGAAAAAATGTATAAACTTTTGTATTTCCTGAATTGTAAATATAAATGGGACAGTTTTTTAAAATAATTGTATTAAATCTATTGGTCTTTTATAAGATAGTGATTTTCCTTTAATTTTGTAGAAAAGTAATGATACATGATAAAGTGTTATTTTTAGAGAATTTTTACACTAAATAATGTTACTTTTAACAAATTTTTAATTAAAAATAATATTTTAAGTGTAAATTGATGAATAATTTTTGGTCATCCATACTTTTCTACAAAATTAAAATGATTTTCTGGGTGTAGAATTAATTTGAAATGCTATAGTATTTAAATCTTTTTGTTTATATGAAGATAGATCTGTAGATTTTGGTAAATATCTTCTTAAAATACCATTATTATTTTCATTTAAACCTCTTTGACAAGGTTTACCAGGATCTGCAAAATAAATCTTAACATTACAATTTTTTTCGATTAATTTTCATTTACTAAATTCTTTACCACGATCAAAAGTAATAGTTTTAACTGTTCCTTTTTGTAACTTTGAAATAAATTTTATTATACTTTTTGTAATATTTTCTGATTTATTATTTTTAGTTGCTAAAGGAATTGTGGTTTTTGATCATATATCAGCTAAAGTAATAATAGAACTTTTATGATCTTTACCAATGATAGTATCACCCTCTAAATGACCAAATTCTTCTATATTTTTAATATTAGGAATGATTAAATTTCTTTCATGAATAGACTTACAATTATTAATTCTGCCCCTAGTTTCTTTTTGTTTGTGAGGTTTATTTTTTCCTTTTCTCAATAAGTTATTTTCATCAAAACCCATTCGATTTGTTTTAAACATGTTATATAAAGTTTTTGTTGAAATACTTTTTATTTTATTTTCCTTTAAAAAATTAGCAATTATATCAAGAGCATAATTTTTAGTAATTAACAAATGATTAATAGTATTAATTTCTATTAAAGTTAAAATTATTAATTTTCTACCTGCATTTTGTTTATTTTTTTGAATTTTATTCAATATTTCTAATGGCAATAAGTTTTGATTTAATAATCTACAAACTCTATGTACAGTTGATTTACTATAATCAATGGCTTTTGCTATTTTACGAATCGAAAATCCATAACTTTTATATTCTTTTATTGCTATTATTGATTCAATAGTCAGATACTTATACATTGTGCTAATTCCTTTCTTTTCTTAATTATAGAATTAACACAATTTAATTTTTATATAAGTGTCCTTTTTAATTTTACAATTCAGGTAAATATAAAACCAAAATTGAAAAATTAAATAAAAAACTACAAGAAACTCTTGATGATTTAAAAGAAATAAGTGATCTCTATGCAAAATCAGAAAGAGATGCATTAGATAAAAGAAAAATAATTACAAATCTTGCAAATAAAATTACAGAATTAGAAACACAGTTAATAGAAAATCAACAACAAGCAGAAATAAAAAATAATAATAAAAAAATTATAATTCCAAAAATAAATTTAATAATACCTGGTGAAATATGTTCTTTAGCAACTGATACAAAAGGTAATCTTTATCTTGGAACTAGAAATAGTTCTTAACATGGTGCTATTTATAAATGTTTAGCAGGAGAAACAAACTTTAAACCAATATTAGGAATATATGGTGAAATATGAACAATAGCTATTTATAAAAATGAAAATGTTTATATAGGTACTAGAGAAAGTAGTTTTAAAGGTAACGTTTATAAATATCAAAAAAATCAAAATACTTTTAAAAAAATGGATGGCAATGTTTAGTAATCTGTGTAACTTACAAAAATAACTATGTTTAATTAATTCTAGTAAATATAATTAAATGACTAGAAAGAGTGAGTTACAGATGGCTAAAAAACAAAATATTAATAATAATGATCCAATATCAAAAGCAGTGAGGCTTTTTAGAAATCTGTGTATCTTTGTTTTACAAAGTACTAGTTCAGATTAATTCTGTCTTCAAATTTTATCATAAAATGAGCAATTGCTGTATTTCAATTTTGAATAGGCAATGTTCATTTTTTTGTTATATTTTCAATTGCTAAATAAAATATTTTAAAAACTGACATATCATTAGGAAAAGCTTTTTTGTTTCTAATAACTTTTCGTAATTGACTATTAACAGATTCAATAGCATTTGTTGTATAAATTACTCTTTTGATTTCTGCAGGATAACTAATAAAAATCATCAAATTTTCTCAATTTTTATATCAAGATTTAGCAATTTGGGGATATTGTTTATTTCATTTACTTTCAAATGATTCTAAAGCTTGCATTGCTTGTTCTTCACTACATGCACTATAAATTGGTTTTAAATCTGTAACTAGAGTTTTTCGATGTTTGTATGAAACATATTTTAAACTATTTCGAATTTGATGAACAATGCATAATTGATGTTCTGTTTTAGGATAAACTGCTTGTATTGCTTCTGACATGCCTGTTAAATTATCACTACAAGCAATCAAAATATCATTTAAGCCTCGATTTTTCATTTCTGTGAAATTAGCTAATCAAAATTTAGCACCTTCATTTTCACTAATTCATAAGCCTAAAACATCTTTTTTACCTTCTAAATCAACTCCTAATGCTATATAAACTGATTTATTAATAATCCGTTTATCTTGTCGAACTTTAACTACTATACAATCAAAATAAACAATCGGATAAACGCTTTCTAATGGTCGATTTTGTCATGCTTTGACATCATCAATAACATCATCAGTAATTTGACTAATAACACTTTCACTAATATCAGCACCATGATATAACTCTTGTAACTGCATTCTAATGTCAGATAGAGTCATACCTTTTGCATATAGTGAAAGCACTTGTTGATCAAAACCATCAAATCTTCGCTGTCTTTTTGCAACTATTACAGGAGTAAAATCACTATTGCGATCTCTTGGTACATCAATCTCAATTTTACCTTGTTGAGTTATTAATTTTTTTGAACTTGTACCATTACGAGCATTTTCAGTATTACTATGTTGATTTTTTTCATATCCTAAATAATTTTGCATTTCAGAATTCAACATTTTTTCAACTAAACGTTTTGTTAATTCTTTATATAAACCCCCTTCTTTAAAAACTGTTGTTAAATCTTCAGTATTTTCTAATAATAAATCTACTGCTTTTGATATTGGATCATTATTATTAATATTTTGTTTTTTAGCCATCTGTAACTCACTCTTTCTAGTCATTTAATTATATTTACTAGAATTAATTAAACATAGTTATTTTTGTAAGTTACACAGATTACTAAACATTGCCAAAGCAGTAGATTTATTATTAGAAAATACTGAAGATTTAACAACAGTTTTTAAAGAAGGGGGTTTATATAAAGAATTAACAAAACGTTTAGTTGAAAAAATGTTGAATTCTGAAATGCAAAATTATTTAGGATATGAAAAAAATCAACATAGTAATACTGAAAATGCTCGTAATGGTACAAGTTCAAAAAAATTAATAACTCAACAAGGTAAAATTGAGATTGATGTACCAAGAGATCGCAATAGTGATTTTACTCCTGTAATAGTTGCAAAAAGACAGCGAAGATTTGATGGTTTTGATCAACAAGTGCTTTCACTATATGCAAAAGGTATGACTCTATCTGACATTAGAATGCAGTTACAAGAGTTATATCATGGTGCTGATATTAGTGAAAGTGTTATTAGTCAAATTACTGATGATGTTATTGATGATGTCAAAGCATGACAAAATCGACCATTAGAAAGCGTTTATCCGATTGTTTATTTTGATTGTATAGTAGTTAAAGTTCGACAAGATAAACGGATTATTAATAAATCAGTTTATATAGCATTAGGAGTTGATTTAGAAGGTAAAAAAGATGTTTTAGGCTTATGAATTAGTGAAAATGAAGGTGCTAAATTTTGATTAGCTAATTTCACAGAAATGAAAAATCGAGGCTTAAATGATATTTTGATTGCTTGTAGTGATAATTTAACAGGCATGTCAGAAGCAATACAAGCAGTTTATCCTAAAACAGAACATCAATTATGCATTGTTCATCAAATTCGAAATAGTTTAAAATATGTTTCATACAAACATCGAAAAACTCTAGTTACAGATTTAAAACCAATTTATAGTGCATGTAGTGAAGAACAAGCAATGCAAGCTTTAGAATCATTTGAAAGTAAATGAAATAAACAATATCCCCAAATTGCTAAATCTTGATATAAAAATTGAGAAAATTTGATGATTTTTATTAGTTATCCTGCAGAAATCAAAAGAGTAATTTATACAACAAATGCTATTGAATCTGTTAATAGTCAATTACGAAAAGTTATTAGAAACAAAAAAGCTTTTCCTAATGATATGTCAGTTTTTAAAATATTTTATTTAGCAATTGAAAATATAACAAAAAAATGAACATTGCCTATTCAAAATTGAAATACAGCAATTGCTCATTTTATGATAAAATTTGAAGACAGAATTAATCTGAACTAGTACTTTGTAAAACAAAGATACACAGATTTCTAAAAAGCCTCAAATGGATGGTATAAATAAATCTGTTTCTTCTTTAACTTTTGACAATGATGATAATATTTATGCAGGAGTTTGAACTGGTTCATATCAATCTCCTAAGTAATGGTGAAGTTTACAAATGTTTAGCAGGAGAAACAAACTTTAAACCAATGTCTGGAATAAAAGGGGGAGTACTATCATTAGTTTTTAATAAAAATACAAATTTTTTATATGTTACTACATGAAACGGAGATGGAAAAACTAAAACTAATGATGGTTCACTTTATAAATGCTTACCACCAAATAATGTCTTTACTTTAGTTCAAAAAAATTTACCAGCTATATGACATCTAAAAACCAAAGATAGTAAACCATTTATTGAACTTGAATATTAACAAATATCAAAAAAATATAATTGAAATTAATAATTATTAATTTAACATTATTGAAAAATTGATTTCAATTAAATTACATAATTAATTTCTAATGAAAAACAATTTAATTATTTTTCATTAGAGATTTTTAATATTTATATTTTCTAATTTTATTAAACTTCTAATCACTTTAAAATTAAGATTTTACTTCTTAAATTCCAAATTTAATATTGATAACTGATCAGATGAAATTTCACTAGGACTATTTGTTAATAAACAAATACCACGATTATTTTTAGGAAAAGCAATAGTATCACGAATTGATTCATTCTTAATTAAAATCATTAATAAACGATCAATGCCAAAAGCAATACCACCATGTGGAGGAACTCCGTAATTAAAAGCTGATAAGAAAAAACCAAATTTATTTTCAATTTTTGTTTTACTTAAATCTAATAATTCAAAAATCTTTTTCTGTAATTTATAATCATGAATTCTAATGCTCCCACCAGCAATTTCAAAACCATTTAAAACCAAATCATAAGCATCTGCAGTTAAAGTTCCTAAATCTTTATTTTTTATATCTAATAATTTTTCAGGATTTTTTGGACTTGTAAAAGGATGATGACAAGCTTGTCATTTATTTTCTTCCTGTTCAAACATTGGTCAATCAATAATTCAAATAAATTCAAAGTTTTCAATATTATTCATAAAATCTTTATGATTAATTCGTTTTGACAAATCATTAATATAAAAACTTCTAATAGCACCCATAACTTTATTAGCAACATCTTGTTGTTCATATGCGAAAATTAAAAAATTATTATATTTTATTTTTGATATTTCTTCTGCTAAAACTAAATCATCAAACTTTACTTTAGAATTATTATGAATAATTTTTTTCTTAATTAAGTCATAAATTATTAATGTTTTTCCTCCATGCTGATTGCTAATTTCTGTTAATTTTTTTATAGTTGTTTCATTCATTTTATCATTAACTATAAAACCCTTATAAATAAATCCATCACTATTATTGTTAATATTAATATTTATTAACTTACATGTACAACGCAAATCAGGTTTATCACTACCATATAAATCCATTGCTTGATCATAGGTAATCGATGAAAATGTTGAGGGAATATTACCAATTTTTAAAGTATTAAAAAGACTTATTAGCATATTTTCTACTATTAATTTAATTTCTTTACTAGTAGTAAATGCCATTTCTAAGTCTAATTGTTGAAATTCGGGTTGTCTATCAGCACGAAAATCTTCATCACGAAAACATTTAGCAATTTGATAATATTTGTCAATACCTGATATCATTAATAATTGCTTATAAATTTGTGGTGATTGTGGTAAAGCATAAAAATGTTTTTTTTGAATACGAGCAGGAACTAAAAAATCACGAGCACCTTCTGGTGTTGATTTTGTTAAGCAAGGAGTATCAATTTCTAAAAAATTATTTTGATTCAAAAATGTTCGTAAGCAACTAAGAACTTGGTGTTTAAATTTAATATTATAATTCATTGCTGGTCTTCTTAAATCTAAATAGCGATATTGTAAACGTAATTCTTCACTAGCAAGCGTATTATCATTTTTAATAACAAATGGTAAATTAATAGAATTGCTTAATATTTCAATATCTTTTGCTACTACTTCAATCATATCATTAGCAGTTTTTGCATCTTTATTTTTTCGTAAGACAACTGTTCCAATTACTTTTAAAACAGATTCAACTTTAACATTTTTTATTTCTTGATAATATCCGTTATCTGGTTTAACAATGACTTGTGTTGTTCCATACATATCACGTAAATCAATAAAAATACCAAATTTATTAATACGAATATCTTTAACTCAACCACTAATAATAATTTCTTTTGTAATATCACCCTGCGTTAAATTACCACATGTATGAGTTCTAAAGAGTTTTTCCATATTCTTCATTCTCCTCTAATAATAGATTTTTAACCTTACTAAGTAATTGCTGTTCAGTATCAAAAATTAATTTTATCATTTCTTTTTTAACAAAAGAATAAAAACTAACCTGATTTTTTTCTTTTAAAAATAGTATATTTTTGGCTAAACTACGATCAATAATCTGTGACTTATTTTTATCTTGATATAAATTATATTCCATATCAATATGATAATTTTCTTTACGTAATTGTAATAATAAATCGGAAGCCATTATTAATCCTAATTCGCTTAAAGCAATAATTTGTAAATCAATAATTGGTGGTTTATTAATATTTTTATTTTCTACCAATAATAACATTAATCTTTCAATACCAATTGCAAAACCAATAGCAGGTATTTTTAATGGTGAGCCCAATTCATTAAATAAATTATCATATCTACCACCACCAAGTAAAGTATTTTGACTTTCACCAATTCGTGAATCAATAGTAGTTATTTCAAAAATAATACCATTATAATAATCTAAACCACGAACTAAATGCTCATCAATAATAAAATTAACTTTATTATTTTTTAAACTATTAATAATGTTTGTAAAATATGTTTTTTCTTCATTAGTTAAAAAATCATTTAAATATGGTATTTCTAAATTTAATTTAGTACAAATTTTACAATCAAGAACTCTTAGTGGCGATACATTAACTCTAATTTGACAATTTTCACACAATTGCTTACTTTGATTTAATAATTGTTCTTTAAGTGCTATTTGATATTTATTTTTTGTTTCATTAGATCCAAAATAATTAATATTTAAAGTTAAATTTGGTATTGAAAAACTTTTTATCATTTCTAGGGCCATCATCATTACTTCAACATCAACTAAAGGATGTTTAACACCAACAGTTTCGATACCAAATTGATTAAATTGACGTTGACGCCCTTTTTGAGGTCTTTCATATCGAAACATTGAACCATAATAAAAATACTTTAACGTTTGCTTAGATTTATATAATTTATTTTCAATTATAGCACGAACAATACCTGCTGTTCCTTCAGGACGAAGAGCTAATAATCTATCATTTTTATCATTAAATTGATAAATTTCTTTCTGAATAATATCAGTTGTATCTCCCACAGCTCGTAAAAATAGTTGAGCATTTTCAAAAATAGGAGTAATAAATTCTTGATAATTATATTTAATTGCACACTGTGTTAAAGATTTAATAATATTACGATATATAATAACCTCTTCATTATACATATCACGTGTTCCTCTTGCTTTTTGAAATTGCATACTTTTTTTACTCCTTTTAATAAAAATAAATCTTCTAAAAAAACGTTCCTTTATTTTAGGAACGTTTCTTAACGCGGTACCATCCTAATTCATTTACAAAGTAAATGCACTTAATTATAATTTATCATATTTAATTAATTAATAATACAAGCTATTTAATGTCATAAAATTAGTTAACAAATGTTTGCACCAACCACACTGTCTCCTAATGTTTACCCTAAATTTACTTTTAAATGCTGAAAATATTATACTAAAATATTACATAATTATTCTGTTTATTGCAATAATATCAGGAATTTTTTTAATTGATGAAATAATTTGATGTAAACGTTCAATATTAGAAACTTTAATTAAAATTTTTAAACTTCCATGATTTTCCTTAAGCTTATTATTAGCATCAATACTTTGAATTTGTGCCTTTAAATAGCCCAAAATATTTAAAACATCAGTCATCAATGCTGGTCGATCTAAATATTGAATTTGAATTTTTGAATTATAAAGATGATGACTGGTTGCTAATAAATTTCACTTAGTATCAATAATACGTTCTTTACGCTCTGGCAAACTAACATTAGGACAAATTAAACGATGAACTTTAATACCTTGCCCTTTAGTAATATAACCCGCAATTGGTTCATCAGGGATAGGTAAGCAACAATGAGCCAATGATGTTTTAGTATTGGGGGCATTTTCAATAATAATTTCATTATTACTACTTAAATTCATTGTTGTTTGTTGTTTAGTTTTTAATTCTTGAAATGTTGCTGAATCACTATATAAAATAGTAGTAACCGCCTGTTCAATTGTATAAGTTCCATTAGCAACATCTAAGCAAAAATCTTCATACGTTTTATATTTTAATGATCTAATTCTTGACATAATAACATTACGTTTTGCAATTTTTCAACGAATGTGATTTTCAATAATATATTCTTCTATTTTTTCCTTTGTTTTTTTTATTTTCTCTTTGTTTTCTGTATCTTTAATTTTATTTTCTTGATTAAATTTTTCTTGCTGATTATTTAAATATTTTTTTATTTTATGTTGAGCAAAATTGGTCTTAACAATATTTAATCAATCACGAGAAGGACGTGCGGTTTTTGCAGTTTTAATTTCAACAATATCACCTGATTTTAAAACAGTATTAATAGGAGAATAAATACCATTTATTCTTGCACCTACTGTTGTTTCACCAATTTCAGTATGAACTTTAAAAGCAAAATCTAAAACAGTTGAACCAAATGGTAATGTTATAACATTACCATTTGGAGTTAATACATAAATTAAATCACTAAAAATATCTTGTCGAATTTCTTTTTCTAAATTATTATCTTTGGCAATATTATCTGCTAATATGTTTTCATCAACATTTGGATTTAAGTCATTTAAATTTAATATTTCTTGAAAAATATTTAATTTTTCATCAATTTCTGCTTGACGTTTCTTAGGATTTTTATTTTCCCCTTCTTTATATCTTCAATGCGAAGCTGCACCTGCTTCAGCAAAATCTTCCATTTCTTCAGTTCTAATTTGTAATTCATAAATTTCATTATCAAAAACAACAGATGTATGTAATGATTGATACATATTATTTTTTGGTGTTGCAATATAATCTTTAAATCTACCCGGAACAGGAGTAAAACTTTGATGAATATAACCCAAAATGGCATAACAACTATCAATAGAATTAGTAACAACTCTAATTGCTAAAATATCATGTATATCATCAAAATCTTTTCCAAAATAATACATTTTACGATAAATAGAATATAAGTGTTTACTACGACCATAAATTTTAAAAATTAAATTTTTATGTTGTGATAATGTTTTACTTAATTCTTTAATAATTTCATTAACTAATTTTTCACGTTTTTCACGATCCAAATTAATAAGGTTATCAATTTTTTTATATTCTTTAGGATGTAATACTGCAAAAGAACGATCTTCTAGTTCTGATTGTAATTTACGCATACCTAGACGATGAGCAATAGAAGCATAAACTTCTAAAGTTTCTTTAGCAATAATTATTTGTTTTTCGGGATTTAAAAAATTAATAGTTCTAATATTATGTAAACGATCTGCCATTTTAATAATAATGACACGAATATCATGAGCTAAACTTAAATATAATTTACGTAAATAATTAGCTTTAATTTCATTTCTTTTTTCTTTTGCAAAATGACTAACTTTAGTTACAGCTAAAACTAAATTAGCAACTTCCAAACCAAATTCTGCTGCTAACTCATCAAAAGTTGTTGGTGTATCTTCTAAAATATCATGTAAAAAGCCTGCTTGTATTGAAGAGACATCTAAATGTCATAATACTAAATTATATGCTGTTGATAAAACATGATAAATATAAGGATCACCATTCTTTCGATATTGATCTTTATGTTTTAATAATGCATATTCATAAGCTACTTTAATTTTTGTAATTTGCTTAGGATCTTTGATAAATGTTTTTGCTTCCGCTAATAATTGGTTAAAATCTTTACAAGTTAAATTATTCATTATTTACTACTTATTAAAACTGAATTATTTCTAACAGCGGAATATTATCAAAATGATGTTTATTAGCAAATTCAGAAAGCGAAATTAAAGTAGCAATGCCAACTGATTGAGCATTACTTTGTTTTATTAAATTAAGACAAGCATTAATTGTTCCTGAAGTTGCAATCAAATCATCAATTATTACTACTTTATCTTTTGTTGAAAGTACATTTTGCTGCATTTCTAATATAGCAGTACCGTACTCTAAATCATAAGTTACTTTATAGGTTTTACCTGGTAATTTACCTTTTTTGCGTGCAAGAACTAATTTGATACCCAACTTATATGCTATAGCAGCACCAAAAATAAATCCTCTTGCTTCAGGTGCTAAAATTGCTGTTGCTCCACATTTTTTAATAAAATCTACAAAAATATTAACAACACTTTGAAATGCTTCTGGATTACTTAATATTGGGTTAATATCTTTAAATTGGATACCTTTAATTGGAAAATCAGGAATATTAATAATATTTTTTTTTAATGATTCTTTTGTCATTGCAACCACCTATTCATTAATACCTTTAATAACATATTCATCTGCACCAATGAAATGTTTTTTAATTTTATTAATACGTTTTTTATATCTATAAACTCTTCATTTCTCAAAATAAGTTCAAATAAAAGGAGCAATAAAGTAAGATGATACTAAACTTACTATACAACCTATTAATAATGATAAACTAACTATTCAGAAACTAGGAATAATAAACATAACAATTACTGATGTTATTAACACTACACCATTAATAACTAATGTTCTTGGTAAAGCCTTTTGAACACTTTTATTTGAAATTTCAATTATTTCTTCTGTGCTAATAACTTGTGTTTGATTATTATTAATCTTAATTTCACGAATATTATCAAAAATTGACATAATACTAATTATTGTTAAAATCATTACTCCCAATAATATTCCAACAATTGAAGTAGAAATTACAATTTGGAAAATACTAATAATAGCAAGTGTCATTAGTAAACTAAAAATAATAGCTAAAATTAAAGGAATAACATAAGTTAATTGAAATCTAATAATAATATAAATTAAAATAACAATAAAAGATAAAGCAATTGAAATAATCATATTAACTAATAAATCTACACCTGACTTAGCAACAACTAGATCAATTTCTCCTCATTGTAAAATAGATTCTTGTTTTCAATTTCTAGTAATCTCCCCTAAAAAATTCTTAAACCTTTGCTGCATACTTTGAGAATTTACTGTTGTTTGAACAATAATTTTAAACTGATATGGTTTTCCTTCACCACCAGCAATTAAGGAAAAATTAATATTTTTAAAATATTTACTAAATTGACTATTATTTTGAATTTCTTTACTAATAAAATCTTTTGCTAATTCTGCTTCTTTAATAATATTGTAACTAGGATCACTTGGATCTTGAGTAATTGTACCCATTCCAACAAAATCAGTTCGTTGATCAAAACCAGAACCAAAATTAGAACCAATTACACCATAAGTAATACCTGAAGCAAGAACAATAACAGCAGAGCCCGAAAGAATTCATTTTGTTAATTTATGAAAATAATTTCAGTTACTTATTTTAAGTTTTGAAAAAACATTTTTAAAATTAACTAATATTTTTTTGTCTTTTGTTTTAACTATTTGAATTTTTAACGGTTTTAATGCATTAATTAATTCTTGTTTCAGTTTATTAATTTCTTGTGAAAGATTTAATTTTAAATCTTTTACTTTTGACTTATAAACTGATCTTGATTTACTATGTTCTTTTTTTAATTGCTGCTTATCAACTTTAAATTTTTTAATTAATTCTTTAACTTTATTTTTATAATTAATTTGAAGCTGACATTTTTCTGAAATTAATTGTTTTTTTATTTTTTTATCATCAGTTTTAATATTATTTGTATCTATTAAATTATTTAAAACTATAGTCCTTTTTCTACTAATATTATTAGTTCCTAAAAGTTGAGGTTTATTTTCTAACCAGTTATTTCGTAATAATGTTCATAACATTAATCTTAATAAGATAATTCCAAAAATAATTACACCAAAAGTAGCAATAGAAGTCATAATAATAAAACCTTTGATAGCACGAGTTCCAAATCAGAAAATAGTTAAATTAACAATTAAAATAATAGCGCTACAATCTAATGAAGAGGATAATGTTTTCTTATTTGCTGATTTAAAAGCACTAATCAAAGTTTTACCTTGCATATATTCATTTTTAAAACGTTCCAACAAATTAATAATCGTATCTAATAATAATGCAAAACCAATAATTAAAGCAATTACGCTTTCAGGAGCAATTATACCATTAATGAAAACAAAACTAACAATAGTAAATAATAAAAATAATGATATTATAATTAGAACAATAACTCCTAACATACGATAATAAAACAGAACAATAGTCATAAGAACAAAGGTAACTAATATAATAATAACAACTGCAATTTTTAAAGATGTTGCACCTAGCGTTGGACTAACATTAGCATAAGATAACATAGTAAAATTATTTTTTGACAATCCTGATGTTAAAACACTTTTCATTTGTTCAACTGTTTCAAGATTAAAAGTATCTGAATTAATTAAAATACTATTGCTAGTTACTTTAACTTCACCAACTCAATATGGAATATAACGATAATCAATAACATCTTCATGTAAAATATCTGAAACATCTGGTAAACGTAGTAAATCTTTAATATAAGGCAATCATGCATTCATAGGTGAACCAACAATAGGAGAAGCAAAAGGATCAAAACGATTAGCAGGATCATATGTATTTTTTTCATCATTAGTATCAACAGAAAGACTATGAACTGAACCTAAATTATCAGAATAAATTCAATTAATACCAAATTGACCATTTTGATTAGGATTTAATAGTCGTGCTAAAGTAGGGTCTTGTGCTTTAGCTCTAGCTAAAATATCAGTACCTTTACCAAGACCTGGTGTATTATTATCTAATAATGATGTTAATGATGCTTTAATCTTACCATCAGTATCATTTTTAAGATTATCAATTATAAAAGCAAGGGAGCGAATACCCTCCATACTACTTCGAATATAATCAAATAACTGACCAATATCTGAATAAATATAAAATGTATTTTCTTTGGCAGAAGTAAGTTCTTTTAAAACTGAATCATTTTTAACATCAAAAACAAGTTCTGGGCGATGAGTAACAGAATTATTAACAGCTTTAATAGCAGAAAAAACATCACTAGTTAATAATCTTTTATCTCTTTTTGTTCAAGTAGTAGCTTTGTCATCTTTCTTTTCGGTTGCTAATAAGTCATTACCATCTTTATCAACAATATAAGAATAACCACGTCGTGATACACTGTGAACAAAAGTAGAAATATCAACTCCCGCATCTTTACTCAACGCTAAATTATACTTATTATGATTACTGCTAGTAATGCTTTCAATATAAACGTTACTAGTACCTAAAGGATCAACTCTGTCTTTTAATAAATTAATAACATCTTTTTGTTTACCTTTACCCTCATATTGAACTTGTGTTTGATAACCACCAGCAAACTCAATACTTAATTTACTATTATTTTCAACATATTTAGCACTAAACACTACTGAAATTATTATTGCAGAAACAATAATTATTAAACTAAAAATTCTTAAAAAAAATCCAAGATTTTTAGTTTTTCTTGTCCTAGAAGAAGTGTTCATATTTCTTCACTCCTAAATCATTTTATTTGTATAAACATAGATTGTATATTATTTAAGCACTATATAAGAATACCAACATTCGTTATAAATAACAATTGTTTTACAGTAATATCAAAAATAATTATTTTCTAAATAAAATTATATTATTATTAATATACTCTTTACCAATAATTGTTATTTTACGACCCTTAGTTGTCTTAGTAATTAAACCACAATGAATAAGTCAAGGTTCATAATGAATTTCAAGATTTTTTCTTTCTTCATTCAAAAGTTGACAAATAGTTTCAATACTCAAACTTTTATCTAAATTTACATTATTAAACAATGCTAAATATGCCAATTGTAAACTATTTAAACCTAAAGGATAAATTTGCAAAAAAAATAAAATTTGCAAAATATTAGTTTCATTTAAATCTACATTCATAACAACGCAATAATTATACAATTGTTTAATGATGTTAATAATGAGTCGCGGAATATTACTTTAATTTTGTAGAAAAGTAATGATACATGATAAAGTGTTATTTTTAGAGAATTTTTACACTAAATAATGTTACTTTTAACAAATTTTTAATTAAAAATAATATTTTAAGTGTAAATTGATGAATAATTTTTGGTCATCCATACTTTTCTACATAATTAAAAGAATATTACGACAATGATTAGCAATAATATTTATTATATTATTTTCTAATTTTGAATTTAAACTTAAAGAAACTTGTGAAATAATACTTTTAATATCCTGATAATTATAATCAGATAATTGTAAAATATTAGGAATACGACTTATCAACGCTTTAGTTAAGATTCCTACTTTATTAGTAGCACCAATAAATGTAAAAGAGGGTAAATTAATTTTACAATTCAGGTATTATAATCTTTACCAATCATAATATTAATAAAATTACCTTCTAATGCAGAATATAATACTTCTAATATTTCATAGTTAACAACATGAATTTCATCAATAAAAACTATATCAGATTGTTTGATATTTGCTAAAATACTAATAATATCGCTAGTTTTATTAATGCTTGTTCCTTCTAAACTATGAAAATTTACTTGCAATTCTTCTGCTATTAATCGTGCAATAGTTGTTTTTCCAATACCAGGAGGACCAATTAATAAAATATGACTTAAAGCAATATTTTGAATTTTACTACCTTTGATTAAAATTAGAATACGTTCAATAACATTATTTTGTCCAACAAAATTATTAAAACTACTAATACCCATATTTTATTTCCTTAATAGCTAATGCAATAATTTCTTTTAATTATGTAGAAAAGTATGGATGACCAAAAATTATTCATCAATTTACACTTAAAATATTATTTTTAATTAAAAATTTGTTAAAAGTAACATTATTTAGTGTAAAAATTCTCTAAAAATAACACTTTATCATGTATCATTACTTTTCTACAAAATTAAAAATAATTTCTTCAACTTCCAAATCTCAATTAATATTTCTTAATAAAAAATTATTAATTACTATTGAACTAAAACCTAATTTTAATAATGTATCAAATACTAAATCTGATTTTTCATTTTGACTAGTTGTTAAATTACTTACTACTTTAATATGATTACTAAAATAATTAATAATATTATTAGCAATTTTATGAGTTATACCTTTACACTGTTGCAATATCTTATAATCTTGTTTGCTTATAGCCAACTTAATACTATCAAGTGATAGTTGATTTAATAATCTTAAAGCAGTTTTTGGTCCAATATTACTAATATTAAGTAAATGAATAAAAAAGGTTTTTATTGGTTTTGATACAAACCCAAAAAATTGTTCATAAGTTGGTTTTTGATGAAAATAAACATAAATTTTCACTTTAATATTTAATGGTAATGTTTGTAAATTAACACCTTCAATAATATATCCATGATCATTACATTCAAAAATAATTTTATTTTCATAAAATTCTTTAATAATACCTAAAAATATTCATCCATGACTTATTCCTCCTTTTCTATTCTTACTATTAATTAGATGAAAAAGAAAAATAAACCTTTTTATTTTTTAAAATTATGTTCAATTGAAAGCACATCATCATCATTTTCAATTGTTTCTAACAATATATCAATTAATTTAATTTGTTGTTGATCAGTAATGATAATCAATTCATGGGGAATATTAACAATTTCATTAGTAATAAAATCATTAATATTATTTTTTTCTAATAAATTAGTTACGGCATTTAACTGTTTAGAATTAACTTCAATATCAATGATATCTTCATTTTTTTCAATATTAAAAATTTCAAAATCAATTATTAACTCCAATATTTCTTCAACTGATAATAAACTTGAAAATTGAATTACCCCCGTTGTTTGAAATAAATATTGAACAGAATTAGTAGCAGCTAAATGACCACCCAATTTATTAAAATAACTTCGAATATTACTTGCAGTTCGATTTTTATTATCAGTTAAACAATGAATAATTATGGCAATATTACTTGGTCCATATCCTTCATAAGTGACTGCTTCATAATTAGTTGTTTCATTTTTATTACTAGCTTTATTAATAGCACGATTAATATTATCCTTTGGCATATTTATACGTCGTGCTTTTTCTAACATTAATTTCAATCGCGGATTATTTTCAACATTTGCACCACCTAATTTAACAGAAACATAAATTTTTCTTGATAATTTTTGAAAAATTTTACCACGTTTGTTATCTTGGACATCTTTACGATGTTTAATATTTGCATATTGCGAATGTCCAGCCATATTCTCATTCCTTTATTTTTTTCTTGTTCATTTCGGAGCTTGCGGTACAGGTATTCTTTTGTGTGCACTATTCTGATGCATAAATTCAATTTTATTAATTACTGATGATGGTATTAATGATTTATTTCCTAGTAAATATTGATCTAATTGTTCATACTTAAATTGCATTTCCATTTCATCAGTTTGTCCATCTCATAAACCAGCAGTTGGCTTACGAATAATGATCTCTTCACTAACTTTTAATATCTTTGCTGCAGCAAAAACATCTTTTTTTAACAAATGAATAATTGGTAATAAATCAACACCACCATCACCATATTTAGTAAAATAACCAATGTGTCATTCATCACTATTATCTGTTCCTACAACTAAATAATTATGATTTTGTGCATATGCATAAAGAGTATTCATTCTTAATCTAGCTTTTAAATTGCCTAAAATTAATTTTGATTTTTCTATATTAATTTCAGTTTCTAATGTTTTTTTAAAACTTAAAAAAACATTATTTAAATTAACTACTTTGGCATTTAATTTATGAATATTAACTAAATTATTTGCATATTCTAAATCAATATCTGGTGAAAAACAAGGCATAATTAATGCTAAATGATCATTAGGAAAAGCTTTTTTAATCAATAATGCTACTACTGCTGAGTCAACACCACCACTTAAACCAACAATTAAACCTTTGGCATTTGCTTTTTTTACTTCACTTTGTAAAAATTTAATAATTTCATCTAAATATTGTTCTAAATTCATAATTATTCACTCTCTTTTATTTCTTCAGACATTTCAAAAATATTGTTATAATGTCCAGCAATTTTATTATGGGTTTTATCTAAAGTTTCAATGGCTTTATTAGTTGTATCAAAACCAGCCTTAACTTTTTCTCATCTATCAACCCAACGATCAAAATCATCTTTGAATAAACGTAATTTTTTTGCCATTTTTTCTAAATTTTTATTAAAATCAATGTCTTTACGATTTTTATCAACTGTAAACAAAACAGCAGATAAAGTAGTAGGAGAGGTAATTCAAACACGTTTCTTAAAAGCATATTCAACAATATCATCAGCAAATTGTGCGTAAATAAAAGCAAATATTTCTTCAGAAGGAATAAACATTACTGCGCTAGAAATCTTATTTTTAATATTAATATATTTTCCAACTTCATCAATTCGTTTACGAATATCATTACGAAAATCTTTTAAATAATTTTCTTTAACTTTAATATCTTCACTTACTAAATACCTTTGATAGTTATCAATTGAAAACTTTGAATCAATAGCAATTCCTTCTTTTTCAGAATCTGTTTTTACATAGGCATCAACAACTTTGCCATCAATTGTTTTATATTGTCGTTCTCATAATTTTTGATTTGAACCCAACATATTAGTCAAAATTTTTTCTAAAACAAATTCACCAACATTACCACGTTTTTTAGTATTAATAAAAACTTCTTGTAAACTTTGAATATTATCATTAATTTTTCCTAAAACAGTTGATGATTCTTGTAACTTTGCTAAATCTTTAATAACATCTACTACTTGTCTTTGAATGACATCAGCATTGCGTTTATAATCATCTTCTTTTTTATCTAAATTTTTTTGAAAATTATCAATATTACTCATTAAATTAATTAATTTTTCGGTTTTATCACGATCCGAACCATTTCATGATGTTTTAAAATCATTTAATTGTTCTTTTAAAGTTTCTACTTGCATTTTTAAAAAATCTTGTGCAATTGGGTCGCTAGTAACCTTCTCACTTTTTTTAATTTGCATATAAATTATTAAGCCACCAATACTACTAATAATTAAAATAACTACCAATAAACTAATTACTATGTCCATTTCCTATTTTCCTTTGCCCTTTTTTTATTCTTCTTCTCAAATCATATCATAATTAAAAATCTTAACATGATCACCTTTTTTTATTCCTTGCTTTCTTAATTCATCATAAATTCCTAAATCTTGTAATTTAATTTTAAATAATAAAATATTATGATAATTATTTAAAGGATTTTTTTGATATATTACTTCAACGGTTTTACCAGAAATAGTTCATTGATTACTTGCAATTTTAGTAATAATAACTTGTGGAACTTCTTCTTTATTAATATATTCATAAAGAATATGTTCTTCATTATTTTCATCATTATTAACTTGATGCAGTTGTTCTTTTTCAACAGCTTTAGCAATATCTTTAATTAATATATCCAAACTAATATGTTTCATAGCAGAAATTGCAATTATTGGTAATTTAATTTGTTCTTTTAATTTCTCTAAATTAGTTTGTGCATCTGGTAAATCAATTTTATTTGCAACAATTAAATGCGGTTTTTTTGTCAAATCTTTATTATAACTTTCTAATTCACTCATAATTAATTGATAATTTAAAAAATGATCTTGAGTCTTATCACTAATATCAATCATATGTACTAAAACTTGACAACGTTCAATATGACGCAAAAACTGTAAACCCAGTCCTTTTCCTAAACTAGCTCCTGCTATTAATCCAGGCAAATCCGCCATAACAAAATTATTATTTTTATCAACTCTAACAACACCTAAATGTGGATTAAGAGTAGTAAAAGGATAATCAGCAACTGTTGGAGTTGAAGCAGAAATAGCTCCTAATAATGTTGATTTACCGGCGTTAGGCAACCCAACTAATCCGGCATTGGCCAATAATTTCAACTCACAAATTATTTCAAAATGTTGTCCAGGCATTCCTTTTTCACATATTTTAGGTACTCGATTTATTGCCGAAGCAAAACGAGCATTTCCTCGTCCACCAAGACCACCGGCAGCAATTATTATTTCTTGTTTATCTTTAATAATATCACCAAGAATATTTTGAGTTTTGTTATCTCTAATAATAGTACCCAATGGAACTTTTACATAAGTATTGGTTCCTTTACGTCCATGCATATTTTTGGGTGCACCATTTTTACCATCTTCAGCAGTTATCTCCTTATTTTTACGTAAGTCTAATAGAGTATTCATACCTGAATCACCAATAAAGATAATATTACCGCCTCTTCCTCCATCTCCACCAGATGGACCACCTTTGGCTACATAAAGTTCACGACGAAAAGCAACAACACCATCACCGCCTTTGCCGGCAGTAACTTTTAATTTTGTTACATCTATAAAACGCATTTCTTACTCCTTTTTTATATTAATAATAACTCTTATTATATAGTGTTAACATTTTTGTGTAAAATACTATTTTATTTTTCATATAATTTTAGTATACAGATATTATTGTTAAAAAAATAATAATTTACTATATCTAGTTAATATTTTTTGTAAACTATTTTTGCTTTATGAAAATTAATAACAATGGTTCTTTTAATGTTAAATATCATTTAAGTTATTTTCATATATGAAAAATTATATATTAAAATAAAACTTATAGGTGTTTTTATTAATTTGCTTAAAACCTGAATTGTAAAATTAAAAAGGACACTTATATAAAAATTAAATTGTGTTAATTCTATAATTAAGAAAAGAAAGGAATTAGCACAATGTATAAGTATCTGACTATTGAATCAATAATAGCAATAAAAGAATATAAAAGTTATGGATTTTCGATTCGTAAAATAGCAAAAGCCATTGATTATAGTAAATCAACTGTACATAGAGTTTGTAGATTATTAAATCAAAACTTATTACCATTAGAAATATTGAATAAAATTCAAAAAAATAAACAAAATGCAGGTAGAAAATTAATAATTTTAACTTTAATAGAAATTAATACTATTAATCATTTGTTAATTACTAAAAATTATGCTCTTGATATAATTGCTAATTTTTTAAAGGAAAATAAAATAAAAAGTATTTCAACAAAAACTTTATATAACATGTTTAAAACAAATCGAATGGGTTTTGATGAAAATAACTTATTGAGAAAAGGAAAAAATAAACCTCACAAACAAAAAGAAACTAGGGGCAGAATTAATAATTGTAAGTCTATTCATGAAAGAAATTTAATCATTCCTAATATTAAAAATATAGAAGAATTTGGTCATTTAGAGGGTGATACTATCATTGGTAAAGATCATAAAAGTTCTATTATTACTTTAGCTGATATATGATCAAAAACCACAATTCCTTTAGCAACTAAAAATAATAAATCAGAAAATATTAAAAAAAGTATAATAAAATTTATTTCAAAGTTACAAAAAGGAACAGTTAAAACTATTACTTTTGATCGTGGTAAAGAATTTAGTAAATGAAAATTAATCGAAAAAAATTGTAATGTTAAGATTTATTTTGCAGATCCTGGTAAACCTTGTCAAAGAGGTTTAAATGAAAATAATAATGGTATTTTAAGAAGATATTTACCAAAATCTACAGATCTATCTTCATATAAACAAAAAGATTTAAATACTATAGCATTTCAAATTAATTCTACACCCAGAAAATCACTATCTTATAAAAGACCAATAGATTTAATACAATTATTTTAAAAAAATGTCCCATTTATATTTACAATTCAGGTATATTAATAATTTAAAATATTCTTACTTATAATATCAACTATCTGTTTAGCAACTTCCACTTTTGAACCAATCAAATTATAATTATTATTTTTAAAATAAAAATTAATTTCTGTTTCATTTTTACCCATAACACTAATATTATTAATACAAATACCATCACAATTTTTAATTTTCATTTTTTCGATACCAAGATTTTTATCATTAACCTCTTGAGCAGCAAAACCAATTAAAACTTGTTGTGTTTTCTGCTTACCTAAAAATGCCAATACATCAATATTAGCAATCAGTGATAAAGATAAATTTTCATTTTTATTTTTAATTATTTTATTAGGAATATATTTACTTACTTTATAATCATTTAAAGCAGCAGCACATATTACAATATCAGCATTATCAAAGTTTTCTTTCATTGCTAAGAACATTTTTTCATTAGTATTTGCTTTAATAATAGTTAGGTTTTTTTGCGATTTAATTTCAAAATCACAATCACCTGCAACTAATACTACTTTAGCGTTAGTTTTAAGAAAAGCATCTACTAATGCTTTACCCATTTTTCCTGAAGAATTATTAGTAATATAACGAATTGGATCAATATAAGTTCTAGTACGACCAATATTAATTAAAATTTTTTTATCAGATAAATCAATACTTTTTTTAAAAAAATCTTTAATTATTGTTAATGCATTATCTGGACTTTTAACCCGTCCATCACCAATCATCTTACAGGCTAACATTCCTGAATCTGGAGGAATAATAGTAATATTTTCAAAATTAGATAATTCTAATAAATTTTTTTGAAAACTTTGATTGTGATACATATTATGATTCATTGCTGGAAATAATATCTTTTCTGCTTTGGAAGCTAAAAATACTGATAATGCTAAACTATCAGCAATTGCTAAATTTGCTTTACTAATAAAACTCATAGTAGCAGGATAAACAACAATTAAATTTGTTTTAATTGCTAAATTAGTATGAGTAATTAAATCTCCTTTAACATATGATTCTTGTTCAAACATTTCAGAATAATAAGAAAATGTTTTATCTTCTAGAAAATGTAAAGAACTTTTAGTACAAATAATATCAACTAAAAATTCTTTTTTTAATTGTTTTAATAAAATTAAGGCTTTGTTTGCTGCAATACTACCAGTAATTATTAAAGTAATATGTTTCATTATTTTCTCCTATCATATCATTAAACATAAAATAAACAAACAAAACCTATCTTCAAAATATGATAGCATTGAAAATAGGTTTTTATTATTAAAAATTTATTTTTACTTTTTATCAAGTATAACTGAAACTCGTGTTTTATTTTTTTTAAAAATAGTATACTTAACAATTCCTGATTTTAAAGCAAATAAGGTATCATCACCACCACGCCCTACATTTTCACCAGGGTGAATTTTAGTTCCACGTTGACGATAAATAATCGTTCCCTCTTTTAAACTTTGTCCATCACCAATTTTAGCACCTAAACGTTTAGAATGTGAATCACGACCATTACGAGTTGAACCCACTCCTTTTTTTGAAGCAAATAATTGTAAATTTAATTTATAAAACATAATTACACCTCCTTTATGTTAATATATTTTGGATATTGTTCTTTAATAGTTTTTAATTGTCAAAGCATTGTTTTTAAAATGATTTGACTATTATTAGTGAAGCTAGCAACTTTAAGTTTAACTAATCCAGCAGTATTATTAATTACTTGAACTTGATTATTATCAAGTTCATGAAGTGCATTTAATGTACCAATAACAATGGCTGAAATCCCTGCACAAACAATATCATTTCCAATTTTTGAAAAATTAGCATGACCAGTAATTATAACTTCTACAATGTTACTATTTTGGTAATTATAAGTAACTTTAACCATAATTTAATATTACCTTAAATTATTTTTTATTATTTTCATCATCTTCTTTAACAACTTTAACAGTCATATTTTTATGATCAAAAATAGTTTTTAAATTACCTTCACTAACAACAGTTTTAGTGTTATCTGGTTCTGTAATATTATCCTTAACAACTGATTTAGTTTTAACAACTTTTTCTTTTGTAAGTTCTTTTTTTACTTTACTAACTACTGATTTTGGCTCTTTAATAATAGGAGTTACTACTTCAGAAATTACTTCTTTTTTTACTTCATCTTTAATTACTGATTTTGATTGTTCAGTCTTCTTATCAACAAGACTTTTACCAGCAAGTAAAATATCAGTAATTAATACCTTTGTATATGGCTGACGGTGTCCATACATTGTTTTTGAATTTTTCTTAGGTTTATATTTAAACACTCGAATCTTTTTTGATTTATCTTGTTTAATAATCTCACCATGAACTTCAGCACCTTTTAGGAAAGGTTTACCGAATTGTTGATCAATCATCAATATTTTGTCAAAAATAATCTTATCTTTAGCTTTGCCAACAAGTTTTTCAACAAAAATTTCTTGACCATAGGAAACATTAATTTGTTTTCCTCCTGTTTGAATAACTACAAACATTTTTCTTATTACCTCCAGTTTAGACTCGCCTTATAGGTGGAATAAATCACTTGTTAACCTAAAGTAGAGCGGTTGAAACTGCATAAACAGTCTTAAATATTATAAAGTATTTTTTATTAAAAGCAATACAAAATTTAGTAATTATACACATAATTTAAATATAAAAATTACTAAAAAAAGAAAATAAAAAAATATATCTTTAATATTTAATAATTAATGTAACTATAATTATATCTACACTAAATTATGTAATTAATATTTTTTTTATAATTATTATTAAAATTATGATATTATTTTTCTAAACTTAATATAAGTTTTTAACTCATTACTTGTTCAAAAGTAAATGAGTTTTTTTATTTTTAGAAAGGAAGATTAAAAGAAATGGCTAAAGATAAAAATATCATTAATGAAACAATTGATTATTTACCAATGATTTTTGGTGGATTGGGTGCTGGATTAGGAGCAATTGATGGTCTTTCATGAACAAATCCACTACCTGTTACCGACATTGCGATTGGTGCTGTAGCCGGAGGAATAGCAGGTTATCAAATTAAAAAATCCGTAAAACATAAAGATAAAAATAAAACTAAAGTTGGAACATCATTAATTTGTGGTGCTGGTGCTGGTGTATTAAATGCAATATTAAATCCAGAAGCATCATTAATGAATACATTAGAAGCAACTGCTGGTGGTATTGTAATTGCTAAAGGTGGCAAATATATTGTTGATAAAGGTAGTAGTTATGTAAAATCTAGACCAGAATATCAAATATTGAAACAAGGATATAAAATCAAGAAAAAAGTAAATAAGATTCAAGATTTTTCCTTTAATTTTGTAGAAAAGTAATGATACATGATAAAGTGTTATTTTTAGAGAATTTTTAAACTAAATAATGTTACTTTTAACAAATTTTTAATTAAAAATAATATTTTAAGTGTAAATTGATGAATAATTTTTGGTCATCTATACTTTTCTACATAATTAAAAGATTTTTCTTCAATAAAAAAAGAAGCAAATAAATTAGATCAACAAAAACAACACACAAAAAAACAAAAAAAATTAAAGTTACTATAAATAAAATAAAAAGTTACCAATTGAGATAACTTTTATAATTAAATTAATTTATTATTAGAACTATTTTCTTTCAACTGTTATATCTTAATATATGATTTTTTTTGTTTTTTTCTTAATACTAATAATAAAATAATACTCGTTAAAAAAATACCAATAACAGCACCAGCGATTGAAATAATAAAACGTATTAAAATTTGTTGAGGAGTTAAAAAGTATCCTGACAAATAAAATAGTGATAAAACAAAAGCAAATGGAATACTATATGTAAATTGATCTAATTGATGTAATTTTAACTTATATGTAATAAAGGTTATAATAAAAGTAAATATGATTAAACTTAAACTAGAAAGTACCATTATTCAAAAAGGTAATTTAAAAGTAAAAGTAAAATCAGTACTAGTAGTAAAAAAAAGAATAATTCCTGGAATTAATACTTGTATTATTAAATAGCCAACACTTATCAAAAACTTAGTTCTTGGAAATGTATTTTCACTATTATTTTCAAAATTAACTTCTTGGTTTTTATTTTCCATACTTATCCTCTTGTATAATATAATTCTTTACAATTTTAACATGCTTTTATCAATAATTAAATAAGATTTATATTTATTAAATAACACTTATTTTAATACAAAAATTTAAAATAAAAATAATAATAGTTTTCCACAATTTAATGAAACCTGAATTGTAAAATTAAAAAGGACACTTATATAAAAATTAAATTGTGTTAATTCTATAATTAAAAAAAGAAAGGAATTAGCACAATGTATAAGTATCTGACTATTGAATCAATAATAGCAATAAAAGAATATAAAAGTTATGGATTTTCGATTCGTAAAATAGCAAAAGCCATTGATTATAGTAAATCAACTGTACATAGAGTTTGTAGATTATTAAATCAAAACTTATTACCATTAGAAATATTGAATAAAATTCAAAAAAATAAACAAAATGCAGGTAGAAAATTAATAATTTTAACTTTAATAGAAATTAATACTATTAATCATTTGTTAATTACTAAAAATTATGCTCTTGATATAATTGCTAATTTTTTAAAGGAAAATAAAATAAAAAGTATTTCAACAAAAACTTTATATAACATGTTTAAAACAAATCGAATGGGTTTTGATGAAAATAACTTATTGAGAAAAGGAAAAAATAAACCTCACAAACAAAAAGAAACTAGGGGCAGAATTAATAATTGTAAGTCTATTCATGAAAGAAATTTAATCATTCCTAATATTAAAAATATAGAAGAATTTGGTCATTTAGAGGGTGATACTATCATTGGTAAAGATCATAAAAGTTCTATTATTACTTTAGCTGATATATGATCAAAAACCACAATTCCTTTAGCAACTAAAAATAATAAATCAGAAAATATCTTTAATTTTGTAGAAAAGTAATGATACATGATAAAGTGTTATTTTTAGAGAATTTTTACACTAAATAATGTTACTTTTAACAAATTTTTAATTAAAAATAATATTTTAAGTGTAAATTGATGAATAATTTTTGGTCATCCATACTTTTCTACATAATTAAAAGAAAATATTACAAAAAGTATAATAAAATTTATTTCAAAGTTACAAAAAGGAACAGTTAAAACTATTACTTTTGATCGTGGTAAAGAATTTAGTAAATGAAAATTAATCGAAAAAAATTGTAATGTTAAGATTTATTTTGCAGATCCTAGTAAACCTTGTCAAAGAGGTTTAAATGAAAATAATAATGGTATTTTAAGAAGATATTTACCAAAATCTACAGATCTATCTTCATATAAACAAAAAGATTTAAATACTATAGCATTTCAAATTAATTCTACACCCAGAAAATCACTATCTTATAAAAGACCAATAGATTTAATACAATTATTTTAAAAAACTGTCCCATTTATATTTACAATTCAGGAATTTTTATACTATCTATATGATTAAAATTTAGTAAACTATATCTATAATGACTAGACTTACCTCAATTAACTGCTTACTTTTTAATTTTCTTTCTTCTTAATATTGCTATAACTACCGGAATAGCAATAATAACTAATAAAAAAGTACTACCAATAATTATAATATTTCAATTATTAATTAAAGTTGTTGTTTTTGGTTTTATTTCTGGTAAGGCAAAAGGGTTATTTTTATTTTTTTCATCATGTTTAACATTAGCATATAAATGAGTAATTAAATCATGCTCATAAAATAATAATCAATAACGTAATTGACCTGGATTTAGTACATCAATTGCACAATCTATATTAGTAGTTTCTTGTAAATACTGATTAAAATCAATACCATATTGACTATTAGCAAAATTAGTAAAACCAGAAAACTTAGTTGATAAAGGATTAATATTATAAATATTTAAATATTGTCTTGAAGAACTATCAACTTTATCATTTACTATTCTTTGTAATAAATAAATAGTATGATCTTCAGATTGATATGTTTTTAATGGTTGATTTGAAATAGGTGTTACCTTTTCTTCTTGCGGAACAAGATTATCATCAACACGCTGATATGTTCATTTATCTTCACTAACATTAGCAGTAATAACAGCTTCTGATTTAATTTGACTAAAAGCAATCATTTGTAAATTACTATTTTTTTCATCATTAATAAAATATTGATGAATTAATGAAGATTTATCTTCTTTTTCATTAATAACTTGAATGTCTGGCATAGAACTATTAATAGTAAGTGTTTCTTGTCTTAAAATAGTACTACCATCACTATCATTTCATTTAACATTATATATAGTGGGCTTATTTTTACTATAATCTTGATTTAAAATAGCATAGTCAAAAGTTTTATTACTATTAGTTTTAACAATTTTTTTTATTTCTCTGTTTTCATTATTAATAGAAATTTCTTTTAATTATGTAGAAAAGTATGGATGACCAAAAATTATTCATCAATTTACACTTAAAATATTATTTTTAATTAAAAATTTGTTAAAAGTAACATTATTTAGTGTAAAAATTCTTTAAAAATAACACTTTATCATGTATAATTACTTTTCTACAAAATTAAAGGAAATTTCTTTTAATTATGTAGAAAAGTATGGATGACCAAAAATTATTCATCAATTTACACTTAAAATATTATTTTTAATTAAAAATTTGTTAAAAGTAACATTATTTAGTGTAAAAATTCTCTAAAAATAACACTTTATCATGTATCATTACTTTTCTACAAAATTAAAGAAAAATTCTAATCCTGATTTTTTAAAAGGAGGATGCACATAAAAAACAAACATTTCATTACTAAAACTATCCTTAGTATTTGCAAATGGTCCAATTGGAAATATTTTAGCACGCGTTTCAAAATTAGATTTTTGAAAATTAGTACTTGGTTGTAAATTATATGGAACTTCCATTAAAGTATTAATGTCACTTGCTTCATATATTGTTGCAAAAAGTCCTGCATCAATACTTTCTTTAATTGTTTGATGATATTGTAAAATTAAATTATTACTTTTTTCATTAAAAGTATGACCAAAAGCACCTGCAGTAAGAAAACCTTGTGCATTTTTAAAATAACTACTATTATTATTAATAATACTTTTTATTGACTATAACCTTGATCATTAATAATATCATTGGTTTCAATATTACTATGTGTTCAATCATTATTAATAATTTGATCATAACTATCAAAATTAACATTTAATGGTGTATTTTTAACATTATTATATAAATATTGTGAATCATTATTTCAAGATTTAATACTATTAACTAAGTTACGATTTGATGACTTAACAGTAATATGAAAGCCGCTAACTTTACTATTACTAGTTTGATGATTTTTATTATTAAAACTAATACTTAATACTGAGGTTACTAATAAACTGCTAGCACTAAGTAATAAAATTAATTTTTGTTTAAATTCTTTCATAATATTTCCTTATAAATTTAATATTTAAAAGTTATTAAATTACTATTATTTATTTTTATCTAGCAATTATGTAATTAGTATATCAATTCTTTTAAAAATATGATATATATTATTTACACGAGAAATATATATTTAAGATCTAAAATACCTACAAGATCTATCACAAATATTATTATTATATTAAGTTTCTTTAATTGAAAATACTTATCCCTAAGTCAATTAAATATAAAATTAGCAGTTACTACTTGAAACTGCTAATTTTATTTGTTAGTATATTAATATGATTAGCAATCAAGTAATTATAGTGCTAAAAATAGGAGTGACATTATGCAATTAAATGAAATCCCTAACTATAGTAATGATCCTAAAATTCTTGATAAATTTGCTCGTAATCTAATTATACAAGCTAAAACAGGAAAAATGGATCCTATTATTGGACGTGATGAAGATATTCGTAAAGTAGAAGAAATACTCTCACGAAAAACTAAAAACAACCCCGTCTTAATCGGTTTACCTGGTATTGGTAAAACTGCTATTATTGAAGGTTTAGCCCAACGTATTGTTCGTGGTGATGTTCCTAGTAACTTAAAAGATAAAATTATTTATGAACTAGATATGGGAGCACTAATTGCTGGCGCTAAATTCCAAGGTGAGTTTGAAGAACGATTAAAAGCGGTTATTAACCAAATTAAAAATTCTGATGGAAAAATTATTTTATTTATTGATGAACTACATTTAATTGTTGGTGCTGGTAGAACACAAGGTTCAATGGATGCTTCTAATTTACTAAAACCAATGTTAGCACGTGGTGAACTACGTTGTATTGGTGCCACAACACTTGACGAATATCGTCAATACATTGAAAAAGATGCAGCCCTTGAACGAAGATTTCGTAAGATGATTATTAAAGAACCAACAACAGAAGATACAACTGCTATCTTACGTGGTTTAAAAGAACGTTTTGAAGCTTATCATGGTGTAAAAATTCATGATAGTGCATTACGAGAAGCTGTTTATTTATCTAATAAATATATTAATGATCGTTACTTGCCTGATAAAGCAATTGACTTAATTGATGAAGCTTGTGCTAGTATTAAAACTGAAATTGCTTCGGTTCCTAGTGATTTAGATGATATAAGAAGAAAAGTCTTACAATTAAAAATTGAACAAGCAGCCTTAAGCAAAGAAAAAGATGAAAACTCGCAAACAAGACTAATTGAAGTCGATAAACAATTAAAAACTAAAAAAAATACTTTACAACAATTAGAAGATAAATGAATCAAAGAAAAGTCAGCATTAGACCATATTACTAGTTTAAAAAATAAATTAGAAAATGCTAAATCAGAATTAGAATTGTATCAATTATCAGGTAATTTTACAAAAGCTGGTGAACTACAATATAGTATTATTCCCAACTTAGAAAAAGAACTTAAAGATAGTGAAAATATAAAAAAAGATAATCCTTTACTACGCGAAGATGTTACTAGTGAAGATATTGCAAAAGTTGTTGCAAAATGAACTGGCATTCCTGTTACTCGTTTATTAGCAACCGAAAAAGAAAAATTATTAAAATTACCCTTAACTTTAAATACGAGAATTAAAGGTCAAAGTAATGCCCTACAGTTGGTAAGTGATGCTTTAATTAGAGCTCGTGCTGGTATTAAAGATCCCAATCGCCCAATTGGTTCATTTATTTTCTTGGGTCCAACCGGTGTTGGAAAAACTGAAGTTGCTAGAACCTTAGCTGATATTTTATTTGATAGCGAAAAAAATATGGTTCGTATTGATATGTCAGAATTTATGGAAAAACACGCAGTTAGCAAATTACTAGGTTCACCCCCTGGCTATGTTGGTTATGAAAACGGTGGACAATTAACCGAAAAAGTAAGAAGAAATCCTTACAGTATCATTCTTTTTGATGAAATCGAAAAAGCCCATCCTGAAGTATTAAATATTTTATTACAAATTCTTGATGAAGGTAGAATTACAGACAGTCATGGTCTCTTAATTGACTTTAAAAACACAATAATTATTATGACTTCAAATCTTGGTTCACAAGAACTATTAAGTGGTAAAGATAACAGCAAAGAGCAAGCATTAAATATCTTAAAAAAATCATTTCGACCAGAATTTATTAATCGAATTGATGAAATTGTTATCTTCAATCCATTAAGTAAAAAAGTAATAACAGAAATTATTATTAAAGAATTAGATACTTTATTATTGCGATTAAGACAAGAAAAAAATTTACAATTATCTTATGAATCAGAAGTAGTTAATAAAATACTAAAAGATGCTTATGATGAAGAATATGGCGCACGACCGATTAAACGCTATATTCAACACTATATTGAAACTATTATCGCACAAGCTATTATTAAAGAAGAACTAATACCCCACAAACGAATGGTAATTACTATCAATAAAGACAATATGTTTATTCTCAGTAAAAAAATAAAATTCAATTAAGTCTTGATATTATTACACTCTCAGTTATAATTATATAAGTATTGGCATTCAAGGTTAATGAATGCTAAAAAAGGTGGTGAACAATGTTAAGTAACAGACAATCACAAATTTTAAAAATCATTGTTGAAAAATATATTAAAACAGGATTACCAATTGGTAGCAAAACTATTTTAGAAAATAATAACAATATTAATTTTTCTAGTGCTACTATTCGTAATGAATGTGTTGAATTAGAAACATTAGGATTATTAGAAAAAGCACATAGCTCTAGTGGCCGTATTCCTTCAACAAAAGGTTATCGCTATTATGTTGATAATTTAATGAATATGGGTGAACACCAAGAACTAGAAATCTTGAAGAAAAAAATAGCAGAAGTATTTAATAACCGTAACTTAGTAATTACCGAAGTATTAAATAAAACTAGTACTATTTTAAGTGAAATGACTAATTTGATTAGTATTGTTACTGGTCCTAATCTTAATGAAGATACTTTAAAGAAAATTGAATTAATACCAATTAGTAATGATAATGCTTTAACAATTTGTATTACTAGTAATGGTCATGTTCAAAACAAAATGTTTAATATTCAAGAAACCTCATTAACTGATTTATCAATTGCCATTGATATTTTTAACACCAGATTAATTGGTACTAAAATTAGTGAAATTAGTGAGAAAGTAAATTTATTAAAACCAATTCTTGAACAACAAGTACAAAAATCAGAATATATTATTCAAGGATTTGTTAACACTTTAATTAATTTCTCACGACCACTATCAACAACACATGGTGTTCAATATATGTTAGAAAATCCCGAATTTAATGATATTAATAAGGTTAAAACAATTATTAAATTCATTGAATCACAATCACCATGAATGTATTTTGATGAATTAAATAATAATCAACTACAAATTAAAATTGGTGAAGAACTGGGTAATGAAAATAACGATATGGCAATGATTACTACTACTTTTAAAGTTCATGATGGTGAACAAGGACAAATTGCAATTGTTGGACCTAAACGTTTAGAATATGAAAAACTAACTGAAATTCTAAATTGGATTAATCAAACATTGATTAAAAACTTTAAATAGAAATGAGATGATAAAATGACAAAAGCTAAAAAAGATAACATTGATAACGTATCAGCAACAGAAGCTAAAGATACAACTACTTCAACTCCTGTTACTGAAACACCAGTAAGTGTCGAAGAAGAAAAAATATCATTAAATAAAGAAATCGAATTAGAAACAAAAATTAAAGAATTAACAACAGAACTTAATAAAATTAATTCACAGCAAAAGCAATTAATGCTAGCTACTAGATTAAATACCATTAAAGAATTAGAAATTCAAAATAAAGAACACATTAAATATGCTAACCAAAAAATTATTAAAGATTTAGTTCATACTTTATTAAATTTCCAACGAGCACTAAACTTTAAAACTGATAATGCAGCAGTTCAAAATTTCCTAGTTGGTTTTAAATTTATCTATGAAGAATTAATTAAAGCACTTGGTAAAGAAGGTTTAAAAGAAATTACTGCTAAAGTTGGAGATCAATTTAATTCTCACCAACATGAGGCAGTAGAAATTATTAATGATAATACAAACAATGCTTATCAAAATGTAAAAAATAATACTATTGTTGAAGTTATAGCTAATGGTTATGAATTGCATAATCGTGTCATTAGCACCACTAAAGTTAAAGTTTTTCAAACTAAAGAAGAAAAAACAGAAACAAAGAAAAATTAAGGAGTGAAAATATTATGTCTACAAATAAAACAACAAATAAAGAAATCATTTTAGGAATCGATCTAGGAACAACTAATTCATGTGTTGCCGTAATGGAAGGTGATAAGCCAAAAGTTATTGAAAATGCCGAAGGTGGAAGAACAACACCATCAGTTGTTGCTTACAAAGATGGTCAAATTATGGTTGGTGAAGTTGCTAAACGTCAAGCTATTACTGATCCAGATAATACTGTTAGTTCAATTAAAAGAATTATGGGAACTAAAGAAACAGTTAAAGCCGCTACTAAAACACGTAAACCAGAAGAAGTGTCTGCAGAAATTTTACGCACTATTAAAACTTTTGCTGAATCAAAATTAGGTAAAAAAATATCAAAAGCAGTTATTACTGTTCCTGCTTACTTTAACAATGAACAACGTGAAGCTACTAAAAATGCAGGAATTATTGCAGGATTAAAAGTAGAAAGAATTATTAACGAACCAACTGCTGCTGCCATTGCTTATGGTTTAGACAAACAAGATAAAGATCACAAAATTTTAGTATTTGACTTAGGTGGTGGAACATTTGACGTTTCAGTTCTAGAATTAGCAGGTGGAACATTTGAAGTATTATCAACTAGTGGTGATAACAAACTTGGTGGTGATGACTTTGATGCCTTAATTGTTCAACATTTAGTTAGTGAATTCAAAAAAAGTAATGGTGTTGACTTATCAAAAGATAAAATGGCAATGCAACGTTTAAAAGATGCTGCTGAAAAAGCAAAAAAAGACTTATCAGGAGTAGTACAAGCTGATATTTCATTACCATTTATTTCAATGAATGCCTCAGGTCCATTACATTTAAATGAAAAATTAACACGTGCCAAATTTAATGAACTAACAAAATCACTAGTTGAAAGAACTATTGCTCCTGTTCGTGATGCCTTAAAAGAAGCTAAATTAAGCAAAAATGAAATTGATGAAGTTATTTTAGTTGGTGGTTCAACAAGAATCCCAGCTGTGCAAGAAGTTATTAAAAACGAAATTGGTAAAGAACCACATCGTGGTGTTAACCCTGATGAAGTAGTAGCTTTAGGTGCTGCTATTCAAGGAGGAGTATTATCGGGTGATGTTACTGACGTTTTACTATTAGATGTAACTCCTTTATCATTAGGTATTGAAACTTTAGGAGGAGTAATGACGCCATTAATCTCTCGTAATACTACTGTTCCTACTAAAAAGTCACAAGTTTTTTCAACTGCTGAAGACAATCAACCCGCTGTTGATATTAGTGTTTTACAAGGAGAACGTCCACTAGCTAAAGATAATCATTCACTAGGTCGTTTCCAATTAAGTGGTATCGAACCAGCACCAAGAGGTGTTCCACAAATTGAAGTTACTTTTGATATCGATGTTAATGGTATTGTATCTGTTAGTGCTAAAGATCTAAAAACTAATAAAGAACAAAAAATTACTATCAGCAATAGTGGTACTTTAAGTAAAGACGAAATTGAAAAAATGGTACAAGATGCTGAAAAGAATCGTGAAAACGATGAAAAACATAAAGAAGAAATTGAATTATCTAATCAAGCACAAGCCTATATTTATGATATTGATAAAATGACTGCTGAAGTTACTAAATCAGCAAAAGAAGGCGAAGCAGAAAATCCACAAATTGCTGAAATGAAAAAACTACGTGATGACTTACAAAAATCACTAGATGAAAAAAAATATGATGATTTAAAAGAAAAACTAGAACAATTAAAACAAGCATTTGCTGCTGCACAACAATTTATGAACCAACAAAAACAAGAACCAACAGATCATATTAAAAAAGATGATAATAAAAGTGATGATGTTATTGATGTTGACGCAACAACTAAATAAAATAATTAGAGGTGGACAAAATGGCAAGTAAAAAACGTGATTATTATGAAATTCTAGGAGTTTCACGTAATGCTACTCCAGATGAAATTAAGAAAGCGTTTCGTACGCTTGCAAAAAAATATCATCCTGATTCACCAAGTGGTGGTGATGAAGCTCGATTTAAAGAAATAAGTGAAGCTTATCAAGTTTTATCTGATACTAATGAAAGAGCAAAATATGATCAATTTGGTCATGATATGCCCGGAGTTGGCAGTTCTTCTGGTTTCGGTGGCTTTGGTGGTTTCGGTGACTTTAGTTCGGCATTTGGTGACTTATTTGGTGACTTATTTGGTGGTAATAGAAGACAACAACAACGCTATAATGGTAAAACACCAGGTGATAATATCCTAACAAAAGTTGAAATTAGTTATCGTGATGTATTCTTTGGCAAAAAAATGACCATTAGTATTAACATTGATGTTGCTTGTAAGGATTGTAAAGAAACTGGTGCTAGAACTCCTAATGATATTAGTACATGTGATAAATGTAAAGGTAAAGGAGTTCTTGAATATGTTCAACAATCACCATTAGGTATGTTTAGACATCAAGGTGTTTGCAACCAATGTCAAGGACTTGGTAAAATTATTCGTCAAAAATGTTTAAAATGCAAAGGACATCGCTATTATATTGAAAATCAAAAATTAGAATTTGATATTCCTCGCAGTATTTTTGATGGTCAACAAATTAGAATTAAAGGTAAAGGTAAAATTGGTCATAATGGTGGCACTCAAGGCGATTTATTTGTTGGTATTAATATTAAACGACACGCTTTCTTAGATCGTCAAGGTAGTGATATGTATATTAAATTACCAGTATCTTACTTGGATATTATTTTGGGAAATATTATTATGATTCCTACCTTTGAAGGAATAATTAAACATAAATTACCATTAGGACTACAATATGGTGACAAAATTACTTTAAAAAATCAGGGATTCTATTACCCTAATAGTAGTAAACGTGGTGATTTACATGTTATTCTTGATATACAAATGCCTAATAAAGTTACTAAAACAGAGCAAGAAAAATTATGAAATATTAATAACGAAACTAAATTTGATCCAAATGAAGATTTTGTTAATAGTGCAATAAAAAGAATTTAATAAATTAATATATAAAAAATAAGAACATATGTTCTTATTTTTTATATATTAATTTTTTCACTTTATTAATTGGACCTTTTTTACCGATATAACACATTACACAACTAGTTTCATTTAAATATTTGTAATAATCTTCATTAGAGTGGAACCTTTGTCATTGTTTTACTTCTCATATTGGTATGTCGGTAATATTAATTACTACAACATTAAAATACAACGGACTTAATAATCATAATAAATGAAATAAATAATTTATATCACTATTAATATTTTTAAATAATAAATCACAAATAAACAATGCTGTCATCATATATCAAAACCCAATTTCTGCTAAATAATTAGGGTGACGACAATCTTTTCATAAACCATAATTAATAAAAAATAAATCATGTTTTTTCTTTAAGGAAAATCTAAACTTTTGTCAATCTGCAATTGTCTCAATAACTAAAAATAAAATAGCAAGCATAATAAAAATAAGTAAGTAATTATTAAATGTACTATTAAAATAAACAATATCAAGACTTAATGCAAAAACCGTAGGAATACTAATCATAAAAACTGAAATTCCTTGTAAAATTGAAAAAATACTAAATTTTCAAAAATTAATAATAATTTTATCAAAACGATATTCAACCTTATGTTTAATAATTTTTAATAATAAAAAACTACCTAATCTTAGAGCTCAAATATTATAAAGAACAAACAACGAAATTTGGACAGGACTAAAATTTTGCTTTCAAGCAACGATGATCACACTTAAACAAATAAAACTTAAACAATAAATAATATCAGTTAAAATAGCAGTTTTAAAAATAAAAGCTATCATAAAGAAAATAAAATTAATAGTTAATGATATTAAAAATATTCAAAGTATAATATAAAAATCCATAATAAATACCCCTCTAAATTATATTAAATATATTTCAATTATAACAACTAATGAAATAAGTTTAATAACTTAGATTTAAATTTTTAATTTTGTACAAAAATATATTTAAAATATATATTTAAAATCCTGAATTGTAAAATTAAAAAGGACACTTATATAAAAATTAAATTGTGTTAATTCTATAATTAAGAAAAGAAAGGAATTAGCACAATGTATAAGTATCTGACTATTGAATCAATAATAGCAATAAAAGAATATAAAAGTTATGGATTTTCGATTCGTAAAATAGCAAAAGCCATTGATTATAGTAAATCAACTGTACATAGAGTTTGTAGATTATTAAATCAAAACTTATTACCATTAGAAATATTGAATAAAATTCAAAAAAATAAACAAAATGCAGGTAGAAAATTAATAATTTTAACTTTAATAGAAATTAATACTATTAATCATTTGTTAATTACTAAAAATTATGCTCTTGATATAATTGCTAATTTTTTAAAGGAAAATAAAATAAAAAGTATTTCAACAAAAACTTTATATAACATGTTTAAAACAAATCGAATGGGTTTTGATGAAAATAACTTATTGAGAAAAGGAAAAAATAAACCTCACAAACAAAAAGAAACTAGGGGCAGAATTAATAATTGTAAGTCTATTCATGAAAGAAATTTAATCATTCCTAATATTAAAAATATAGAAGAATTTGGTCATTTAGAGGGTGATACTATCATTGGTAAAGATCATAAAAGTTCTATTATTACTTTAGCTGATATATGATCAAAAACCACAATTCCTTTAGCAACTAAAAATAATAAATCAGAAAATATTACAAAAAGTATAATAAAATTTATTTCAAAGTTACAAAAAGGAACAGTTAAAACTATTACTTTTGATCGTGGTAAAGAATTTAGTAAATGAAAATTAATCGAAAAAAATTGTAATGTTAAGATTTATTTTGCAGATCCTGGTAAACCTTGTCAAAGAGGTTTAAATGAAAATAATAAGGCAATGTTTAGTAATCTGTGTAACTTACAAAAATAACTATGTTTAATTAATTCTAGTAAATATAATTAAATGACTAGAAAGAGTGAGTTACAGATGGCTAAAAAACAAAATATTAATAATAATGATCCAATATCAAAAGCAGTAGATTTATTATTAGAAAATACTGGAGATTTAACAACAGTTTTTAAAGAAGGGGGTTTATATAAAGAATTAACAAAACGTTTAGTTGAAAAAATGTTGAATTCTGAAATGCAAAATTATTTAGGATATGAAAAAAATCAACATAGTAATACTGAAAATGCTCGTAATGGTACAAGTTCAAAAAAATTAATAACTCAACAAGGTAAAATTGAGATTGATGTACCAAGAGATCGCAATAGTGATTTTACTCCTGTAATAGTTGCAAAAAGACAGCGAAGATTTGATGGTTTTGATCAACAAGTGCTTTCACTATATGCAAAAGGTATGACTCTATCTGACATTAGAATGCAGTTACAAGAGTTATATCATGGTGCTGATATTAGTGAAAGTGTTATTAGTCAAATTACTGATGATGTTATTGATGATGTCAAAACATGACAAAATCGACCATTAGAAAGCGTTTATCCGATTGTTTATTTTGATTGTATAGTAGTTAAAGTTCGACAAGATAAACGGATTATTAATAAATCAGTTTATATAGCATTAAGAGTTGATTTAGAAGGTAAAAAAGATGTTTTAGGCTTATGAATTAGTGAAAATGAAGGTGCTAAATTTTGATTAGCTAATTTCACAGAAATGAAAAATCGAGGCTTAAATGATATTTTGATTGCTTGTAGTGATAATTTAACAGGCATGTCAGAAGCAATACAAGCAGTTTATCCTAAAACAGAACATCAATTATGCATTGTTCATCAAATTCGAAATAGTTTAAAATATGTTTCATACAAACATCGAAAAACTCTAGTTACAGATTTAAAACCAATTTATAGTGCATGTAGTGAAGAACAAGCAATGCAAGCTTTAGAATCATTTGAAAGTAAATGAAATAAACAATATCCCCAAATTGCTAAATCTTGATATAAAAATTGAGAAAATTTGATGATTTTTATTAGTTATCCTGCAGAAATCAAAAGAGTAATTTATACAACAAATGCTATTGAATCTGTTAATAGTCAATTACGAAAAGTTATTAGAAACAAAAAAGCTTTTCCTAATGATATGTCAGTTTTTAAAATATTTTATTTAGCAATTGAAAATATAACAAAAAAATGAACATTGCCTATTCAAAATTGAAATACAGCAATTGCTCATTTTATGATAAAATTTGAAGACAGAATTAATCTGAACTAGTACTTTGTAAAACAAAGATACACAGATTTCTAAAAAGCCTCTTTTGTTTTTTTTAATGGTCACTTACCATCTCAAACAGTACCCATTTCATATCCTAATCAAGCATGTGTCACTCTTGCATTTTTAATAACTTCTCTTCTTGTTACAGTGCCACCACTACTAATTTTAATCAAATCTAAAACTGATTTTTCTTGTCCTATGAATTGTTTTGCAAGATTTCAAGGTAATATTTGTTCACTAAATCATTGTTGTAATATTCTAACTTTTGGTTGAGTTTCAATAGGCATTGATAACAGTGGAAATGCTACCTTATCTTTAACAAATAACTTTGGGTATACTTCAACCATGAATTGGATATACTTTATCATTTAATTCTTCAATATTATTAATTCAATTTTTTATATATTGCTTAGGCTTTTCTAATTCATTTCAACCAAAAATATTGTCATAATTTGTAGTAATTATTTTATCAAAATTATTATTTATTAATTCTAAAATTTCTTTTTTTTCACTATTAATTTCCTTTTTTACTATATCAATATCAAGTTTACTATTGTATTCTTTTATAAAAAAAGCACTTGCATCATCTTTTTTTCTATTGGAACTAATAAATTTGTATCTAAGAACCTGTTTAGAATCTTTTCGAAAATAATGTAAAATGATTATATATTTTAAAATAAGAGGTATATATGCATAAAAATTATCCAAGTCATGTCACCAAAGAACAATTTGAGAACATAAAATCAATTTTAGAAAATAGCAAAAAGAAAACAAAACCAAGAAGTTTAGATTTATATGAAGTATTTTGTGCAATTTTATATGTATTAAAAAGTGGTTGTCAATGAAGAATGCTACCAAAAAATTTTCCAAAATGACAAACTGTATATTATTATTTTCAAATTTGAAGTAAAAATAATGGTAAAGAACCTAGTGTATTGCAATTAATTTTAAAAAAAATTAGTTAAAAAAGTTCGTATCAATAATAATCGCAAAGAACAAACTAGTTTTTGTATAATTGATTCGCAAAGTGTTAAAAATACAGATACTACTGAAAATAAAGGTTATGATGCTGGTAAAAAGATTTCAGGCATAAAACGTCATATTGTTGTTGATTCTCAAGGTTTACCACATGCAATTTACATAACCACAGCAGAAAAAACTTTTAATTATGTAGAAAAGTATGGATGACCAAAAATTATTCATCAATTTACACTTAAAATATTATTTTTAATTAAAAATTTGTTAAAAATAACATTATTTAGTGTAAAAATTCTCTAAAAATAACACTTTATCATGTATCATTACTTTTCTACAAAATTAAAGGAAAAAACAGATCGTAATAGCGCTATAATAATGATTGAAAATGAAAAAGAAAATCTTTCTGCAGTTCAAAAAATAATAGTAGATGCTGGTTATACTGGTGAAAAATTTGCTTCTGAAATCAAAACAATCATAAATGCAAATGTTGAAGTGATAAAACGTAATGAATTACATACTTTTGTAGTATTACCAAAAAGATGAATTGTAGAACGAAGCTTTGCTTGATTAGAAAAATACAGAAGATTATGAAAAAATTGTGAAAGAAAACTAAATACTAGTTTACAAATGGTTGTTCTTTCATTTATTTCAGTTTTATTAAAAAGATTCTAAACAGGTTCTAATAAACTCTTTAAATTATCCAAAACTCTTGAAAGATCAAAGTTATTTTGAACCATACTCTTCAAATTCTTAAGTTCTTTTTTATAATAATCATCTAAATCTTGAAATTCATTCTCTATTTTTTCAATAATAGAAATTAATAATTCTTTTCATAAAGGAAAACCAAAATTTGCAGAAAAACCTTTTAATTTTGTAGAAAAGTAGTGGTAAAATAAAAAAAGTCATCAACTTGACTTAAAATTTGATTTTATTAAATTTTGGGATTTATTTTTTTTACAAACTGAAATATAACACATTGGATTTTTGATAAGGGGTTAATCCGTAGTGTTGATATTTTCATTTCCATAAATTGAGGTAATTTTGAATATTGGTAAATCCAATGCCATGGTAATGAGTAATAAATTCTTTTAAACTTGATTGTATTTTACTGACATTACTTAATTTTTTATAATTTAATTCTTTATTTTCTTTTGATTTAAACTGCTGGATAGTGGATTTAGTTTGTTTAGCTACTGTATCATATAATACTTGCATATCACAAACTATAATTGAATTTTCTTCGATAAGTTTCGATGTTAAGTTTTCTTGTACTCATTTTTTATTTAATCTTTTAGTATTTGTTGTTTGAGCATAGATATTTCTTTTAATTATGTAGAAAAGTATGGATGACCAAAAATTATTCATCAATTTACACTTAAAATATTATTTTTAATTAAAAATTTGTTAAAAGTAACATTATTTAGTGTAAAAATTCTCTAAAAATAACACTTTATCATGTATCATTACTTTTCTACAAAATTAAAGGATATTTCGGTTTTCATCAATTGCCATTTGAATACAACAATTTAAATCTTTAGCATTTTCTTCAATTCATTGTTTTCTTGGATCATTTGGATCTTTAAAGTTTCCTTTATGAATTTCTTTGATAAAAGTTTCGTCAACTTCAATTCTAGCTTTTAATTTTACAAATTGATTTTGTGTTTTTACTAATTGTGTTGATTTCATAAATTTTTGACGATTAAATCAGGCAGTTTTATTTGTAGTATTAATAAATTGAGAAATAATGTAAGCAGATTGACCTAAAGTAGCTATTTGTATCAATAAATCTCATTGATCATGAGATAAATAACTTCAATAAAAATAATGATTTTTAAAAGCATGAAAAGTAATATTACAACTTTTACATTTATATCTTTGCTTATAATCTTTACTACCATATTTAGTACACAAAAAAGAACTACAATCTGGACATTGAATCCCTTTCTCTTTGAATTTTTGTTCGACTGCTTCAAATTTTTCTTTTTTCTCAATTTGTTTAATTCTAGTTTTATTTTCTCTAAAAATCTCAATAAAATCTTTATCAGACAAATTATTTAAAATTTCTTTTACTGTATTTTTATTCATTTAAAATCACCTCTTTAATATTAAAAATACCATATAAAAATATATTTTTGCTAATTTTACTAATACCACTACTTTTCTACAAAATTAAAGGATATTTCGGTTTTCATCAATTGCCATTTGAATACAACAATTTAAATCTTTAGCATTTTCTTCAATTCATTGTTTTCTTGGATCATTTGGATCTTTAAAGTTTCCTTTATGAATTTCTTTGATAAAAGTTTCGTCAACTTCAATTCTAGCTTTTAATTTTACAAATTGATTTTGTGTTTTTACTAATTGTGTTGATTTCATAAATTTTTGACGATTAAATCAGGCAGTTTTATTTGTAGTATTAATAAATTGAGAAATAATGTAAGCAGATTGACCTAAAGTAGCTATTTGTATCAATAAATCTCATTGATCATGAGATAAATAACTTCAATAAAAATAATGATTTTTAAAAGCATGAAAAGTAATATTACAACTTTTACATTTATATCTTTGCTTATAATCTTTACTACCATATTTAGTACACAAAAAAGAACTACAATCTGGACATTGAATCCCTTTCTCTTTGAATTTTTGTTCGACTGCTTCAAATTTTTCTTTTTTCTCAATTTGTTTAATTCTAGTTTTATTTTCTCTAAAAATCTCAATAAAATCTTTATCAGACAAATTATTTAAAATTTCTTTTACTGTATTTTTATTCATTTAAAATCACCTCTTTAATATTAAAAATACCATATAAAAATATATTTTTGCTAATTTTACTAATACCACTACTTTTCTACAAAATTAAAGGAAAAACCTGCTCCTAAAAATAATATTGTTTTCTTTTCAATTATTTTTGAACTAATAAACTTAATGTTTTCTTCTACTTTTTTGCTTTAATTTTGTAGAAAAGTAATGATACATGATAAAGTGTTATTTTTAGAGAATTTTTACACTAAATAATGTTAATTTTAACAAATTTTTAATTAAAAATAATATTTTAAGTGTAAATTGATGAATAATTTTTGGTCATCCATACTTTTCTACATAATTAAAACTTTTTTGTCTAAACAATCTTTTGAATCTGCCATTTAATTTTGCATCTTTCTATTATAGATTAATTTAAATTTAACATAAAAAAGTAGTTATTACTACTTTTTTAATTAAACGACATAATTAACATTTTTCGTTGATTTATCGCTTTCAATAATTTTTTTAGCATCTGCTAATTTAATGGCTACCATTTTCGTAATTCCTTGATTTTGCATAGTTGTACCATATAATACATCACAATTTTCCATTGTGCCTGGACGATGAGTAACAATAATAAATTGTGTATATTGTGAAAAACTACGAACATATCTAGCAAAACGGTCTAAATTTGCTGGATCCAATGGTGCTTCAACCTCATCTAATATTGTCAATGGCAATGGCTTGACTTTTAAAATAGCAAATAATACCGCCAATGCAACTAATGATTTTTCACCACCTGATAATAAGTTTAAATTACTAATTCTTTTACCAGGAGGATTAGCAAGCACTTCCACACCTGTATTTAAAATATCATCAGGTGATGTATATCGTAAACTACAAGTTCCTCCACCAAATAAAGTTTGAAATGTTTCGGGCAATACCATATTAATAGCTTTGATTGTTTCATCAAATTGCGTTACCATAACATTGTCCATTTCATCAATGGCTGTTAACAACGATTGTGATGCTAATTGCAATTCATCATGTTTAGTTTTTAACCGTAAATAACGTTCATTTTCATTTTCAAATTCTTCAATAGCATTAATATTTACAAATCCTAAATCTTCAATCTCACTACGTAATTGTTGTACCAAATTACGTGCTTGTTGTTCATCTGCTAATGGTTCACTATAATGTTCTCTAGCATATTCATAAGTTAAATTATAAGTTTCAACTAAACGTCTTAAATGTTGTTCTACTTTTGACTCCATTTTTACTTGTTCAAGCTTTTGATTATTTAATTTATCACTAGTCATAAAATGTTCTTGATTTAAACTATATAATTCATTTTCTAAACTTTGCATTTGTTCTAATAATTGATGTTTCTGTTTACGAATTAATTGTAGTTGACTTTTTATTGTTGCTTGATCATATTTAGAATTTTCATATTGAATAAAAATATCATTTAATTGGTTTGTAGTATCAATATCTAATTTTTTACCAGTTAATGTTTGATATTGAGTAGTTAATAATTGTGATTGATTAGTGATATCACTAATTTCACTAATCAATTTATTTATTGTTAAAGTAATTGTCAACTTTTGACCTTGATAATTATTTAATTCACTTTCAATACTTGTTCTTTGGACATTTATATTAACTAATTGTTGTTCTAATGATTTAATTTCTTCTTTTAATTCAGAAACTATTAACTTTTCTTTAAAAAAATTAATACTATTTTGATGTTGATAACCTCCAACAATAGCACCACCAGCTTTAATTAATTGACCATCTAAAGTTACACATTGGTATTTAGCAGCAATTAATTGTGAAATAACTCTTGCGCTTTCTAAGTCTTCACAAATAATAGTACGACCTAAAAGAAAATTAATAATCGGCTGAATTCTATTATCAACTGCTGTAACTAAATGATGAGCAAAACTTAAATAACCCGATTTACTATTAACAATAATTTCATCTTCTTTAGTCGCTGTTCGAACTTGAATTGAATTTAAAGGTAAAAAAGTGGCAATTCCCGCTTTATTTTGTTTTAAAAATTCAACAGCCTTGGTTGCATCTTTGTTAGTCGCCGTAACAATGTTTTTTAAAGTATTGCCCAATACTTTAACAATCGCTTCACTATAAAGATCGGGCACCGAAATTAAATCACTCACTACTCCAATGATGCCATATAGTTTATCTTTATTATTTAAAATTGTTTGAACACCCAAATATTTTTGATTTTGTCGTTGTTGATAATTAATTACCGATTCTAATTGTGCTTTTTTTTCGCCTAAACCACGATGAATATTATTTTGTCCTAAAATTAAATCTTGATGTTGAACATTTAGTTCTTCAAATAAATTATTAATTTTATCAAAATTTTCTTGTTCTTTTTTTTGCAAAAAAGTTTTTTGTTCAATAATAGTAAGCAAAGTTTCAATTTCATTTTTTAATTTTTCAACTTCTGTTTGATCTTTTATTTCACTTTGTTTTGTTTTCATTAACAATTTTTGTTGTTCTAAAACTTGCAATAAACTATTAACATTAGATAAATTCATTTCTAAACTATTAATGTTTTTATCTAAATCATAACTTTTATTTTTTAAAAATTTTAATTGTTGTTCATTCTTACTAATACTTAAATTAAGTTGTTGTTGTAAAATTTCATTATCATTTATATTGACTGTTGTAAGTTTTAATTGATTATGATATGTCTCCAAATCTTTAACAATAATAGTAATTTCATATTTTTTTAAATTATCACGTAATTCAACATAAGTTTTAGCTTTCTGTGCTTGTTTTGCTAATGGTTCAATTTTTCTACTTATTTCACTAATAATATCATTAACTCGAACTAAATTTTCATTAGTACGCTCTAATTTACGTAATGACTCTTCTTTCCTCTTTTTGTATTTTGAAACACCCGCAGCCTCTTCAAATAAAGTTCTTCTTTCTTCTGGCTTAGAATCAGCAAATCGTGAAACATTACCTTGACTAATAATTGCAAGTGAACCCTTAGCTAAACCTGTACCCATAATAATTTCTTGTACATCTTTTAAACGAACACGAGCTTTATTAATGTAATATTCATTTTCTGAACTATTACGAAAAGTTTTTCTAGTAATTTGTACTTCATTAAAATCAACTTTAAATATTTTATTAGTATTATCAAAAACTAAAGTAACTTGAGCACTATTTAATGGTTGTTTACCTTTAGCACCATTAAAAATTATATCTTCACTATTTTCACCACGTAATGATTTAACTGATTGTTCACCTAAAACTCAACGAATAGCATCATTAATATTAGACTTTCCAGAACCATTAGGGCCAACAATACCTACAATATTAGTATCAAATTCTATTGTTAAAGGCTCTGCAAATGACTTAAAACCATATGCTTCAATTCTTTTTAAGAATGCCATCTTACCTCACCTATTTTAAAATATATATTTATATTTTAACATGAATCAGCTTAATATTTATTGTTAAGATTTAACAGAAATATTACTTTATTTGCATTATTATTTGTTCTTTAATTGTTTTATAATAAAATTTATTAATTCACAAATAAAATAATGTAGTACTAATAATAGTACTAATAATTAACATTATAACTAAGATACTATTAATTCATAATGGAATTCCAATAATTGAATAATTAAAGTTGAGAATATTATAAGGATAAATAAAATTTTTAACATCATTTGCTTGCAAAATACTGGCTCTAATATAAATATAAGTTAGATAAATAATTGGATAAATAACTACTAATATAAATTGTTTTTTAATATTGATATTAAATTTATTTTTTCTAAACGTTAAAATTAAAAAAGTAATCATCAATATTGGTGATACTAAATGATCTAAAAAGGAACAAAATAAAGATAAATTATTCAATTTTCAAAATCAATTAAGTTCTAAATCTAACTTTGAAACACTATCAATAAATATCCCCACTCAAAAAATAAGGGCAGTAATAGTTATGTATATTGTTAAATTAATTTGACTATAAATATTAGTGAATCTATTTGTCTGCTCTTTTTGATGATAAATTAAAGAAAATAAAAATCAAATATTAACAATAAATATTGTTTGAGAAGACCAAAATGATAACATTACATCAAAGTTTTGCAATACTATAGAATTATAAAAATTATCTTTATTAGTACTATTAACATATCAAAATTCAGTAAATACAGAAAAGATGATAGTCAATATTGATAAAATAAAAATTAATATACAGCTTAATAATTTATATAAAAATCTTCAATCTTTAAATTTTTGCTTATATAATAAAAACACAAATTATTCCTCTTCGAAAAACAAAATCATATTTAATAAATATAATAATAACAATTTTTTTGCTAATTTAACAAAAAATAAGTATTAATTAAATTTTGACATGAATATTTTAATAAGAAGTAAGCGAAGTTGAAGATAAATTTTTACTAGAATCACTTTCTTTACTTTGTTCAAGTTCATCAAAATTGTTTTCTAAAATTGGTAAAAATTCTAAATCACATTGCTCTTTTATATCATTAAAACTCACAATTGGACTATTTTTTTTAGGTAACACATTTTTTAATTGTGTCTCTAGTTGTGCAATTTTTTCTTCTTTTTCTTCAATAATTTTTTTTAAATGTTCAATTTCAGTATCTTTTTTTTCAAACTCAGATTTGAAAGCAGTAGTTATTGCTTCAACTACATCTCAATCTTCATCTTCAGTTTCTTCTCATTCTTTTTCAACTTTTGCTTTAATTTTTGGAATTAAATCTTCTATATATGTGTCAATATATTTAATAATCATTTCAAATAATAAAGAACCTTCATCTTTAGTTCCTACATTTTCATTATTATCAATCGTCTTTCAACTATTAATAACTTTTAATCTTTCAATAGGAAAAATTTCTTTTAATGATGTTATAAGTGACTGATATTGTTCTTCAATTTTTTGAAATATTTCATTAAGTTTTGCTTGAAAAAATTCTTTTTGTTTATTATTTGTTAATTGAGGAGTTTCATTTTCAATAGTTTTAATATTCTCTAATACTTCTATTTTTTTAAAAATTTTGCTTACTTCCTTTTCACTTAAGAAATTATCTTCAACTAATGTAAATTTAGTGTATAAATTACAAAATTTTCTTTTAATTATGTAGAAAAGTATTTTAATTATGTAGAAAAGTATGGATGACCAAAAATTATTCATCAATTTACACTTAAAATATTATTTTTAATTAAAAATTTGTTAAAAGTAACATTATTTAGTGTAAAAATTCTCTAAAAATAACACTTTATCATGTATCATTACTTTTCTACAAAATTAAAGGAAAAGTATGGATGACCAAAAATTATTCATCAATTTACACTTAAAATATTATTTTTAATTAAAAATTTGTTAAAAGTAACATTATTTAGTGTAAAAATTCTCTAAAAATAACACTTTATCATGTATCATTACTTTTCTACAAAATTAAAAAAATTTTCTAGATAAAAAATAATATTTTTCCTCTTCAATTAATTTTTTAAGCAAAATTTTTCTGCCTTCTTTATTTAATATTTGAAAATTAGCTTCTTCACTATCGGGAACTGCTAATACCAAATAATTATCATTTTCTGTTTTTAAATAAAATTTGATCATGGTAACTTATATTGTAAATTATCATTTTTATATTCAATTTTAATAATTAATCCTGGTTGTAAAATATTATTGATCATATTGTTTAATTTATATTTTTCACGATCTCATTCATTATTTTTAAATCATAAAATAAATTCATAAAGTGAAATTGTAAAAGACTTAATAAATTCAATAATTTTTTGATGATAATTTTTAATATTATCTTTCATTAAATTTGTATTATTAATAATTCCCTGTTTAGTTTCTTCTAATTGAAGCATTTTTTGTTTTTCTTCTTCTTCAATAGCTTCTTCTTGCTTTTTTTTACTTTCTGTTATTTTTTCTCTTGTAATAATTCTAATTTTTTCAATTTGCTGTTTTAACTCTGCTAGTACTTTTTTATCATTACCTGAATTGTAAAATTAAAAAGGACACTTATATAAAAATTAAATTGTGTTAATTCTATAATTAAGAAAAGAAAGGAATTAGTACAATGTATAAGTATCTGACTATTGAATCAATAATAGCAATAAAAGAATATAAAAGTTATGGATTTTCGATTCGTAAAATAGCAAAAGCCATTGATTATAGTAAATCAACTGTACATAGAGTTTGTAGATTATTAAATCAAAACTTATTACCATTAGAAATATTGAATAAAATTCAAAAAAATAAACAAAATGCAGGTAGAAAATTAATAATTTTAACTTTAATAGAAATTAATACTATTAATCATTTGTTAATTACTAAAAATTATGCTCTTGATATAATTGCTAATTTTTTAAAGGAAAATAAAATAAAAAGTATTTCAACAAAAACTTTATATAACATGTTTAAAACAAATCGAATGGGTTTTGATGAAAATAACTTATTGAGAAAAGGAAAAAATAAACCTCACAAACAAAAAGAAACTAGGGGCAGAATTAATAATTGTAAGTCTATTCATGAAAGAAATTTAATCATTCCTAATATTAAAAATATAGAAGAATTTGGTCATTTAGAGGGTGATACTATCATTGGTAAAGATCATAAAAGTTCTATTATTACTTTAGCTGATATATGATCAAAAACCACAATTCCTTTAGCAACTAAAAATAATAAATCAGAAAATATTACAAAAAGTATAATAAAATTTATTTCAAAGTTACAAAAAGGAACAGTTAAAACTATTACTTTTGATCGTGGTAAAGAATTTAGTAAATGAAAATTAATCGAAAAAAATTGTAATGTTAAGATTTATTTTGCAGATCCTGGTAAACCTTGTCAAAGAGGTTTAAATGAAAATAATAATGGTATTTTAAGAAGATATTTACCAAAATCTACAGATCTATCTTCATATAAACAAAAAGATTTAAATACTATAGCATTTCAAATTAATTCTACACCCAGAAAATCACTATCTTATAAAAGACCAATAGATTTAATACAATTATTTTAAAAAACTGTCCCATTTATATTTACAATTCAGGTTATCTAAACTTACATTTTCTAAAGTTCTTGACAAATTTTCATATGTCGTTCTTTCTGTTTTATTAATATTTTCTAATGCTGCTATTTTTTTATTAATAACTTCAATCGATTTACTTTCTTCTTCAACTAATTGTTCACAATGTCTATCAAACTGTAATGTAATTTCTTTTATTCTTTCAGAAGTACTTTTTGTTAAATTTACTGCTTCTGTTATGTATTTCATTATGAAATTTTTTGCTAAGTCACTTGTATATGAATCACTTATTTTTTTTAATATAGTAAATTCATTATTGATAGCACCACATATTCTATTAATATTTCATTCTAAACTATCTGCTGCAAATTGTTCAGTACTATTAAGAATAAGAAATTGATAATAATAATCCATTATCTTAGAATCGTCAATATTAATAATAAAATTTTTTAATTCATTTATTCTTTTTGCTATCTTTTTTTGAAAACTATTATAATAACTTTCATTATTATAATCTTCTAAATCAATTAAAAATTGTTTTCTTTTCATCACATTACTAACTAATGCCACTTGTTCACTACATTCTTTAACTTTTTCTAGATTTCTTTTATGATTTAAAATAAATTCTTGATAATCTTCACCAATAATTTTAAATTTTTTAATATTTTTTTCAAAATTAATAAAAACATTACACAACTCAGCAATTTTTTCTTTTCACTCTACCGATAAAAACTGTTCTAGATTTTCTTCTTGTATAATTTGTTTTCAAAAATTAATCGCATTATCGGGAATTTTTAATTCAGGAAAAAAGTAATCAAAATTAATTCGTGCTTGTTCTTGTTTAAATTTTATAATTTCCAGAACAATATTTTTAAATTTTATAATTTCAAAATATTGTTCTGGAAATGATTCTTTAACTATATTTTTTAATTCAATAATTAAGTTATGTTCTTCATTAAAAATTTGCCGTTCTTTTTCAATTCATTGTCATGAATTTTTTAAATTTCCTGAATTGTAAAATTAAAAAGGACACTTATATAAAAATTAAATTGTGTTAATTCTATAATTAAGAAAAGAAAGGAATTAGCACAATGTATAAGTATCTGACTATTGAATCAATAATAGCAATAAAAGAATATAAAAGTTATGGATTTTCGATTCGTAAAATAGCAAAAGCCATTGATTATAGTAAATCAACTGTACATAGAGTTTGTAGATTATTAAATCAAAACTTATTACCATTAGAAATATTGAATAAAATTCAAAAAAATAAACAAAATGCAGGTAGAAAATTAATAATTTTAACTTTAATAGAAATTAATACTATTAATCATTTGTTAATTACTAAAAATTATGCTCTTGATATAATTGCTAATTTTTTAAAGGAAAATAAAATAAAAAGTATTTCAACAAAAACTTTATATAACATGTTTAAAACAAATCGAATGGGTTTTGATGAAAATAACTTATTGAGAAAAGGAAAAAATAAACCTCACAAACAAAAAGAAACTAGGGGCAGAATTAATAATTGTAAGTCTATTCATGAAAGAAATTTAATCATTCCTAATATTAAAAATATAGAAGAATTTGGTCATTTAGAGGATGATACTATCATTGGTAAAGATCATAAAAGTTCTATTATTACTTTAGCTGATATATGATCAAAAACCACAATTCCTTTAGCAACTAAAAATAATAAATCAGAAAATATTACAAAAAGTATAATAAAATTTATTTCAAAGTTACAAAAAGGAACAGTTAAAACTATTACTTTTGATCGTGGTAAAGAATTTAGTAAATGAAAATTAATCGAAAAAAATTGTAACGTTAAGATTTATTTTGCAGATCCTGGTAAACCTTGTCAAAGAGGTTTAAATGAAAATAATAATGGTATTTTAAGAAGATATTTACCAAAATCTACAGATCTATCTTCATATAAACAAAAAGATTTAAATACTATAGCATTTCAAATTAATTCTACACCCAGAAAATCACTATCTTATAAAAGACCAATAGATTTAATACAATTATTTTAAAAAACTGTCCCATTTATATTTACAATTCAGGTTTTCTAATAAAAGTTCATCAAATACTAAAAACTTTTTATTATTATAAAGAGAAAATAACTCTTGATAAAGATAATGAACAATATTTAAAAATCAAAATAATGAATCTGCTTTAATTAAACTATTAAAAAATATAGTAAGGTCATCACTATTAATTGTTTTTATTAATTGTTTACAATACTTTCTTTCTATTTTTGTACTTGTAATCTTAGAAATTATTTCTTTTCTAAAATCCTTAATATTTTTTTGCTTTTTATTATCAGAACCTATTTCTTGACTTTCTGTAGGCACTTCTTTACATCCTTTCAAATAAAAAACCCATTTATTTTATTAAAAAAAACAATGGGCTTGAAAAACATATTTTTTTAAATTTTTTATTTTAAATTTTCATTAAAATAAGCAAAGGAACAATTCTAAAATAAATTAGTTATAATTTATTTGAAAAAGTTAATTAACAATCTCTAAAATCTCTTGTTAATTACCTATAATAATGCATATAGTTTATCTCTAATATTTTAGATAACTATTGCTAAATAATAGCATGTATAAAATGTATTGCAAATAATATACAAAAATCATACTTTATATTACATTAATTTTACTAATTAAAATGATAAATAAAACCAGATTCAATTAACTTTAACACTTTTATTATGAAATAAATTTTATTTTGTAAATAAAATATTTTATAATAAAAATACTATTTATATATAGAATAGGGGTTACATAAATCCACTATTATAAATAGTACTACTTAAAGGGGGAGGAAATTATGAGCAAATTATTAACATCAACACCAAAAAAAGATGGTTTTTTGCCCTAATTGAATCAATAGAACATAAAGGCACATGAATGATTTGACCGCTTATGAAAGATGATTGACAAAAAGAATGTCAACCAGCACGAACTGTTTTTGCAAAAATAGCCAACTCAATCAATAAACATGAACCAGTAAAAATTATTATTAATAAAAGCAATTGAAATGAAGCTCGCAAACTATTAGATCCAACTATCAAATTAATCGATATCAAATATCAAGATAGTTGAGCGCGTGATATGGGACCAATTTATTTAATAAATAAAAAGAGGCTTTTTAGAAATCTGTGTATCTTTGTTTTACAAAGTACTAGTTCAGATTAATTCTATCTTCAAATTTTATCATAAAATGAGCAATTGCTGTATTTCAATTTTGAATAGGCAATGTTCATTTTTTTGTTATATTTTCAATTGCTAAATAAAATATTTTAAAAACTGACATATCATTAGGAAAAGCTTTTTTGTTTCTAATAACTTTTCGTAATTGACTATTAACAGATTCAATAGCATTTGTTGTATAAATTACTCTTTTGATTTCTGCAGGATAACTAATAAAAATCATCAAATTTTCTCAATTTTTATATCAAGATTTAGCAATTTGGGGATATTGTTTATTTCATTTACTTTCAAATGATTCTAAAGCTTGCATTGCTTGTTCTTCACTACATGCACTATAAATTGGTTTTAAATCTGTAACTAGAGTTTTTCTTTAATTTTGTAGAAAAGTAATGATACATGATAAAGTGTTATTTTTAGAGAATTTTTACACTAAATAATGTTACTTTTAACAAATTTTTAATTAAAAATAATATTTTAAGTGTAAATTGATGAATAATTTTTGGTCATCCATACTTTTCTACATAATTAAAAGAGTTTTTCGATGTTTGTATGAAACATATTTTAAACTATTTCGAATTTGATGAACAATGCATAATTGATGTTCTGTTTTAGGATAAACTACTTGTATTGCTTCTGACATGCCTGTTAAATTATCACTACAAGCAATCAAAATATCATTTAAGCCTCGATTTTTCATTTCTGTGAAATTAGCTAATCAAAATTTAGCACCTTCATTTTCACTAATTCATAAGCCTAAAACATCTTTTTTACCTTCTAAATCAACTCCTAATGCTATATAAACTGATTTGTTAATAATCCGTTTATCTTGTCGAACTTTAACTACTATACAATCAAAATAAACAATCGGATAAACGCTTTCTAATGGTCGATTTTGTCATGCTTTGACATCATCAATAACATCATCAGTAATTTGACTAATAACACTTTCACTAATATCAGCACCATGATATAACTCTTGTAACTGCATTCTAATGTCAGATAGAGTCATACCTTTTGCATATAGTGAAAGCACTTGTTGATCAAAACCATCAAATCTTCGCTGTCTTTTTGCAACTATTACAGGAGTAAAATCACTATTGCGATCTCTTGGTACATCAATCTCAATTTTACCTTGTTGAGTTATTAATTTTTTTGAACTTGTACCATTACGAGCATTTTCAGTATTACTATGTTGATTTTTTTCATATCCTAAATAATTTTGCATTTCAGAATTCAACATTTTTTCAACTAAACGTTTTGTTAATTCTTTATATAAACCCCCTTCTTTAAAAACTGTTGTTAAATCTTCAGTATTTTCTAATAATAAATCTACTGCTTTTGATATTGGATCATTATTATTAATATTTTGTTTTTTAGCCATCTGTAACTCACTCTTTCTAGTCATTTAATTATATTTACTAGAATTAATTAAACATAGTTATTTTTGTAAGTTACACAGATTACTAAACATTGCCTTTAAAAAATAAATAATTTTATTTCTTTATTATTAGAAAGAAATAAAAAACCCATTTGTTCAAGATTAACTTAATTCATTTTTAAATTCATAAATATGAATATCAGTTTTATCAACAACAAAACCAATAACATACGAAATACCACAAAGAAAATCAATAATTCTTCTTCGATCATTTTCAACAGTTGTTGTTAAATTAACTTTAATTGGTTTTTGTAAAATCATAGCATTAGCAATTGATTCAATTTCTTGATAATTTTTAGGAGCAAATTCTTGTATTTGTTCTTGAAAACTGGTTTTATAATTACTATTTTCATCATTGTCTTTATATTTTTTACTTCTTCATCCCATAATTAATTAAACTCCCTTTCGTCTTCGTAAAAATGATGGTAAATCATCATCTGCTTCCATTGCTGCTTCTTGGACTAAATTTTGTTGTTCTTCTTCTTTTTTCTTTGTTTGTTCTTTAATTTCTTCACTTAAATATTGAGTCTTATTGGTAATAAATTCATGATTATCAACTTTTGAACTATAAACAAAATTATTAGCATTAGCACCTTCTTCATCAAAACCAGTGGCAATAACTGTTACAATCATTTCATCATTTAAATTTTCATTAACAGCAACACCAAAAATGATATTAACATCATTACCCGCAGCATCACGAACTAAATCAACAGCAATATTAGCATCAGTTAATGTCATTGTTGTTCCACCAGTAACATTAACAATAGCATTTTTAGCACCCTTAATTGTCACATCATCAAGTAAAGGAGAAGAAATAGCTTTTGTTGCGGCTTGTTTAGCTTTATGTTCACCCTTTGACATTCCAATACCAAATAAGGCATTACCTTTATTTTCAATAATAGTACGAACATCAGCAAAATCTAAATTTATTAAAGCAGGAACAGCAATTAAGTCAGTAATAGTCTGTACACCTTGACGTAAAATATTATCTGCTTCTTTAAACGAATCTTTAAGAGGGATATTACCAATTACTTGTAATAATTTATCATTAGAAATAATAATAATTGCATCAACTTGTTTCTTTAAATTTTCAATTCCAACTACGGCATGAGCATTACGATTACGTCCTTCAAATTTAAATGGTTTAGTAACAATAGCAATTGTTAAAGCACCACATTCTTTAGCAATTCTTGCAACAATTGATGCAGCACCAGTACCAGTACCACCACCCATACCAGCAGCAATAAAAACCATATCTGCACCATCTAAAGCACGTTTAATCTCTGCTTCACTTTCAATTGCGGCTTGTTTACCAATTTCGGGATTAGCTCCTGCTCCAAGTCCCTTTGATAATTCTTTGCCCAAAATAATTTTATTTTCAGCTGGTGATGCATTAACTACTTGTGCATCAGTATTAGCAACATAAAAATCAACACCTTGTACCTCTGCTTCAATCATTCTATTAACAGCATTATTACCAGCACCACCAATACCAATTACCCGAATTGATGCTATTGGTTTAAATTGTGAATTATTATGTTCCATTTTATTTTCCTCCTGAGTAATCAAATTGTCTTCTTCTATTTACTACCATCATTATACTGATAATTTGGTTGAAAGGGGGAATTATAATGCTTATTATCATAATTATTAGAATGCGTATAATGATTTAATTTTGATACAATTTCTGGTTTATGTATTGATGAAATATAATTATTGCTAAAAACATTTACTAAATGTTGGTAGTGAGTATTACCGATTAAAGTAGTTCACTGATAACTATATGCACCAGGAGTTTGGCTGAGCATATATTTTACTTCTTTTAGTTTGCTATTATTTTTAAAATAGTTGGCAAAACCACATAAACCAATAGTAATTCCCGTAAAAATAATTTCCATATCTGAACTATTATTATCACTAACTTCATCAAGAAAATATTCAATACAAGAAATAATTTCATTAATTTGTTTTTTAACTGTTGCTTGTAAATCAGTTTTTGTTAAACGAACAATAGATTTTGTTTGGTCATCAACATACTTATCAACAACAACATCGCATAAATAATTACTACTTATATTAATAATTTTTTGTAAATATCTTTCAGCTTTATCATAACCACAATGCATTTGCTTCATTAATGATTGAATTATTTGATTTCAACCAATTTTAATATTAGTTGTTGCAAATAATACTGAATTACTAAAAACACTAATCTTAGTACTATTAATATTTCAATCAACTAAAACTGTATTACGATTAAAATCAGTATTTTTAATATTACATACTAATGCAAATTGATCTAAAGTAACCGTTAACAATTCTGTTTCGGCATTAGTTAATACTTCGAGGTGAGAATTATATAAACTTTTAGGTAATGAATAAACTAAAGCATCAACATGCATAACTTGTCCTTTTTTAGCAATTGGTAATTGTTCATTACCAATTGCATGATCAACTTTAAAATTGTATGGTTTAGTTAAACAAATAATTTCACTATTATCAATAGTAATGTTTTTAGCCATTTCAATCACTTTACTACAATCTTCATCAGTAATAATGTGATTAGCATCTTTAAAGTCAAGTGATGCTTGTGATTGATAAATTTTTAAATTATTTGAAGGTAAAGTTAAGGCAATACGTTGTACTTTTATATTTAAAGTATTATTAATTTTATTAATAATTTGCCTTAATAACTTACCTGTAGCAATTGAATTAATAATTACACCATTTTCAGAAAACTGTTCAGTATCAACAGTTTCTTTATATAAAACCTGAATTTGATTATTAACATAATTATTAACCATAACTTTTAAACTAAAATCTTCAATTTGACATACAACATATAGTTCTTGAAAATTCATATTGCTCACCTCCAAACGTTTTTACGAATCAATATAAGTAATAACTCTTAGTTTTGCACTTCGTGCTCTTGGATTTTTATTTATTTCATCAGGCTTTGGTGTAATTGGTTTTTTAATTATTAACTGATATTTTGTTTTTCAATTATTGTGAACTGGTAATTTAGCATATAATTGTGCTTGTGGATCAATTAAAACTTCATTAAAAGTTTGTTTAACAATACGATCTTCTAAAGAATGAAAACTAATAACAACAATTCTACCATTAGAATTTAATAATTTCAAAGATTGTTTTAAAGAAGATTTTAATGTTTCTAACTCGTTATTAACAGCAATTCTTAATGCTTGAAAAGTCTTTTTGGCAGGATGATGATGCTTATTTAATACTCTTACTGGTAATGATTTTTTAATAATCGTAACCAATTGTAAAGTGGTATCAATTGGTTGAAAAGTTCTTGTTTTAATAATATTTTTAGCAATACTACTAGCAAATACTTCTTCACCATAATTTTTAATAATTGTTTTTAATTGCTCATAATTATAATTATTAACAATATCTCACGCATTTAATTTTTGACTTTGATCCATACGCATATCTAACTTAGCATCTTTCATATAACTAAATCCTCTAATATCTTCATCAACTTGTGGTGATGATATACCTAAATCATATAATATACCATCAACTTTAGTAATATTTCTTTTTAAAAGCTCAGATTGAATATTAGCAAAATTACTTTTAATTATTTCATATTTATCTTTAAAATCTTTTAAAATAATTTTACTATTATCAATGGCCATTTGATCTTGATCAAAAGCATATAGTTTGCCAGAGGTAAGTTTTGATAGTATAACTTTACTATGACCTGCTCGTCCTAATGTACAATCGACATAAATACCATTAGGTTTAATATTTAAGAAATCAATTGCTTCTGTTAACATTACAGAAATGTGTCTTGCATTGATATTATTCATAATTTTTATATCTCATCTAGAGCTGCTGCCGCTGACTCAAATTTATCCTTGGTATCTTGATTAAAACTATTTCAATTAGTTTCTGATCAAATCTCAATTTTATTGGATAGTCCAATCATAATTACTTTTTGTTTAATATCAGCTAGTGTCAATAATGAATGTGGAATATTAATGCGACCTTTGCTATCAATAGTTAATTCTTCTGAATTAGCAAATACTTGTCTTGCTAAAATTCTGGCTTCTTTCTGACCTTCGGATTGTGATAAGATTTTATCTTGTCATTTAATAAATTCAATTTCGTTACGAATAACTAAACAGCCTTCAAAACCTTTAGAAACAATAACAATCTCATTGTTATAAAAATAACTTCTAAACTTAGAAGGAATTATCATTCGTTTCTTTTCATCTAATGTTGACAATGATTGTCCTAGTAGCATAATATCACCCACACTTTCCCACTATTACCCATATTATATAACCTTTGGCATATAATTGCAATTGATTACTTTAAATGTATGACTAGTCAGTAAAATAAAAGAGCATACAATAATAAAAATAAAAACTCATTTACTTTAAAAAAATAAAGAAATGAGTTAAAACTTTTTAAACTTACCGTTTGTCAATATTATATGCTTTTATAAAAAACAAATATAATATTTTATTATATTATTCTAAGTTTTATTATAGTTAATTACTTAGAAATTAAATACTTTTGATCAAATTAAATAGTGTTATTAATAAAAAAGTTTTTAAATTTAGGTAATTTATTAGAATCAGAAATTGCTGAACCAACAGCAAAATGAGTGTGATCTAGTACATTGGATACATCTCACTTTGAAAGATCTTGATCAAATAATACTGAACCAGCAAACATACCAGTCATAATTCTTACATTGGATACATCTCAAGTTGATAAATCTCGATTAAATGCTAAAGTATTGGCAAATGTACCAACCATATCTTCTACACTAGATACATCTTTTAATTATGTAGAAAAGTAGTGGTATTAGTAAAATTAGCAAAAATATATTTTTATATGGTATTTTTAATATTAAAGAGGTAATTTTAAATGAATAAAAATACAGTAAAAGAAATTTTAAATAATTTGTCTGATAAAGATTTTATTGAGATTTTTAGAGAAAATAAAACTAGAATTAAACAAATTGAGAAAAAAGAAAAATTTGAAGCAGTCGAACAAAAATTCAAAGAGAAAGGGATTCAATGTCCAGATTGTAGTTCTTTTTTGTGTACTAAATATGGTAGTAAAGATTATAAGCAAAGATATAAATGTAAAAGTTGTAATATTACTTTTCATGCTTTTAAAAATCATTATTTTTATTGAAGTCATTTATCTCATGATCAATGAGATTTATTGATACAAATAGCTACTTTAGGTCAATCTGCTTACATTATTTCTCAATTTATTAATACTACAAATAAAACTGCCTGATTTAATTGTCAAAAATTTATGAAATCAACACAATTAGTAAAAACACAAAATCAATTTGTAAAATTAAAAGCTAGAATTGAAGTTGACAAAACTTTTATCAAAAAAATTCATAAAGGAAACTTTTAATTATGTAGAAAAGTATGGATGACCAAAAATTATTCATCAATTTACACTTAAAATATTATTTTTAATTAAAAATTTGTTAAAAGTAACATTATTTAGTGTAAAAATTCTCTAAAAATAACACTTTATCATGTATCATTACTTTTCTACAAAATTAAAGAAGGAAACTTTAAAGATCCAAATGATCCAAGAAAACAATGAATTGAAGAAAATGCTTTTAATTATGTAGAAAAGTATGGATGACCAAAAATTATTCATCAATTTACACTTAAAATATTATTTTTAATTAAAAATTTGTTAAAAGTAACATTATTTAGTGTAAAAATTCTCTAAAAATAACACTTTATCATGTATCATTACTTTTCTACAAAATTAAAGGAAAATGCTAAAGATTTAAATTGTTGTATTCAAATGGCAATTGATGAAAACCGAAATATCTATGCTCAAACAACAAATACTAAAAGATTAAATAAAAAATGAGTACAAGAAAACTTAACATCGAAACTTATCGAAGAAAATTCAATTATAGTTTGTGATATGCAAGTATTATATGATACAGTAGCTAAACAAACTAAATCCACTATCCAGCAGTTTAAATCAAAAGAAAATAAAGAATTAAATTATAAAAAATTAAGTAATGTCAGTAAAATACAATCAAGTTTAAAAGAATTTATTACTCATTACCATGGCATTGGATTTACCAATATTCAAAATTACCTCAATTTATGGAAATGAAAATATCAACACTACGGATTAACCCCTTATCAAAAATCCAATGTGTTATATTTCAGTTTGTAAAAAAAATAAATCCCAAAATTTAATAAAATCAAATTTTAAGTCAAGTTGATGACTTTTTTTATTTTACCACTACTTTTCTACAAAATTAAAAGACATATCTGTTACATTAGATACATTTCATTTTGACAAATCCTGATTAAATGATTTCACACGAATAAACATATAACTCAAAGATGTTATTTCTGATGGTAATTGTTTTGGAACTTCTTCAATTGTTTCTGGCATTCTAACAACTTGAATTTCACCTTGTTGATTTTTATAAAAACCAATTTGAATAACTTTTTTACTTTCTATGTCTGACAAATCAATTTCATTAGTTGTTATTTGTTTGTCATTTTTGTCAATATAAATTGTATCTTGTTGTGTTTTACTTTGAATGTAATTAGTTGTAATATTAGTTTTTTCTTCAATTGTATTTAAAATATTGATTAAATTTCCTGTGGTTGTTGCAAGTGTTAAAACACTTAATGTTGTTAATAATGATTTCATAATTAGTCCCCTTTATTTTCCCCAATAACTTTTTCTTAAATCTATAAGTTATCTATATTTTAAATTGTTTAAAGAGAAATGCAATAACTGACTTGTATATCAAGATACTTTTTAAATTAAAATATCTAATTATTGAAGAAAATTATTAAAAATTATTGACTAATATGAAATAATTTTATTTTAAAGATTTTACTTGTAAGAAAATTATCATTTTTAAATGTAATATCATAACTTTTATTATCTAAATTATTTTTAATTTTATAACTTAAAACTGCACTAACACTACCATCATCATGTTTAAATGTATTCATTGCAATATCACTTAAAGTAAAATAACTATTATTGTTAATATCAAAATATTTACTATACATATCTTTATATAAATTTTCTTGCTCCTTTAACATATTATCAAGAATACCATTATGATGTGTTTTATCAACTATTATATTTAGTAAGGAATTTAAACTACTAGTAGGAGTATTTAATCAATTAGAAAAATTTGCAAGAACACTATCTTGTTTAAAATTAGTTTCACCACCAAATTGAACACCTAATAATTGTAATATTTCTTTAGTTTTACTAATATTATCTGTTGTTGGATGATTAATAATATATTTAAGATTATTTAAAGCATTAATAAAATCTTTACTACCGAAAGTTAAATCTAAATATTTTACTAAATCTTTTAAATCAATTAATGGATTTGTTGTTAAATATTTATTAGTAAACTCAAATATTTTATTAATTGTGTCACTAATTGGAACATTTTTAATTGCTGATTCTAAACTATTAACAACTTGTTGAGGAATATCACTAATAGCTAAAATAAAAGAAAATTTCTTTTGAATCTCAGGTAATGTTCAATATGAATCATTTCATACAAAGGTAGCTTTCGCAATAATATCTTCACCAAAAGGTCCGGTCATTAAATTGGTAACTAATTTAAGCATATTATCTTTTGAAGATATTAATTCTTGAAAAATAGTTAATACTTTTTTTAGTTGAACTGTATTATTTTTAAGTGGTGTTTTGTCATCTCAAGTAATACTATCAATACCAAAAGTTGGATTAGTTAATTTTAATAGTTCACTTTTAACCATTGGTATTATTGTTTTTATTAAATAAGGTCATGCCACTGGATTTGTTAAAATCTTATTAAGAGTTTCACTAAATATAGCATTAAAATTATCAGAATTAAAACCAATAGGTCCAATACCTCAAGCATTTTTAATATTATCGCTAATCATTTCACCAATATATTTTCCTGATATTGACTTAAACATATAATTAAAATTAACACCAGCTATATATTCATAAAATTGATTTCAATTTCAATTTTTTGCTTCATCTTTAACATAGTGTCACTTTTCATGACTTGGAATATTTCAAGCTTGAGCAAATATCGCTTTCTTTGACATATAATCTTGCATTTTTTCAAAAGTAGTATTACCACTAAAATTATCTTCTTGATCTCAATCTGCTAATAATTCATCAATAGTATTAGTTATAATTGGAATATAATTAGTATAAGATAAGTAATCATTAATATTTGGTATTAAATTTTTAATATTTTTTAACATTCCATCAATCATATTAACAGTATCATCATTAGATAAAATAGAATTATTTAAATATTTTTTAAACATTGGCAATATGTCACGATAACTACGATAACTACTATAGCTATTAATATTATTAGTGATAGAATCAACTTTAGATTGATTAATACCATTACGTTGAAATAAAGACTGAATAGTATTAATACTATTACCATCTAAGTTACTAGTTCAATCATTAATAAAATCATTTCCAGTATTCTTACCTGTAAGATTATCAATTTGAATAGAAGGGGTTTGATTATACATATCATTTAATAAATTATTAGTATTAAAACCTTTATTTTTACCAATTAATAACGATTTACCAACAATAGAGGTTTCATTAGCATACTTAGTTGCTGTTTTAGTATCAATATTGTTGTTAGCAAAATTATTAATACTAATATTGTTTGTATCAATTGTGAATGCTAAAAGCGATATGCTAGAACTTAATAAAAGGCTGGTAGTAAAAAATAAATTTAATTTTCGTCTCATATTTTACACTCCATTTATAATGATTTTCTTATTATTATAAACTATTACAAAATAATGTACAGTAAATTTTATTTTTAAAAAAAATATCTACTAATAAGTTAAATTAGTAGATACTTAATACATTTTAATTATGAATTTAATTAGATATTCCGTTTTTGTTAAGTTAGGACTAATAACTAGTAAAGGAATATTTATAAATTTATGAGAAAGTATGTTTATTATGTTTTTTTGTTGTAGAAACATTAGTTTTTGGTGTAGAAGCATTAGTTTGTGTTTTATTAAAAACATGTGTTGGTTTAACTGAATGATTATTCTCTTGAGTAAAATGAGAATATTTTTTGTGTTGATGTAATTTATTATTACATTTATTAAACAAATGTTTAATCAAATGTAAGAACCTGTTTAGAATCTTTTCGAAAATAATGTAAAATGATTATATATATTAAGTAACGTTTTTGTTTTAATTAAGTAACGTTTTTGTTTTATATTAAGTAACGTTTTTGTTTTATATATTAAGTAACGTTTTTGTTTTATATTTGCTTTTATAATTTTTTATGCTAATATTTATTTGTTATTAAAATATAAAATTTGCTACTTTAAAGTAGTGTTTACACGGAGTTTTATATATGGATATTCAACAAGATTTTTATGTTAAAAAGATTTTTTATGCTTGTTATGTTAAGAATGTAGTTTTACCTATTTCTTTTTTAAATAATATTGGAAATGTTAGGGGTAAATCTTATGTTGGTAATAAACAAAAATTAAGAAATAGTACTGTTCGTACTAAGACTAATTTAATACAAAAAGCATTGCATAATTTTTATGATAGTAAAATATTGAGTTTTGTTACTTTAACATATAAAGATAATGTGCAAGATATTAAAAAAGCAAAAAAAGATATTCGTATGTTTTTTCTTAAATTAAAAAAATGATGAAATGACCCTAAACGTTTTCAAAAGTTAGGAGAATTAAAGTATTTTTATGTTTATGAATATCAATCTCGTGGTGCTATTCATTTTCATATAATTTTTAATAGAAAGGTATATAAAAGTTTGTTAGCAGAATGTTGAAGTCATGGTTTTAATGATTTAAAAGTAGTTAAAAAAGGTACAAATGAGTTTGTTATTAAATATTTAGGTAAATATGTTACAAAATCATTAGATGATGTTAAGTCTTTAAATCAAACAGATGTAGGTGTAAAGGCTTATGCTTTTAGTCGTAATTGCAAAAATCCTATTGTAGTTCGTGGAATTAAAAAAATGACAATTCAAGATATAATTAAGGCAAGTTTTAATGCAACAAATGTATTTTATTTTAAAACTCAAAGAGATAGTAACGGTGATACTGTTATGATTGGTGGTATTATTGAAAGTACTGTTGTTAATGATTATTTTAAAGAATATGAGGATTATGAAAAATATGTATATTTAAGTGCTTTATCGCATAAGCATTATTTACGAACCAGTGAAATTGGTTATTTGATTCAAAAAAATAAAGATGTTTTGACTTGGACAGAAAAAGTTTTTGGTAATAAAGTTGAAAAAATAGATTTTAAAAAAGAGTTTTACATTAGAAAAAAAACTTAATTTTTCTATAATTTTACTTGTATATATATATATATATATATATAATGGTTATTGTCAAAGTAATTTAAAGTCACCGTGTAAGATTTTACTTTACTTTGATGTTTTTTGTTTTTACTTGAATTTTATAAAAATTTATGTATATTTATAAATAAGATGGTTTACCCACATCTTAATCTGGTCTTTTGACCGTTTACACGGAGGTTAAGTATTTTTATGTTTAAAGTTCAATTAGCAAATATTGAAAAAGGGCGTATTATCCCTGATAAAAATAATAAAGGTCAAACATTAAAGTTTGATGTTTTGAAATTTGTAGAAATTAATAAGCAAACAGGTTGGGCAACTGGTCAAACACGTGATAAATGATATAACCCTGATATTATCAGTGATTTTAATAATTGTTTATCAGCTGTTGATTTAAAAGTTGGTAATTTTTATTCACTAGAATTGGATTTAAGCGGTAATATTAAAAAACTTTCTAATTGAAAATAGTTATTTATTAAAAGGGTAATTTTAAATAATTATTATAGATTAGGAGTTAATTAGACTATGGCAAAAATTAATAATTGTTCATGTGAACAAGCATTTCATTTAGCAATCTATATATGTAGACTTTGTGACCAAGTTATTTGTCCTAAGAAAGTTTTACAAAATTTATATACTAGAAAATATTATTGTCCTAATTGTATATTAGATATTGCTTTAAATAAGGCAATGAGACAACAAGAAAGTAAGTTAAATTATGAGACATAAATGTAGTGATTGAACTTATGAATCAGTATATGGTTGTGAAATTTGTTATAGATTAGCAAATGAAATGGAATTAAAAAGAAAAAGATTACGAAATAATGAAATGTAATTATTGTAGAAAAAAAGCAAGTATTGCTATTAAACAGAGATTTGAAAATGTTAATTATTATCTTTATTGTTGTCGTAAACATAGTTATAGAGAAATAATGTTTTGAAATAATATAACTAAAAAATAAAAAATTAAATAAGGGGCATATATATACTTTTTAGTGTATTTTTGCCCCTTACTCTAATTAGTATAAATATGCTCCTTATTAAATAAGTAAGGAGTTTTATTTATGCCTAATGATTTAGAGCAAACTAGTAATTATACTTTAACTAAAATTTTAAGAACTGGGTTAAGTCCATTAAGTGCTATGGTAGGAGTTAGTGCTTATTATGGTCAATATTTAAAAAGTCCAATTTTAGGTTCTATTAATTCTTTGTTATTTAGTAAAAAGTTAGCAATTGATATATGGAATATTAATCAAAGACCAACTACTAAAAATAAAGTTATTAATAGTTATAAAAAGATATTTTTAGGATTAGGAACAATTGGTTTAATTAACTATGCTAAGTTTGTTCAGTATGTAGATAAGTCTGTGTTTTTATTAAAAGATGAACCTTGTTTTTGACCACCATGTCCAACTGAATCACCAAAACCAACATATTCACCATTTACAACTGTTAAACCGATAATTGATGTTCCTTTTGTAGATTGAGATACTTATATATCTTTAAATAGTTTTGGTATAGCAAATGTTATTAGTGGTTTAACTGAGTTAATCCCTAATAGATTTCAAAATATAAGAAAGATAGCAAATATGGGTACTGGTGGATGTTTGATTAGTAGTGGTGTTGCTATGGGTATAAACAATAATTTTAATAATTATTTTGCTATTCCTACAATTATTGCCGGAGCAAGTGAGATTATTAATACTTTATTATTACAGTTAGGAAATACATATAATAACACAGAATTACAAGAAGTATTTACAGATGAAAGAGCAAGATTAATTAATGGCATTGTTAATGATTATCAAAGTACAGATGATGGTATGGTTGATGTTGATTTAAATGATGATAGTATGTCAGAGATTAATTTAGATAGAGCAAGTTTAAATTGGGACTATTCTTTTAATTATGTAGAAAAGTAGTGGTAAAATAAAAAAAGTCATCAACTTGACTTAAAATTTGATTTTATTAAATTTTGGGATTTATTTTTTTTACAAACTGAAATATAACACATTGGATTTTTGATAAGGGGTTAATCCGTAGTGTTGATATTTTCATTTCCATAAATTGAGGTAATTTTGAATATTGGTAAATCCAATGCCATGGTAATGAGTAATAAATTCTTTTAAACTTGATTGTATTTTACTGACATTACTTAATTTTTTATAATTTAATTCTTTATTTTCTTTTGATTTAAACTGCTGGATAGTGGATTTAGTTTGTTTAGCTACTGTATCATATAATACTTGCATATCACAAACTATAATTGAATTTTCTTCGATAAGTTTCGATGTTAAGTTTTCTTGTACTCATTTTTTATTTAATCTTTTAGTATTTGTTGTTTGAGCATAGATATTTCGGTTTTCATCAATTGCCATTTGAATACAACAATTTAAATCTTTAGCATTTTCTTCAATTCATTGTTTTCTTGGATCATTTGGATCTTTAAAGTTTCCTTTATGAATTTCTTTGATAAAAGTTTCGTCAATTTCAATTCTAGCTTTTAATTTTACAAATTGATTTTGTGTTTTTACTAATTGTGTTGATTTCATAAATTTTTGACGATTAAATCAGGCAGTTTTATTTGTAGTATTAATAAATTGAGAAATAATGTAAGCAGATTGACCTAAAGTAGCTATTTGTATCAATAAATCTCATTGATCATGAGATAAATGACTTCAATAAAAATAATGATTTTTAAAAGCATGAAAAGTAATATTACAACTTTTACATTTATATCTTTGCTTATAATCTTTACTACCATATTTAGTACACAAAAAAGAACTACAATCTGGACATTGAATCCCTTTCTCTTTGAATTTTTGTTCGACTGCTTCAAATTTTTCTTTTTTCTCAATTTGTTTAATTCTAGTTTTATTTTCTCTAAAAATCTCAATAAAATCTTTATCAGACAAATTATTTAAAATTTCTTTTACTGTATTTTTATTCATTTAAAATCACCTCTTTAATATTAAAAATACCATATAAAAATATATTTTTGCTAATTTTACTAATACCACTACTTTTCTACAAAATTAAAGGACTATTCTTATGCTTATACACTAGGTGGTGTTTAAAATGAAAAAAGATAAATGAAAAAATATGCCAAGACAAAAGTTACATAAGAAAAAAGCAAAGAGAAATTTTGAACAAAGATTAAGTGAAAATATGAGTTTTGATAATTTTTTAGGGGGTAAAAAATAATGGATATGAAGGCAATGTTTAGTAATCTGTGTAACTTACAAAAATAACTATGTTTAATTAATTCTAGTAAATATAATTAAATGACTAGAAAGAGTGAGTTACAGATGGCTAAAAAACAAAATATTAATAATAATGATCCAATATCAAAAGCAGTAGATTTATTATTAGAAAATACTGAAGATTTAACAACAGTTTTTAAAGAAGGGGGTTTATATAAAGAATTAACAAAACGTTTAGTTGAAAAAATGTTGAATTCTGAAATGCAAAATTATTTAGGATATGAAAAAAATCAACATAGTAATACTGAAAATGCTCGTAATGGTACAAGTTCAAAAAAATTAATAACTCAACAAGGTAAAATTGAGATTGATGTACCAAGAGATCGCAATAGTGATTTTACTCCTGTAATAGTTGCAAAAAGACAGCGAAGATTTGATGGTTTTGATCAACAAGTGCTTTCACTATATGCAAAAGGTATGACTCTATCTGACATTAGAATGCAGTTACAAGAGTTATATCATGGTGCTGATATTAGTGAAAGTGTTATTAGTCAAATTACTGATGATGTTATTGATGATGTCAAAGCATGACAAAATCGACCATTAGAAAGCGTTTATCCGATTGTTTATTTTGATTGTATAGTAGTTAAAGTTCGACAAGATAAACGGATTATTAACAAATCAGTTTATATAGCATTAGGAGTTGATTTAGAAGGTAAAAAAGATGTTTTAGGCTTATGAATTAGTGAAAATGAAGGTGCTAAATTTTGATTAGCTAATTTCACAGAAATGAAAAATCGAGGCTTAAATGATATTTTGATTGCTTGTAGTGATAATTTAACAGGCATGTCAGAAGCAATACAAGCAGTTTATCCTAAAACAGAACATCAATTATGCATTGTTCATCAAATTCGAAATAGTTTAAAATATGTTTCATACAAACATCGAAAAACTCTAGTTACAGATTTAAAACCAATTTATAGTGCATGTAGTGAAGAACAAGCAATGCAAGCTTTAGAATCATTTGAAAGTAAATGAAATAAACAATATCCCCAAATTGCTAAATCTTGATATAAAAATTGAGAAAATTTGATGATTTTTATTAGTTATCCTGCAGAAATCAAAAGAGTAATTTATACAACAAATGCTATTGAATCTGTTAATAGTCAATTACGAAAAGTTATTAGAAACAAAAAAGCTTTTCCTAATGATATGTCAGTTTTTAAAATATTTTATTTAGCAATTGAAAATATAACAAAAAAATGAACATTGCCTATTCAAAATTGAAATACAGCAATTGCTCATTTTATGATAAAATTTGAAGACAGAATTAATCTGAACTAGTACTTTGTAAAACAAAGATACACAGATTTCTAAAAAGCCTCGATATGAAAGAAATTATAAAATATGCGTTATATATTGGTGGTTTTTGCCTTATACTTTGGTTTTGTAGAAATTGAATACGTGAAGGTATACAAAGATTTAAACATAAAAAACATGTAAGAGACAATGATAGTGAACCCGATTGTGTATTTTGTCGTAAAGATTTTGAAAAGAAAAAACGTAAATTAGAAATGGAAAAACAACAAAAAGAGTTAGAGAAAGGGGGTGATTAATATGCCTGCTGGATTATTAGCATTATTAAATATGATTGGTGGTGTTGGTCAACAGTTATTAAATGCTTTTACTTATATTTTTGGTTGAGTATTTACTACTGGCGATGGTGAAACACTTACAAATTGACCAGTGTTAATTTCAATTGTATTTATAGTATTAGTATTTATCAAGCAATTTGTCGGTCATATTATCCATGGAACTCATTAGTAATTAGAAAGGAGTAAGCAAATGGTAAAGTTATTTTTTAGTTTGGTTTTTGTTTTGCCTTTATTGGGTAGACTGTTACCAGTTGTTAATACTTTGGTACAAACTATTTATATGCAGTATTTAAGTTCTTTTGCTGGGTTACACACTGTGACACTTTTTATTAAGTCGTTTTTTTATGATAGTTTATACACTTTACCTTTGCCTATTCTTGCTTTAATAAATGTTAGTTTTGTATTTTATTTAATTTTAGGATTATTTAGATTTACAAGACATTAGGATGTGAAATTATGTTTATACCTTTTATTACAACTGTTATGCAATTATTTGCTTCAATTTTTATGAAGTTTTTTAGTTTTCCACTTGGTGATTTAGGTTTTAACTTAGGTACGTTAATGATATTTTTAATTTTGCTTAGATTTGCATTTAGGGTTATTTTACCCGAATTAATGTTACCAACATTAGGATTAGGATATGCTGTTAAGTTTATTGGTAAAAGTTCTGTTTCTTTGGGTGTGGGTACTGGTCAACAAATTGCTAAGAGTTATCAAAAACGTGTTGAAAAAGCAAAAACAAAAAATAAACAACAAGGTAAATTTAAAGGTGGTGCTGGTGGTAATAAATTTACTGGTAGTTCAACTCGTGACTTTGGTATTGGTGATTAATTATGTCTAATTTTGTTCTTAGTATATTGCATTTGATTTTTATATTTTCTAGTAATGATATTGGTATATTTTTAAATCGAACTAATATTACTGATGAAGTTTATATTTTATTTAATTTAACTTTTTGGTTGGTATTAGGTGTATTTTTTAATTTTATTTATCGTAGTATTAAATTTGTTTTTAGGTCATTGTTTGGGTAGGTGTTAAGTATGAGTGTTTGAGATATTTACAATAAAATACATCAATGTATAGTTGATTATTGAACTATGTTTATAGGTAATCCAGTTGATGATTTTACTACTATTTTATGAAATTTAGTAGTTTATGGAACACAGTTTTTTATTGGATTTGTTTTATTTTATGGTTCATGGTGAATCTTAAAATGTTTATTTGGTAAATAATTATGTGATTTAAGTTTGCTAAATTGTTTTTTATTGTAAATACTTCTGTTCAAGCACCCACTAGTTTAATTGCTTCAAATGACCCTAATGTTGTTAATTATGATATTACAAAAAATATGATTAAACATATTAAATATAATAATTTTAATGATTGAGCTACCATTCCTTGAAATTCTGCTTATTTTGATGTTGATCAACCAGATTTAAAATTAGTTAGTGGTGATATTATTGGTGGTTATGATAATCATTTGAATGTTGATTATCAAAGTGATGTTGCTGGTGTTAAAAAGAAAACAGTTGATGTAGGAACTGGTGTTTATGAATTTAATAGAAATCAATTAGATGACATTTCACGGATTATGTTTAATCATAATTTTGTTGAATATGGTAAAAAAAATCGCTTTATGGTTTATAATACAAATCTTAGAATTAAGCCTTTAAATTTACGTTTTGAATTAAATTTTGAGATTGATAAACCGTTGAGTTTTTATATTCAAGGTTTTATGTTTTATTTTTATTATGAAGGTTTTTCAACATTTACTGGTGATTTTACTTTTAGTTTTTTAGATTATGAGGGTAATACAGAATATGTTTTTAAAGGGACAGTTGGTAATGATATTTATATGCAAGATTTGTATAATTTTATTTCTATGCCTATTAAAGTTCCAAATTTAAGACATTTAACTGTATTTTTTGATATTCATGGTACTACAACTTTGACAACACCACCAGATGTTCAATTTGGTCAAATTAATATTTTTTCAAGTGAAAATATAACACCAGTACCACCAAATAGTCCTTTTAACCCTGAGTATGAACGAGTGAGTTGATATGATGTTTTTGGTCATTTGCGTAATGCTTTTAGATGAGTACTTTATGGAGTTGTTGGTAAAGTTTTACCAGTAGAACCATTAAGAGAGTTTTTTACTAAACTTGATGGATTATTGAGACGTATTTTTGATGATACTATTAGTTCTGTTTTAAATGTTGATTTTACTAGTGGTTTAGAACAAGTATTAACTTTATGAGTATTTTTAAAAGCAGTTGGATTTTTAGTTGGTTAGGAGTTGAAATAATGCCTTGATATGGTTACTTACTTTTAGGAATTTTATTATTAATAATACTTTATCCATTTTTAATAACTAGAAAAAATATAAAAATATTGCAACGGGTAGGTAGTTATATTATTGCAGCCCCACCACGTACTGGTAAATCTGCTCTTGCTTGTTGTTTAGCACAAAAACATAAGGGTAGGGTAGTTAGTCCTATTCCTATTAAAATCCGTAATGAATATAGTTATCGTTGTTCTTATGATGATGTTTTTAAATTTAATTGATTAAATAGTAATTATGCTTTTAAAGAGTGTGATATGGTTGTTTTAGATGAGTTAGGTTTAAAAATTAATAGTAATGATTTGTCACTAGAATTTAAAGAAACACAAGAAAGTTTAGGTATGTTTTGTAAGTTAATAGGTCATAATTTTAATGGAATTATGTATATGATTGAACAACACCCCGATAGAATACCAAAACAAGCCCGTGAAAAAGTAGAGTATATTGTGCAAGTTAAAAGAATGCGTGTTTTATTATTTTTAGTTAAGTTTAAACTTAATATTTATACTAATGTTGATGATTATAATAAAGTTGTCTTATCAAAAAGACAAACGAAGCGAATAATTAAACGTGGTGGATTACCACCGAGTTATAGTGGTGAAACTATGACTTTTAGTTTATGATTTCCTAGGTCTTATTTACAAAGATATAAGAGGCTTTTTAGAAATCTGTGTATCTTTGTTTTACAAAGTACTAGTTCAGATTAATTCTGTCTTCAAATTTTATCATAAAATGAGCAATTGCTGTATTTCAATTTTGAATAGGCAATGTTCATTTTTTTGTTATATTTTCAATTGCTAAATAAAATATTTTAAAAACTGACATATCATTAGGAAAAGCTTTTTTGTTTCTAATAACTTTTCGTAATTGACTATTAACAGATTCAATAGCATTTGTTGTATAAATTACTCTTTTGATTTCTGCAGGATAACTAATAAAAATCATCAAATTTTCTCAATTTTTATATCAAGATTTAGCAATTTGGGGATATTGTTTATTTCATTTACTTTCAAATGATTCTAAAGCTTGCATTGCTTGTTCTTCACTACATGCACTATAAATTGGTTTTAAATCTGTAACTAGAGTTTTTCGATGTTTGTATGAAACATATTTTAAACTATTTCGAATTTGATGAACAATGCATAATTGATGTTCTGTTTTAGGATAAACTGCTTGTATTGCTTCTGACATGCCTGTTAAATTATCACTACAAGCAATCAAAATATCATTTAAGCCTCGATTTTTCATTTCTGTGAAATTAGCTAATCAAAATTTAGCACCTTCATTTTCACTAATTCATAAGCCTAAAACATCTTTTTTACCTTCTAAATCAACTCCTAATGCTATATAAACTGATTTATTAATAATCTGTTTATCTTGTCGAACTTTAACTACTATACAATCAAAATAAACAATCGGATAAACGCTTTCTAATGGTCGATTTTGTCATGTTTTGACATCATCAATAACATCATCAGTAATTTGACTAATAACACTTTCACTAATATCAGCACCATGATATAACTCTTGTAACTGCATTCTAATGTCAGATAGAGTCATACCTTTTGCATATAGTGAAAGCACTTGTTGATCAAAACCATCAAATCTTTGCTGTCTTTTTGCAACTATTACAGGAGTAAAATCACTATTGCGATCTCTTGGTACATCAATCTCAATTTTACCTTGTTGAGTTATTAATTTTTTTGAACTTGTACCATTACGAGCATTTTCAGTATTACTATGTTGATTTTTTTCATATCCTAAATAATTTTGCATTTCAGAATTCAACATTTTTTCAACTAAACGTTTTGTTAATTCTTTATATAAACCCCCTTCTTTAAAAACTGTTGTTAAATCTCCAGTATTTTCTAATAATAAATCTACTGCTTTTGATATTGGATCATTATTATTAATATTTTGTTTTTTAGCCATCTGTAACTCACTCTTTCTAGTCATTTAATTATATTTACTAGAATTAATTAAACATAGTTATTTTTGTAAGTTACACAGATTACTAAACATTGCCAGATATAATAGTCGTGCCTTAAATTATATTCATTCGTTAAAGAGTGAATTAAGTAGTATTAAAGACTATGAACAGTCACAAGGTTTGGAGTTTACTGTTGATGATATTAGAGCAGTTGGTTTAGATAAATTAGATAATATTTTACAAGATAGTAAAAAAGATGTTGTTAAGGTTCGTGGTAAACGTACTTATGATAAGAATAAAAAGTTTGTTAAGAAGTAAAATGTGTATGTATTGCTGGTGCCAACCAAGAACCTTTGGTTTGGTTGGCGGGGCGTTTACGCCCTTTGTCTCACTTTTTTAAAGTGAGTGGGGTGTGGGTGCGTAGCACCCAAGGGGCAAAGCCCCTATATACTTGATTTTAAAATAAGAGGTATATATGCATAAAAATTATCCAAGTCATGTCACCAAAGAACAATTTGAGAACATAAAATCAATTTTAGAAAATAGCAAAAAGAAAACAAAACCAAGAAGTTTAGATTTATATGAAGTATTTTGTGCAATTTTATATGTATTAAAAAGTGGTTGTCAATGAAGAATGCTACCAAAAAATTTTCCAAAATGACAAACTGTATATTATTATTTTCAAATTTGAAGTAAAAATAATGGTAAAGAACCTAGTGTATTGCAATTAATTTTAAAAAAAATTAGTTAAAAAAGTTCGTATCAATAATAATCGCAAAGAACAAACTAGTTTTTGTATAATTGATTCGCAAAGTGTTAAAAATACAGATACTACTGAAAATAAATGTTATGATGCTGGTAAAAAGATTTCAGGCATAAAACGTCATATTGTTGTTGATTCTCAAGGTTTACCACATGCAATTTACATAACCACAGCAGAAAAAACTTTTAATTATGTAGAAAAGTATGGATGACCAAAAATTATTCATCAATTTACACTTAAAATATTATTTTTAATTAAAAATTTGTTAAAAGTAACATTATTTAGTGTAAAAATTCTCTAAAAATAACACTTTATCATGTATCATTACTTTTCTACAAAATTAAAGGAAAAAACAGATCGTAATAGCGCTATAATAATGATTGAAAATGAAAAAGAAAATCTTTCTGCAGTTCAAAAAATAATAGTAGATGCTGGTTATACTGGTGAAAAATTTGCTTCTGAAATCAAAACAATCATAAATGCAAATGTTGAAGTGATAAAACGTAATGAATTACATACTTTTGTAGTATTACCAAAAAGATGAATTGTAGAACGAAGCTTTGCTTGATTAGAAAAATACAGAAGATTATGAAAAAATTGTGAAAGAAAACTAAATACTAGTTTACAAATGGTTGTTCTTTCATTTATTTCAGTTTTATTAAAAAGATTCTAAACAGGTTCTAAGGGATTTACTATACAGTGATGATGGTGACATAAAATATCAACAATATTAGTTAATAAATAATTAACATTTTTATTAGTTTCCAAATTATGTTGGATAGGTTTTTCTAAAATGCTATAAAAGGTAGGAATAATATTATTATAATTAGCGATATCTCTTTCCTGTAAATATGTTAACATTTCCAATACTTTTTTATTATTTACTAAATCATTATTACTTTTAAACTTTCTATTCTTGATAATGCTAATATGATAAGAATTTGGATCACATAAACGATATTTTATTTTCCTTGATGATTTTATTTTCTTTTTTCTTAATTTCAGAAAAAATATTATTATAAAACCAATTAAAAAAATAATACTCATGATAATAATTAAAATAACTATTAACTTCATATGTTACTCCCTAATTTTATTTTTAATTAATAAGTATTAATTTAACATTTTATTTTATAAAATAAAATACTTTTTATTAAAAATAATAACGTTTAGCAGAACCTATCTTTCTTTCAACTAAACTAAATAAGATAAAGATAAAAATAAATCTTAAAATTTCAATACCAAGTAAAATAAATAATATAACTACTGAATGATTATTAAAATTAAGAATATTATTATCATATTCATCAGGTCTTGGTAGGTTAGGACTAAAATAAAGTACTACTAAAGTTAAAGTAAAAGATAAAGTAGCAATAATCGCATTTAAGGGTACTATTACTAGACCAGCACTTACTTTTTTGATAGTATCTACTTTTAAATTTTTACTTTTATTACACAATTTAAAAAGATAGTAGTAAATAAAATAAAAAGAAACAATAAATAAAATATTAGCAATATTATCAAAGAAAATTTGAATTGGTGGATGATCACTATCTGCTAATAAATGTAATCAAGGTTCGATAATACCAATTGCTAATGTATAATATAAACCAATAATTGGTAAAGCAAAAGCAATAATTAATGAATCAAAAATTCTTAATGGTAAAATTACCCCCATAAACTGAATAGGTATTTCAATTAATGAAGAAGCAACAGCTAATCCCAATAAAATTCCTGTCAAAGTAATATTAAAAATTTGTTGTTTTGAATTAATCTTTATTTTTTTCTTTGTTTTTATATCTACTTTTTCTTTTTCTTGGTCAACACTTTTAACTATCATTATAACTTCTCCTTTTTAAAATAGGTATTTAATTAAGTAAATACTTATTTATAAAAATTATAAATTACTTTTAATTAAAAAACAAGACATTTATTAAATTTTTATAAAAACTATTAATACTACTCTAATTTAGAAAATTAATTAACAATGAAAATATCATAATAATAATTTGATAGATAATTTTTATTAAAGCCTGAATTGTAAAATTAAAAAGGACACTTATATAAAAATTAAATTGTGTTAATTCTATAATTAAGAAAAGAAAGGAATTAGCACAATGTATAAGTATCTGACTATTGAATCAATAATAGCAATAAAAGAATATAAAAGTTATGGATTTTCGATTCGTAAAATAGCAAAAGCCATTGATTATAGTAAATCAACTGTACATAGAGTTTGTAGATTATTAAATCAAAACTTATTACCATTAGAAATATTGAATAAAATTCAAAAAAATAAACAAAATGCAGGTAGAAAATTAATAATTTTAACTTTAATAGAAATTAATACTATTAATCATTTGTTAATTACTAAAAATTATGCTCTTGATATAATTGCTAATTTTTTAAAGGAAAATAAAATAAAAAGTATTTCAACAAAAACTTTATATAACATGTTTAAAACAAATCAAATGGGTTTTGATGAAAATAACTTATTGAGAAAAGGAAAAAATAAACCTCACAAACAAAAAGAAACTAGGGACAGAATTAATAATTGTAAGTCTATTCATGAAAGAAATTTAATCATTCCTAATATTAAAAATATAGAAGAATTTGGTCATTTAGAGGGTGATACTATCATTGGTAAAGATCATAAAAGTTCTATTATTACTTTAGCTGATATATGATCAAAAACCACAATTCCTTTAGCAACTAAAATAATAAATCAGAAAATATTACAAAAAGTATAATAAAATTTATTTCAAAGTTACAAAAAGGAACAGTTAAAACTATTACTTTTGATCGTGGTAAAGAATTTAGTAAATGAAAATTAATCGAAAAAAATCTTTAATTTTGTAGAAAAGTAATGATACATGATAAAGTGTTATTTTTAGAGAATTTTTACACTAAATAATGTTACTTTTAACAAATTTTTAATTAAAAATAATATTTTAAGTGTAAATTGATGAATAATTTTTGGTCATCCATACTTTTCTACATAATTAAAAAAAAATTGTAATGTTAAGATTTATTTTGCAGATCCTGGTAAACCTTGTCAAAGAGGTTTAAATGAAAATAATAATGGTATTTTAAGAAGATATTTACCAAAATCTACAGATCTATCTTCATATAAACAAAAAGATTTAAATACTATAGCATTTCAAATTAATTCTACACCCAGAAAATCACTATCTTATAAAAGACCAATAGATTTAATACAATTATTTTAAAAAACTGTCCCATTTATATTTACAATTCAGGAAATAAAAATAACAAAAACTAAAAAAATAAATTATAATATTAATCATTAATTTAAATAGTGTTAAATCCTTATATAGATATTTTCTTTAATTTTGTAGAAAAGTAATGATACATGATAAAGTGTTATTTTTAGAGAATTTTTAAACTAAATAATGTTACTTTTAACAAATTTTTAATTAAAAATAATATTTTAAGTGTAAATTGATGAATAATTTTTGGTCATCCATACTTTTCTACATAATTAAAAGATATTTTTCTGTATTAGGATTTTTATTAAATAAAATTGCTAAAAGAAAAGGAAGATTAAAAGATGGCAAAAAAAATATACACCCGAAATAAAAGAAAAAGTATTACAATATTTACAAGATGGTAAAAGTTATGGTGAAATCAAAAAAGAAACTGGCATTTCAAAAACAACAATTTGAATTTGAAAACAAAAAGCAAGAAAGAATGAATTTAAAACAAAACATTCAGTCAACTCAGCTCCAAGAGATATATTAGAAGAAGCCATCAATATTGCAGAAATAAATTGTGATAATAATAAAAATCAAAATTATAAAGAAGAATTTTTAAATCAACAGCAAGCAATAAATTTATTATCAGTAAATATTAACAAACAAATAGAAAACAACTATTTTGATAATTCAGAAGAAGATAGTGATTCAGAACGATTAGTAATTGATGAAGATTATAAAGAAGAAGTAAATATTTGAAGACCTTGAGAAGAGTCAGAAATAAAACAAAATAGTGAAGAATCTTTAGTAATAGAATTAAAAAAAGATCAATTAAAATATATTATTTAAATATTAAAATGTTGTACTAAAATTTGTACTGGCCTAACTAATAATAAATATAAAAGCAAAACTGAAGTAAATTTAATTAAATTAAATGGTACAAATACAATTCAAATCTTATCTTTAAGATCACCAGCACCATACATGTCTAAAATAAAAGCTCAATTATAAAAAGCACTAATTAATGATACTAAAATACAAGTAATAACAATTGTTGGTATTTCAATAATCATTAATCGTTTTCAAGAATTATTAGATTGTGTTTTTCAAAATGGTAATTGCTTAAATAATAATTTAAAACTACTATATAATAACAATAAAGTAATAGTACTTAACATATAAGCAAATTCACCAATTGGTTCAGCATTACCAGAAGGAAAATGAGGTAATATTAAACTTAATCAAGGAACAATAATAGCAATTAACAAACTATAAGGAAGTTTAATAATTAACAATGCAATTAAATTAATAGTATTACCAAAATCAATTTTTAAAAAAGGTAAAAAAATAGGTGGTGTTTCTAATAAGGTCATTAATGTCGTAACTGCCAATAAACTACTAATTAATGCTATCCTATGAGTAGTTAATTTTAAAGAATTATTAATATTACTTTTAAATTGTTGTCACTTTTTCTCATATTTTAAACTCATCTTTTACTCCTTAAAATACATTTATTATTTTAATTATACCTGAATTGTAAATATAAATGGGACAGTTTTTTAAAATAATTGTATTAAATCTATTGGTCTTTTATAAGATAGTGATTTTCTGGGTGTAGAATTAATTTGAAATGCTATAGTATTTAAATCTTTTTGTTTATATGAAGATAGATCTGTAGATTTTGGTAAATATCTTCTTAAAATACCATTATTATTTTCATTTAAACCTCTTTGACAAGGTTTACCAGGATCTGCAAAATAAATCTTAACATTACAATTTTTTTCGATTAATTTTCATTTACTAAATTCTTTACCACGATCAAAAGTAATAGTTTTAACTGTTCCTTTTTGTAACTTTGAAATAAATTTTATTATACTTTTTGTAATATTTTCTGATTTATTATTTTTAGTTGCTAAAGGAATTGTGGTTTTTGATCATATATCAGCTAAAGTAATAATAGAACTTTTATGATCTTTACCAATGATAGTATCACCCTCTAAATGACCAAATTCTTCTATATTTTTAATATTAGGAATGATTAAATTTCTTTCATGAATAGACTTACAATTATTAATTCTGCCCCTAGTTTCTTTTTGTTTGTGAGGTTTATTTTTTCCTTTTCTCAATAAGTTATTTTCATCAAAACCCATTCGATTTGTTTTAAACATGTTATATAAAGTTTTTGTTGAAATACTTTTTATTTTATTTTCCTTTAAAAAATTAGCAATTATATCAAGAGCATAATTTTTAGTAATTAACAAATGATTAATAGTATTAATTTCTATTAAAGTTAAAATTATTAATTTTCTACCTGCATTTTGTTTATTTTTTTGAATTTTATTCAATATTTCTAATGGTAATAAGTTTTGATTTAATAATCTACAAACTCTATGTACAGTTGATTTACTATAATCAATGGCTTTTGCTATTTTACGAATCGAAAATCCATAACTTTTATATTCTTTTATTGCTATTATTGATTCAATAGTCAGATACTTATACATTGTGCTAATTCCTTTCTTTTCTTAATTATAGAATTAACACAATTTAATTTTTATATAAGTGTCCTTTTTAATTTTACAATTCAGGATATATAAAAAAACGTTTATTTATTATATAATAAAATTAATTTTTAAAAGGAGATGAAGTATTAATGAATAAAAGTGAAAATAACATTGTGCAAATGGTAGTTGAAATTCCCAAAGGATCAAGTAATAAATATGAATATGATTGAAAATCTAAAACTATGATATTAGATCGTGTTCTTTATGGTGCTAATTTTTATCCCAGTGAATATGGATATATTCCTGAAACTTTAGATTACGATGGTGATCCTTTAGATATTATTAGTTTAATTACTTATCCAACTTTCCCTGGTTGCTTAGTAGAAGTTAGAATTTTAGGAATGATTAAAATGATTGACGGTGGTGAAGTTGATACTAAATTATTTGGTGTTGTTAATTCTGATCCACGCTTTAATGAGTATCAAGATCTAAAAGATGTACCACAACATTTACGTGATGAAATTGTTAATTTCTTTCTACAATATAAAGAATTACAAAAAAAGAAAGTCATAATTGAAGGTTGAGGTAACTTAAAAGAAGCATTAACTGAACTTACAACATGTAAAAATATATTTAAACAATATCAAAATGAAATGAATAATTTACCAAAAGCACAATTAGTGTCATTATTAAACAAAAAATAAACAAAAAGTATAATATATTTTTAATATATTAAATCATTTATCCTTAAATACAACTGAATAAAATTAAATAGATGAACAACTGTTCATAAAAGGGAATTAAGTAATCTTAAGCTGCCCCAGCAACTGTGATACTGATAAAAGTTACATAATCCATTGAAATCAAAGATTTTGAGAAGGGTAACAAGTGAGGCTTTTTAGAAATCTGTGTATCTTTGTTTTACAAAGTACTAGTTCAGATTAATTCTATCTTCAAATTTTATCATAAAATGAGCAATTGCTGTATTTCAATTTTGAATAGGCAATGTTCATTTTTTTGTTATATTTTCAATTGCTAAATAAAATATTTTAAAAACTGACATATCATTAGGAAAAGCTTTTTTGTTTCTAATAACTTTTCGTAATTGACTATTAACAGATTCAATAGCATTTGTTGTATAAATTACTCTTTTGATTTCTGCAGGATAACTAATAAAAATCATCAAATTTTCTCAATTTTTATATCAAGATTTAGCAATTTGGGGATATTGTTTATTTCATTTACTTTCAAATGATTCTAAAGCTTGCATTGCTTGTTCTTCACTACATGCACTATAAATTGGTTTTAAATCTGTAACTAGAGTTTTTCGATGTTTGTATGAAACATATTTTAAACTATTTCGAATTTGATGAACAATGCATAATTGATGTTCTGTTTTAGGATAAACTGCTTGTATTGCTTCTGACATGCCTGTTAAATTATCACTACAAGCAATCAAAATATCATTTAAGCCTCGATTTTTCATTTCTGTGAAATTAGCTAATCAAAATTTAGCACCTTCATTTTCACTAATTCATAAGCCTAAAACATCTTTTTTACCTTCTAAATCAACTCCTAATGCTATATAAACTGATTTATTAATAATCCGTTTATCTTGTCGAACTTTAACTACTATACAATCAAAATAAACAATCGGATAAACGCTTTCTAATGGTCGATTTTGTCATGCTTTGACATCATCAATAACATCATCAGTAATTTGACTAATAACACTTTCACTAATATCAGCACCATGATATAACTCTTGTAACTGCATTCTAATGTCAGATAGAGTCATACCTTTTGCATATAGTGAAAGCACTTGTTGATCAAAACCATCAAATCTTCGCTGTCTTTTTGCAACTATTACAGGAGTAAAATCACTATTGCGATCTCTTGGTACATCAATCTCAATTTTACCTTGTTGAGTTATTAATTTTTTTGAACTTGTACCATTACGAGCATTTTCAGTATTACTATGTTGATTTTTTTCATATCCTAAATAATTTTGCATTTCAGAATTCAACATTTTTTCAACTAAACGTTTTGTTAATTCTTTATATAAACCCCCTTCTTTAAAAACTGTTGTTAAATCTTCAGTATTTTCCTTTAATTTTGTAGAAAAGTAATGATACATGATAAAGTGTTATTTTTAGAGAATTTTTACACTAAATAATGTTACTTTTAACAAATTTTTAATTAAAAATAATATTTTAAGTGTAAATTGATGAATAATTTTTGGTCATCCATACTTTTCTACATAATTAAAAGTATTTTCTAATAATAAATCTACTGCTTTTGATATTGGATCATTATTATTAATATTTTGTTTTTTAGCCATCTGTAACTCACTCTTTCTAGTCATTTAATTATATTTACTAGAATTAATTAAACATAGTTATTTTTGTAAGTTACACAGATTACTAAACATTGCCTAACAAGTAAAATGAAGTTAAGCCAGTAGACCTATCTATTTAATACTATTAAACTAATCTCTGGGTGCAGATAACAGTTATATAATTTTAATTGATGTTTTATCTCCGATTAGTATAACTAAACCACCTTTATGAGGTGGTTTTAAATTTAAAAAATAAAGAAAGCCAAGAACAAATATGAGTAACCATGTCCAAAAATTAATTCGTATCTTGATTATTCCTTCATATGCATCACTAGTCTTTGCTTTAAAAGAAGTACTAGCAATATTACCAAATATTGAAGTTGTAACTTTTCTATTAGCATTTTCAGCATTAGTTTTTCCATTATATATGTCAATTACTATTCCTTTAATTTTTGCTTCATTAGAAATTCTACTTTACGGTGGTAATAGTTGAATATTTTTATATTTTAGTATATGACCAATATTGGTAATAATAATTTGAATATTTCGTCATTTATTAAAAAGCATTGATGAATTTTTGTAATTATTACAAGTTTATGAGGTTTTACTTTTGGTACATTTGATGCTCTAATTCATTTAATATTATTTGGTAAATCCAGTTTTTATCTTTACTGATTATCTGGATTAAGTTTTGATGCTATTCATGGCATTGGTAACTTTATGTTTAGTAGTTTTCTGTATAAACCAATTATCAGTATTTGAAATAAATATTTACAATATTATATTATTATTGATAATAATATTATTGAAGAAAGCAATGATGAACAAACATCAAATAATGAATTATTAGTTGAACCATAAATATAAATTTATATTTAAATAATTAACTATTCATATAATATTATTTATATCATTAAACTGATGATGAAAAGTGTTTATTTCAATCTCTTATTGAATCTTTTTCTTCTAAATTAAATGAATTTATATATTTTTTCAAATCATCTTCTTTTGCAAATAATTCATTAAGATCTTCTTGTAATAAGTTTTGCTCATTAATTAATATTTGCATATTAGTTTTTACTATATCATATTTTTCTTTTAAATTTTCTTTTTCCCTATTGATTTTTATAAATTCATTTTTCTTTTAAATTTTCTTTTTCCCTATTGATTTTTATAAATTCATTTTTATTTTCACATAGTTCTTTTTCTGTTATTTTATTTCAATCATAAAAATCTAAAGTAATACATTTAATATAAAAATTAATTCTTGGATTTATTTTCTTTCTATTTAAATTAATAATATCTTTTCTTAATTTAGAACTTTTTGACTCTAAAGTTAAAATTTCTTAATATAATTTTACATGATTTAAAAATTAATTTTTCACATATTGGTTTTAGTAAAGAAATCTATCCACGATTGCGATTTTTTAACTTCATAAGCTTGCACACAAATTTGCTTTTTAAGTTGTGCTATTTCTGTTTCTGTTGCAAGCTTATGAAGTTAAAATATTTAATTTAGAAAAATAATTTTTGTATTTTTTTACAAAGAATTATTTTTTCTTGCTCTGTTAAATTAAATATTTTTTTAGTTTCTTTAATTCTATTTTAAAATCAAGTATTCTAGGTAATAACTCAATATAATATTTTTTCATTTTTTGATCAATTTCTTTTTCAAATATCTTAATTTTTTGCTTAGCTAAAATTTCTTTTAATTTTGTAGAAAAGTAGTGGTAAAATAAAAAAAGTCATCAACTTGACTTAAAATTTGATTTTATTAAATTTTGGGATTTATTTTTTTTACAAACTGAAATATAACACATTGGATTTTTGATAAGGGGTTAATCCGTAGTGTTGATATTTTCATTTCCATAAATTGAGGTAATTTTGAATATTGGTAAATCCAATGCCATGGTAATGAGTAATAAATTCTTTTAAACTTGATTGTATTTTACTGACATTACTTAATTTTTTATAATTTAATTCTTTATTTTCTTTTGATTTAAACTGCTGGATAGTGGATTTAGTTTGTTTAGCTACTGTATCATATAATACTTGCATATCACAAACTATAATTGAATTTTCTTCGATAAGTTTCGATGTTAAGTTTTCTTGTACTCATTTTTTATTTAATCTTTTAGTATTTGTTGTTTGAGCATAGATATTTCGGTTTTCATCAATTGCCATTTGAATACAACAATTTAAATCTTTAGCATTTTCTTCAATTCATTGTTTTCTTGGATCATTTGGATCTTTAAAGTTTCCTTTATGAATTTCTTTGATAAAAGTTTCGTCAACTTCAATTCTAGCTTTTAATTTTACAAATTGATTTTGTGTTTTTACTAATTGTGTTGATTTCATAAATTTTTGACGATTAAATCAGGCAGTTTTATTTGTAGTATTAATAAATTGAGAAATAATGTAAGCAGATTGACCTAAAGTAGCTATTTGTATCAATAAATCTCATTGATCATGAGATAAATGACTTCAATAAAAATAATGATTTTTAAAAGCATGAAAAGTAATATTACAACTTTTACATTTATATCTTTGCTTATAATCTTTACTACCATATTTAGTAGACAAAAAAGAACTACAATCTGGACATTGAATCCCTTTCTCTTTGAATTTTTGTTCGACTGCTTCAAATTTTTCTTTTTTCTCAATTTGTTTAATTCTAGTTTTATTTTCTCTAAAAATCTCAATAAAATCTTTATCAGACAAATTATTTAAAATTTCTTTTACTGTATTTTATTCATTTAAAATCACCTCTTTAATATTAAAAATACCATATAAAAATATATTTTTGCTAATTTTACTAATATCACTACTTTTCTACAAAATTAAAGAAAATTTCTTCTTTTTGTTTACTTTGAAATGTTTCTTGTTCTGCTTGTTGTTTTTTTAAATTTTCTTTCCATACTTTATTAGTTTTTTCTTGATATTCTTTTTGTTTAACTAAAACATTACGCGCTTCACTTAATTTTTGAAAATTAATAGTTGCTTCTGGATTATTAGTATTTTTATCTGGATGTAATTTTAAAGATAAACGTCTAAAAGATGCATTAATTTCAGGAATTGTTGCACCAATAGATAAACCTAATAGTTCATAATATTGCTTCATTTCTAGTTTTTTTCCTTTTTAATAAGCATTACTATATTCATAAATAATAGTTATATTTATGGTAAGTTTTGTACACGATCATTTACTGGTGTTTGACTAGTTAATTCCAACGCATTAATTTCTTCAACAAATTTAGAACAAGAAAATTCTTTATCTGATGAAGTGTTTTTTATACTATTTTTTTTATCATTAATATTTTTTCATAATTCAGTTAATTTAATTAAATTATTTAACTCATCATTTATTTTTTTTCTTTCTAAACTAATATTTTCAAATATTATTTTTAAATCTGTTCGTTCATTAGTTTTTTCTTGTATTTCCTTTTTATTTTTATTTAGTTTTTTTTCTATTCTTTTATTTTTATTAATACAACCAAAACTAAACATTCTAATAATAAAATTTTTAAAATTGCCGATTTTTTGCTTTTCCAAAAAAACATTTTCTTCTAATAAACTAGTTATTTTAGAAGTAGCATCAGTAATTACATCAATATAATCTGATAATATTATGGTTCTTTTTTCAACTTCTTTATCTAATACTTCAATTTTTTCATTAAATACTTGAATTTGTTCAATTGATAATGATTTAATATCATCTTCGGTAAGTAATTGAATTTGCTCATCTGTAAATATTTTAATTTGTAAATCTTGTTTATCCTTATCCTTATCTAATGGCATATTTTACTCCTTATTTAATAAGCATTTTTGTTAAGCTGTTTTTTAACTTCATTAATCATTTTTTCTAATTGATTAATTGCTTCTATTTGTTCTGCAATTCCTTTTTTAGTTTCTTTAGAAACAGAAACTGTTTCTGATTCATTTTGTAATTTTATTAATTTATCTTTTTCTTTTTGTAATTTTTCTTGTCCAATTTCTATTTTTGATTTTAACTCATTACTAGATGTTTGTGTTTTACTTTCTTGCTGTTCCATAAGTTCATCTCCTTTTTAACATAAAACCCATTTGCTTTAAAATTAAAACAATGGGTTTAAAAACATTATAAATTCATTATATGCCTTTCTAAGTGAAAATCAATTAAAAACATAATAAACTTCCTTTTTTAAATTTTTACTGGAATAAAATTTTTATTAACTAATATCTTTACTCCATAAATGCTCATAACCTATATTTTCTAAAATTTAATAATCAAGTAATAATATAAGCACTAATATAAACAATAATATTAATAGCAAAAGCTAATAAAAAATATCATCAACGAAAAATAATTGGATAAATAACATGACTAAAAGTAATTAACTGTTGTGCTAATATATTAATTAATATTGGAGTAATAAAAATACTAAAAACTGAAAAAATTAAAATTAAAGGGACAATAATTATAATAAAATTGTACGATACTTCCATAGTATTATATCCCAATACTTTTAAAATATTAATCAATATTCAATTATCACGAACTAAAATATTAGTAACCAAAGTCATAATCATAAATGATAATATAATGCTACAAATTGCAAAAAAACCAATAAGTAATTGAATACTTATTTCATTATTTTCCAATGCTGCTTTTTCATTACCGATTGGAACAATACCACTCAAAGAACTAATAAAACCACTAGAACTAATGTAGTCAGCATTCAAAATTTTAGTTAAATCAAGATTATAATTATTTTCAGTATTAATAAAAGTTAAGTAATGTCGTAACTCATTATCATTAAATTTACTCATTTTGGCATTATTAATTAATAATCCTGCATTTTCATTAATAGCACTATTTAAAAGTGATTGTGATACTAATAATATTGATATTCCTAAATTCCTAAAGCCATCATAAATAATACCAATTAAATATTTTTTATTACCATTCAAAATATGGATATAAAATTGCTTTACCAATATTGTTACCATTACCAGTACTAGTATTGGATGCTGGGGCATTAGATGCTGCAATTGGTAAAAAGGTAACATTTGGAGCATTAGTACTAGTAATATGCAATTGTTTTTTTATATTGTTAACATTTTTAGTAAATTCTTTATCTAATCAAAAATCAGAAGTATTCATTGTATCAATGTTCATATTAATAAATTTTTTAAATTTACTATTAATTAAATTAGGTTTAATAAAATTATTACTATTTGCATTAATACCATAGATAGTTTGTCTTATTGTAACTTCATTACTAAAGCATGAATCATTAAAAGTTTGAGTTACACTATCATAAGTATTACCAATAGCATTGTTATGACTAAAATCCAAATCATAAGAATCTTCAATATTCAATTTAATAAAAGGTAACTCATTTTGTTCTTGATAAGGAATAATACCAAAACTAATTAATAAATCATTATTATTACCACTTTCATTTGTTAAATAATTAATAATATTTATTTGTTTTGTTCACTGTTTTTTAAATGTTTGTGGTAATAAATTTCATGTTGTCGATTTTTCAAAATTTTTACGCATCTTTAATAAATCGCTACCCAAAATATATTTATTACGTAAATCGCGAATAACGGGTGCTGGATTATTAGGATTTATTAAATATGAATCAATAGCATCTTGTAAATCTTGTTTAAGTGACACTCCTGATTCTATTTGTGAAACTGGAGCAATGTTATAAAGCAACTGCTTGTTATTATTAATAAAATTATTTTCAATGTCTTCATAATGATAACTATTTAAATAATTAAAATTAATTCCTTCAAATTGTAATGATAACATATCATTAACTAAACCACTAGCTGCAATTGAAAATAGCATCAATGTGGCAGCAAAAATACTAACTATACTAATGATAACTAATTTACCAAAACTACGCATGCTAATAGTTATTGCCAATTTATTATGATAACTAATATCGCCAATAACTTTAACACTAATAAAATTAAAAATTTTGCTAATATTTAAATGATGATATTTTTTAAAATTTTTACTAGTAATTAAGTCAAGTGGTTTTTTTGTAAAAATAAATAAACTATAAAAAAAACTAATAATTACTAATAACAATAAAGGAACAGTTACCACAATAATTGTCATATGCACATTTATATATCATCCTAGTTAATTAACGCTAAATATAAGTTATGACTATTAATAAGAATATGACTAATAAATACTGATATTAAAACACCAATAATAGCAAAAATAAATAAAGGTCAAATAATAGCTAAAACTTTTAATTATGTAGAAAAGTATGGATGACCAAAAATTATTCATCAATTTACACTTAAAATATTATTTTTAATTAAAAATTTGTTAAAAGTAACATTATTTAGTGTAAAAATTCTCTAAAAATAACACTTTATCATGTATCATTACTTTTCTACAAAATTAAAGGCTAAAACTAAAGAAATTGTTAATTGTCAATTTTTATAACCCAATGCTTTTAAAATTCCAATTAATTTATGATTATGATGAATCATCTTTCATACTACCATTAAAATAATAACACTAGTGACAGTAAAAATTAATGTTAAAAATATTAGGACGGCTAACAAATTTAACAAATTTTTTACAGAATAATTTTCAATATTATATTATAGAAATACTCCTTTCCTTATTTATAAAAATTAACAAAGACGAGAATAAAAATCTCGTCTTTTTTTGTAATTGTAAAATTTTATAAAATTTTTATAACCTTCTTTAATACTATTATCAACACGTATTAGAGAACTAAAACAGTGAACTACAACACAGTTGTTAAAAATAGTAGCTAGCATGTGGACTTGCATGAATAAATAAAAAGTGGATGATGCCTAATAAATTATACTAACCAGAAATGGTAATTCTTGGGGTGGGAGCGAATTGGAAACTAGTGTATATAGACCCGTGGGGGAACATACTATTATTCTTTATTTAACCAACCTTGCCACTTCCAAGTGAGCAAGTGTTGGTTTTATTTTTTATTTTTTTTGAAAAATTTTTTTGGGCGAGAAAATAAATTTCAAACTTTTAAAAAAAATTGAGCGGTGCCGGTTCAATTAAAATATTAATTTGCTAAACGCAAATTAAATAAATATTGAATCGAATGCCTCGATTTCTTTTTAAAATTTCACAATTGATTTTCGAGCCCAGAATTTCTGTAATTAATAATACTATTATTAGTATTATTAATAATCTAAAAATCAAAATATATGTCCTTTATGCTAGAAGCAACAGGACATATTAGGAAAGGATTATTATGCAAATAGAATTTAAAAAAGAACAAATTATTAAAGATAAGCCACAATCTATTCTTATTGATTATGTTGAATATAAATTATCACTTCCAAAATGAATGATTAAAAATAATTCTTTTATTGTTGATAATAATTACACATATTGGGTTTTTAATTCTGAAAATATTAAAAGAGAATTAAATGGTGATGAATTAACAAAATTATTAGAACCATATATTTCTGAACAGAAAATAACTGTTAATAAACCAGAAACACCCAAAGAATATTATCTTAATGATATAAAACTTGAACCATTAACATTTTATGAACAGCATAATAGTTGATTTATTGGCGAAATAACTGATAGTAAAACAAAGATTACTAATCCTTGTTTTAAATATAATGTTACATGAGAAGAAAACAGAAAAGGTTTTGAAATAAATAATCAATATAACCATAATGATTTGTCAATTAATTATATAGTTACTTCTTATAAACATATTTCAACTCATAATGAAAAGATATTTTATTTATAAAGGAAAAAACTATGAATAATAAAAATAAAAAATGTGAATTAAGAGTTTGTATGGATAAAGTTTGAAAAGAATGTATTAATAATTCTACTAAAACTATTAAATATAAAAATTGACCAATACCTTATTTAATATGTGACAGTTGTTATCACAAACTACCTAAATATCTTAAACAAACAGCAAAAATCATTTCAGAAAGATAAATATTAATAAAATGCAATATGATTTAATTATTGGAATTGACCCTGCTGGTATTGGTAACAACGGAATCATTATATATTCAAATGAAACAAATAATATTGTTTTTAATGAAACATTTAAAACTAAAACAGTTTTAAAAAGCAAAAATCTATTTAAAGAATACTTTTTATTAATTAAAAAACATTTTGATAATAAAAAAATATTAGTTATTGTAGAAAATTTCTTTTTAAATTCAAAACAATTATTAACAAATCCATTAGCAACTCCTAAAATTATTGGTGCTTTAATGGTATTAGCAGAAGATGTTATGAATTGAGATTATTTAGAAAGTGAACCAAAAAATAAAAACAAAATAGAAAATTATAAAGGAAATATAAAATTTACAAAACATGAACAAGATGCATATAAACATATTCAATATTATTTAAGGAATTATAAAAATGAAAGATAAAGCAAATTATGTCAAATTAACAGTAAAACTGAGTAACACTATTGAAGCAAAATATTACGAAAAAGGTAATAAAGACTTATATTATAGTGCTCGAGGTCAATGAAATGGCTTAAACTATGTTACTTTAATTTTTAACAACCCAAAATTTTATAGACGCTGTATTTTATTAAACAAAAACGATGAAATTATTGTAACTGGTCAAATTTTTAACACTTTAAATATTCATAAAAATCGTGCATTTTGTTCAATAAATGTTAAATGATTTAAAAAATGAAAAGAGTAAAAAAAATGATATGATGAGAAATTTTATTAATAATACCAATATTAATAACATTTATAACACTGATAATATTTTTAATATTTATGATTAAAGATTTAAAAACAGATTATAAAGTATTAACAAAATTAAAAGATATTACCAAAGCAATTGAAAAAGGAAAAATAACCAATGATTAAATTAATAGATTTGTTTGGTCAAGATAAAATAGAAATATTTTCGCCAAATCCCAAAGATTTAACAGACAGTAATGATATAAAAGTACTTATTTTATGAAAATATCCCAATGTCATTGCTAAATATTTAATTGTTTCTCAACCACATGCTAATACTGCAATTTTAGTTGGAGATAACTTCAATTATCAAGGTTGAATAGAAGTGTTTATTAAACAAAAAGTAGAAGGAGTAGAAGAAAATGCCAAATGACATAACTGTACAATCAAGTAATTACACTTTATTAAAATTAATTAGAACTGGAGCAAGTCCCTTATTTGGTATGATAGGAACTTCTGCATACTATGGTCAACTTATTGGTAATCCAATATTAGGTAGTATAAATGCTTTATTATTTTCTAAAAAATTAGGAATTGATATATGAAATTTAAATCAAATGCCAAATTTAAAAAGTAAACTATTAAATTCAAGTAAAAAAATAGCATTAGGATTAGGAACAATTGGTTTAGTTAATTATACTAAATTTACTGAAACAATAAATCCTATTACACCAACTACAACAACTACAGAAACACCACCATGACCAACATTAACATTATCAGTAACTAACAATAACGTTAATGAACAATCTTTATTTAATGGATTGAGATACTTATATATCTTTAAATTCATATGGTATTTCTAATTTACTTGCTGGTATTACTGAATTAATACCTAGCAAGTTTGAAAATATACGTAAAATAGCAAATATGGCAACTGGTGGAGCATTAATTAGTAGTGGTGTTGCTATGGGTATTAATAATGATTTTATGAATGCTTATGCAGTTCCTACAATAGTTGCTGGTGCTTCTGAAATTATTCATAATTTATTACCTATGGAAACCAATCATAATGTCGAAGAAATGCAAGAAACAACATTTACTAGTGAAAATGCAAGATTAATTAATGATGTTGTAGATAGAATATCACCAGTATATAGACCAACTACATATTATGAAAGTTTATAAAGGAGGTGAAAAATAATGAATAAAGAAAAATTAATTGAATATTATAATCACGAAATAAAAATGCATAAAGAAAGAATGGAACAATTAAATAAAGAAATTTCTTTATTAGTAACTATTATAAGTAATTATCAGTCAATGATTGAAAGAATTAATGGTGGTCAATTTGACGAATAATAAAAAAATAAATAATTGAAAGGAAAATATTGAAATGAAAGAATTATTGCATGAATTAATCATTATTGGAACAAGTGTAGGAACATTAATTTGTAGGGAACTAATTGTTTGATTTAAACGATTTATTACAACTCCAAAACACGTTCGAGCAAATAATAAAGTAATAAAACATCAAAAAAAATTAGCAAAATTAAATGAAAAAATTAATAAAGAAAGTAAATAATAAAGGAAGAAAGTAAAATGACAACTAAACCAATTTTATGAAAATGTATGGAATGTAATGGAGTATTTTCAACTTATTCAGAAAGAATAACTGATAATCATTGTCCATACAAAGATTGTCAAGAATATAAAGATAGTATTAAACAAAAATTAATGCAAGAACGTAGAAAGATAAAGTTACATTAAGCAAGGAGAAAAGTATTATGACAGAAAATGAAAATAATGTTCAACAAACAACTGAATCCTTACCTGAAAATAATGCTTCACAAGAAACAGAAAATAAAATTAATGAAGCAGAAATTAAGTTAAATAAACTTAATCAAGAAATTAAAGAAAAAGAAATAATTAATATATTTAAAAAATATCAAGTTAAAAATGAATTTTATGATTATTTAAAATTTAAAACAAGTAATATAGAAAATTCAAAAATAGAAGACACTATTAAAAAAATGATTAAAGAACAACCACTATTCAAAGAACCAATTAATACAGGTGGAAAACCAGAAACCATATTAACCAACCAACAAACTTCAATCAAAAGTAGTTTATTGGATTATAAAAAGAAAAATAATTTATAACAGAAAGGAAAAATAAAAATGGCAATTAATATTCAAACAAACTTAAACAATACAGAAAAATTAGTTGAAGCACCAGAATTTATTGAATTTTTCAAACAATCAAATAGTCCATGAGCAAACTTTTTTCCAATTGAAATAGTTAATTCTACTAAAATAGAATTTATTATTAAAGTTCCAAAAGACCCATCAATTAAAGTTATTGCATGAAATGATAAAAGTCAAAGAATAGATGTGACTTATGCGCAAACTGATACTATTCCGAAAATAATTGAAAAATTGTATGTTGCTGGTGAAACTATTGCAGCAGTTGATTTAAATGCTGAAAATGGACAAAATTTACTAGAAAGTATGCAATATGAAGTCGCTAATGATTTAGCAGATAAATTAGCAACTGATGATATACAAGTAATTAGTGATAATGCAACTAAAGTAATAATTAGCGACACATCACCAACAGGACATATACAAGCAATGTTATCTGCTTGAAATACTTTATTTCAATTAAGAAATAGTGCAAATTGTCGTTTCTTTATTACAAATAATCTTTATGATACTATTGTTTATTTGGCTAATAATAAAGGTTTAATTACAGATAACCAAATTGCTCAACAACTAAGATTAAATGGTAATGATTTATATATAAAAGGTGTATTATGTCAAATTGTAATGGATGATTATATGACATTTACTGATAGTACAAATAAAAAACAAATTATGCCTTTCATTTTAGCAACACCAAGAGCAATGAAAAGATATATGTTACAACAAACAATTGTCTATGTTCAAGAAATTGCCGATGGTAAACTTGGTAGAGCATATAAAGTTGGTGGTGAAGTACTAGGTCAATCAATTCCTTATATGTCAAAAAAAGAAACAACATCACGTTGAATGCTATGTGGAATTATTACTAAAACGGATTTAAGTAACAAACTTACAACTTTAACAACTGATATTACTGCTAATACTAGCAGAAAAAATCAATTATTAGATACAGCAATAAAAAATGCAAGAGAAATTACTAGTTTGAATCCAGCATTAGATTTAGTAGATGCAAATATTAAATATTTTAGTGATGCACAAGGCAAAACTGATGTAAGTAATCAAAATCAAAAAGCAGGAGATTTATATGTAATTATTACTGCAGATATTAATGATGCAAATTATCAAGGTTCAACAAATCCTATAAAAATAACTATTAAATAATAAGGACATTAATCATGCCTATTGGTACAGCAAATACAGCAACACTTTTAAAAATAAATAAACCAAAACATACTAGAATTAGTCAACAACAAGAACATAAAAGTTTATGATGAGAAATTTTAGAAATGATTGGTGTACAAGTTATAGCAGTAGCACTTGCTCCTTTTACTGGTGGTTTAAGTGAAGATTTAGCACTTGGATTAGGTGCAAGTGATTTAATTGCTAGTATTAGTGCTACGGGTGTTGAGTTTGCAACTGATTTTACTATTAATCAAGTTTATGATTATTTAAAAGGAAATGTAACGTCAATTAATACTTTCTTTAATTTATTACCAGCATTTGCAGGACTTAATAGAATTACTCGTGGTTATCGTACTAGTAAATTTATTAAATTAGCACAAAAAACTAAAACTTTAGAACAAATTGGTGTTAAAGAAGTTAAAAACTTACAAGAAATAATTAATCAAGTAACTGGAAAAGAGTTTTTAACAGATAAGATTATTGGTAATAAACGTTATTTATTTAATTATAGTTCTGCTCCTAATCGTGAAACAATAATTCAAAATTTAGGTTTTGTTGCTGAAAGACAATTCAAAAATAATTTTCAAAAATTAGAAGAACAAGAGTTAAAAGATTATTTATTATTACAAAATACATTGATAAAATTAAGCCCACAATTAACTCCAAAATTTAAAATCAAAGATATTGAAAAAGCAAATAACTTTTTAAAGAAATATAATAGTGATTTAAAAGAAGTATTAAAAATGAATCAAAATGATTGATTAAATTTAGTTCATACAATACATGCTGATAATAGATATGGTAAATCTTTAATTTTGGACTTACAAAAAATTCGTGCTAATGCTATTAAATTTAATTTTAAAAATAGTTCAATTCATAAATTGGTATTAAAAGCAAATCAAACTTTTAAATATTTTGATATTCGATTTTATTTAAAAAAGAGTTTTAATAAATTTTGAAAAGATACACCATATTTTGAAAAATTACGAGAAAGTATATATAAGTTACAAGAAAAATTTGAACAATTAGAAGAAAAAGCAATTGAAAAAATTAATAAATTAAAAGAAAAAGCAACAGATTTATTTAGTAGTGCTGAGAAAAAAGCAATCAGACATGCACAATTAATTCCATTGAATTCACCAGTATTTATCGGATGTAAAATTCAACCTTTGTCATTAGATAAATGTGCTATTAGTATTTATCATCGTAATCCTAAATATAAACCAATTGTAGTTGTAGATAGTATTGTTAAAGCAGAAACTTTCTTTAATTTTGTAGAAAAGTAATGATACATGATAAAGTGTTATTTTTAGAGAATTTTTACACTAAATAATGTTACTTTTAACAAATTTTTAATTAAAAATAATATTTTAAGTGTAAATTGATGAATAATTTTTGGTCATCCATACTTTTCTACATAATTAAAAGAAACTTTTGTAACTCAAATTCATCCATTTCACTGATATAGATGGTATAGTGGCTGATACATTGGTTATGGAGTAAATCATAATAAGTGATTAAAATCAATAGCATTTGCACCACCAGTTGTTCAACAAGTAATTAGAGATAGTTTTAAAGTTTATAGAGAAATATTTAGAACAATTAGAACTTATCATAAAATAGTAAATATTATTAATAATCCTATTGAAAATATTAATAAATCGTTTAAAAGTGCTGGTTTAAAATTTTCAGTTAATACTTTATTTGGTACAGGACTACTACATCATTTAGAAAAAGTTGCATATAGTCAAGTTGTAGAAAAAGGTAAAAAGAAATTACAAAAAGAAATTATACATATAGCACATAGAAAAACTAAAACAAGAACTAAACATTATAAAAAAGCATTTTTTAAGGAATGATAAAATATGATTAATAAACTTTGAACCGGTGTCAGTTTAGAAAATTATAATAACTGATATCCTTTAACTGGAAAAATTACAGAATCACCACCACAATATATAAAAACATGACCAAATGTTAATGATTGATTTAAAACATTTGCTATTCGTGCTCAAAATGATATTAATGCTTATCTTGATTTTATTTTATCTAAATTTCCTTTTGATAGTTTTAAAGATGAATTAATTAAAGAAACATTAAGAGATATGGTTTATGTAATGGTTGAACATTGAGTATTTAATCGTACACCAATTGAATTTAACGTTGATGCTACTATTCAATTTAATAATGGTAGTCAATTTAGTGCCAATAGTATTCCTACAATTAATGTTTGAGATTTAGCACCTAGTAGAATGAAAATATGAGCAAGATTAACTGAATTAAAACAAATATTTTCAAATTATAATGATGATGAAATAGATGTTGAAAAAATTGACTTAAAAGCATTTTATACTAGAAATCAAGTTGACGAATTAATTGAACAACAAAAAGAATTTACATTACCTGAATTGTAAATATAAATGGGACAGTTTTTTAAAATAATTGTATTAAATCTATTGGTCTTTTATAAGATAGTGATTTTCTGGGTGTAGAATTAATTTGAAATGCTATAGTATTTAAATCTTTTTGTTTATATGAAGATAGATCTGTAGATTTTGGTAAATATCTTCTTAAAATACCATTATTATTTTCATTTAAACCTCTTTGACAAGGTTTACCAGGATCTGCAAAATAAATCTTAACATTACAATTTTTTTCGATTAATTTTCATTTACTAAATTCTTTACCACGATCAAAAGTAATAGTTTTAACTGTTCCTTTTTGTAACTTTGAAATAAATTTTATTATACTTTTTGTAATATTTTCTGATTTATTATTTTTAGTTGCTAAAGGAATTGTGGTTTTTGATCATATATCAGCTAAAGTAATAATAGAACTTTTATGATCTTTACCAATGATAGTATCACCCTCTAAATGACCAAATTCTTCTATATTTTTAATATTAGGAATGATTAAATTTCTTTCATGAATAGACTTACAATTATTAATTCTGCCCCTAGTTTCTTTTTGTTTGTGAGGTTTATTTTTTCCTTTTCTCAATAAGTTATTTTCATCAAAACCCATTCGATTTGTTTTAAACATGTTATATAAAGTTTTTGTTGAAATACTTTTTATTTTATTTTCCTTTAAAAAATTAGCAATTATATCAAGAGCATAATTTTTAGTAATTAACAAATGATTAATAGTATTAATTTCTATTAAAGTTAAAATTATTAATTTTCTACCTGCATTTTGTTTATTTTTTTGAATTTTATTCAATATTTCTAATGGTAATAAGTTTTGATTTAATAATCTACAAACTCTATGTACAGTTGATTTACTATAATCAATGGCTTTTGCTATTTTACGAATCGAAAATCCATAACTTTTATATTCTTTTATTGCTATTATTGATTCAATAGTCAGATACTTATACATTGTGCTAATTCCTTTCTTTTCTTAATTATAGAATTAACACAATTTAATTTTTATATAAGTGTCCTTTTTAATTTTACAATTCAGGTTATCAAAACAAATTAAACTATATGATGACGTTGTTGAGGAAAACGAACATGAAGTTTTTCGTGGTGCTGTAACTAATTTTATCAATAAAGGATATGTAGCAACAGAATATGATAAAGAAACTGAAACTATGATTTTAAATTGACCTAATGAAATTGGTACATTACCACCCGAAGCATTACAAAATAATCCACAAATTGGTGATTTTACTCATGCTGCAACAGCTGATTTTTCTGCTAAACAACAAAAAAGAATTACTACAAATGAAAACAATATAACAAAATTAAATAGTGAATTAATTAAAGCAAACGAAAATATTAATGATATTAAAAATAATTGATTTAATATTGAAACTAGTCCCTTATGAAAAAAAGTTGAAAATAATAATATAGAAATATTTAAATGATATTTTATTAAAATCAGTTATCAATATTCAACAGAAAATAACTTTATGAAATTTTATAAAGTAATTAAAATTTATTTAAATAATGTTTTTAATGAATTTGAATTGTTAAATGTTGATTCCATAATTTATAATGAACAAATCCAAAATAAAATAATTTTAAATACCGGAATGATTTACTATAACAATAAAAAGAAAGAATTTAGTGGTAGTGGTAGTTCTTATCCTGAACGTGGAAAAATTGATTTAATTGGCGATATAGAAGAAATATATCAATATCAAGGAATAGATACACCAACTGAATTTATAGCAGAAGAAGGTACTGAACGCGATTATTACACAAAAATAGAAACTAATAATTTATTAGATAAAAAACAAGATAAATTAATTGCTGGTGAAAATATTAAGATTGATGAAAATAATAAAATCAGTGCTACTGATGGTAGTGGTGAATCATTATGAGAAATAGACCCTAATTCACCTAATATTATTCAACCTAAAGAAAAAAGAATTATTACTTCAAATAATACTAGAATTGTTGATATAGCAGACCCTACACAACCACAAGATGCTATTAATTTACGAACTTTAGATAAAAAATTAGAAGATGTAAAATCACAATTTCCGATTGCATTTCAAATAAATGCTGTAAGTCAAGAAATTCCTAATTTAGAAACTGAAAATAAAACTGTTGCTGGTGCTATTAATGAAATAAAAGATAAACAATCAAGTGGTTCAAATTGAAAAAATGTAGCAATATCACAAGATAGAGAAACAATTGTTTATGAATTGAAAACCAATACACATTATAGAATATTTTATGATGTTAATAATAAACGAAGTACTGGTTTAATTGGTAAATATCCTTGTTTAATAAGTGAATTTTATTGAATTTATACTGATGGAAGTAGTTTTAATGATTTATGAATTAATTTACCTCATTGAAAGGATACAAATCTTTCACATTTAGTAATAGTAATTAATCAACATAAAATATCATGAAAAAATAATTCAAATGATGGTAATTTTTGAAAATTACAAGAATTACAGGAATAAAATTATGATTTGAAAAATTATAAAAATTATTTTAAGTTTAATTGGAGTGTTATTATCTTCTGCAGTTGCTGGTTTAATTATATTTATTATTATAAAAATTGTATTAAAAATTAATCAAATATTTTAAAAAAAGGTGGTGAATATTATGTTAGGTAGGTTTTTAAGAAAAGATAAAGGTATTAATAATCAAGAAAAACCTAAATTAACTTTTTTAAAAGATAAGAGTACACATGCTTCTATTTTAAGTTATTTTGGTTTTAATGATTTTAATCATGAAACTTATTTTACTGATTTTGTAGCAGAAAATAATGCTAATTTATATAATGCTCCATTAGAAATAAATAATGAAACTATTAAACAGTATTTAATTCAACAAGAGTTTTACAGAAAAAATTGAAATTCGATTTTTAAGTTAAGTAAATTAGGAATTAGTGGTTATTTAATTTTTATTGCTAATGATGATTTATATTTTCAAGTAGTTGATATACAACAAAGAGTTTATGATATTACCGGTAAATTAATTCAATGTACTATTTTTTATGATAGTTATGAACAAAATTCACAAACAGTAAGATTATTTGAAATTTATAAACTAAATAATCAACAAGTAACTATTAATCGTGCAATTTATAGTATTAATGATAATAAAAAACAACTGCCATTAGATTTTAAAACGTATATTAATAATCCCAATTTAGAACAAGAACAAACATTAAATATTAATTATATTCCAATAGCAATTATGAGAAATAAAGCAAATGAATTAGCAGATTGTGATAAAGTAATGGATAAAATTAAAGCATTAGATGTTATTTATGAACAAATTGTTTTAGATACTATTTTAAACTCACCTAAATTTATTTTTAATCAAACTTATGGTAATGTTCAATCAACATTAGAACAAGCAGTAAGAACTTTGGTTACTAAAAACTACATATTTAAAAGTGGCGGAGATAATAACGAACAAAACGAAAATATTAATATGACAAGTAGTAATTTTAAAGGTAAAAATTTAACTGATATATACGATTGAAATGTTAATGAAATATTTAAACGTTGTGGTATTCATATACCAAGTCAAAAGAAATCTGCACAACAATCAGTTCCCGAAAGTACAGCAGTAAATATTTCAACTATTAATTATATTGAACAAAAATTATGACAATTTAATATTGATATTCTTAAATTTATTCAAATATTAGTAAGCGTAGATAAAGATTTATTAAATAGTAAAACATTTAATATTAATGATGAACAAGAAATTAATAATTTAACAGTTAAATTAAAATTATTTAACCCCGAAAATAATCAATTAATAGGAGATAATAATGGACAGCAAAGACAACAAACCACAAACGAAGTTTCCACAGAAACAAACTAAACTTAATCAAGCAGAAGCAGAAAATGATTATTTAATTGATAATATTCCTTATGATTTTACTAATATGATGGGTTCTACTAGTGACCCCGATATTAATAGAGCATATGATGAATTTAAAAAAAGAACAATTTATATTTATGAAATTGAACGTTTATTTAAAAATAATGAAAATAATAGTTTAAGATTTTCAGCAAATACTATCAAAATAGGTTTTATTGATATTGATAAAGTATTAAAAACTACTGCTGTTGAAACATCAGACTTTACTATGCAATTAAATCAAAGAGCTAGCACAAATATTAATGATAATACTATTGAATATAGTATGACTGATATTAAAAATTTAATATTTCAAGAAATAAATTTATTAAACCAATTTAAATTATATGCAGTTTCTATTAATGAACCATTAACTGAAAATAATATTGATAATTTATATATCATTAATAATTATTCACAACCTTATCAAAATCCAAAAACAAGAAGTACTAAAAGTATTACTATAATTAAAATTAAAGATTTTAAAACAAGAGATGGTTATCCCATTATTATTAAATTACAAAAACCATTAGATAAAGATACCAAAGTAACTGGTTTAAAAATTAAAGCCCCTAGAAGCATGATTTTTGGTAATATAAAGGTACTTGGTGAAGTTGACAATATGGAAGTATACCCTAAATTATTCGTTAAAGATAAGATAGCATTTCCGCTTTTATCCATGCCTATTGAAACTCAACCAAAAGTTAGAATATTACAACAATGATTTAGTGAACAAATTTTACCTTGAAATTTAGCAAAACAATTTATCGAACAAGAAAAATCAGTTTTAGATTTAATTGCTATTGGTGGTGGTAGAGAAACAAGAAAAGAAATTTTTAATAATGCAAGAGTTACAAGTACTAATATTGGTAAATATGATGGCGCAAACCCAATACCAAGCAATTTACCTGATTTTTTAATGGTAGAAAATCAAGAGTATATTTTATATAGCCACCAAGACCCTAATCCGCCTTATCCAAGTAGAAGTATTGTCATTGAATTATCAAAAAATTTTAAAGATGTAGAAATTGAAATAAATGATAAACCACCAATTGATAGTTTACAAAAAGTATTATTAGATATGCTAACTTATACATATACTTATAATAGAAATTTTGATGGTTTTACACCAGACAAATTAACTACAAAAATAGCAGAATTACGTGCTAAATTTGAAGGACAAAAACCAGAAGAAGTTATTACAAATTTATTTAAACAATGAGAATTAGATTATCCAAATTATGTAAAATTACAACAAGTACAAATTTTAAAAAAAATAATAAATATGCTTTCAAAGTATATTTATTCTACTATTTCAATTAATAAAGGTTTAAATGATGATTATAAATTGTTATTGCCGTATTATTTTGAATTAAAATCAAATCCAATTCATACAAATCCAACTGATGTTTGAGAATTTAAAGATGTAAAAGTAATATTAAAATCTGAATATTTTGACTTTACAGATATTAATAACATTAAATTAAAAAATAATGACATTAGTCAAAATGAATTATTTAAACTAGATGATAACCAATTTAATTGATTATCTATAACAAATGAGTTGGAAAGTAATAATATACCATCATTAATTCCTGCTGATTGAACATTAGGTAATGGTGAATATGGGAAATACTTTACAAGAGCAATTATTGGAAAAATCAAAATTGAAAATGCTTTAAATTTATATGGTTCAAATAAATCGCAATTATTTTCTAAATTAGAATTTTATAAAGAAATATCACAAATTGATAATGATAATGAATTTGAATTAAAAATTGAAAATCCGATTAATAATTTAAATCGGATTGAAATTAGTGGAATATTTGGTGCTGGTAATTATAATTTAATTTTAATAACCAATAAAGAAGAAATTAATTTACCTAATGTTACTTTATTTGATAAATATAACGAAAACATTTCTTATATTAATTTAGAAATTTAGATTATTTATTAAAATATCCATCAGGATATATACCATCTCATTTTATATCATCAGAATGATGTTTTATAGTATCAAAATACAAACCTATTTTATGTGCCCCCCCACATTTGTTTCTCATATTATTGAACTTCCTCAAATTGCTTGTTTATTATAATCTAAATAATATTGTAAATCATTTGTTTTATGATGTGCTATTGAACCAATTATTAAACCCGTTATTCCACTTACTGCACCAGTTAGTGCTAACGCTAATGTTATTTTACTTAAATTTGTTTTTATTCATGTTTTCATTTTATTTTCCTTTCTACAATAATTTATGGTTTTATTTTTTTACCTTTTGCAATATTAATTGGTTTAGATTTTTCCTTTAATTTTGTAGAAAAGTAATGATACATGATAAAGTGTTATTTTTAGAGAATTTTTACACTAAATAATGTTACTTTTAACAAATTTTTAATTAAAAATAATATTTTAAGTGTAAATTGATGAATAATTTTTGGTCATCCATACTTTTCTACATAATTAAAAGATTTTTCCATTTTATTATCAATACTATTTATGACTTTTTTTGAAAAAACTGGTGCTTTTTTAGTATTTAATATTAATAATAATTCATTACTTTGATATATTTTTTCATTAAAATAATCTATTACAGATTCGTGGTATTTAATTTTAGAATTTATTTTTTTATTTCAATCAGTAAAATCAAAAGATGTGTCTTTTAAAGATATATTATTAAATTCTTGATTTTTTTTCTTTTCTAAAAAAGATATTTCTGTATGAGTATTTTCTATATTTTTCTTAAAATCTGTAATAGATTGTTCTATTTTATGTTTTTCAAATTGACTCATATTAAATTACTCCTTATGTCTTAATTTTACTTTAAAATTGTACTATTTTTCATTATTTTTACAAGTATTCTTTTAAACTAAAAATAACGCCTAAATTCAAGGCGTTTATTTTATGAGACCTATACTATTAATTGTATTGAATTTGCTTATTATATAGCAAATGTGAAGATGCTTTTTTTCACAGTAGCATTATTTTTACCCCTAATTACATTTTTATATGGATATAATGCATAAAACAAAGCATCATACGGGTCTTGATACATATTCTTGTTAGGAATGTTAGTTTTTGTTTCATCGTAACGTAATTCTTCTAAACATTGAGTAGTCTTTGGTAAATCATCTTTATTTGCATAAAAGTTTCCATAACTCATAATATTTCTCATTCAAACTACTCTATTAGTTAATCCTGCTTCTTGATTTAAATTAGAAGCATGTTTAATAGCAGTTTGTGTTATTAAAATAGTATTATGTTCATCAATTAATTTTTGATTTAATCAATCCATTGCCGTTCTTGCTTTATCATCATAAAAATAAATTGCTTGTTCAAAATTTTCAAAATTATCCATTAATCCTAAAATTTCATTAACATAAGCATTAATTTTTTCATTTTCATTTATAAAATCATTTGGTGTAACTACTAATTCACAAATAATATAAGCATCATAATAACCAGTATTATTATATTCTTTAAAACCAATAACCATAAATACTGTATGGTCTTTATGTCCAGTTGCTCAATCAACACCAACTGAATAAAAATCAAATTTATACATATCTTTTTCTTGATTATAAAATTGTTTTAAATCATATGATTGTCAATATTTTACGGTTTTTTGAAATGGAAAAATTGTTGCATCACTATCTAAAAATTCAAAACCATAAAAAACAGTATTAAATTCATCAGGATTGCTTTTTTTCATTTCTAATAATGTTCTTTTTTGAATGTCCGGTAATTTATTTCAAAACGGTTGAATAGTAAATCTTAAAACAAATAAACCCAACCCACTAAACATATCTTTATTTTCATAGTAAACTTTACCAACTTTTTTAAGATTATCCATTACTTTATCATTTAATGGTAAAAATGGTGTACAGTATTTTAAATAAAATGGATGATATTTGTCATAAGGATTACATGTAAAAGTAATAAAGAAACTTTTATAAAAATAACGAGTAATATTTTTACCAAAAGTAGGACTATATATATTTTTATCATTAAATGTTCAACTTCATTCTTTAATTGGTTCATTTGACACTTTAATACGATTACTTCTAAACATAGAATTTTGTAATCTTTCATATCTATATGTTAATTGCTTTTCTGTTAGTGTTTCTTTTTCTTCGGCCATTATTATTTCATCTGTTCTTGAACCTAAAAAACTTGAACCACCTGCTTCTTTCCCAAAAATCTTATTACCATTAGCATAACCAATAAAATCAATTTGCTGATTATTAGGAAAAATAATACATCCTCCATCTTTAGTAATTTTTCATTTAATTCCATGTGGATTATTAGGTAATAAATTAATATCATATTCATCTAGCAAAACTTGACAAACATTCATTAAAGCACCAATAGTAGTTTCACTGTGGGTATTTTCATAACGTCTTACTTCTTGAACACTACTATCACTAAAATTACAGCATATAAATAAATCAAATGCTAAACAGTTTCAAGTTTTTCTTGTTCCACGTGCTGTTGGTACAAACCTATAAAAACAATTAGTTGTAAAAAATTCCTTTAATTTTGTAGAAAAGTAATGATACATGATAAAGTGTTATTTTTAGAGAATTTTTACACTAAATAATGTTACTTTTAACAAATTTTTAATTAAAAATAATATTTTAAGTGTAAATTGATGAATAATTTTTGGTCATCCATACTTTTCTACATAATTAAAAAAAAATTCTGCTCATTCATCACCAATAAATTTTTTAAAAATATCTCAACTAAAACCATAATTATTATCACTAAAATTAAGATTATATTTTTTATTTAATTGTGCATAACTAGTAATAAAAGCCATATTTACTCCTTATTTTTTAAAAAAATTAAACTTAAACTATTAACAAATCCAATTTAGAAAGGAAAATTAAACATGAGTGCAAAATACAAATGAATTTATCAAAAAGAATACGCTAATATTAGTCAATTAGTATTAGCACATATAAAGCAAAAATGAGAAAAATTAGATAGAAAATTTTTAAAAACAAGAGATAAAAATAAATATAAAATTGTTGATTATAAAGAAAGAAAAAGAAAGACAAAATATGGTATGGTGATTTATAAACGACGTATTTATGAATATTATAACACAGAATTACAAAAATGAGTACGTATTTGTTTAGTTGATGAAGAGTTAGAATTACCAAAATATAAAAGAATTGGAGAAGACATAGAACAAATTGTTATTGAATATTTTGCTGATGGAAAAAGATACAAAGATATTTGCGATATTTTAAAAGATGCTGGTTTAACTACAATGGATATTCATAGAATTTTTGAAAAACATAAAGTTTTTAATGAAAATGTAGAAAAAATTAAATTGGAAAAAAATCAACCCATTTATATTAGTATTGATGATGGTCATCGAAAGTTTTGAGAATTTAAACGTAAAATTAACAAATATTCAATGCGTTTAGTAGCATTTTATACGGATAATATTAATCACAAATTAGTTAATAAAAGAGTGAATGTTATTATCAGACCAAATAAAACAGCAATTGGAGTTAAGAAAACTGCTGAATTTCTTTTAGAACAGGGAAAAAGATTTTTTGAAAATTTTGACCAAGCCAAAATCATTATTTGTGGGGATAGTGCAGGCTGAATTAAAGAAGTTGCAAATTATTTAGATGCACAATTTGTTCTAGATAAATTTCACTTAATTAGAACATTATATCTTGGTATACTTGCTGGAAATAAAGGTAAATATTGACAAGAATATGATACTTGTAAAAATTTCATTGAAAATGGTCAATATAATAAGTTAATTAATTATTTATACAAAGAATTAGATAATCATAAAAAATTAAAAAAACAGTATTTTAAAAATAATAAACAGGGAATTATTAATCAATCTGCAAAATGAAATATTGGTACTTTTGGTGAAAGTAATATTTGACATATTTTAAAAGAAATGCTTGGCAATAGAACATATAACATTAATATTTATATCAAAATGGCTACATTTAAGTGTAATCAAATAAATTTAAAAACATAATTTTAATGAACATAATAATTATTGATTATTTCACAATTTTGTATTGAATCTCAAAAGTTATTATTTTTTATTTTTATTTTAAAAATCAAAATAAATGTTATAAATAAAATTGTTATATATAGTAAGATCGGACTTATAATTATACAAAAAATAATTCCCGTTTGTAATTGTACTCAAGCATGATAATTTTCTGGATGATTTGTTATATTACAAATAGAATTTGGAGAATGAAATAATATAAAACTTATACCAAAATGTTTTAATGCTCCAAATCCACTAGAATATTTATCGCTATGTTTATGAAAATTACTAAATCAAATTAAATATAAACCTATAACTGTAATTAAAATTACAAATGCAAATAATATTACAGTTATCATCTGTAATATTTTAATTTTTTTCATTTTGAATACCTCTTTTTAAATCTAAATATTAAATAAATAACAACTAGTTGCATCAAAATTATGTTTTTTTTGTCATGTAAAAATAATATCAAATTTATTAATTTTTAAAACATAATTTTTATAAATGTATTTTAGTTGAAATTATTTTTACTAAGTAGTACTATTAATTTACAATTACATAACAAAAGTCTTAATTTATTCTCGTCTAAATGATAATAAAGACACTATTGATAAAATTATTCCGCATTTTTGTTAGCCGTCCAAAATATTATACCAACATTTTGTGTTAAATTAATTCGTTCATTTAAGAAAAAAATAGCATTTTCATTATAAGGTCTTCATAAATAATCATCATTTGTTAAAATACTAGCAACATTAGCAAAATTTATACCATTAGTAAGATTTTGATAATGATGACCATATGCTAATTGATTATGTAATATATTATATAATCATGGATTTAAACTACGTTCAGGATAAACCGGATTAAAACTATTTTTTTGTTTATTTTTTTCAATAAAACCCTTAAAATCATTATTGATGTTAACCATTGTATTACTATTAACAAAAGCAACGGTTTTATTTTTTTGATCCATCAATCCACTAATATTATTGGCAATAAAAGCACTATTTCGACTAGTAACAAATCCTCTAACAGTAAAAGTACGATTAACAATATTGTACTTATCACCAATTTTTAAATTATTATTATTAGCAAATTGTTCATAAATTAAAATTTCATTATCTTGTAATGGTAACTCTTCCAAACTTTGTTTATAATTACCTACTAAAATTGGTGGATCAATAATATTTTTAGGAACTGTTTGTGTAAAGAGAAAAGATTTACCGGTCATTAATAAATCATTAACTAAAGTATACTGATTTCATTCAATATTTTGAAATAACATGCCATTAATAATTAAAAAATATAGTTGTGATTGCAAAGAAATATCAATTTTATTATATTCATGATTAGCGTATGATATTTTATCATAAAAATATCATCTTGATAAATTTTTAATGCTTTATCATTTAAAATAAAATAGTTTACTTGATTAATATTTGTCTTTCCATCATAAACATAACTATTAATTAAATTACGCATTGCATTTTATATTGTTCAGAAGAGTTATAACCTTGATGATAATCATTAGGAACTAATAGTTTAAAATCAACATAATCATGATGATATTTAGTAGATATATTATTTCCAATTTGTAAATAATTATTAACATGAGAATCACTTAAATCACTACTACCATTAAAAATAAAACGATAAGTATCGGTATTACCATTAATTAAAACAATTTGAAAAGTCGCATGATTTAATTTAAAAGTATCAATACTATCATCTTGTTTATAATATGACATATTTTCCAATCATAATCCTAAATGTGTTTTATAATAATTATATTCTTTTTCAAAACTATTTTTTTCAAGTGGTAATTCATTTAATTCTTAAAAATTAGTATTTTGACTAATATCATTTAAATATTGATTTTCTACATATTGATCAGAAAATTGAATGCTTAAAAAAGTTATAATCATAATCATAACTAAAAAGCCTAATCCTAAAACTTGAATAATATTTTTTCTTTGTTCACGCAAATAATTGAAAAATATTTTTACCATATTCCACTAACCTCAGTTAATACTTCAAATTAATTTTATCAATTTAAAAATATTTTTTAAAATTAAAACATTTTAATGTGTAATTTTTTATTTTAAGCAACAAACCAGATTATATATTATTTTGTTAATGTCATTAATTGTTTATTATTAACGTTTAACTTTCAAGTAATAATGTATGAGACTAAATAAATTAAAATATTTATACTAATCATCAATGCAAAATATCATCAACGAAAAACAATAGGAAATGCGATTTTTGCAAAAGTTGCTAATAAATTAGAAAGTACCATTACTAAAGAAGGAACAATAAAAACAGCAACCAAACTACTCATTACCAATGCCGGTATTATTACCAGAAAGAAATTATAAGAAACTTCTAATGCAGTATAACCTAAATTTCGTAAAATATTAATTAATATTAAATTATCACGAACACTAATATTAGTAACAATAACAATAATCATTAATGATAATATAACACTAAAAATACCAAAAAATGAAATGATTATTTGTAAACTATATTGATTATTCTTCATAATAGTACGTAAATTACTAATATCATACACCGATGATAATGAAGTACTAATACCTTTACTTTCCAAATATCCTGAGTGTGAAATTTGTGCTAAATCAATATTATAATCATTTTTATTACTAATAATTGGTAAGTAATGTTTAAACTCATTATCAGTAAATTTGCTTAATTTACTATTAGCAAAATTATTTTCTAATAAATCACTTTTACTACCAAATAAAATCTCATTAAGTCAAAGTTTGGGCATTACTATTATTTTTGGATCTAATTTATTAATATAATCATAAGCAATACCAATTATATATTTTATTTGATTATCTAATCCTTTATACCTATAAATAACACTATTATTAAGTTGTTCTCCACCATTATAAACATTGACAACCGAAGGTAAAGCAGAAGTAGCCATTGGAATAAATTGAACAGCACTACTATCTGGATTTTTAATTCCTAATTTTTGAATTAAATGATTACGAATATTAATAAATTGTTTATCTTGCCAATTATTAGAAACTTCCATATCAGCTAAATTTAATTTACTAAAAGTAGAGAAATCACTTATACTAAAATTTAGAGATAAAAAATCACTTAAACTATCATCAATACCATAAGCAGTTCTTGGTGCACTTCAATTTTTAAAAGATTCTTTTGATAAGGTTTGTGTATCATTATCAAAAACAGCACCACGCTGATTAGGAAGTAACAGATTAGCCTTATCAAGTTCTAATTGTGTGTATGGTACTTCATACTGTTCATCATAAGGAATTAAACCAAAACTTATCAATAAATCAGTATTGTTTTTACCATTATTATTGGTTAAATAATTAAATAATATTTTATTTTTTTCTAAGAAATCCTTAATTATTGGTGGAATCTTTGATGGATTAGCAGCAATTCACTGTTTTATTTTTAATAATTCACTACCCATAATATAACGATTTTGAACATTAATCATAATTGATTTATTAGGATTAAGAGGATCAAATCGTTTAATTGCCGCTAATAATTCTGGATATAATGAAATTTTACTTTTAATATTATCAACACTATTAAATTGATACATTAATTTATTTTCGTTATTAATAAAGTTAGTTTTAATATTATCATCAAATTGATAACCATTTTGATAATTAAAATTAGTTCCCACAAATTGTGAACCTAACATATTATTAACTAAACCACTAGCAGCAAGCGCAAAGAATACTAATGTTGCAGCAAAAATACTAGTAAAACACATAATTAATGTTTTACCAAAACTACGTAGTGAAGTAGTAACGGCCAACTTATTACGATAACTAAATCTACCAATCACATATCTTGCAATAAAAGTAAAAGTTGAACTAATATTTATTTTATATTTTTGTTTTGAAATATTATTAGTAATTAAATCTAAGGGTTTATTTCTTAATAAGAATAATACCATTAAAAAACTAATGAAAGTTAAACTAATGATTGGAATAACAAGTAATAAAATAGCGGTAACAATATTAAAGTACCAACCATAACTAATTAAGGCAACAGTACTAATATTAGTAATATAAATTAAATAATGCGCAACTGGAATCGAAATTAAAACACCAATAATAGCAAAAATAATTAAAGGAGCAATAATTGAAATTACTAATGATATACTTAACTGTCAACTTTTATATCCTGTTGCTTTTAAAATTCCAATTAATTTTTTATTACGATCAATCATTTTAAAAGTAATAATAAAAATAATAATAGTAGTCACAATAAAAATCAAAATTAAAAATAAACTAGAAATCTCTTCAATAACATTAATTCTATTATTAATGGAACTAAAAGTTCATTCTTGCATACTAGTATAAAATCTAGGATTATTGATATTTAAAGGTGAAACTATTTTATTATAATCAATACCATTATTATAATATTTTGTACTTGCTATATCAGTAGGTGTTTTATAAGTTTCATGAAGATAATTATAAATTCATTCATTATTTATTTGTGAATCAATATTTTTAGCCAAGTCAGGATTAATACCTAAAAAAAAATCATCAATATTACTACTAAATGCCTTTAAATCAGATTCAACTTTGCGCATCGTATTACCATTAGTAAAAGCGACAGTATTATTTTTTAAATCAAGTGAATTACCAAAATAACGACCAACAAATGCTGCTAATGAGCTTGTAGCATAACCACGAATAATAAACGTTTGTCCAGCAATTACATAATTTTGACCAATATGTAAATTATTTAGTTCAGCAAAATGTTTGTAAATTAAAATTTCATTATCTTGTAATGGTTTTTCTGTTAAACTTGGGCCACCATCTTTGACAATAATTGCTTTATTAACAATATATTCGGGTCCTGTTTCAATAAAATCAAAATTTTTACTAGTAATTAATAAATCATGGACCATAACAGCATGTTGTCATTCAATATCTTTATATAACATTCCCATTGACATTATTTCATATAACTTAGCTTCATTTTTAATATCTATTTCACTATAGTTTCGATTAGCATATGACAATTGTCCCTTAAAATTATCATTATAAAACTGTAAAGCAGCTTCACTAGTAATCATAAAATTTGTTGCATTTTCTGGATGTAATGGATCATATAGATATTGATTTAGAATATTAGCATATTGTTCTATCCTTGCTTTATGAGTATCATAAGATGGATAATTAATAGGAATATTAATTTTAAAATCAATATAATTATGACTAGTATCATTAAAAAGACTATTACCAATAGCAAAATATTCTTTACTATTAGCGTCCCCACCATAAAAAGTAAAACGATATATATCAGGTCTAGTAGCATCTGGTATTGTTAACTGAAAAGTAGCTTTTGCCATCTTTTCTTTATCAATAATATTATCTTTTTGATAATAATTAATATTATTTAAATAAGAACCAGCTTTATCTTTTTCATTATATTTTCCATCAAAATTAACATATTCCATTGGTGAAAAAAATGTATATTGGTTAAATTCATTATGAGCAATATCGTTAACATATTGTTCAAATAAATAATTATTAGAAAAATTTAATGATAAAAAGGCAATAATCATAATCATTACTAAAAAACCTAAACCAAACATTTGTAATAAATTGTTTTTTTGTTCACGAATATAATTACGTAATAATTTAAACATGTTTATCCCTTCTTATGATCACTTATTAATAAATTAGATTTTGACAGTTTTGCTAAAGCTGACTTTGCTGCTTCTTGCTCAGCTTTCTTTTTATTTGTTCCTACTCCTTTCCCCATTAGTATTTTATTATCTAAATACACATGAACAATAAAATAAGTAATATTATCTTTTTTAATTTGTTCCATAGTTTTATAATTAATAGGATCTCTTTTTTCTGCCTGTACTAATTCTTGTAATTTAGTTTTATAATCAATAATTGTTTCTAACTGATTAGTTTTAATTAATTCAAATAAGGTTAAGTCTAAGATTTTTTTCACTGCACTATTTCCTAAATCAAGATATACCGCAGCAAGAAATGATTCAAAAACATCTGATAAAATACTTTCGCGTTGTTGCCCACCTGTATTTTTTTCACCATTTCCCAAAAATAAATAATCTTGTAATCCTAAAGCAATTGCCACTGCCGCCAATGTTTCTTGTCTAACTGCTTTACTACGTAAACTTGTTAATTGTCCCTCATCTTTATTTGGAAATAAGTGTCAAATGTAAGTTGAAATATTTTCCCCTAAAATCGAATCACCCAAAAATTCTAATCGCTCATATGAATAATCTAAATTATGTTCGTTTGAAAAAGAACGATGAGTAAACGCTTCACGATAATTACGATTAGATTTAATTTTTTCTAAAATACTCGATTTTAAAATATGTTCAATATTAATCATATTTTTCTCCTTAATACTTATTTATAAATTATAATTTTTGAATTTGTTTAGCTATTTTATTAGTAACATCTTGCTCAATAGCACGAATTAAAAGTTTTAAAGTACTATAATAAGATTTTTTATCACTAGATCCATGTGCTTTAAAAGCAATGCCATTAATACCTATTAATTGAGAACCACCTGTATTCTTATAATCAAAAGTCTTTTTAATATTTTTAAAAATACCAATTGACATTAAACCTAAAAATTTAGTTCATAAATTTTTTTTATAACCATTTTTAATTAATGTAAATAATAATGATGCCATGCCTTCAACTGATTTTAAAACAATATTACCTGAATAACCATCACAAATAATAATATCAACATCACCACTTAAAACATTTCGTGGTTCAATATTACCGTGAAAATTTAAAAAACTTAACTTTTCATTTTTTTGCGTTAATTGTTTTAGTTTAGCATATGTTGCTTTAGTTACTTCTGGACCTTTGCTTTCTTCAATACCAATATTTAATAAACCAATTTTAGGACGTGAAATATTTTGAATAGTTTGACAATAAATATGACCCATTAATGCAAAATTAATTAATTCATCAACAGTGTTTTCAATATTTGCTCCAACATCCAATAATACTACTTGTCGATCTTTTATTAAAGTAGGCATAATTGGCATGAATGCCGGACGTTTAATGCCTTTGATTTCGCCTAATAAAAAATGACAAGCACCAAGATAGGCAGCAGTTGAACCCGAAGTTAGAATCCCATCTGCTTTTTTATTTTTAACTAACTGAATGGCTTGATTCATAGAAGAATCAGTCATTCTAATACCAGCGAGTGGACCATCATTCATAGTTATTACTTGGGTTGTTGCTAGTATTGTTATTCTTGATGATAATGGCTTATTTTTTAATAAAATCTGCAAGTTTCCATTAATTTGTTTTTCATCACCAACTAAACAAATTTCAACATTTTTGAATTCTTTAATAACTTCTAACGCTGCAGCAATAGCGGGCAAACTACCATGGTCTGAACCCATTACATCAAAAGCAATTTTCATAGTTCCTCCTAAAAACAAAAAATAATTTAAGAAACCTTAAATAATATTATATTATTGATAGTTTAATTATACGTTAATTTTTTTAATTCCTTAAGATTAACAATCCAACTAATACTGCATTTATTTATTTTTAAATATGAATATTTCATTATTTGCTAGTAAAAAGTTAAAAAACAATTTATCTCTAATTATTTTGATATTGATTTTCTAAATAATTGTTTTTATTTACACCAGTTTTTTTTAAAGACCAAAACCCTTTTATTTATTTTATTAATAAAAAAAATTTAAAAGCAAAAAACTAATATAAATATAAAAATATCTTATCATAATTTTACTAAAATCAAAAATAATCAAAGAATTAAAAAAATATTAAAACATTTAATAGTGTTTATTTTTATTTATAAAAATAAAATTAATTAAAAATAATTTTTATTGTATTTTATTTTAAAAACTTTAGAATTTAATTACTTCTTATTATATATCTAAGAAGTTATTGGGGAAAAATTAATAACACAACTAAAAACTTTACTTATAAACAGTAATTTTTTGGATATGATTTTAAAATACTTATAAATTGTTATAGTAAAACTAATTCAAAAAAATTAATACTACTGCTTTTGAGGATCTTGTAATATGATCCTTTTTAAAATATATAACTACTGTTGTTAATAACAAATTAATATATTAAATAAAACTTTTATAATTAAAAAGGAGTAAAAATGATAAATTTAAAAAAAATAAAATTAACAGAAAATAATAATCGCTTTGGTGGAAAAACAAAGAAATGAAAAAATAATAAAGGAGAATTAGAATATAAAACTGAAATTAGAAATAAATCTAATGAACTTGATTCACTTATTTTTATGAATCGTATATGACAATTTATGACAAAAACAAAAATTATTTTAAATGTTGAACTAAAAGAACTGCCTTTCCAAATAGTCAAATTATTTTTGAAATATTTTTAATTAAAAATAATAAATTATATAAACACGTTAAAAAATATGAAAACATTGACAAATTATCAGATGACCTAAAGAATAATAAACTTTTAGATTCTTCTCCTATCAAAGTTAAAGGAAGCCAAAACTCAAATCTAAAATATTATTTTTTAGAAAACGCTACTAAAGACTATTAATAATATAGATACACTTATAAAAAATATTACCTCATTTAATCAAGAATTAAGTACTAATATTAATTATGATAATTTATTAAAGTTATATCAGTATTTAACATATATGCAAAAACTTATTGATAATCCTACTTCGTCTAGTAATATTTCAATAAGTGCCAAAATTAAAGAAACATTACCTAATTTATTGTTAGGATTACTACTAGTTTATATTGCATTTACTGGAAAAAATGCACAAAGAATAATTTCTACATATATTTTTGATGAGCAAGAATATACATTAGAAGATTATTTTTATGGAATATTTCAAAATAAACAAAACTATTTCACAACATTCATTGATACTATTTTAACGACATTTTTTACCTCAGCAATTGCTGATTGATCAAGAAATACAATTTTAAATATAATCCAAAGTCAAAAAAGTAATCCAATAAATGATTTTAAAATTAAAAAAATTCCTATTGAACCATTTAAAAAATATAAACATGAATTTTTAACCCTTTTATATGAAGAAAATGAAGTAAAATTAAAAAATAATATGTCACGAATAAAACGTATTAATAATTTAATAAAAAAACTCTTTAATTTTGTAGAAAAGTAATGATACATGATAAAGTGTTATTTTTAGAGAATTTTTACACTAAATAATGTTACTTTTAACAAATTTTTAATTAAAAATAATATTTTAAGTGTAAATTGATGAATAATTTTTGGTCATCCATACTTTTCTACATAATTAAAAAAAAACTTAATAATGTTCCAAAACCTACAGATTTTGAATATCATCCAAATTTTAAAAAAGAAGTTGAAAAAATTAGTGACTTTAATTGCTTAAAGAAGCCTATTGATAATACTATAATAAAAGAATTAACATCTTCGGCAAACAAAGTGATTGATAATTTAAATAAATTAAAAAAATCAAATTTAGATACTTTAGAATGAAAAGAAAGAATAAATTATTCATTATTTGATTTATTTTTAGAATCAGTAACATGACTAATGGCACATTCTATAATGACAGGTGCAATAGCAAATGCTATACAAGAAAACTTTAAAATAAGTGATTGAATTAAATATTTTACTAAACCAAATATTATATTAGCAAATACAATCACTTATTTTTCTATACGACCAGTTAATTCTTTTAATTATGTAGAAAAGTATGGATGACCAAAAATTATTCATCAATTTACACTTAAAATATTATTTTTAATTAAAAATTTGTTAAAAGTAACATTATTTAGTGTAAAAATTCTCTAAAAATAACACTTTATCATGTATCATTACTTTTCTACAAAATTAAAGGTTAATTCTATATTTAAATGAGGATTAGAAACATTAAAAAATGGCAATTTTTTTTTTTTTTTCAATGCTGTTTTTACTAATATTACTAAAACAACAACACTACTTACTAAATATGAAGTTACAAAATCTCATGATCTACTTGAATTAAAATTAAAAAAATGAGAAACATGATTATTTTTTTTCTTAGAACCTGTTTAGAATCTTTTCGAAAATAATGTAAAATGATTATATATTTTAAAATAAGAGGTATATATGCATAAAAATTATCCAAGTCATGTCACCAAAGAACAATTTGAGAACATAAAATCAATTTTAGAAAATAGCAAAAAGAAAACAAAACCAAGAAGTTTAGATTTATATGAAGTATTTTGTGCAATTTTATATGTATTAAAAAGTGGTTGTCAATGAAGAATGCTACCAAAAAATTTTCCAAAATGACAAACTGTATATTATTATTTTCAAATTTGAAGTAAAAATAATGGTAAAGAACCTAGTGTATTGCAATTAATTTTAAAAAAAATTAGTTAAAAAAGTTCGTATCAATAATAATCGCAAAGAACAAACTAGTTTTTGTATAATTGATTCGCAAAGTGTTAAAAATACAGATACTACTGAAAATAAAGGTTATGATGCTGGTAAAAAGATTTCAGGCATAAAACGTCATATTGTTGTTGATTCTCAAGGTTTACCACATGCAATTTACATAACCACAGCAGAAAAAACAGATCGTAATAGCGCTATAATAATGATTGAAAACCTGAATTGTAAAATTAAAAAGGACACTTATATAAAAATTAAATTGTGTTAATTCTATAATTAAGAAAAGAAAGGAATTAGCACAATGTATAAGTATCTGACTATTGAATCAATAATAGCAATAAAAGAATATAAAAGTTATGGATTTTCGATTCGTAAAATAGCAAAAGCCATTGATTATAGTAAATCAACTGTACATAGAGTTTGTAGATTATTAAATCAAAACTTATTGCCATTAGAAATATTGAATAAAATTCAAAAAAATAAACAAAATGCAGGTAGAAAATTAATAATTTTAACTTTAATAGAAATTAATACTATTAATCATTTGTTAATTACTAAAAATTATGCTCTTGATATAATTGCTAATTTTTTAAAGGAAAATAAAATAAAAAGTATTTCAACAAAAACTTTATATAACATGTTTAAAACAAATCAAATGGGTTTTGATGAAAATAACTTATTGAAAAAAGGAAAAAATAAACCTCACAAACAAAAAGAAACTAGGGGCAGAATTAATAATTGTAAGTCTATTCATGAAAGAAATTTAATCATTCCTAATATTAAAAATATAGAAGAATTTTTTAATTATGTAGAAAAGTATGGATGACCAAAAATTATTCATCAATTTACACTTAAAATATTATTTTTAATTAAAAATTTGTTAAAAATAACATTATTTAGTGTAAAAATTCTCTAAAAATAACACTTTATCATGTATCATTACTTTTCTACAAAATTAAAGGAAGAATTTGGTCATTTAGAAGGTGATACTATCATTGGTAAAGATCATAAAAGTTCTATTATTACTTTAGCTGATATATGATCAAAAACCACAATTCCTTTAGCAACTAAAAATAATAAATCAGAAAATATTACAAAAAGTATAATAAAATTTATTTCAAAGTTACAAAAAGGAACAGTTAAAACTATTACTTTTGATCGTGGTAAAGAATTTAGTAAATGAAAATTAATCGAAAAAAATTGTAATGTTAAGATTTATTTTGCAGATCCTGGTAAACCTTGTCAAAGAGGTTTAAATGAAAATAATAATGGTATTTTAAGAAGATATTTACCAAAATCTACAGATCTATCTTCATATAAACAAAAAGATTTAAATACTATAGCATTTCAAATTAATTCTACACCCAGAAAATCACTATCTTATAAAAGACCAATAGATTTAATACAATTATTTTAAAAAACTGTCCCATTTATATTTACAATTCAGGAAATGAAAAAGAAAATCTTTCTGCAGTTCAAAAAATAATAGTAGATGCTGGTTATACTGGTGAAAAATTTGCTTCTGAAATCAAAACAATCATAAATGCAAATGTTGAAGTGATAAAACGTAATGAATTAGATACTTTTGTAGTATTACCAAAAAGATGAATTGTAGAACGAAGCTTTGCTTGATTAGAAAAATACAGAAGATTACTTTAATTTTGTAGAAAAGTAATGATACATGATAAAGTGTTATTTTTAGAGAATTTTTACACTAAATAATGTTACTTTTAAGAAATTTTTAATTAAAAATAATATTTTAAGTGTAAATTGATGAATAATTTTTGGTCATCCATACTTTTCTACATAATTAAAAGAAGATTATGAAAAAATTGTGAAAGAAAACTAAATACTAGTTTACAAATGGTTGTTCTTTCATTTATTTCAGTTTTATTAAAAAGATTCTAAACAGGTTCTTAGCAACAGGTTCTCAAATGATTTCTCTTTCTATTTCAAATTTTTATAAAATCTTTAATTTTGAAACTTTAATAAAAAAAATTAGATATTTTCATAAACCAAACATAAGTTTACTAGAAGAAAAATTAATAGAATTAGAAAACAATAGTAATATTCCAATTTTTAATAAATCAGAAGTATTAAAAATACAAGACAGCATAAATGAAGTAAATAAGACTTATAAAGTAATATATTCAAATACAAAAAAAATTGATCCAAAGTTAACAAATAGCACTGATTATGATTCAGATCAATTTCCATTATTAAACAAAAAAATGATTTTATTTGCTTAATTCATAATATAACTTAAAAATATATTTTTTTTAAAAAAATATTTATACTAATTTATGGATATTTTTAAAAAAAAGAAAAAAATAATCCAAAGTTTAACATTAGAAAAGAGGAACTTTTTATTATGGATAAAGATAAGGAAATTGAAAAGTTAAGAAAACAAGATGCAGAAAATAAAAAACAATTTGAAGAAGAAAGATTAAAGAAAAAAATTGAAGAAGCTGAAAAAGAAAGAAAAAGAATTGCAGAAGAAAAAAAACAATATAAAAAAAATAAAAATTTATAGACATAATACATTTTTATTATAGTTACAATATAAAAAATATTTTTTTATAAAATTAATATATTATTAAAATTAAAAAAATATTAAGTATAATAAATTTATGAAATATTTAGGCATTGATTTAGGTAGTAAAACTTTAGGACTTGCTCGTGGTGAAGGAAAAATTGCTTTTTCTTGAAAAACTATTCGTTTCCCAGAGCATGATTTTAATAATGCTATTATCCAACTCCAAAATGCTATTAAAGAATATGATGCTGATATTCTTGTTTTTGGTTACCCTTTAAACATGGATAGCACAGTCGGCCCCAGCGCAAAAATTGTTTTAAATTTTATTGATAAATTTAAATTAACACAAAATAATGATAAACTAAATATTGTTTTACAAGATGAAAGAAGAACTACCTATTCTTCGCAGCAAATATTAATTAAATCTAATGTTTCTTCAAATAAAAGAAAACAAGTTAAAGATCAATTGGCTGCTGCTATTATTTTACAATCATACTTTGATAAAATAACTCAATCTTAAATTTTAGGAGATAAATGTGAAATATAAAAAAATTAATTTAATTGCTATCGCTGGCGGCAGTGCTTCAGGAAAAACAACAGTAGCAGAAAAAATTGCTGAAGCTTGTAATAAAAAAAATGTCATTTTTGTACAAATGGATAATTATTATCATGACCTTAGTAACTTAAAAGTTGAAGAAAGAAAAAAAACTAATTTTGATCATCCTAATGCTATTGATATGAAATTATTAATTCATGATTTAGAACAATTATTACTTGGCAATGCTATTGAAGAGCCTATTTATGATTTTAAAATCAATAGTCGCAGTAAAAACACTGAGATTATTGGTCCGGGTGATGTTATCATTCTGGATGGTATTTTTGCTTTAGAAAATCCTATTATTCGTGAATTATCTACTATCAAAATTTTTGTTGATACTGATAGTGATACTAGACTACTAAGAAGAATTAAACGAGATGTTAGTTTTAGAAATCGTACTCTTGACAGTGTTTTACAACAATATGCATTAACTGTTAAACCTATGCATGATGCTTTTGTTGAACCAACTAAACGTTATGCTGATATTATTATTCCTTTTGATTTTCATAATACTGTAGCTATTGATATTATTGCTACTAAAATTAAAGCAATTATTAAATAATTGCTTTAAGCTTTAATTTTTAAAATAACAATAAAATGCATCTTAAAGATGCATTTTTAAATTGTTTTTTATTGTTTTTTATAAGTTAACAAAGAAGATTATCAACTTAAATAATCAATTTTATTTTCATTTAAAAGAGATAAAATATTAAATTTCTGTATTTGCATTATTTGCTCATAAACACTATTTTTTATTTCATATTTTTTTTCTATACTATCAATATTTAAAACTTCAATTACTGTATTTCCAATTTCATGTGTTACTAAGCCAAGTTCATTATTTAAATTAAATAATGTTTGAACATTAATTGATAAATCTAATACATAATTTACTTTATTACTATCTAAATCACTATAATATAATTTTGCTTTTTTACTTGCTAAATTTAAACTATAAAAATATATTTTACTATTTATTTCTGTTATTAACATTGTATCGTTAATGTTAAAAAAATCATCTCCAATTATTGGTTTGGCTTCAGATTGACCTTTTTTTATAATTAACACACTATAACTTATAGGTTTATTTATAGATTTATAAATAGCAAGATAAATGTTTTCATTTTTATCAATAAATATAGAATTAACTATTAGATTGTTTGGTAAATTTATTTTTTCAGTAATTTCAGTATTAATATTATATTTATAAAGACCATCAAAAGTTGTTACATAAATATTATTTTTCAAATAAATAATATCAGTTACCATACCCGAAACTAATGGCATAGTTTTAAATTGATTTTTATTATTAAGAATTATTACTCCACCAGCAGAACTTAAATAAATATTACCTTTAATATCAATTATCATGTGAAAAGAACCTACTTTGAATTCTTTATTTTCTCAATAAATTTCATTATCTCTGGTACTTATATTATATTTTCAAATTTTTTGTCCAGGTATATGAAGATCAGAACTATCAAAAGTTGTATAATACAAATTACCATTGTCATCCTGTGTTTGTTTTACATTTTTTGTTGATATTATATTTTTATAATTAAAGTTAGTATCTTGATAATTATCATATATTTTTTTCATTATATTATCCACTTCATTCTTTTTTTAAAATAGTTATTTTTATTATTTCTTCTTTTAAGTACACATCGATAATTCTAGTAACTAAAATGGATAAACGATATCACATGCTTACTAGAAGTTACTATAAAAGAAAAAATTATGGGAGATTGTCAAAAATCCGGAATAAATTATTTTATACAGTCTTATTATATTTCAGACAAGAAATAATTAGGATTTTTATGTAATTGTAAATCTATCTTACTATTATTTTAAAAATATTACAATTAAAATACTCAATTTTATAAATTATAAAAAAATTTTAATAATTTAATTAATATAAATATATAACAAAAATTCTTATTAACTTTTAATTTAATAAGTTTTTTAATTTTTTATTTTAAAATAGGTAAAATTATGTTTTTAAATTTATTTGATTACATTTAAAAATAACCATTTTTATATAACCTGAATTGTAAATATAAATGGGACAGTTTTTTAAAATAATTGTATTAAATCTATTGGTCTTTTATAAGATAGTGATTTTCTGGGTGTAGAATTAATTTGAAATGCTATAGTATTTAAATCTTTTTGTTTATATGAAGATAGATCTGTAGATTTTGGTAAATATCTTCTTAAAATACCATTATTATTTTCATTTAAACCTCTTTGACAAGGTTTACCAGGATCTGCAAAATAAATCTTAACATTACAATTTTTTTCGATTAATTTTCATTTACTAAATTCTTTACCACGATCAAAAGTAATAGTTTTAACTGTTCCTTTTTGTAACTTTGAAATAAATTTTATTATACTTTTTGTAATATTTTCTGATTTATTATTTTTAGTTGCTAAAGGAATTGTGGTTTTTGATCATATATCAGCTAAAGTAATAATAGAACTTTTATGATCTTTACCAATGATAGTATCACCCTCTAAATGACCAAATTCTTCTATATTTTTAATATTAGGAATGATTAAATTTCTTTCATGAATAGACTTACAATTATTAATTCTGCCCCTAGTTTCTTTTTGTTTGTGAGGTTTATTTTTTCCTTTTCTCAATAAGTTATTTTCATCAAAACCCATTCGATTTGTTTTAAACATGTTATATAAAGTTTTTGTTGAAATACTTTTTATTTTATTTTCCTTTAAAAAATTAGCAATTATATCAAGAGCATAATTTTTAGTAATTAACAAATGATTAATAGTATTAATTTCTATTAAAGTTAAAATTATTAATTTTCTACCTGCATTTTGTTTATTTTTTTGAATTTTATTCAATATTTCTAATGGTAATAAGTTTTGATTTCCTGAATTGTAAAATTAAAAAGGACACTTATATAAAAATTAAATTGTGTTAATTCTATAATTAAGAAAAGAAAGGAATTAGCACAATGTATAAGTATCTGACTATTGAATCAATAATAGCAATAAAAGAATATAAAAGTTATGGATTTTCGATTCGTAAAATAGCAAAAGCCATTGATTATAGTAAATCAACTGTACATAGAGTTTGTAGATTATTAAATCAAAACTTATTACCATTAGAAATATTGAATAAAATTCAAAAAAATAAACAAAATGCAGGTAGAAAATTAATAATTTTAACTTTAATAGAAATTAATACTATTAATCATTTGTTAATTACTAAAAATTATGCTCTTGATATAATTGCTAATTTTTTAAAGGAAAATAAAATAAAAAGTATTTCAACAAAAACTTTATATAACATGTTTAAAACAAATCGAATGGGTTTTGATGAAAATAACTTATTGAGAAAAGGAAAAAATAAACCTCACAAACAAAAAGAAACTAGGGGCAGAATTAATAATTGTAAGTCTATTCATGAAAGAAATTTAATCATTCCTAATATTAAAAATATAGAAGAATTTGGTCATTTAGAGGGTGATACTATCATTGGTAAAGATCATAAAAGTTCTATTATTACTTTAGCTGATATATGATCAAAAACCACAATTCCTTTAGCAACTAAAAATAATAAATCAGAAAATATTACAAAAAGTATAATAAAATTTATTTCAAAGTTACAAAAAGGAACAGTTAAAACTATTACTTTTGATCGTGGTAAAGAATTTAGTAAATGAAAATTAATCGAAAAAAATTGTAATGTTAAGATTTATTTTGCAGATCCTGGTAAACCTTGTCAAAGAGGTTTAAATGAAAATAATAATGGTATTTTAAGAAGATATTTACCAAAATCTACAGATCTATCTTTTAATTATGTAGAAAAGTAGTGGTAAAATAAAAAAAGTCATCAACTTGACTTAAAATTTGATTTTATTAAATTTTGGGATTTATTTTTTTTACAAACTGAAATATAACACATTGGATTTTTGATAAGGGGTTAATCCGTAGTGTTGATATTTTCATTTCCATAAATTGAGGTAATTTTGAATATTGGTAAATCCAATGCCATGGTAATGAGTAATAAATTCTTTTAAACTTGATTGTATTTTACTGACATTACTTAATTTTTTATAATTTAATTCTTTATTTTCTTTTGATTTAAACTGCTGGATAGTGGATTTAGTTTGTTTAGCTACTGTATCATATAATACTTGCATATCACAAACTATAATTGAATTTTCTTCGATAAGTTTCGATGTTAAGTTTTCTTGTACTCATTTTTTATTTAATCTTTTAGTATTTGTTGTTTGAGCATAGATATTTCGGTTTTCATCAATTGCCATTTGAATACAACAATTTAAATCTTTAGCATTTTCTTCAATTCATTGTTTTCTTGGATCATTTGGATCTTTAAAGTTTCCTTTATGAATTTCTTTGATAAAAGTTTCGTCAATTTCAATTCTAGCTTTTAATTTTACAAATTGATTTTGTGTTTTTACTAATTGTGTTGATTTCATAAATTTTTGACGATTAAATCAGGCAGTTTTATTTGTAGTATTAATAAATTGAGAAATAATGTAAGCAGATTGACCTAAAGTAGCTATTTGTATCAATAAATCTCATTGATCATGAGATAAATGACTTCAATAAAAATAATGATTTTTAAAAGCATGAAAAGTAATATTACAACTTTTACATTTATATCTTTGCTTATAATCTTTACTACCATATTTAGTACACAAAAAAGAACTACAATCTGGACATTGAATCCCTTTCTCTTTGAATTTTTGTTCGACTGCTTCAAATTTTTCTTTTTTCTCAATTTGTTTAATTCTAGTTTTATTTTCTCTAAAAATCTCAATAAAATCTTTATCAGACAAATTATTTAAAATTTCTTTTACTGTATTTTTATTCATTTAAAATCACCTCTTTAATATTAAAAATACCATATAAAAATATATTTTTGCTAATTTTACTAATACCACTACTTTTCTACAAAATTAAAGCCAAATTCTTCCTTTAATTTTGTAGAAAAGTAATGATACATGATAAAGTGTTATTTTTAGAGAATTTTTACACTAAATAATGTTACTTTTAACAAATTTTTAATTAAAAATAATATTTTAAGTGTAAATTGATGAATAATTTTTGGTCATCCATACTTTTCTACATAATTAAAAGATCTATCTTCATATAAACAAAAAGATTTAAATACTATAGCATTTCAAATTAATTCTACACCCAGAAAATCACTATCTTATAAAAGACCAATAGATTTAATACAATTATTTTAAAAAACTGTCCCATTTATATTTACAATTCAGGTTTAATAATCTACAAACTCTATGTACAGTTGATTTACTATAATCAATGGCTTTTGCTATTTTACGAATCGAAAATCCATAACTTTTATATTCTTTTATTGCTATTATTGATTCAATAGTCAGATACTTATACATTGTGCTAATTCCTTTCTTTTCTTAATTATAGAATTAACACAATTTAATTTTTATATAAGTGTCCTTTTTAATTTTACAATTCAGGAAAAAATAAAACCAACACTTGCTCACTTGGTAGTGGCAAGGTTGGTTAAATAAAGAATAATAGTTGGTTCCCCCACGGGTCTATATATACTAGTTTCCAATTCGCTCCCACCCCAAGAATTACCATTAAATGGTTAGTATATTTTATTAGGTATCATCCACTTATTATTTATTCATGCAAGTCCACATGCTAGCCACTATTTTTAACAACTGTGTTGTGGTTCACTTTTTTAATTCCTTAACACGTGTTGATAATAGTATTAAAGAAAGTTATTAAAAATTTTAAAATTTTACAATTACAAAAAAAGACAAGATTATTTCTTGTCTTTTTCCTTGTTAATAATTTTAATTTAACTTACAAAATGTATCTTTTATTTTTTTTAAAATACGTCGAATATTAAATTTAAGGGTTAAAGAGAGTAATTTTGTCTAATTTTAATGATTTTTAAAATAATTCATTTGGAAATAAGTTACTAATATGATAATTAATTATTTCGTAACTTTGAACCGCCCAAAATTATTAGTAGTATTTTTTTATTATCCATAATATTTTTATATTTCACATTATTTAAGTTAAAAATTATTTACTTTAAAAATTAAAGTATCGATCAAAAAATTCCTTTAATTTTGTAGAAAAGTAATTATACATGATAAAGTGTTATTTTTAGATAATTTTTACACTAAATAATGTTACTTTTAAAAAATTTTTAATTAAAAATAATATTTTAAGTGTAAATTGATGAATAATTTTTGGTCATCCATACTTTTCTACATAATTAAAAAAAATTCTATAAATTTTATAAATTAATTATATTTATTTATTTTCTATAAGTCAAATTTTAATAAAAATACAAATACAAATAATCAATAATAGTCATCAATATTGCTTCAATCAATTGTTGTAATTTGACATTAAAGTAGCAAAAATGATAAAATAACACGTTGGAGTGGTGAAATATGAAAAGAAAACTAAATTATAAAAAAAAATTAATTGCAACTGGTGTATTAGTTGTCGTTGCAGCAGCAACAATAGCTGTTGTTGCTACAAAAAGCACAAAATCAGAAGCAAAAAAAGAATTAAGTTCTATCATTACTAAGTTAGAAGTTGACTTTAATTTTGTAGAAAAGTAATGATATATGATAAAGTGTTATTTTTAGAGAATTTTTACACTAAATAATGTTACTTTTAACAAATTTTTAATTAAAAATAATATTTTAAGTGTAAATTGATGAATAATTTTTGGTCATCCATACTTTTCTACAAAATTAAAGGAATTACATGCTAAAACTGACAGTAATAAATATACAGGACAAGTAAATATTATAATTACAAAAGTTGATACTGAAGAAGAAAGATTAGAAAAAATTATTAAAAAAATTAAAGTTGCTAATGATAAAGAAAGATATGGCAAGGAATATGTTGAAGCATACAAGGAATATTTTGCATTTCTTCAAAAATCTATCGAAGCAAAATTTAAAATAGATCCTTGAGTTATAGATAAAGAACCGACAGATTCAAATAAATCATCAATTTGTTTCGAATTACAAGATTATATGAGAGAAATTAGAATATCACACTATAAACTAGGTTTAGTAGAACAACGTATTAATATTTGGTTTACAAATGAAAAAATGTTAATTGATAATGAAAATAAAACATTAAAATTTGATAATCTTAAAATGAATATGTATAGAACTGAAGATAACAAATCAATACCAGGTTCTGAATACTACATAACAGTAACTATTAAATACCAAGTAAAATAAATTAAAAAATATACTAAAAATAACCAAATATTTGGTTATTTTTTATTAATATAACAAATCAATAAATACAAAAGTGATAATACTAATAATACTTATTAAATAATTTTTAATACTGATTAATTAGTATTTGTATTAGTACTTTCTTTTAATAATTGTTGATCTCCTGTTTTTGAACCATTAATTATTGGTTTAATAAATGATTCAAAAACAAGATTAGGATTTGTAAATAATTGATCTTGATTATTTAATTATTTAATTCAAAAATAGATTTTTCTAATATTTTATTTTTTTGATGTGCTGGTACTTTAATTATATCTTCAATAAAAATATCAATTATAGCATTTTGTATTTCTTCATTAATTTCTTTATCAGACAACTTATTTTTAAGTTTCAATCTAGCATTAATTAAAAAATCAACACTTTCCTCTCTTGGAAATGAAATACTTTCCTGAAAACTATTATTACTTGAATTAACTTCAAATGAAGGTGTTACTACTTTTGTAGTTTCTTCTTCATTCCTTTTTGCTGGTATTTGATTAGTAACATTTGAAAATATTGATAATGGCCAGCTTGATAGTATAACTTCACTTCATTATTAGCAATTACACTATCTGGTTCAAATCTTTCTCTATTTGCAATATCAAAATCTTCATTAATTCTAATAATATCACAATTTAAAATATTACAAATTGCTTCAATTTCAACAGAACCTATTATTTCACCATTTTTTCTCATTTGTTCTAAAGTTTTTCTTATTTGTGTATCTTCACTATTATTAGGATATATTTTTTTATTTTTTTTTATTAATTTCACTATCTAATAACATTGATCTAAAATTAGCTTTATTATTTGGACGTTTTGTATCTAAATTTGTTTCAATATAATCACAAATACGATTACGAAAGACTTTAACTAATTTTTCATTTTCTTTATCAGCAAAACTAAAATCAGCAAAACTAAAAATTCGTTCTCAACCGATTTCTATACCAAAAAGTGATTTATATCTTTTTTTAAATTGGTTTTTATTAGTTTTAACTTCTTCTAAATATGAAACGATTACTGCTCATAATAAACAATTACCATCTCTTTGTACATCTTTAATTGCCATGGTGATGTGTGCTCCTTTAAAAGAAAAACAGTTACTTTAAAATAAAATAATAAACTAAAATTTTAAATAAATATATTGGGGTTTTAATCCTCGTTACTTTGCAATTCATCGTAAATTGGTAATAAATATTACTACTTATAATATAACAAAAAAACAAAAAAATAATAGCAAATCATTATTAAAATATTATATATAAATATTTCATAATTTAATTTTATTTAATAAAAAATATATTATAATACTTTCCTAACAAATAAAATTAACCTATAAATAAAATATAAGGAGATTTTTAGAAATGAAAATTCAGAAACTTAAAAAAATAAATTTAATAACACTATCACTATTCATTTTAACTATTTTGGTTATATTTACATCTTTAACCTTAATAGATTTTTTTAACATAAAAAATGATATAAAATATATTCCTTCTTTCTATAATCATTATCGAAAACAAGAAATAATAACAAAAGAAAATGGTTTTAATTTAATAAAAGAACATGGTTTAATTTATATATTAACTAATAATAAATTATATTTTTGTAAACATTACCTCTTCCAAAATATTGTTGAAAACTATAATCTTAAATCATTAGTACAACTAAAAATTGGAATTGTTTTTGCTATAATTTTAAGTCCAATTTTATTATTTATAACTATATTACTATTTTTTTTAAATATTTATTTAAAAATAAAAAAAGAAAATAATAACTTTTGAGATGCTATTGAAAATTGTGAAATTATTAATAATTACTATGTTCATTAATTTTTTATTTATTATTATAAGTTAAACTAAGAAACTTAAAAACCATTCATTATATTTATTATTTAATATAGTAAGCATAAAATTTTATTTATGCTTACTATAAATTTTTAATTACTCTTGATAAAATTAACTGAATATTATCATTATAAATTTCTACCTTTCCTTCCATTAAAATTACTTTATTAACTTGTAAATATTCTTGGTATATTTGATATAACTTTTCAAAAACCGTTACTTCAATAACATTACTATCATTTTGCATTTCAAAAAAAGCCATTAATTTTTTAGTTTTAGTTTTAATTACTCTAATATTATTGATAACTCCATATACTCTAACATGTTGATCAACATAATTATTAATATATGCTAAATCAATAGCTTTATTATGAGGATCTAATTGTTCTTTTCATAGTAATTTAGGATTATATTTTAAGTAAAGTCCTAATGCACGATGTTCATTAATACTATTATTATTTCAATCATCTTCTCTTTGTAACATAATTGGTTTAGAAATTAAATTAAAATTTAATGATAATTCTCCACTAGTTTCATCTTTTACCTGCACCATATTGGCATATTCTAATGCAGCATCCAAGTTTAATAATAACATTGTTCGATTTGATTGAATATCATCTAAAGCACCAGCAGCAATTAAATGTTCAATGTTTTTACGATTCAAACCAATAAATATTGCTCGAGCACAAAAGTTAAAAAAATCTTGAAAAAATCCATTACTAGTACGTTCTTTAATAAGATTACTACAACTACCTTGACTCATTTGCTTAATTGCTTGTAAACTATAACGAATAGCTTTTTTAGCATCATCAATTAAAAAATCAATGCCAGAAAATTGAACTGATGGTGGTAAAACTTTAATTTGATATTTTTGACATTCATTCAAATATTGTAACATTTTTTGATCATTACCAATAACACTACTTAATAACGATACCATAAATGCCAATGGATAATTTGCTTTTAAATAAACTAAATAATAACTAATTAATGAATAAGCAACAGCATGAGATCGATTAAATCCATAACCAGCAAATTTTTCAATATCTTCTCATATTTTCTTAACAACTCTTGGTGAATAACCTCTATTAACAGCACTTTTAATAAATGAGTTTGCTTGTTCTTTCATAACTGTAGTATCTTTTTTACTAATTGCACGACGAATTAAATCAGCTTTTCCTAATGAATAACCAGCAACTTTCTGTAAAATTAATAATATTTGTTCTTGATAAATAATAATGCCATAAGTTGATGCTAAATAAGGTTTTAAATCTTCATGAATATACGTAACTTTTTGTTTTCCTAATTTACGATTAATATAATCTTGAATGTACTCTTGTGGTCCAGGACGAAATAAAGAAGAACTAGCAATAATATCTTCTAAGTTATCAACTTTTATTTTAATTAAAATTTGACGCATTCCTGAAGATTCCAATTGAAAAATACCGGTTGTATCACCATTTTTAATAATGCTAAAACTTTTTTCATCATTTAAAGGAATTTGAGATAATTTTAAATTTAAAAAATAATGTTTACTTACTTGTTGTAAAATATTTTGCAAAATAGTTAAATTACGTAATCCTAAAATATCCATTTTTATCAAACCAAGAGCTTCTAGGGTTTGCATTGGAAATTGCGTTTGATAAATACCTTGAAATCCTAATTGTAATGGAATAGCAGTAACTAACGGTGCTCTTGTAATAACGATTCCTGCTGCATGAGTACTAGTTTGTCGTGGAAAACCAAGAATTTCTTTGGTTAAAGTAAACAATAAAGGATACTTATTTGCATATCATGCTAATTTTGATGATTGTTTAATAGCCATATCTATTTCAAAATTATATTGAATTGGTATTAATTTTGTCATTTCATTAATATCTTCAATATTAACTTGAAAAACTCTTCCCAAATCACGAATTGCCATTTTACTAGCAATTGTTTGAAAAGTAACAATATATGCAACATGTTCTTTGCCATATTTTTGATGAATATAATTAATAACTTCATCTCTTCTTGTATCTTCAAAATCGATATCAATGTCTGGTAATGATATTCGTTCTGGATTTAAAAATCTTTCAAAAATTAAATTATAAGTAATAGGATCAACACCAGTAATTCCTAAAACATATGCCACTAAACTACCAGCAACACTTCCTCTACCTGGTCCAACCATTATATTCTTGCTTTTTGCAAATTTAACATAATCATTAACAATTAAAAAATAATCAGCAAAACCCATTTCATTAATTACTTGTAATTCATATAAAACTCTTTTAACGTATGTTTCAGAAATTTCACGACTTTGAAAATGCGCTTCTAATCCCTGCTTACATAATTCTTGCAAATATAAATTACTAGTAAGATTATTAGGGCAAGTAAATTTTGGTAAACTTAATTCTGCACTATTTGGCTTATTTTTAGGAAATTTTAAATTACATAATCAAATAACCTTTTCAATGTTTTCAATAATTTCATTTGGATAATGTTGCATTAAATCTTGTTTAGTTTTATATAAAAACTCATTACTTTTTGATAAATCTTCTGATTTTAATGTTTTTTGTTCTTTAATAGCTTGTAAAATTTGATAAGTACGATGTTGTTTTTCATCTAAATATAAAACCAAATCAATTGGAATAATATTAGATGTAATCGATTTTAATAAAGTAATATTATCCATATCACTAGGTACTAAACCAAAATAAACTAATTCATGACCTGTTGAATTTAAAATATCATAATTATTTTTAATATATCTAATATTTTTGTTATTAGCATGAATAATAACTAAAACTTCACGTGTTTGATTAAGATATTTTTTTACATCATTAGTAGTAACAATATTATTATTAGTACTAATAATAGTAGAAAGCTCTATTAATCTTTGATAACCAGCATATGAAGTTGCCATAATAGTTAATTCAACTTTATCAGTAGCACTTTCTCAAACGCAATTTAAACCAATTAATGGTTTAATATCATTCTCTATACATAAATTACAAAATTCATAAGCACCATACATTATATTTTTATCTACTAAAGATAGAACTTTTAAATTATTTTTTTTAGCAAATTCAATATAATCACTTATTTTAATAGTTGATGAAAGAAATGAATAATTAGAACGAACATTTAAATTAACTATATATTTCATACTATCCCCTACAATTCTTGAATGACTTATATTACAAGTTAATTTTAACATCATTTTATCTTTTTAATTATGTAGAAAAAAATGGATATTCAAAATATTAATTTAATAAAAGCTGCTAAAAGTGGTAATCTACAAGTAATTAAAAAAATAATTAAAAATGGTGGCAATGTTAATTATATATGCGATGATATAACCGCTTTAATATGAGCAGCGCAAAATGGTCATTTAGATGTAGTTAATATCTTAATAGATAATGATGTTAATATTTATCATGTAGTTAAAAATAGACCTGATCCTTGAATATTAAATAATATTAATGGACAAATAATTATAGCTAATTATTTAAAAACAAATGGTTATTATAACTATGCTAATCTTTTACTAGATACCATTGAAAATGGTGATACAGCTTTAACAATAGCTGCTAAAAACAAACACCCAAAAATAGTTGAAAGATTAGCCTATGAAATTTATGAACAAGAAATAAAGCAACGATATAAATTTGGATTACCTACTATTCTTAATGTTACAACCAATAAAAATAATTTTGAAGTTAAATCTCTTCAAGAATTAGCAAATGAAGTACAAAAAATAACAACCAATATTGATTTTAGAGAACCAAATCCATATCAAAAATTACAAATAAATTTAAAACTTGCCCAATTAGAAATTGATAAGAAAAAAATAAATGAAATCAATAAAAGAATTGAAAAAACAAAATTATTAGTAAATGAAATAAATGCAATCGATTTACAAAATCAAACTTCAACAAGTAATCAAAATACTTATTGTAATATTTTATAGTTTACTATTAAAAAATAACAAAAAGAGTGAAGTTTCACTCTTTTTTATATTTAAAGTAATAAATAAACTGCAATTTATTAAAACTATTAAATTATTAATAAATTTATTTATATTTTTTCAATATCTTTAAAACTATTTATTAAAATTTGTTCTCAATCAATTATTTGCTTTAAATCATTTTCTAAAAGTTCACATTCTTTAATCTTTGGTTGTGTAACAGGGTTTTTGGGAACAAATAATGAACAACAATCAGCTAATGGTAAAATTGATGTTTCATAAGTACCAATTTTTTTAGCAAGATTAATAATATCAACTTTATCTTCGGCAATCAAACTACGCAAAATTGGTAAATTGCTAACAATATTAATAGCGTTAATACTTGCTAATGTTTGCGAAGCAACTTGACCAATTGCTTCACCGGTTGCTAATGCTTGAATTTTATATTTTTCTGCAAATAAACTAGCAATTCTAATAAACATTCTACGCATTAAAGTAATACGATAACTTTCTTTCTTAATATGACTTAATTCATTTTGCAAGTTAGTAAAATTGCAAATATATAAATTTTTACTACCAGCATTATAAGGTGCTAAAATTTGAACTAAAGTTTCTACTTTTTTTAATGCTGTTGGTAAAGTAAAAGGTGGATTAGCAAAATGTAAATATTGAACTTGTAATCCTCGTTTCATTAATTTATATGCTGCTACAGGGGAATCAATACCACCGCTCAATAATAATAATACTTTCCCTGAACTACCTACTGGAAATCCACCAGCACCAATAATTTTATTTGCAAATAAATAAATATCATTCTTATTAACTTTGATATTTATTTTTAAATCAGGATTAGTAACATTAACTTTTAAATCTGTTTTTTTTAAAATTATAGAAGCTATAATTTTAACTATTTGTTCTGAATTTAATGAAAAACTCTTATCACTACGACTAACAAAAAGTTTAAATGTTTTAAAATTTGTTAGATCTTGACTTAAAATTAATGATATTACTTTTTCTGATAATATTTCCATATTTTTAGCAATTCTAAAAGCAGGTGATAATGAACTAATACCAAATATTTTCACCAAAATATTAATAACATCATTCATTACATCAAGAGATAAATTGGTTAGTTCCATCCGATCATGAAAATTAATAATATTTATTTGTTTATAATCACTAAGAGCATACTTAATATTTATTTTTAATTGTTTAATAAAATCAATCCGATTTTTACTTTTAGTTGTTAATTCACCATAACGAATAATAATAATTGGTACCATTTAATTTTCCTCTTTTTTAAAATTTATTCCATTAATTCCAATAATAATGTTAATGCTTTTTGATTATGATTATTAGTGATATTATTTTCAATTTCATTAAATTTACTATTAAGTTGCTGATTAATTGAACGATGACGATTAGCATAAACAAGAGTTAAATGTGATAATTTATGAATAGTAATTTCCATTTTTAATTCAGTATAAAGATGAAAAATTTTATTTTGTAAATCATTAAATTTACTAAAAGAAGAATTATCATAATTTCCATTTTTAAAATTTAAAATAGTATCATTTATTAAATATTGTAAATCACTAAACTTTTCTTTATAAATTTCATTTAAATAATAAAAATTAATATTATTTAAAATATTATCAATTTGTAACATCATTGAATTGATTTTATCAACATAAGTTTTAAATTTAATTTTTGCTTTATTTTGTTCATTCAACAATTTATTATACTCTTTTAAACTATTAAAAACAACAATACTATTTTCAAATAACGCCGCTAATAACATTACTAATGTTTCATAACTAGTATTTTTTATTGATTTTTGATGTTCTATAATTAATAAATTATCAAAATGATTAACAGTAGCAAGTTGTTTATTAATAATAGTTTCTAAGTTAGTTATTTTACTATTTTCTATCATTTTAGAATTAATTTTATTTGAAAGAGCAATTTCATTTTTAATAGTTTCAAATATTTCATTAAAATTAAAACTCATAACTAAAAATTTTTCATAATTTTGTTTAAAAATATTATAAAATATTTGTTCTTTATCAATTTTATTATTAAAAGTGGCAATTAATTTTAATATTTCTTGAGTGTTAACCTTAGCTTTTTTGTATTGTAAATTATTAATTTGTTTATTAATAAAACTTAACTTTTCATCAACGTTTGCTACTAATTGTTCGTATTGTAAAAGTAAAGTATTATTTATTTTTATCATTTGATATTTATTTTTTAAAGCAGACATTTTCTGTTTAATTTCATATGTTATAATATAACGAAGTGTTGGTAAATTATCTAAAATTTCTGCCAATGTTACAACAGCAATCGCAATCTCACTTAAAATAGTAATAATTTGACTAACATTAATAGCATTAATATTTGTTTCTAATTCTTTAAACATATCATTAATTATTTTAATAACTTCATCTAATTGTTCTCGATTAAGATCGTTTTGTAAATTAATCTTGATCATTTGATCTTGTAAATAATTAAAATTTTGTTTAAAAAATAATTGATATTCTCGTAATAATTGATCAATACTAATAAAATAATCTATTTCAATTGTTAATAACTGCAACTGATTTTTTAAATTATTACTCTTATTATGCATTCTATACATTAATTTATATCTTTTTCATAATTCTTTATTATTTTGTAATTTTAAAATTTGAATATAATTTTTAAAAACCTTATTTAAATCTTTTTTTAAAAAAAGATTATAACGACTAATTCAAATTCCTAAAATAGAACTATATTGTTCATTTGCTTGTACCATTTGATTAATACGATTTAATCTTTCTTTAATATTAATATTTTGAATATATTGCAAATTTTTATAAACCATAAATTGTTTATTTTTATATGAACTAAAAATTACTAATAAACTTGTTAAAACGATAATAGTAAAAATTAATAAACTAATAATAGTTATTATAATAATTTGTGCACTAGTTAATTTATAAATTTTTATTAACATCAACATAGTTTTATTCTCCTTTCCTTATATTTTAAATATATTAAAAGATATTAATCTTTTATTTTATTATTACTTCTAAAATATTTAATAATATCAACTAAACCTAAAAATAACATTTGTGGTTCATAAATATAAGAAAAATCAAAATAAGATTTTAAAATTGGTACACTACCTCCTGTTAAAATTACAGGTAAACTAATATTTGTTTCATTTTGAATTCTAGCAACTATACTATTAATCATTGCACTAAAACCATAACCATAACCAATTGATAAAGCATGATTAGTATTTTTACCTAACATTGATTGATAATGTTGCATTTCAAAATCGACAAGTAAAGCAGCATTATCAATCAATGCATCTTTACTTGTACTAAATCCAGGTCCAATAATAACGCCAACCAAAACATCATTAACAACAACACTATAGGTAGTAGCAGTTCCCAAACTAACAACTATCGCATTGTGATACTTAGTATAAGCAGCATATGATAATGCTATCAAATCACTACCTAATTGACGATTTTCTAAATTAAGTTTTAAAGGTAAAGAACTTAGTAAATTAAAATCAACAATTAACGGTTTTAAATTATATATAAAAACAATTAATTTTTCTATTATTATTAAAAAATTTGGAACAACACAACTAATAACAGCTTCTTCAAAATGTAATTTTTTATTTAATTTAAATGCTTTTTTCAATTGATCAATTGCAGTTTTACTTTTGGTTTCTATTACTGCTCATTGTTCAATAATTTCACTATCATTAATCATAGCAATCTTAATTAATGTATTACCAATATCTACTAATAACAAACTTTTCATTATTATACTTGTTGAACCATTTCTTTAGTTGAAGCTAATTCATCATATAGTGTACGAACAAGATTATTTAAGTTTTCAACTTGTAAAAACTTACCACTACGAGCTATTGAAACAGAACCATTAGTTTCACTAACAATAACTGATACTGCATCGGTTTGCTCTGATATTCCAATAGCAGCACGATGACGTGAACCAAATTGACTAGATATTTTTTTATTAGTTAGTGGAAAATAAGTAGAGGCACATTCAATACGACCTAAACGAATAATAACTGCACCATCATGCAATGGTGAACCTTTAATAAAAATAGATTGTAATAGTTGTGAAGTAACTTCACCATCAATTTTTACTCCCAAATCAGTATATTCATTTAATGAAACATTCCTTTCAATAGTAATTAGTGCTCCAATTTTTTCTTCTGCTAATTTAATCACTGCTTCTGCTAAAACACTTGCTAACATTCTTTTTTCTGAAGTTGCTAGTAGTTTCATATGAGATTTATTTCTTGTTGTTCATCAAACTTTTTTACCACGAATAAAGGTATTCATAACTATTAAAATAAGAATTGTCATTAATAAAGAAATGGTTATTCCAAATAAAACCTCTATTTCAGCAATAACTGTTCCAATATCTGCTGAAATTACAGTCGAAATAATATTTAACGGTAATACACTCATATTAAATACCACCATTCCTTTATTTTTTGATTCCACTACTTTAATTATAAAGTAAAAAAATTATTTTTGATATTATTAGTATAACAACTTATCATAATTTACAAAATACTCCTTTTAAAAATAAATTTAAAAGGAGTACTAATATTTTTGATAATTTTAGATTTTATCTTATATAAGTTTATAAAATTATTATTTGTTAATTATCTTTATTAACTATAAATTTGGTACAGTGTTATGAACATAATTTTTATTTACTACGGATAATGTTGATAAATTCTTATTTACTTCTGCTTTTATTAAAAAATCATTATCACTATCTTTACTATTTTCTCTTGAAGATAATTTAGTTTGTAATTTTTCAATTAATTTTAGTGAATTTGATAGTTTTTCCTGTAATCATACTGATGCTACTGATATATCTGTGATTGTTACTGTTGCTGGTTCTGTTTTTAATTTTTCTAATTTTTCCTTTAATTTTGTAGAAAAGTAATGATACATGATAAAGTGTTATTTTTAGAGAATTTTTACACTAAATAATGTTACTTTTAACAAATTTTTAATTAAAAATAATATTTTAAGTGTAAATTGATGAATAATTTTTGGTCATCCATACTTTTCTACATAATTAAAAAATTTTTCTGATGCATTTGATAATTGTTCTTCTAATTTTTTTAAAGATTCTACTAATTCTTTTAATGTTTCATCTTCTCATACTTTTTCTTTTAATGTTTGTAATGTTTGTAATACTTTTAATGCTGTTAATACTTTTGTTTCTAATATTTTTACTTGATTTTCTGTCTTATCTTTTGCTTTATTTTTTCTCTTACTGGTTTTGATTGATTCTATTCCTTCAAATATTACTTTTCCTAACCCGACTAGTGTTTTTAGCAAGATTGCAATTGATTTAGCGTCCATATTTTATTCACCTTTTCTAATTAAATAAAAAAATCTATTACTTTAAAATTAAAGAAATAGGATTTAAAATAAACTTAATATCAAGTTTATAAAATTATTGTAATATAGTTTTCTATACCATTATATTTTTATACAAATTAACATCGTTAAATGTTTTTAATATTTAATTCTAAACTATCAAATCAAAAACTAATTAATATTATTTTTAATAATATCTGTTATTTCTTTAACAGCAATATCTAAGTCATCATTAATAACAATATAATCATATTCATGTTGAACTTTAAATTCTTCTTTTGCTTTATTTAACCTTTTCTCAATAATTGCTTCTGACTCACTAGCACGCATACGAATTCTTTGTTCTAATTCTTGATAAGAAGGAGGCATAATAAAAATACTCATAATATCATTGCGATGTTCATAATTTTTTAAAACTTGACTAGCACCATCAACCTCAATTTCCAAAATAACGTTATAACCTTGATTTTGCAAATTTAAAACATAACTCTTACTAGTACCATAGTAATTACCAATAAAATTTGTATATTCTAAAAAATCATTACCTTTAACATGATTTAAAAAAGTTGATACATCAACAAAAAAATAATTAATGCCATCTTGTTCTTTATTACGTGGTTTTCTTGTTGTCATCGAAACTGAATATGCTAAATTTAATGATTTATCAGCAAATAATTTAGCAATAATTGCACCCTTACCAACACCACTTGGTCCAGAAAGAATAATTAATTTTCCTTTTTTTTGTGCCATTTACATTCTACTTTCTACTTTTCATAAAATTGAATTATTTTAATATATATTTTACCGTATTTTTTATTAGATACTACTTTAAAATGGAAATTTAATTGTAAATTTTCAAGTGGTACATTTGTTTCTAAAACAATTAAAGCATTATTAGCAAGTAAATTATTTTTATAAAAGAAATCAATAATTCACTGTTGACAAGTAATATTTGCAAACGGTGGATCAATAAAAACAATATCACACTGTTGTACTAGTGTTTTACTAAAAATTTGATAATCCAAATTACTTAATTTAACTTGTTCTTGTAAATTACAAGCAAAACAATTTTGATTAATAATATTACAAGCAGCTTTGTTAATATCATTTGCAAAAGCAAATTTTGCCCCTCGTGATAAACTTTCAAGAATTAAATTACCACTTCCAGCAAATAAATCAACAACAATTTTATCTTCAAAACTACAATAATTTAACATAATATTAAAAATATTTTCTTTAATTCGATTTAATGTTGGCCGTGTTGATAAACCATCTAAAGTAATTATTTTTTTTCCTTTTAATTTTCCAACAATAATTTTCATGTTTTCTCCAAAATTTAGTTTATAATAACTTTATCATTAAATTTGATAAAAGCAAATTAGTTTAATTTATTATTTATTACAAACTGATGAAAGGATCTGCAATGTTAAAAAAATTACAAAACGAAGTACCATCAGCATCTTGAATTACTGAAGATACAAAACCTAGTTTATTAAAACCTTGTGCTGATGTTATTTTACCCTTAACACCTAAAGATGAAAATATTATGAAACGTATGATTGATTGAGTAAAAGCATCACAAGATAAAGAATTTAATGCTAACAACATTTTAACCGAAGCTATTGGTATTGCTGCACCACAAATTGGAGAAAATATAAAAATGTATTATATTTTATTACCAATTCCTGATAAAAATGAAAAGATTATTTACTATGAACATGCATTAATAAATCCAAAAATCATTGGTAAAAGCGAACAAATAGCTTATTTAAAAAAAGGTGAAGGTTGTTTAAGTGTAACTAATCACCCTCATGAAGGTTTAGTTCCACGTAGTTATAAAATCAACGTTACAGGTTATGACTATTTAAAAAAGAAGAAAGTAACTTTAACTGTTAGAGGTTATGAAGCAATTGTTTTTCAACATGAGCAAGACCATTTAGAAGGAAAACTCTTTTATCATCACATTAATAAGGATAATCCTTGACTTAATGATGATAAATGGATTATGATATAAAGTAGAATGATAAACTTAAGTTTTTAAATTGTTTTATTATAGTTAAATATAATATACCAAATAAGTAATAAGTAAAAACATGATTAAATTCATTACATTTTTTTATGTTATGTTTTATGTTATTTCCTTATAATTTTAAAGTGAATGAAGGAGAAAAAATATGAGTGATACACCCACAAAAAATACTATGCCAGTTAAAAAGTTAGTCACGAAAATCTTTGCGCTTGGTGGGCTAGAAGAAGTTGGAAAAAATACTTATGTAATTGAACAAGATAATGAAATTATTATTATTGATGCTGGAGTAAAATTTGCTGATGCTTCTATGCCAGGAATTGAAGCAGTAATTCCTGATTATAGTTACCTAAAAGAAAATAAACATAAAATTAAAGGAATATTTATTACTCATGGTCATGAAGATCATATTGGTGGTATACCATACTTATTAAAAGAAATTAGTGATATTCCAGCTATTTATGCTCCTAATTTAGCAGCAGCTTTAATTCGTCATAAAATTAAGGACAAAGGAATAAAATCAAAAATAAAAATAAATATTGTTGATGGTAATAGTAAAATTAAAACTAACAGATTTATTATTAGTTTTTTTGCTGTCAATCATTCAATTCCTGATGCATATGGAATTTGTGTAGAAAATTCAAATGGAACTGTTGTAACAACAGGTGATTATAAATTTGATTGAACACCTTTAGGTCATAAAGCAGATATTGATAAAATGGCACAAATGGGTCAAAAAGGAGTAACATTATTTTTAGCAGATTCAACGAATGCTGAAGTACCCGGTTATACAATGACAGAAATGCTTGTTGTTAAAAGAATTAGTGAAATATTTGCTAAAGCGAAGGGCAGAATTTTAATTTCTACTTTTGCTTCTAATGTACACCGTTTACAACAAATTATTGAAGTTGCAACAAAACATAATAGAAAAGTTATTGTTGTTGGAAGAAGTTTAGAAAGAATAGTTAATGTTATTCGTCAAATGGGGCATTTAAAAGTTCGTGATAGTTCATTTATTAAAGCAGAAGAAGCTAAAAAATATGATAATAATCAAATTGTTATTATTTGTACGGGTTCCCAAGGTGAACCAATGGCAGCATTATCAAGAATTGCTAATCGCGAACATCGTCAAATAAAAATTATACCCGGTGATACAGTAATATTCTCTTCATCGGCAATTCCCGGTAACCGTGCTGACGTTGAAAGAGTAGTTAATAAACTAACACGACTTAGTGCAATTGTTGAAGAAAATTCACCATTAAATTGATTGCATACTTCTGGTCATGCTTCACAAGAAGAACAAAAACTAATGTTAAATTTAATTAAACCATCATACTTTATGCCAATGCATGGTGATTATCGAATGTTAAAAGTTCATAAAGAAACAGCTGTATCAATCGGAATCCCTGAAGAAAATATATTTATTTGTGCTAACGGTGATCCAATTATTATGGATAATGGTAAATGTTCTTTAAGCGATAAACGCATTGCTGCTGATCCTATTTATGTTGATGGTGGTAAAGATATGTCAGGAGTAACAACTGCTGCAGTAATCCGTGATAGACAAATTCTTTCTAAAGATGGTTTAATTGCAATTGTTGTTTCTATTGATTCACAAAATAATAAATTATTAGCACCACCAACGTTTATTTCTCGCGGTTCTTTCTATGTTCGCGATGCAGCACCTTTAGTATCTGAAGCAATATCATTACTAACAAAATCTATTAATGAAGTATTAAAAAGCGAAAGACCTACTTTTGCCACAATAAAAAATGCTATCAAATCAACATTAGCACCTTATATATTTAAAAAGAAAAGAAGAAACCCTTTAATTATTCCTGTTATATTAAATAAAAAATAGTTTTAAAAACTATTTTTTATTTTTTTGATATATTTTATTAAAATAATTAGCATTGAGTATGATGTTATTATTAAGGGTTAACTATTAATTCTTCTCCTATAAGAATCATAAATTCACCGATTTTAAATCTAACTGTAATTTTATCATTGGCTATAAAATTACCTGTTGATTTATCATTTTTTGTTACTAACAATTTTAATGATCCTTTATTTAATAATTTTTGGATTCCAAAGATTGTTTTAACATTATCTTTAGAATTATCTTTTAATTATGTAGAAAAGTATGGATGACCAAAAATTATTCATCAATTTACACTTAAAATATTATTTTTAATTAAAAATTTGTTAAAAGTAACATTATTTAGTGTAAAAATTCTCTAAAAATAACACTTTATCATGTATCATTACTTTTCTACAAAATTAAAGGAATTATCTAACATTGAAGTCAAATCACTCTTAATTTGAAATTTACTTACTGATTGGCCTACTTTAAATTCACTTTGAAAATTACTATTAAAATCTGTTTTTTTAATTGGAAAAATATCATGACCAACTACTCCATTTGGACTTGTTTTTGTAACTACTTTATATTTATCAGTTTTTGTAACACCATTTGTAAACATTATATTATATGAACCTTTTGCAATATAAAAATCATTTTTCCCTGTTACTGGATTTAAATCAACATTAATATTTGAAATAATAGTAGTTACATTATTTAATTCTGTTTCATTAAAAATAGCATCTTCTAATTTTGTGCCACTATCAATTTTAATATTTAAAACATTTTTTAAAAATTGAAAACTTTCTTCATCTTTAGCTTTTTTATCATTTTTAATCAAATTTATTACTTTAATATTAGTTGTATTGATTTTTCAAGTTACTTGTGATTTATCATTTTCATCAATATTAATAGTAGGTATTAATAATCCTTCACCAGTAGCATTAGTCAATTTTAAACCTTGTGAAACTTTTGCATTTAATAAATTTTCTTCGAAATCTTGATTATCACATGCAATAACTGAGCTTGTGCTAACTGTAGTTAAAGCAACTGCCGACATTAATCTTAATACCGATTTTATAATATTCATATTTTTCTCCTTAATCTTTAAATCTTTTTTTACTATACCTATTATATATAATTTTTGTTATATTACATTAATTATTATTTTATTATGATTTGAGTGTTTACTTAATTAATTGAATAAATTTAATCTGTATAATTAAATGAAAATTACCTTTATATTTGTAAAGTTTGTTTATTATTAATTGTTAAAAAAGTATTATCATCTTCAATTAAATTTATGTTATTTTTAAAATAATCAAAAGCATCAATAGCAACTTCATCAATATCATAATAATAATTTATAATATTTAATCTATTTTTATTAGCATTTTTATCTTTTTTATTTAAAGGTTTAATAAAACAAGATTCTTTTCTTGATAATAAATCAATATTTTTTTCTAAAAATATTCTATCTTCTTCATTTATTTGAACTTTTGATTTAATTGCTAAAGCATTTTCTTTTTTTAGTAACATACAAGCATGATTTCATGCTGAATTCTCCGAACTATCTTTATAATCAATATCAACTGGTCATTTTATTACTAAATAAGTTACTAATTTTTGTCAATCATTTAATACTGCTATATGCAATAATGAATAATTTTCCTCTTCAAATTTTAGACTATTAATAAATTCTTTTTTAAAAAAAGATTTAGTTGTCCATCAATATTTTTGGTTTTTTTATTAATATAATCTTCATAATTTTGCAATATTTTAATAAATTTTCTTTCTATTTTTTTTGAATAAATTCTTTCTTTATTTTTAATAAAAATAATATTCATTTTATTTATCATTTTTTTAACATTTAATAAATTTTCTCTTTTTAAACTATTTACTTCAATAATTATCTTTTTTATCTGTCAATCATTATATTTGGTTGCAAATAATAAAGCAGTATTGCCATTTACATCTACATCATCAATATTAGCATTATGTGCTAATAAAGTTTTAACTATATCCAAATGTCCATTTTTAGCAGCTCACATTAAAGCATTGCAACCTTTTTCATTTATACAATTAACATTTGCACTATTTATTAATAAAGTTTTAACTATATCCAAATGTCCATTTTTAGCAGCAACAATTAAAGCGGTTTCTTCAACTATATTTTCATGATTAACATTAGCGCCATTTTTTATTAAAGTTTTAACTATTTCTAAATGACCTTTTTCAGCGGCTCACATTAAGGCACTCAAACCATTGATAGTTACATGATTAACATTATTTCCATTTTTTATTAAAGTTTTAACTATTTCTAAATGACCTTTACCAGCAGCAGCAATTAAAGCAGTATAACCACAAATTTTTGTTATAGAATAAACATTTGCACCTTTATTTAATAACAAATTAACTACTTCTAAATGACCATTCCTCGCAGCTCACATTAAAGGCGTATCACCATTTTCATTTATACAATTAACATTAGCTCCCAATTCTAATAAAGTTCTGACTATTTCTAAATGACCATTCCTCGAAGCTCACATTAAAGGCGTATAACCAAACATATTTTTTCTATTAACATTAGGATAATTTGTTAATAAGGCATTAGCTATTTCTAAATAATTAGATTTAATTGCTAATATTAAAGCAGTATTACCATTTATAGAGACATGATTAATATTAGCCCCATTTGCTAGTAAATCATTAACTATTTCTGTATATTCATTTTTAGCAGCCACTAACAAAGCAGTTTCGCCATATCGATTTTCATGATTAACATTAACATTAAGTGTTAATAAAGTTTTAACTATTTCCAAATTTCCATTTTCAGCACTTAAAATTAAAGCAGTATTACCAAATTGTTCCTCACAACTAAAATTAGCATTATGTTCTAATAACAGATTAACTATTTTTGTATAATTTTTTTTAACAGCTAAGATTAAAGCAGTATTACCATTTACAGATATGTAATTAATATTAGCATTATGTGCTAATAAAACATTAACTATTTCTAGATAACCTTTTTCAGCAGCTCACATTAAAGGCGTATAACCAGTTCTATCAATATAATCAATATTAATATCATATTTTAATATTTTATTAACTACATCTAACTTTTTATTTTTAATAGCATCTATCATTTTTGCTTCTTTGTTATTAATATTTATATTTATTCCAAATATTTCCTTTAATTTTGTAGAAAAGTAATGATACATGATAAAGTGTTATTTTTAGAGAATTTTTACACTAAATAATGTTACTTTTAACAAATTTTTAATTAAAAATAATATTTTAAGTGTAAATTGATGAATAATTTTTGGTCATCCATACTTTTCTACATAATTAAAAAATATTTCTCTAACTCATTCAAACATATTCTTTTCCTTTCATTGTTTTTAAAAAAACAATGTATTTAAAATATTATTCTTTAAAATTTACCTTCATTATATATTTTTTTCTCCATTTTACAATGTTTAATTCCAGCGTCCAAAAATATTTCAGAACAAACTTTATAACCCAAATTTTTATAAAAATTTAGTGCTTGAATTTGGGCATGAAGAGATATAACTTTAAATTGATTTTTAATTGCAACTTTTTCCATAAATTCCATTAATTTTTTACCAATACCTAATTTACGATATTCTTGCAATATACACACTCTTTCAATCTTTACAATATCTTCAACTTTTCGCATTCTACTAGTAGCTATTGGTTTATTATTATCATCAAAAACTAAAAAGTGAATCGATACATCTTCAAATTGATCAATTTCTTCTTCAAAAGGAACCTTTTGCTCATTAACAAAAACTTTTTTTCTAATCAAAAATGCTTGTTCTAACATTTCAATATTATTAACTATTTCAATTTTCATGTTTTCTCCTTAAATATAAATAATATTTTAAATTAATTATATAATTAATTTTTAAATTTAATTTAACAATTAGTAAATTTTACCAATTAATAAGTGAATTTTTAATTAGTGCTATAATTTAAGTAAGCGATTTTAAAAAATATTTTTTTTGGGGGGGAATAAATTTTGGAAGGACAAAAAATTTAATTTAAAAAATTACGACCGCATAATTTTTTGGGAGGGCAATATTTTGTTTTATTATTTTTTTGAATAATATTTATTACATTACTAATTACTGCATTAGTCTTATTTTTAAATGAAAGAACAAGAATTGATAAAGAAAATAATGTTAAAGAATTACTAGAACAAATTGCTAATGCAAAACAGGAAAGTGACAAAACTCCTTTCTATAAAAAATTAATGGCTATTTATTATCCATTAATTGACTTTTCATTAATGTCATTTATTTTTACTAAACATGATGATGCACCAATAAGTGACTGAGGAAGTGCATGAACACAACGTTTAAATAACATTAATACTGCTTATTCATATATCTTTATTACAATTTTAATCGCTTTAATTGCTTTACTTTTTTATATTATTATCATTATTAAACTTTATCGTCGTCGAGCATTTCAAAGAAAATATGGTTTAACAACTCAATTTGCAAATGATTATCCAATTTATGATATTAAAATGTATCTAGGTTTTACAGTTAATTTAGCTATTGTTTTTAGTTTTTTCAATTTTCTAACAACTATCATTGTATTAATTTATGGTATTATCTTGATATTAACTTCTTATTTCTTTTGATATATTTTAAAAATTAAAACAGAAATATTAATTATGCATAAATGATGAAAAACACCAAACTTTGCTTTATTTTTATCTGTTATTTTATTCCAAAATGGTTATACTTTATTAAAATCAATATTTGCTCAAAAGTTTAATGTTAACTTAGACTTAATTTTATCAATTATTTTACCAATTGGAACAATTACCATCTTCATTACCTTATTAATCAAAAATATGCTTAATTCACAAGTTACAGCAGTAAAAAATTTTAATTATGTAGAAAAGTATGGATGACCAAAAATTATTCATCAATTTACACTTAAAATATTATTTTTAATTAAAAATTTGTTAAAAGTAACATTATTTAGTGTAAAAATTCTCTAAAAATAACACTTTATCATGTATCATTACTTTTCTACAAAATTAAAGGAAAAATCTTTAGAAGACTACATGTTTGTTAGTCAATTGCCAACACTTCTTCGTATACCATTACAAAATAATAGCATTAACACCAAACAAGCAGTAACGCTAATGGCAACTATTGATGAAACAATAATATTTTTTAAAAAACACTTTCATAAACCAAAAGAATTAAACTATATGCTTTTTCACTTATTTAATAGAATAACTGATATTGAAGAAATTGAAGAAATCAAAAATAATATTCTTAAAATAGAAAAAAATAATTAATCAAAATTTAACAAAAAAGTTTTAAAAATAGTTAATACCATAGAAAATAATAAAATTTGTTATAATTGAGTAGAGTAATTATGATATGAGGAAAGGAAGTTATATACATGTGACCATTTAAAAAAAAGGACAAAACTGGAGAAGCAAAAGATCAAAAAAAATGTGATGGTTGTGGGAAAATGAAAAGTTCATCTGAATGCACTAAAGCAGCAGATGGTAAATGTTTGTGTAAAGATTGTGCTAAATAAATATATTAAATAAGTGTGTCATTAACACACTTATTTAATATATTTAGAAAGGAAGGATATAATGAAATGATTCAATAAAAAAAACAAAAAAACTGATGATGAATCTTTAACAAAAACCGTAAAATGTTTTGATTGCGGAATGATGTTTGAACCTTTTGATATTCTTGATACAAAAGAAGGAAAATCTTTATGTAAAAAATGTTTCATTAAAGAAGAAGAAAAATAAATTAATGATGTGTTTTGCTAAACACATTTTTTATTACCTGAATTGTAAAATTAAAAAGGACACTTATATAAAAATTAAATTGTGTTAATTCTATAATTAAGAAAAGAAAGGAATTAGCACAATGTATAAGTATCTGACTATTGAATCAATAATAGCAATAAAAGAATATAAAAGTTATGGATTTTCGATTCGTAAAATAGCAAAAGCCATTGATTATAGTAAATCAACTGTACATAGAGTTTGTAGATTATTAAATCAAAACTTATTACCATTAGAAATATTGAATAAAATTCAAAAAAATAAACAAAATGCAGGTAGAAAATTAATAATTTTAACTTTAATAGAAATTAATACTATTAATCATTTGTTAATTACTAAAAATTATGCTCTTGATATAATTGCTAATTTTTTAAAGGAAAATAAAATAAAAAGTATTTCAACAAAAACTTTATATAACATGTTTAAAACAAATCGAATGGGTTTTGATGAAAATAACTTATTGAGAAAAGGAAAAAATAAACCTCACAAACAAAAAGAAACTAGGGGCAGAATTAATAATTGTAAGTCTATTCATGAAAGAAATTTAATCATTCCTAATATTAAAAATATAGAAGAATTTTTTAATTATGTAGAAAAGTATGGATGACCAAAAATTATTCATCAATTTACACTTAAAATATTATTTTTAATTAAAAATTTGTTAAAAGTAACATTATTTAGTGTAAAAATTATCTAAAAATAACACTTTATCATGTATCATTACTTTTCTACAAAATTAAAGGAAGAATTTGGTCATTTAGAGGGTGATACTATCATTGGTAAAGATCATAAAAGTTCTATTATTACTTTAGCTGATATATGATCAAAAACCACAATTCCTTTAGCAACTAAAAATAATAAATCAGAAAATATTACAAAAAGTATAATAAAATTTATTTCAAAGTTACAAAAAGGAGGGCGTATCAACTTAATGGTTAGATTTAATAAAAACTTAAATGAGAGATAAAACTCTCATTTTTAATTGTTAAACAATTATAATTAATTATTTTATTAAACCAGCACTTTATTAAAGTAATTAATTATTACATAACTAAATAAAAAATTATTTAGGCTATTGTGCTGAAATTAACCAATAGTAATTTTTGTCATGCTCTTTGAAAATTTCAGAAATTTTGGTTCCCTTCCCCTAGAACCCCTACCCTCCAAGGCTTATGCTACTTACAGTAGCATAAGCCTTACGTATAGTAAGTAGGTAAGTATTTAGTTAGTAGTATATAAGCCTTTTATCACTGTAGGTGATAAGGCTTATACGTAGAAGTAGAAAGGATTCATAATGATTAATGTTAATTTAGATATTAAAAATAAAGTTAGAGAAACAACTAAAGGTATGTTATTAGAAATTGGTGAATATGAAACATGATTTCCTATTAAAGATACTACTATTAATAAAAATAATAAAAAAATAACATTAAAAATAATTGAAGATTTTAATTATAAATTAGGTAAAAAATCAATTACAAAAGATATTGAAAGTATTAAAGGTAGTGATATTTTAAAATATATTAAAAATATTTCAGATATTACTACTACTGAAAATGATTTAATATCTTGTACATTTTATGAACAATATAATGGTTATTATATTTTTACAAATGATAAAAATCAAGAATGTTTTAAATATAACATTACATGAGAACAAGATATGAAAAGTTTTAAAATAAATAATCCATATAAAGATAATGATAAACCAATAAATTATATTGTTACACCAATGAAAGATATAAATACTCATAATGAAAAAATATTTTATTTAAAGTATTAAAGGAAATTAAATATGTTATTAAATGTTGAAAAAATTGAATTAATAAAAAATTTATGTAATGAAAAATTACTTAAAAATAAAAAATATATTGAAATACAAGAAATATTAAAAATTATAGAAAGGGATTAAAAATGGAAGAAAAAGAAAAGAAAGAATTAATAGAACAAAAAATCAAAATAGCAAAAGAACATCAAAAAAAGTGATTAAAAATAAAAATAATTATTACTTTAATTTCAACTTTAATTGGATTAATAATTTTATTAATTACTGTAAGTAAATATTCTTAATTAAAGGAGTAATATTAAAGGAGTAATATAAATGCTTAATTTAAAAGAAGATAAAAGAATATATAAAATATTTGGTTCATGTGATATATGTCATAAAAATTCATCATTTGCAAATAGAACTTGTAATAAATGTTTTTATAAATTAATAGGTGAAAAAAATGAAATGTAATATTCATAATGAAAAATATATTTGAATTAGTGAATTAGATAATAGTTATTATTGTAATAAATGTATTAATGAAATGATTGAAGAAGATATGTATTTAACAAGTGAGAATTGAGATTACTTATATGAATATTATATTAATGAATTACAATTAGAAAATTTTAAAGGAGTGTAAAAAATGAATCAATTAGAATTACAAAATGCAATGAAATTAATAGAAAAATTTGAAGAATTACAAGAAGAATTTAATAATAAATATGAAGATTTAGAAATTGAAATTGATAATGATGCTGATTTAAAAATTAGTTGTGATTATTTTAATTATAAAAATGTAAATCAATTAGAACAAGTAATTATTGATTATAAAAGAATTATTAAAAGTTAAAGGAGATGAATATAAATGGTAGCAGCAGCACTTAAAAAACATCAAGATAAATTATTAATTAAAAATTTAAAAATTCGTCTTACTAAAAATGACCATTATGAATTAAAAACATATTGTTATGAAAGAAATATAACTATGAATGATTTTGTAAGAGATTTAATTAAAAATGCAATTAAATAATCAAAAAAATAATTTAATTTTTAAAAAAGAAACACATCAATATTTTATTCAAAATAAAGAATTAATATCAGTTAGTAAAATACTTGATTATTATTTAGGTAATTCATATTGTAAATGTAATAACTGTAAATATTGTTTTAATATCCTGAATTGTAAATATAAATGGGACAGTTTTTTAAAATAATTGTATTAAATCTATTGGTCTTTTATAAGATAGTGATTTTCTGGGTGTAGAATTAATTTGAAATGCTATAGTATTTAAATCTTTTTGTTTATATGAAGATAGATCTGTAGATTTTGGTAAATATCTTCTTAAAATACCATTATTATTTTCATTTAAACCTCTTTGACAAGGTTTACCAGGATCTGCAAAATAAATCTTAACATTACAATTTTTTTCAATTAATTTTCATTTACTAAATTCTTTACCACGATCAAAAGTAATAGTTTTAACTGTTCCTTTTTGTAACTTTGAAATAAATTTTATTATACTTTTTGTAATATTTTCTGATTTATTATTTTTAGTTGCTAAAGGAATTGTGGTTTTTGATCATATATCAGCTAAAGTAATAATAGAACTTTTATGATCTTTACCAATGATAGTATCACCTTCTAAATGACCAAATTCTTCTATATTTTTAATATTAGGAATGATTAAATTTCTTTCATGAATAGACTTACAATTATTAATTCTGCCCCTAGTTTCTTTTTGTTTGTGAGGTTTATTTTTTCCTTTTCTCAATAAGTTATTTTCATCAAAACCCATTCGATTTGTTTTAAACATGTTATATAAAGTTTTTGTTGAAATACTTTTTATTTTATTTTCCTTTAAAAAATTAGCAATTATATCAAGAGCATAATTTTTAGTAATTAACAAATGATTAATAGTATTAATTTCTATTAAAGTTAAAATTATTAATTTTCTACCTGCATTTTGTTTATTTTTTTGAATTTTATTCAATATTTCTAATGGTAATAAGTTTTGATTTAATAATCTACAAACTCTATGTACAGTTGATTTACTATAATCAATGGCTTTTGCTATTTTACGAATCGAAAATCCATAACTTTTATATTCTTTTATTGCTATTATTGATTCAATAGTCAGATACTTATACATTGTGCTAATTCCTTTCTTTTCTTAATTATAGAATTAACACAATTTAATTTTTATATAAGTGTCCTTTTTAATTTTACAATTCAGGTATTTATAATGCAAGAATTCGTGGTAATTGTGTTCATAAAGTAGCAGAATTATATTTTAAAAATATAAATATTAAAAATATAAGTAATCAAATTAAAAATATTATTAAAGATTTATTTTCACAAAATTATTTAAATTATTGTTATACATTATTAGATTATTTACCAAATAAATTTATTAATAATAATGAATATATTAGTGAAAAAATATTTAATTATGATATTGTTGCTGGAACACCAGATTTAATTTATAAAGAAAATAATTTAAATATAATAATAGATTTTAAAACTTATAAAGTTTTTACTAAAGAATTATTAGAAAAATCAAAATTACAAATAATAGCATATTATTGATTATTAAAAAATAATAATTATGAATTATCAAATATTCATTTTATATGTTGAGTTAAAGAAAATGAAATTGAATTAATAAAAGTTGAAATAACAAATAAATTATTACATGAGTGAAATATGGCAATAGCACTTTGAAAGGAAGATAAATATGGCAAATTTAATATTACCTAAAACAATTACACAAAATCAAATTAATGATTTTAAAAAATATTATGAAATTACTAAATTAAATGATAAAAAATTATCCACATTTAATCCACAATCATTATTAAATACATTAGCAACTATATTTGAATTAAATTTATCAAATAATCCAATTAAAAAAGAATTAGCATTAATACCTTATGGAAATGAATTACAAGTACAAATACAAGAAGATGGATTTTTAACTTTATTACAAAGAAGTAATTGTGTTATTGATTTTCAAAGAGAAATTATTACAAATAAACATATTTATAATGATAAAACAAAACGTTGAGAAATTAATCCAGCAAAAATATTTGAACCAAAAGAAATTATTGGTTATTATGGAATGATTTGTATTAAAGATTATTTAGGGAAAAATATTACTTTTATTAAGGGTATGACTAAACAAGAATGTGAAGAACATAGAAAAAAATATAGTAAAGCAAATGGTAATAGTCCATGAAATACTAGTTTTGACCCTATGGCTTTAAAAACAGTTATTAAAGCAATTATTAGAGATATTAATAAAAATCCAAGTATTAAATTAGAAAATCAAAATTTAATTAATAAAGCATTACAAGTTGATCAATCAGCAATAATTGATGAAGAAATTGTTTATATTGATAATCCAAATACTAATAATGTACTTGAAAATAATACAAATTTTCAACAATTAGAAGAAAATATAAATAAATTAGATAATTTGGTATTTAAAAATGAATAAAGAAAAATTAAATAATTATTTAATAAATGAGATTAATAAATATTATAAATTACCAATAGAAGAAGCATTAAAAAATTATAATTTATCAGCACAACATACTTTAAAAATAATTTATGAAAAAATTAAAAATGGTGAATTTGATAATGACTAATTATTTACTTTCAATTGACCCAAGTATTAAAAATACTGGATTTACTTTATGAGAAAAGAAAATATATTGTGATACATATACATATATATGAAAACCAATATTAATTAGTAGTTGTAGTTTTAAAAAAAATGGTATTGATAATTTTAATAGAGACATGCATTATGTTGTATATGGAACTTTAGAATTAAAAGATGAATTAACTAATTCTAAAAATAATTTTGATTTAATTATTGAACGTGGTACTTTTCATTCAAAAAATGGAATTGGTTATGAAACACAAGAACATTTAAGAGGTTTTATTGCTGGACAATTTAATAAATTATTAACAAAAAATATGTTAATAAGTCCTAGAACATGACAAAATTGATATTTAAATCAAGAAAATATTATTGATACATTAATCTATAATGAAAATGAAAAAATAGGAATTGCAAATCATCCTAATAATAAATGAAATAAAGATTTATCAATAAAAATTGTTAATTATTTAACTATTATAAATAATTGAAATATAAAAATATCAAATCATGATGAAGCAGATAGTTTATTAATTGGTTGATATTATTTAAATAAGGAGAATAAATAATGTTTATGAATTTTAAATTAAAAAAAATAACAAAAATTAATAAATTATTAGATGAAAGAGCTTCTTTTTTACATATGTATTTACTTTATAGTAATGAACAAATTAAAAAAGATATAACTATTATTTATTTAAATAATTACTTAAATAAATTAAATAAGGAGAATAAATAATGATATGTTATTACTGTAATAAAAAAGCAAGTATTAAATTAAATAATAGAAAATTAAAAGATAAAGATACTAAATTTGAAATGTATTTATGTAATAAATGTTGAAATAATAAAGATTTTGATTAATAGGAGAATAAATAATGCAAATAGCAATTTTAATTATATTTAGTTTAAATACAATATTAACTTTATTAACATTTATTTTATACTTACCTGAATTGTAAATATAAATGAGACAGTTTTTTAAAATAATTGTATTAAATCTATTGGTCTTTCCTGAATTGTAAATATAAATGGGACAGTTTTTTAAAATAATTGTATTAAATCTATTGGTCTTTTATAAGATAGTGATTTTCTGGGTGTAGAATTAATTTGAAATGCTATAGTATTTAAATCTTTTTGTTTATATGAAGATAGATCTGTAGATTTTGGTAAATATCTTCTTAAAATACCATTATTATTTTCATTTAAACCTCTTTGACAAGGTTTACCAGGATCTGCAAAATAAATCTTAACATTACAATTTTTTTCGATTAATTTTCATTTACTAAATTCTTTACCACGATCAAAAGTAATAGTTTTAACTGTTCCTTTTTGTAACTTTGAAATAAATTTTATTATACTTTTTGTAATATTTTCTGATTTATTATTTTTAGTTGCTAAAGGAATTGTGGTTTTTGATCATATATCAGCTAAAGTAATAATAGAACTTTTATGATCTTTACCAATGATAGTATCACCCTCTAAATGACCAAATTCTTCTATATTTTTAATATTAGGAATGATTAAATTTCTTTCATGAATAGACTTACAATTATTAATTCTGCCCCTAGTTTCTTTTTGTTTGTGAGGTTTATTTTTTCCTTTTCTCAATAAGTTATTTTCATCAAAACCCATTCGATTTGTTTTAAACATGTTATATAAAGTTTTTGTTGAAATACTTTTTATTTTATTTTCCTTTAAAAAATTAGCAATTATATCAAGAGCATAATTTTTAGTAATTAACAAATGATTAATAGTATTAATTTCTATTAAAGTTAAAATTATTAATTTTCTACCTGCATTTTGTTTATTTTTTTGAATTTTATTCAATATTTCTAATGGTAATAAGTTTTGATTTAATAATCTACAAACTCTATGTACAGTTGATTTACTATAATCAATGGCTTTTGCTATTTTACGAATCGAAAATCCATAACTTTTATATTCTTTTATTGCTATTATTGATTCAATAGTCAGATACTTATACATTGTGCTAATTCCTTTCTTTTCTTAATTATAGAATTAACACAATTTAATTTGGGAGCGTGACAAAGATGTCGATAACAACTCATTTCCCTTAAATAGCTCCTTTCTTTTTTAAACCCTTGAATTAAAAATAAATGACAAAAGACGAGAATAAAAATCTTGTCTTTTTTTTGTAATTGTAAAATTTTAAAATTTTTAATAACCGTCTTTAACGCTATTATCAACACGTGTTAGGGAACTAAAAAAGTGAACTACAACACAGTTGTTAAAAATAGTAGCTAGAACATGTGGACTTGCATGGATAAATAAAAAGTGGAGTGATACCTAATAAAATATACTAACCATTAATGGTAATCCTTGGGGTGGAAGCGGATTGGAAACTAGTATATATAGACCTGTTGTAGGGACCTATTGTATTAATTCTATTCTTTATTTAACCAACCTTGCCACCCACCCAGTGAGCAAGTGTTGGTTTTATTTTTTATTTTTTTTGAAAAATTTTTTTGGGCGAGAAAATAAATTTCAAACTTTTAAAAAAAATTGAGCGGTGCCGGTTCAATTAAAGTATTAATTTGTTAAACACAAATTAAATAAATATTGAATCGAATGCCTCGATTTCTTTTTAAAATTTCACAATTTATTTTTGAGCCCAGTTTTCATGGAATGAATAAAACGAATAGTAGTATTATTAATAATCTAAAAATCAAAATATATGTTCTTTATGCTACAAGCAACAGAACATATTAGGAAAGGATTATTATGCAAATAGAATTTAAAAAAGAACAAATTGTAAAAGATAAACCACAATCTATTCTTATTGATTATGGTGAATATAAATTACAATTTCCAAAATGAATGGTTAAAAATAATAGTTTTATTGTTGATGATAAATATACATATTGAGTTTTTAATTTAGAAAATATTAAAAGAGAATTAAGTGGTAATGAATTAATAAAATTATTAGAACCATATATTAAAGACCAAAAAATAACCTTTAATTTTGTAGAAAAGTAAGGCAATGTTTAGTAATCTGTGTAACTTACAAAAATAACTATGTTTAATTAATTCTAGTAAATATAATTAAATGACTAGAAAGAGTGAGTTACAGATGGCTAAAAAACAAAATATTAATAATAATGATCCAATATCAAAAGCAGTAGATTTATTATTAGAAAATACTGAAGATTTAACAACAGTTTTTAAAGAAGGGGGTTTATATAAAGAATTAACAAAACGTTTAGTTGAAAAAATGTTGAATTCTGAAATGCAAAATTATTTAGGATATGAAAAAAATCAACATAGTAATACTGAAAATGCTCGTAATGGTACAAGTTCAAAAAAATTAATAACTCAACAAGGTAAAATTGAGATTGATGTACCAAGAGATCGCAATAGTGATTTTACTCCTGTAATAGTTGCAAAAAGACAGCGAAGATTTGATGGTTTTGATCAACAAGTGCTTTCACTATATGCAAAAGGTATGACTCTATCTGACATTAGAATGCAGTTACAAGAGTTATATCATGGTGCTGATATTAGTGAAAGTGTTATTAGTCAAATTACTGATGATGTTATTGATGATGTCAAAGCATGACAAAATCGACCATTAGAAAGCATTTATCCGATTGTTTATTTTGATTGTATAGTAGTTAAAGTTCGACAAGATAAACGGATTATTAATAAATCAGTTTATATAGCATTAGGAGTTGATTTAGAAGGTAAAAAAGATGTTTTAGGCTTATGAATTAGTGAAAATGAAGGTGCTAAATTTTGATTAGCTAATTTCACAGAAATGAAAAATCGAGGCTTAAATGATATTTTGATTGCTTGTAGTGATAATTTAACAGGCATGTCAGAAGCAATACAAGCAGTTTATCCTAAAACAGAACATCAATTATGCATTGTTCATCAAATTCGAAATAGTTTAAAATATGTTTCATACAAACATCGAAAAACTCTAGTTACAGATTTAAAACCAATTTATAGTGCATGTAGTGAAGAACAAGCAATGCAAGCTTTAGAATCATTTGAAAGTAAATGAAATAAACAATATCCCCAAATTGCTAAATCTTGATATAAAAATTGAGAAAATTTGATGATTTTTATTAGTTATCCTGCAGAAATCAAAAGAGTAATTTATACAACAAATGCTATTGAATCTGTTAATAGTCAATTACGAAAAGTTATTAGAAACAAAAAAGCTTTTCCTAATGATATGTCAGTTTTTAAAATATTTTATTTAGCAATTGAAAATATAACAAAAAAATGAACATTGCCTATTCAAAATTGAAATACAGCAATTGCTCATTTTATGATAAAATTTGAAGACAGAATTAATCTGAACTAGTACTTTGTAAAACAAAGATACACAGATTTCTAAAAAGCCTCAAAAGTAATGATACATGATAAAGTGTTATTTTTAGAGAATTTTTACACTAAATAATGTTACTTTTAACAAATTTTTAATTAAAAATAATATTTTAAGTGTAAATTGATGAATAATTTTTGGTCATCCATACTTTTCTACATAATTAAAAAAAATAACTGTTAATAAACCAATTATTCCAAAAGAATATTATCTTAATGATATAAAACTTGAACCACTAACATTTTATGACCAGCATAATAGTTGATTTATGGGTGAAATAACTGATAACAAAACTAAAATTACTAATCCTTGTTTTAAATATAACATTACGTGAGAAGAAAACAGAAAAGGTTTTAAAATAAATAATCCATATAATCATAATGATTTACCAATTAATTATATAGTTACTTCTTATAAGGAAATTTCAACTCATAATGAAAAAGTATTTTTGTTGAACATGTAAACAACATAAATTAGATTATTTATTCTTTAATACTAATGATATAAAAACAAAAAAATATTTTTTAAGAGATAACAATAGTAAAGCAATTTGTTCTGACTGTATTTTAAATATTAGGTTAAGTAGGAGGTATAAATATGGATAAAGAATATTTAACTAAAAGAGGAACGATTTACATAACGGACAGTGATGATATTGAATTTAAAATAGGACTAATTAAACTGATTGATGATTTAAAAAAAGATAATTTAGTTTGTGGTCATAAAGAATTTATTGAAGAATGTAAATATTGTTGATGTAATTGTGATTTAGAAATTATTAAAACAATTATTAGAGGTTAACTTAATTAATGCAATATGAGTTAATTATCGGTATTGACCCTGCTGGTATTGGTAATAACGGAATTGTTATATATTCAAATGAAACTAATAATATTCTCTTTAATGAAACATTTAAAACTAAAACGGTTTTAGAAAGTAAAAATTTGTATAAAGAATACTTTTTATTAATTAAAAAACATTCTGATAATAAAAAAATAATAGTTATTGTAGAAAATTTCTTTTTAAATTCAAAACAATTATTAACTAATCCATTAGCAACTCCTAAAATTATTGGTGCATTAATGGTATTAGTAGAAGATATTATGAACTGAGATTATCAAGAAAGTGAACCAAAAAATAAAACTAAAATAGAAAATTATAAAGGAAATATAAAATTAACAAAACATGAACAAGATGCTTATAAGCATATTCAATACTATTTAAGGAATTATAAAAATGAAAGATAAAGCCAATTATGTCAAATTAACAGTAAAACTGAGTAACACTATTGAAGCAAAATATTATGAAAAAGGTAATAAAGAATTATATTATAGTGTTCGAGGTCAATGAAATGGTTTAAACTATGTTACTTTAATTTTTAATAACCCAAAATTTTATAGACGCTGTATTTTATTAAACAAAAATGATGAAATTATAGTAACTGGTGAAATCTTTAATAATTGAAATATGAATATAAATCGTGCATTTTGTTCAATTAATGTTAAATGATTTAAAAAATGAAAAGAGTAAAAAATGATATTATGAAAAATTTTATTAATAATACTAATATTAATAACATCTATAACACTAATAATAATTTTAATATTTATTATTAAAGAGTTAAAAAATGAATATAAAGTATTAAAAATATTAAGCGAATTTGCTAATCAAATTGAAAATAAGGAGAATAAATAATGAAATGTTTTCTATGCATGCATGGAGAAATATATTCTCCAAAAACCTTGTATAAAATAAAAAAATTGAAAAAAATAATTTACAAAGATAAAGATATTGATAGTGAAGATTTTAAGAAAAGATATTCATATCTTTTAAAAAAATTAGGTGATGGTGATACTCAAATTATTTGAATAAATTTATTAATAAAGCAAGAAAAAAATGATAGAAAAGAGAAAAAATAATGAATAGATGTGAACATGAAGATGTAAGTATTTAATTAGTATTTAGATGTGATAATTGTAAAGCTGTTCAGTTTCAACATCCAAAAAATAATAAGGAGAAATAATTATGAAAATTTGTAAAGATTGTAAAGAAAATTATAATTGACCAAATTGTGAAAATTGTTTTAAAAATAATGATAATAAAAATTAAAAAGAATAATAAATGTGGTTATGGTAGAGTTTATGCCCATAAATGTAATAACTTATGTAAGCAAAAACAAAATAAAAGAGTTAGGAAAGAGAGATTAAATTATGAATAAAGAAAAATTACTTAAATATATAAAAGATATAATTAAATGAACTAAAAAAATTAATTATACAAACTCTGATTTTGACAAAAATATTTTAAATTTATTAATTGAAAAAATAGAAAAAGGTGAATTTGACTAATGATAATATTACCTACTTTGTTTGAAAATAAAGATGAAATTGAAATATTATCACCATTTCCAAAAGCAATTCATACAAGTAATGATATTAGAGCAATTATTTTAAGACAATATCCAAATGTTAAATCAAAACACATAATTGTTTCTGATCCCGAAAGTAATGTTGCATTAATAGTTGGTGATAATGATGTTTATCAAGGTTGAATTAAAGTAACAGTTAAAAAATTAGAAATTAAAGGAGAATAAAATGCCAAGTATAGAAAATACACAATCAAATTATACTTTAACTAAATTAATAAGAACTGGTATAAGTCCTATTTGTGCAATGATTGGTACAAGTGCTTATTATGGTCAAGTAATTGCAAATCCAATATTAGGTTCAATTAATAGTTTATTATTTGGTAAAAAATTAGGTTTAGATATTTGAAATTTAAATCAAAGACCAAATACTAAAACTAAATTAATTAATAGTTCTAAAAAAATAGCATTAGGATTAGGAACAATTGGTTTAGCAAATTATAGTAAATGAACAGAAAATAATATTAATCCTATTATTCCAACAACACCAATTCCAGTAACTACTACAACTACAACAGAAGGTCCGCCATGATTACTATTAAATAAACAAGAAAATCAGTCATTAATGGATTGAGATACATATATTAGTTTAAATGCTTATGGTATTTCAAATCTTATTAGTGGATTAACTGAGTTAATACCTAATAAATTTGAAACAATAAGAAAAATTTGTAATATGGCTACTGGTGGTTGTTTAATTTCAAGTGGTGTTGCAATGGGTATAAATAATGATTTTAATAATGCTTATGCAGTACCTACCATAATTGCTGGTGCAAGTGAAATAATCCATAATTTACTACCTATGGAAACTACAAATCATATTCAAGAAATGCAAGAAACACCATTTAATAATGAAACTGCAAGATTAATTAATGATAATAGATTTTCAATTAATAGTGAAACAACCAGTCATTATGGTAGTGATAATATGAGCGAAGTACCATTAAATCACGATAATGCTTCATTAAATTGAGATTATAATCACATGAATTTATAAAGGAGGTGAATAATTTATGAATAAAGAAAAATTACTTGAATATTATAATAATGAAATTCAGACATATAAAGAGAGAATGGAACAGTTAAATAAAGAAATTGCCTTATTAGTAAGCATTATAAGTAATTCAAAATCGATGATTGAAAGAATTAATGGTGGTCAATTTGATGAATAATTAAAAAATAAATAATTGAAAGGAAAATATTCATATGAAAGAATTTTTACATGAATTAATAATTATTGGAACAAGTGTTGGAACATTAATTTGCAGAGAAATTATTGTTTTATTAAAAAGATTTATCACAACTCCAAAACATGTTAGAGCAAATAACAAAATTATCAAACATCAAAAAAAATTAGCAAAATTAAATGAAAAGATTAATAAAGAAAATAAATAATAAAGTGGTGATGTAAATGTTAGAAAATGAAAATAATGTTCAACAAACAACTGAACCTTTAACTGAAAATAATAACGATTCTTCACAAGAAATAGAAAATAAAGTTAATGAAGCAGAAAATAAGTTAAATAAACTTAATCAAGAAATTAAAGAAAAAGAAATAATTAATATATTTAAAAAATATCAAGTTAAAACTGAATTTTATGATTATTTAAAATTTAAAACTAATAATTTAGAAAATTCAAAAATTGAAGAAACTATTAAAAAAATGATTAAAGAACAACCAGTATTTAAAGAAACAATTAATACAGGTGGCAAACCACAAATAATAATAACAAATCAACAAAATTCAATTAAAAGTACATTATTGGATTATAAAAAAAATAATAATTTATAACAGAAAGGAAATCAAAAAATGGCAATACAATTCAATAAAAATTTAGATAATACCGAAAAATTAGTAGAAGCACCAGAATTTATAGAATTTTATAAACAATCAAATTCACCATGAGCAAGTTTTTTTCCTATCGAAATGGTTAATTCAACAAAAATTGAATTTATAGTTAAAAAACCAAAAAATTCAGAAATTAAAGTATTAAAATGAAATGATAAAAGCAAAGGATTAGATGTTAGTTATGCTGAAACTATTAAAATTTTAAAAGAAATTAAAGAAGAAGCAGTTGCGGGTGAAATAATTGCTAATGTTGATTTAAATGCTGAAAATGGACAAAATTTATTAAATACAATGCAATATGAAGTTGCTAATGACTTAGCAGATTATTTAGCAAATAATGACTTTAATTTTGTAGAAAAGTAATTATACATGATAAAGTGTTATTTTTAAAGAATTTTTACACTAAATAATGTTACTTTTAACAAATTTTTAATTAAAAATAATATTTTAAGTGTAAATTGATGAATAATTTTTGGTCATCCATACTTTTCTACATAATTAAAAAATAATGATACAAATGTAATTGCAAAATATGCAACTAAAATAGACATTACTGATAAAACACCAGTAGGATATTTAAAATCAATGTTAGATGCTTGAAATACTTTATTTCAACTAAGAAATAGTAATAATTGTCGTTTTTTTAGAGGCTTTTTAGTAATCTGTGTATCTTTGTTTTACAAAGTACTAGTTCAGATTAATTCTGTCTTCAAATTTTATCATAAAATGAACAATTGCTGTATTTCAATTTTGAATAGGCAATGTTCATTTTTTTGTTATATTTTCAATTGCTAAATAAAATATTTTAAAAACTGACATATCATTAGGAAAAGCTTTTTTGTTTCTAATAACTTTTCGTAATTGACTATTAACAGATTCAATAGCATTTGTTGTATAAATTACTCTTTTGATTTCTGCAGGATAACTAATAAAAATCATCAAATTTTCTCAATTTTTATATCAAGATTTAGCAATTTGGGGATATTGTTTATTTCATTTACTTTCAAATGATTCTAAAGCTTGCATTGCTTGTTCTTCACTACATGCACTATAAATTGGTTTTAAATCTGTAACTAGAGTTTTTCGATGTTTGTATGAAACATATTTTAAACTATTTCGAATTTGATGAACAATGCATAATTGATGTTCTGTTTTAGGATAAACTGCTTGTATTGCTTCTGACATGCCTGTTAAATTATCACTACAAGCAATCAAAATATCATTTAAGCCTCGATTTTTCATTTCTGTGAAATTAGCTAATCAAAATTTAGCACCTTCATTTTCACTAATTCATAAGCCTAAAACATCTTTTTTACCTTCTAAATCAACTCCTAATGCTATATAAACTGATTTATTAATAATCCGTTTATCTTGTCGAACTTTAACTACTATACAATCAAAATAAACAATCGGATAAACGCTTTCTAATGGTCGATTTTGTCATGTTTTGACATCATCAATAACATCATCAGTAATTTGACTAATAACACTTTCACTAATATCAGCACCATGATATAACTCTTGTAACTGCATTCTAATGTCAGATAGAGTCATACCTTTTGCATATAGTGAAAGCACTTGTTGATCAAAACCATCAAATCTTCGCTGTCTTTTTGCAACTATTACAGGAGTAAAATCACTATTGCGATCTCTTGGTACATCAATCTCAATTTTACCTTGTTGAGTTATTAATTTTTTTGAACTTGTACCATTACGAGCATTTTCAGTATTACTATGTTGATTTTTTTCATATCCTAAATAATTTTGCATTTCAGAATTCAACATTTTTTCAACTAAACGTTTTGTTAATTCTTTATATAAACCCCCTTCTTTAAAAACTGTTGTTAAATCTTCAGTATTTTCTAATAATAAATCTACTGCTTTTGATATTGGATCATTATTATTAATATTTTGTTTTTTAGCCATTTGTAACTCACTCTTTCTAGTCATTTAATTATATTTACTAGAATTAATTAAACATAGTTATTTTTGTAAGTTACACAGATTACTAAACATTGCCTTTTTTTATTACTAATAATCTTTATGATAGTATTGTTTATTTAGCTAATAATAAAGGATTAATTACTGATAATCAGATTGCTCAACAATTAAGATTAAATGGAAATGATTTATATATTAAAGGTGTACTATGTCAAATTGTAATGGATGATTATATGACATTTACTGATAATAATGAAACTAAAATTATGTCTTTTGTTTTAGCAACACCAAGAGCAATGAAAAGATATATGTTACAAAATACAGTTGTATATGTTCAAGATATTGCTGATGGTAAAGTTGGAAGAAGATATTTAGTTGGTGGAGAAGTAACTGGTGAATCAATACCCTATATAACAGATGAAGAAACAACTTCACGTTGAATGCTATGTGCAATTGTTAATAATGATAAAAATGATTTAAAAACTAAGATTACAAATTTAACAACTGATATTACTGCAAATGTTAATAACAATAATAGTGAATTAAATACACAAATAAAAAGTACTAATGAACTTAAATCATTAAATCCAAATTTAACAAATCCAACTATTAAATATTTTAGTGATGCACAAGGAAAAACTAATGTAAGTAATCAAAAACAAAAAGCAGGTGACTTATACATAGTTATTTCTTCAAATGTTAATGATTTAAATTATAAAGGTTCAACAAATCCAATTAAAATAACTCTTAAATAAAGGAAATTAATATCATGCCAATTGGTACAACTAGTACAGCAATACTTTTAAACATAAATAAACCAAAACATACTAGAACAAGTAACCAACAAGAAAATAAAAGTTTTTGATGAGAAATTTTAGAAATGATTGGTGTACAAGTAATAGCAGTAGCACTTGCTCCTTTTACTGGTGGTTTAAGTGAAAGTATAGCACTTGGATTAGGTGCAAGTGATTTAATTGCTAGTATTAGTGCTGTTGGTGTAGAGTTTTTAACTGATTTTACTATTAATCAAGTTTATGATTATTTAAAAGGAAATGTAACACCATTAAATACTTTTTTTAATATATTACCTGCATTTGTTGGAATTAATAAAATTAGTCGTGGTTATCGTACTACTAAATTTATTAAGTTAGCACAAAAAACTAAAACATTAGAACAAATTGGTGTTAAAGAAGCAAAAAATTTACAAGAAATTATTAGTCAAGTAAGTGGAAAAGAAATTTTAACAGATAAAATCATTGGTAATAAACGTTATTTATTTAATTATAGTTTGGCACCTAATCGTGAAACAATAACACAAAATTTAGGTTATGTTGCTGAAAAACAATTTAAAAATAATTTTAAATCTTTAAAATCACAACAAATAAAAGAATATTTATCATTACAAAATACATTAATAAAATTAAGTCCACAATTAACTCCAAAGTTTAAAATTAAAGATATTGAAAAAGCAAATAACTTTTTAAAAAAATATAATACTGAATTAAAAGAAGTATTAAAAATGAACCAACATGATTGATTAAATTTAGTTCATACAATACATACAGAGAATAGATATGGAAAAACTTTAATTTTAGATTTACAAAAAATTCGTGCTAATGCTATTAAATTTAATTTTAAAAATAGTTCAATTCATAAAATTGTTTTAAATGCAAATAAAATTTTTAAGTATTTTGATATTAGATTTTATTTAAAAAAAGGTTTAAATAAATTTTGAAAAGATACACCATATTTTGAAAAATTACGAGAAAGTATATATAAATTACAAGAAAAATTTGAAAAATTAGAAAAACAAGCATTTGAAAAAATTAATAAATTAAAAGAAAAAGCAACAGATTTATTTACTAGTGCAGAAAAAAGAGCAATTAAACATGCACAATTAATTCCACTAAATTCACCAGTATTTATGGGTTGTAAAATTCAACCTTTATCATTAGACAAATGTTTTAATTATGTAGAAAAGTATGGATGACCAAAAATTATTCATCAATTTACACTTAAAATATTATTTTTAATTAAAAATTTGTTAAAAGTAACATTATTTAGTGTAAAAATTCTCTAAAAATAACACTTTATCATGTATCATTACTTTTCTACAAAATTAAAGGACAAATGTGCAATTACTATTTATCATCGTAATCCTAAGTATAAACCAATTACAGTTGTTGATAGTATTCTTAAAGCAAAAACTTTTGTTACTCAAATACATCCATTTCATTGATATCGTTGATATAGTGGTTGATACATTGGTTATGGTGTTAATCGTAATAAATGATTAAAAGCAATAGCATTTACTCCACCAGTGGTGCAACAAGTAATTAGAGATAGTTTTAAAGTATATAGAGAAATATTTAGAACTATTAGAACTTATCATAAAGTTGTAAATGTTATTAATAATCCTATTGAAAATATTAATAAATCATTTAAAAGTGTTGGTTTAAAATTTTCAGTTAATACTTTATTTGGTACTGGACTATTACATCATTTAGAAAAATTTGCATATAGTCAAGTTGTAGAAAAAGGTAAGAAAAAATTACAAAAAGAAATTATCCATATATCACATAGGAAAACTAAAACAAAAACTAAACATTATAAAAAAGCATTTTTTAAGGAATGATAAATTATGATTAATAAACTTTGAACTGATGTCAGTCTTGAAAATTATAATAACTGATATCCATTAACTGGAAAAATTACAGAAACTCCATCTCAATATATAAATACATGACCTAATGTCAAAGACTGATTTACAACTTTTGCTATTCGCGCTCAAAATGATATTAATGCTTATCTTGATTTTATTTTATCTAAATTTCCTTTTGATAGTTTTAAAGATGAATTAATTAAAGAAACATTAAGAGATATGGTTTATGTAATGGTTGAACATTGAGTATTTAATCGTACACCAATTGAATTTAATGTTGATGCTACTATTCAATTCAATAATGGTACATCATTTAATGCAAGTAGTATTCCTACAATTAATGTTTGAGATTTAGCACCAAGTAGAATGAAAATATGAGCAAGATTAACAGAATTAAAACAAGTATTTTCAAATTATAATCAAGATGAAATAGATATTGAAAAAATTGACTTAAAAGTATTTTATACTAGAAATCAAGTTGATGAATTAATTAAAGAACAAAAAGAATTTACATTATCAAAACAAATAAAATTATATGATGATTTAGTTAATGATAACGAAAATGAGATATATAGGGGTCGTGTTACAAACTTTATAAATAAAGGTTATGTTGCAACTGATTATGACCCAAAAACTGAAACAATGATTTTAGATTGACCTGATGAAATTGGTACATTACCACCAGAAGCATTACAAAATAATCCACAAATTGGTGATTTTACTCATGCTGCGACTGCTGACTTTTCTGCTAAACAACAAAAAAGAATTACTACTAATGAAAATAGTATTAAATTATTAGAAAATAAAGTTGATATTAATAAACAAAATATTGATGATATTAAAAATAATTGATTTAATATTGAAACTAGTCCTTTATGAAAAAAAGTTAAAAATGAAAATATTAAAACAGATATATGATATATTATTGATTGAACATATTATTTTATCGATAGTAAACAACTTATTATAAGTAATAATAAATTAACTAAATCTAATATAAGAATTACTAATCATCAAATAGAAAATAGACAAATAATAATTGAAAAAATTGATGTTAATATTGACAAAGTAATGTTATTATATGATGATAATTCAATAAAATTTATTGTTAATAATAGCACAAAAAAGTATACACCAATAATTCATAATATATATCAATATCAAGGTACTGGAACACCAACTGAATTTATAGCAGAAGAAAGTACTGAACGTGATTATTATACAAAACTAGAAACTAATAATTTATTAGATAAAAAACAAGATAAATTAATTGCTGGTACTAATATAACTATTGATGAAAATAATAAAATTAGTGCTACTGGTCGTAAAACCGATTTAACTGATTATTATAAAAAAGAAGAAGTAGATAAAAAATTAGAAGACACAGAAAAAAAGTTTCCAGTAGCATTTCAATTGAATGCTGTAAGTCAAGAAATCCCTAATTTAGAAACTATTAATAAAACTGTTGCTGGTGCTATTAATGAAAATAAAGCAAATATTGATAAAAAACAAGATAAAGAAATATGAAAAGTAATAAGTAAAAGTAAAAATAATCGTGAATGAGATACGTTTGAAATTAATTTTAATACTGTATATAGAGTAATTATAACATTAGATGAATTACCAGTAAATCAAGCAAATATAAAGCATAAAGTAGAATTTAAAACTGGTAATTATTTAGGTGGAGATTATTTACTTGCAAAATTTAAAATTAAAGATGAAGATGTAATATTAACTTTAACTGTTAGAGAAAGTAGTTTTAATTGTAGTTTATATTTAAAAGGTGGAGATATTAATTATGGTGCTATTCTTTCATTAGAAGAATTACAAAATACAATTAAAGTTGATGTTACACCAAAATTAAAAATTAATTCAAGAAGTTTAAAAACTAATGAAATAGAAGAAAATTATTGAGATATTGAATTACCAGATAATCCAACACCAAGTCCAAATAATCAACAATGAAAAGATGTAGGAACAAGAGAAAAAAATAAATGAGATAATTGACAAATTACTTATGATTTTATAGTTAATAAACATTATAGAGTTTATTATTCTTGAAGTATATATAATCCAGTTTATACTATTCAAGAATTTATTATAACGGATAACAAAATTGCTGGTGTACCAATACAAACCTTTAATGATAGTGTTAATATAGTAATTTTATCAGTTCAACATGCTAAATTGATTACTATTTATAGTGGAAAAGGTAATTTAAAAGGTAATGTATGAAAATTAGAAGAATTATAGGAATAATATTATGTTTTTTAAAATTATAAAAATTATTTTAGGTTTAATTGGAGTAATTCTATCATCAGCAACTGCTGGTTTAATTATATTTATTATAGTAAAAATTGTATTAAAAATTAATCAAATCTTTTAGAAAGGTGGTGAGTATTATGTTAGGTAGATTTTTTAGAAAAGATAAAAGTAATATTAGTGATAATCAAAATGAAAAAGTAAAATTTTTAACTAATAAAAATAAAAGTACTCATGCTTCAATTTTAAATTATTTTGGTTTTAATGATTTTAATCATGAAACTTATTTTACTGATTTTGTAGCAGAAAATAATGCTAATTTATATAATGCTCCATTAGAAATAAATAATGAAACCATTAAACAATATTTAATTCAACAAGAATTTTATAGAAAAAATTGAAATTCTATTTTTAAATTAAGTAAATTAGGAATTAGTGGTTATTTAATTTATATTGCAAATGATGATCTATATTTTCAATTAGTAGATATACAACAAAGAATTTATGATATTACTGGTAAATTAATTCAATGTACTATTTTTTATGATAGTTATCAACAAAATGCACAAACTGTAAGATTATTTGAAATTTATACACTAAATAATGAACAAGTAACTATTAATCGTGCAATTTATAGTATTAGTGATAATAAAAAACAATTTCCATTAGATTTTAAATCATACATTAATAATCCTAATTTAGAACAAGAGCAAATATTAAATATTAATTATATTCCAATAGCAATTATGCGAAATAAAGCAAATGAATTAGCAGATTGTAATAAAGTAATGGATAAAATTAAAGCACTAGATGTTATTTATGAACAAATTGTTTTAGATACTATTTTAAACTCACCAAAATTTATATTTAGTCAAACTTATGGTAATGTTCAATCAACATTAGAAGAAGCAGTAAGAATATTGGTTACTAAAAATTATATTTTTAAAAGTGGTGGAGATAATAATGAACAAAATGAAAATATTAATATGACAAATAGTAATTTTAAAGGTAAGAATTTAACTGATATATACGATTGAAATGTTAATGAAATATTTAAACATTGTGGAATTCATATACCAAGTCAAAAGAAATCAGCACAACAATCAGTTCCCGAAAGTACAGCAGTAAATATTTCAACTATTAATTATATTGAACAAAAATTATGACAATTTAATATTGATATTCTTAAATTTATTCAAATATTAGTAAGCATAGATAAAGATTTATTAAATAGTAAAACATTTAACATTAATGATGAACAAAAAATTAATAATTTAACAGTTAAATTAAAATTATTTAATCCAGAAAATAACCAATTAATAGGAGAAAACAATGGAAAAGAACAACAAACCACAAACGAAGTTTCCACAGAAACAGAAGCAAACTAAACTTAATCAAGCAGAAGTAGAAAATGATTATTTAATTGATAATATTCCATATGATTTTACTAATCTTATGAGTAGCAAAGGTGACCCTGAGCTTAAAAGAGCATATGATGAATTTAAACTAAGAACTTTATATATTTATGAAATTGAGCGTTTATTTAAAAATAATGAAAATAATAGTTTAAGATTTTCAGCAAATACTATTAAAATAGGTTTTATTGATATTGATAAAGTATTAAAAACTACTGCTGCTGAAACATCAGACTTTACTATGCAATTAAATCAAAGAGCAAGTACTAACATTAATGATAATACAATTGAATATAGTATGACTGATATTAAAAATTTAATTTTTCAAGAAATAAATTTATTAAATCAATTTAAGTTATATGCAGTATCTATTAATGAACCATTAACTGAAAATAATATTGATAATTTATATATCATTAATAATTATTCACAACCTTATCAAAATCCAAAAACAAGAAGTACTAAAAGTATAACTATTATTAAAATTAAAGATTTTAAAACAAGAGATGGTTATCCAATTATTATTAAATTACAAAAACCATTAGATAAAGATACAAAAGTTATTGGTTTAAAAATTAAAGCTCCTAGAAGTATGATTTTTGGCAATATAAAGGTACTTGGTGAAGTTGACAATATGGAAGTATACCCAAAGTTATTTGTTAAAGATAAAATAGCATTTCCGCTATTATCAATGCCTATTGAAACTCAACCAAAAGTTAGAATATTACAACAATGATTTAGTGAACAAATATTACCTTGAAATTTAGCAAAACAATTTATAGGACAAGAAAAATCAGTTTTAGATTTAATTGCTATTGGTGGTGGCAGTGAACCTAGAAAAGAAGTTATTAATAATGCAAGAATAACGTTTACTAATATTGGTAAATATGACGGTGGAGACCCAATACCAAGTAATTTACCTGATTTTAAAATGAAAGAAAATATACCATATTTATTATATAATAGCCATAGTCCTAATCCACCTTATCCAAGTAGAAATATTGTAATTGAATTATCTAAAAATTTTAATGATATAGAAATTGAAATAAACGATAAACCACCAATTGATAGTTTACAAAAAGTATTATTAGACATGTTAACTTATACATATACTTATAATAGAAACTTTGATGGTGCATCATTAAATCCAACTCAGCCAAATCAATTAGATAAATTACGAGCAAAATTTGAAGGACAAAAACCAAGTGAAGTAATAACTAATTTGTTTAAACAATGAGAGTTAGATTATCCAAATTATATAAATTTACCACAAATACAAATTTTTAAGAAAATAGTTTTGATGATATCAAAAAATATTTATTCAATAATATCAATTAATAATGGTTTAAATGATGATTATAAATTATTATTACCATATTATTTTGAATTAAAATCAAATCCTATACATTATACACCCGATGTAGTTTGGGAATTTAAAGATGTAAAAGTAATATTAAAATCTGTATATTTTGATTTTACTGATGTTAATAACATTAAGCTAAAAAATAATGATATTAGTCAAAATCAATTATTTAAATTAGATGATAACCAATTTAACTGATTATCTATTACAAATGAACTTGAAAGTAATAATATTCCATCATTAATTCCAGCAGATTGAACATTAGGAAATGGAGAATATGGAAAGTATTTTACAAGAACAATTATTGAAAAAAACAAAATCGAAAACGCTTTAAATTTATATGGTTCTAATAAATCTCAACTATTTTCAAAACTAGAATTTTATAAAGAAATTTCACAAATTGATAATGATAACCAATTTGAATTACAAATTGAAAATCCGATTAATAACTTAAATCGGATTGAAATTAGTGGTATTTTTGGTGCTGGAAATTATGATTTAACTTTAATTACCAATAAGCAAAAAATAAATTTAAAAAATATTAATTTATTTGATAAATACAATGAAAATATTTCATATATTAATATTGAAATTTAGATTACTTATTAAAATATCCATCAGGATATATTCTATCTCATTTTATATCAGCAGAAATTAGCGGTTTATCAATATGAAAATATAAAACTATTTTATGATTATCACCGGTTTTATTTGCTCAAATAGTTGTACCATCCCCCCCAGTGAACTTGATAATTTCAATCAAGAAATGATTGATAACCATTAGTTTTATTTTGTGCTATTGAACCAATTATTAAACCAGTTACTCCACTTACTGCGCCAGTTAGTGCTAATGCTAATGTTATTTTACTTAAATTTGTTTTTATTCATGTTTTCATATTAAATTACTCCTTTTTTCCTTGATTTTACTTTAAAATTGTACTATTTTTGATTATTTTTACAAGTATACTTTTAAATAAAAAATAAGGCCTAAATTAAAGGCGTTTATTTCATGAGACCTATACTATTAATTATATTGAAATTGTTTATTATATAGCAAATGTGAAGATACTTTTTTTCACAGTAGCATTATTTTTACCCCTAATTACATTTTTATATGGATACAGTGCATAAAACAATGCATCATAAGGGTCTTGATGCATATTCTTGTCGAGGCTTTTTAGAAATCTGTGTATCTTTGTTTTACAAAGTACTAGTTCAGATTAATTCTGTCTTCAAATTTTATCATAAAATGAGCAATTGCTGTATTTCAATTTTGAATAGGCAATGTTCATTTTTTTGTTATATTTTCAATTGCTAAATAAAATATTTTAAAAACTGACATATCATTAGGAAAAGCTTTTTTGTTTCTAATAACTTTTCGTAATTGACTATTAACAGATTCAATAGCATTTGTTGTATAAATTACTCTTTTGATTTCTGCAGGATAACTAATAAAAATCATCAAATTTTCTCAATTTTTATATCAAGATTTAGCAATTTGGGGATATTGTTTATTTCATTTACTTTCAAATGATTCTAAAGCTTGCATTGCTTGTTCTTCACTACATGCACTATAAATTGGTTTTAAATCTGTAACTAGAGTTTTTCGATGTTTGTATGAAACATATTTTAAACTATTTCGAATTTGATGAACAATGCATAATTGATGTTCTGTTTTAGGATAAACTGCTTGTATTGCTTCTGACATGCCTGTTAAATTATCACTACAAGCAATCAAAATATCATTTAAGCCTCGATTTTTCATTTCTGTGAAATTAGCTAATCAAAATTTAGCACCTTCATTTTCACTAATTCATAAGCCTAAAACATCTTTTTTACCTTCTAAATCAACTCCTAATGCTATATAAACTGATTTATTAATAATCCGTTTATCTTGTCGAACTTTAACTACTATACAATCAAAATAAACAATCGGATAAACGCTTTCTAATGGTCGATTTTGTCATGCTTTGACATCATCAATAACATCATCAGTAATTTGACTAATAACACTTTCACTAATATCAGCACCATGATATAACTCTTGTAACTGCATTCTAATGTCAGATAGAGTCATACCTTTTGCATATAGTGAAAGCACTTGTTGATCAAAACCATCAAATCTTCGCTGTCTTTTTGCAACTATTACAGGAGTAAAATCACTATTGCGATCTCTTGGTACATCAATCTCAATTTTACCTTGTTGAGTTATTAATTTTTTTGAACTTGTACCATTACGAGCATTTTCAGTATTACTATGTTGATTTTTTTCATATCCTAAATAATTTTGCATTTCAGAATTCAACATTTTTTCAACTAAACGTTTTGTTAATTCTTTATATAAACCCCCTTCTTTAAAAACTGTTGTTAAATCTTCAGTATTTTCTAATAATAAATCTACTGCTTTTGATATTGGATCATTATTATTAATATTTTGTTTTTTAGCCATCTGTAACTCACTCTTTCTAGTCATTTAATTATATTTACTAGAATTAATTAAACATAGTTATTTTTGTAAGTTACACAGATTACTAAACATTGCCTTCTTGTCTGGAATATTAGTTTTTGTTTCATCATAACGTAATTCTTCTAAACATTGAGTTGTTTTTGGTAAATCATCTTTATTTGCATAAAAGTTTCCATAACTCATAATATTTCTCATTCAAACTACTCTATTAGTTAATCCGGCTTCTTGATTTAAATTTGAAGCATGTTTAATAGCAGTTTGTGTTATTAAAATAGTATTGTGTTCATCAATTAATTTTTGATTTAATCAATCCATTGCTGTTCTTGCTTTATCATCATAAAAATAAATTGCTTGTTCAAAATTTTCAAAATTATCCATTAATCCTAAAATTTCATTAACATAAGCATTAATTTTTTCATTTTCATTAATAAAATCATTTGGTGTAACAACTAATTCACAAATAATATAAGCATCATAATAACCAGTATTATTATATTCTTTAAAACCAACTATCATAAATACAGTATGGTCTTTATGTCCAGTTGCTCAATCAACACCAACTGAATAAAAATCAAATTTATACATATCTTTTTCTTGATTATAAAATTGTTTTAAATCATATGGTTGTCAATATTTTACTGTTTTTTGAAATGGAAAAATTGTTGCATCACTATCTAAAAATTCAAAACCATAAAAAACAGTATTAAATTCATCAGGATTACTTTTTTTCATTTCTAATAATGTTCTTTTTTGAATATCTGGTAATTTATTTCAAAATGGTTGAATAGTAAATCTTAAAACAAATAAACCTAAACCACTAAACATATCTTGATTTTCATAATAAATTTTGCCAATTTTTTTAAGATTTTCCATTACTTTATCATTTAATGGTAAAAATGGTGTACAGTATTTTAAATAAAATGGATGATATTTATCATAAGGATTGCATGTAAACGTAATGAAAAAACTTTTATAAAAATAACGAGTAATCAATTTTCCAAAAGTAGAACTATATATATTTTTATCAATAAAGGTTCAGCTTCATTCTTTAATAGGTTCTTTTGATATTTTAATACGATTACTTCTAAACATAGAATTTTGTAATCGTTCATATCGATATGTTAATTGCTTTTCTGTTAGTGTTTCTTTTTCTTCTGCCATAATAATTTCATCTGTTCTTGAACCTAAAAAACTTGACCCACCTGCTTCTTTTCCAAAAATCTTATTACCATTAGCATAACCAATAAAGTCAATTTGTTGATTATTAGGAAAAATAATACATCCACCATTCTTAGTTATTTTTCATTTAATACCATGTGGATTATTAGGTAATAAATTAATATTATATTCATCTAATAAAACTTGACAAACATTCATTAAAGCACCAATTGTAGTTTCACTATGAGTATTTTCATATCTTCTTACTTCTTGAACACTACTATCACTAAAATTACAACATATAAATAAATCAAATGCTAAGCAGTTTCAAGTTTTTCTTGTTCCACGTGCTGTTGGTATAAAACGATAAAAACAATTAGTAGTAAAATATTCTGCTCATTCATCACCAACAAATGCTTTAAAAATATCTCAACTAAAACCATAATTATTATCACTAAAATTAAGATTATATTTTTTATTCAGTTGTGCATAACTACTAATAAAAGCCATATTTTACTCCCTAATTTTTATAAACAATACAATTAAATTATTAACAAACAAAATTTTGAAAGGAACATTAAAAATGTTAAAACTACCATTCGCAAATCATTTTGATTGAGACAAACACTATTTTAATCAAGATGAATTAAATTTACAACAAACAGAAGAATTATTTAAAAAAATAGATGATTATTTATGAAATACATGTGATAAATCTGTATATAAATCATATAGATTTAGAAAAAGAAAATTAAAAACAAAAAAAGGTTTATTAACTTATAAACGACGTATTTGTATATATTATAACCCAAAAACACAAAAAAAGGAATTTGTTTCATTGCTAGATAATTATCTTGGTGTTAAAAAATATAGTAAACTTGCACCTAATGTTATTAAACAAATTTTAAAATATTTTGCTGATGGTAAAAAATATCGTGATGTTTGTGATACTTTTATTGAGGATTTAATAAGTACTAGTACAGTTTGTAGAACATATCAAAAATTTCAATTACCAAAAGCTAATATTCCTAAAATACCATTGCAACCAAATCAAACTTTATATATAAATATTGATGATGGACATAGAAAATTTAAGTTTAATGAAAAACATAATACTAAAAATTGTAAAAAATGTTCTATGAGATTACTAGTATTTTGTACTGGTAAAAAGAAAAATGGAAAATTAATTGATAAAAGAGCTGTATGTAAAATAAGAGTATCAAAAACAGAAATTGGTGCAGAAAAAACAGCTAAATTAATTCAAACATATGGTAATTTATATTTTGAAAACTTTGACCAAGCAAATTTAGTAGTTTGTGGAGATAGTGCAAAATGAATTAGAAAAACTGCTCAAATTTTAAATGCTAAATTTATTTTAGATAAATTTCATGCTTTTCATGTTTTATTTCTTGGAATAATGGCTGGAAGAAGAAAAAATAAAATTGCTAAATTGCACTATGAAAATGCAATAAATTTATTTGTCAAAGGTCAATATTATGAATTAATTGATTTTTTACAATCATTAACTTTACAATATAAAAAATTAAAAGTTGGTTATTTTATTAATGCAAAAGATGGTGTATTAAACCAAGCACTAGTTGAAAATATTGGTTGCTTTACTGAAACTAATATTAAACAAATTTTAAAGCATATGATTGGTGATAGAACATATAACATTGATATGTATACAAAAATGGTTAATTTTAAATGCTATCAAATAAATACAGCCATACAGTTATTATAAATTAAAATTAAAATTTTAAAAAAAATGAAAAATAAAATAAAACTTATTAAAGTTTTCTTTAATAAGAATTTTTGAGTTATAAAAGTAAGTATTATTGTTGACTAATATTTGTCAAGTGTTAAGATTAACATACAATTGCATATTGAAGTCTAAATTATTCTCGTCTAACTTTATAATTTTAAGACAAATTTGAATATTATTGACAACATCGATACGCTCCCTTTAATTTTTATATAAGTGTCCTTTTTAATTTTACAATTCAGGTTATATATTCTTATTAATTTTAAATTTAGATGAAAGTGAGAAAAATAATGCAAGACTTATTAGAATTTACTATGAGATTAATATTATTACCAATATGAATAATAATAGCAATAATATGAATAATAATTATGGTTTTTACTGGAAGAAATTGTTTAGAAGATGAAGATTTATTTAATTAAGGAGAAATTATTTAATGCAAAAACAAAAACAAGAAAAAGTATTATTAAAATGTATTGTTAAAGATTGTAATAGTAAAGTATTAGTTACTTTAAAAACTTTAAATATAGAAGATAGTGTAGTTCAATTTTTTAATATGTGTTATTTTCATAAAAAACAATTTAAAAATAAAATAAAAGAAATTAAAAATGAATATGAAACCTGAATTGTAAAATTAAAAAGGACACTTATATAAAAATTAAATTGTGTTAATTCTATAATTAAGAAAAGAAAGGAATTAGCACAATGTATAAGTATCTGACTATTGAATCAATAATAGCAATAAAAGAATATAAAAGTTATGGATTTTCGATTCGTAAAATAGCAAAAGCCATTGATTATAGTAAATCAACTGTACATAGAGTTTGTAGATTATTAAATCAAAACTTATTACCATTAGAAATATTGAATAAAATTCAAAAAAATAAACAAAATGCAGGTAGAAAATTAATAATTTTAACTTTAATAGAAATTAATACTATTAATCATTTGTTAATTACTAAAAATTATGCTCTTGATATAATTGCTAATTTTTTAAAGGAAAATAAAATAAAAAGTATTTCAACAAAAACTTTATATAACATGTTTAAAACAAATCGAATGGGTTTTGATGAAAATAACTTATTGAGAAAAGGAAAAAATAAACCTCACAAACAAAAAGAAACTAGGGGCAGAATTAATAATTGTAAGTCTATTCATGAAAGAAATTTAATCATTCCTAATATTAAAAATATAGAAGAATTTGGTCATTTAGAAGGTGATACTATCATTGGTAAAGATCATAAAAGTTCTATTATTACTTTAGCTGATATATGATCAAAAACCACAATTCCTTTAGCAACTAAAAATAATAAATCAGAAAATATTACAAAAAGTATAATAAAATTTATTTCAAAGTTACAAAAAGGAACAGTTAAAACTATTACTTTTGATCGTGGTAAAGAATTTAGTAAATGAAAATTAATCGAAAAAAATTGTAATGTTAAGATTTATTTTGCAGATCCTGGTAAACCTTGTCAAAGAGGTTTAAATGAAAATAATAATGGTATTTTAAGAAGATATTTACCAAAATCTACAGATCTATCTTCATATAAACAAAAAGATTTAAATACTATAGCATTTCAAATTAATTCTACACCCAGAAAATCACTATCTTATAAAAGACCAATAGATTTAATACAATTATTTTAAAAAACTGTCCCATTTATATTTACAATTCAGGAAATATAAAAAGTAATTTTAGTTATGAGGAGACAAAAAATGATAAATAATTTAAATTTTTTTAAAATTAAAAAAATAAATAAAATTTTAGATATTTATTTAAGCGGGCTTATCATTAAAATTGCCAATGATTATTTAGAATTATTAAAAAAAGAAAAAAAGAAAAATAATAATTCAGTTTTTGATTATTTAGATAAATCTGTCTATTTAGCAGATTTAGTTATTAAAAAAAATAGGATAATATGAATTGAAAAATATTTATCTCCTATGAATAATAGTATTAAAGAAAAAAATGATATTTTCTTAATAGAAAATAATAAATATAAAAAAATATATAATGAATTAAGTATTATTTTTAATATTATAAAAAGTAAAAAGTTACAAAAAGAATTGTTTTCATATTTATATGATGAATTTTTAGAATATAAAAAAATATTGAAAAAAGAAGAAGAAAAAATTACTGAAATTTTCAAAAAAAATATTAAAATAAATTATATTGAAGACATATTAAAAAAAGTAAATATAAATCAGAATTTATTATACTACTATAATTTTAAACAAAAAGTTACCAATTAAGGTAACTTTTTAATTAGGTGCTTACCTAATAATGAAATGAAATAAACTGACATCTGTAACTTACCTTTTCTAACCCCTTAGGTAAGTATTTTAATATTATACATTAATATTTAAGATTGTGGGGGAATATTATTTTCTTGTTTATCTAAATAATTATTTTTAACTATATATGCTATACAAAAAAACAAAATAGAAGTAAAAATAAATACAATACCAAAACCTAATATTATATAACCAAAATTGTTAGATAATTTTTGATAATCATTAATAGGATTTTTTACAATTATACATGCAGAAGAAATTATACAGCCTATTGTAAAAATCATATACATAGCACTAAATAATGATAATCAAAAAAAATTTTTTTGAGGCTTTTTAGAAATCTGTGTATCTTTGTTTTACAAAGTACTAGTTCAGATTAATTCTGTCTTCAAATTTTATCATAAAATGAGCAATTGCTGTATTTCAATTTTGAATAGGCAATGTTCATTTTTTTGTTATATTTTCAATTGCTAAATAAAATATTTTGAAAACTGACATATCATTAGGAAAAACTTTTTTATTTCTGATAACTTTTCTTAATTGACTATTAACAGATTCAATAGCATTTGTAGTATAAATTACTCTTTTGATTTCTACAGGATAACTAATAAAAACCATTAAATTTTCTCAATTTTTATATCAAGATTTAGCAATTTGAGGATATTGTTTATTTCATTTACTTTCAAATGATTCTAAAGCTTGCATTGCTTGTTCTTCACTACATGCAGTATAAATTGGCTTTAAATCTGTAACTAAAGTTTTTCGATGTTTGTATGAAACATATTTTAAACTATTTCGAATTTGATGAACAATGCATAATTGATGTTCTGTTTTAGGATAAACTGATTGTATTGCTTCTGACATGCCTGTTAAATTGTCACTACAAGCAATAAGAATATCATTTAAGCCTCGATTTTTCATTTCTGTCAAATTAGATAATCAAAATTTAGCACCTTCATTTTCACTAATTCATAAGCCTAAAACATCTTTTTTGCCTTCTAAATCAACTACTAATGCTATATAAACTGATTTGTTAATAATGCGTTTATCTTGTCTTACTTTAACTACTATACAATCAAAGTAAACAATCGGATAAACGCTTTCTAATGGTCGATTTTGTCATGTTTTGACATCATCAATAACATCATCAGTAATTTGACTAATAACACTTTCACTAATATCAGCACCATGATATAACTCTTGTAACTGCATTCTAATGTCAGATAGAGTCATACCTTTTGCATATAGTGAAAGCACTTGTTGATCAAAACCATCAAATCTTCGCTGTCTTTTTGCAACTATTACAGGAGTAAAATCACTATTGCGATCTCTTGGTACATCAATCTCAATTTTACCTTGTTGAGTTATTAATTTTTTTGAACTTGTACCATTACGAGCATTTTCAGTATTACTATGTTGATTTTTTTCATATCCTAAATAATTTTGCATTTCAGAATTCAACATTTTTTCAACTAAACGTTTTGTTAATTCTTTATATAAACCCCCTTCTTTAAAAACTGTTGTTAAATCTTCAGTATTTTCTAATAATAAATCTACTGCTTTTGATATTGGATCATTATTATTAATATTTTGTTTTTTAGCCATCTGTAACTCACTCTTTCTAGTCATTTAATTATATTTACTAGAATTAATTAAACATAGTTATTTTTGTAAGTTACACAGATTACTAAACATTGCCATTTTTTTTCATAATAAACATCCTTTTTTTATTTTTAATTATAACAAATTATCTTGCATTTAAAACTATTTTATTAAAATTTGCTTTAATAATATTTATATATCTCATAGCATAACCATTATCATGTACAGACCCTATTATTTGCCCTTTTGCTTCAATTTTAGATAATGCTGATAATAAATATATCTCTCAATTTAGATTATTATTATCTTGAATAAAAAAATTAATTGATGTTTTATTATTAAATAATAAATCAAATCCTTCCCTATTTCCGTTATCTTTTAATGTTATTTCATAATTATTAATTGAATAATTGCTATTTATTTTATAATATGTATAGGATTTACCAGTTAAGTTACCATCTCTTTTATCATAAAGTGCTGACCAATCTATATTTTGAGACCAACTATATTCTTTTTCTATTATGTTAGTTTTATATTTTTCAAATATTAAATCTTTTAATTCAATTGTTATACTTGTATTTTTAATTTCTTTTGCTGGATTAAAACTTTCTGTTGTAAAAAATTTAGTTTCTACTCATGTTCTGTCATGATATCCGGAAGCATTTTGAACTTCTTCTTTTGTTTCAATATCATAATCATAATATATAGTTATACTTTTATAATATCTTTTTAAATCATTAAAAGTATTAATTAATAATGTAGGGTCTAAATAATCTTTTAAATTAATATTTTTAGAAGAAATTATTGGTTGATTATTATTAAATCATTCTTCAGTATTTTTAACTCCTCCGCCCTCATAACGTTTTAAAATTGTTAAAGGTATATTATTTGCTGTCATATTAATTTTTAAATCTGTATTAATAACAATTGTTTTTGCTATATTTTGTGGACTTGGTGGTAATATTTTTGCTGGATAACTAAAAGTAGTTTCTTCAGTTTCTTCATATTCATCATGATTTAATTTATACAAAGTTGTTCAATTAAAAGCATTACCAGTTAAATAACCCATATTATTACTTTAATTTTGTAGAAAAGTAATGATACATGATAAAGTGTTATTTTTAGAGAATTTTTACACTAAATAATGTTACTTTTAACAAATTTTTAATTAAAAATAATATTTTAAGTGTAAATTGATGAATAATTTTTGGTCATCCATACTTTTCTACATAATTAAAATATTATTATATCTAAACTGAGCAACTGATATTTCATTATAATCACCTTGATAAGTAAAAGGATTATCACTATAAAATGTATGTCTTTCTTCACCTTGATGTAAACTTTGTGTAACAATTGTATCAATAATATAAGCATAATTTGAACCATCAATAACTCCATTACTTGTTGGATTTCATTGACAATCTTTATCTTCATTTGTAAAAGGACTTGCTATATCTAAAAACTCAGTATCTTCTGCTAAAATATAAACTTTATTATTTTTCTTTTGTGATAAATCAACTGTACTTATTTGTTCTTTAACTTCTAATTTTTTACCATTGGTAGGGTCTCATGGATAAACACTTACTCTATCACTTAATTTCATAGTCATAGCAGTTGTTGAAACATTTGCACCTAATAATTTACCAATAGTAAAATCATTATCATTTGTAAAAGCATTTAATGGAATTAAACCACCATTACCAATAATACTTTCTAAATTACTTGTAAAAAATGCTGACATAAAGCCATTAAAATATAACATTTTTTTATATTGTTGAGCATTTTGAGTAATAACTCAACTACTTCAAATACCTAATGTTAAAGCATTTAATAATTTACCAATTAAAGGAATATCACTTAATGCAAATGGTAATCATTGTTGACTATCATAAGGCATTTGAATTAAAGGACTAAATACAACTGAATTAAAATTTAATATTGCTGACATATATTTTTGACTTATTTTACTATAATCTACAGTTGGACTTCCTATAATTAAATGTGTATCTGGGTCTTTATATTTAAAATTACTACTCATATCAACATTATAATTACCAGTTAAATTATTTATATTTCATTCACTATCTCAAAAGAATTTTGCTTCTCCTACTGATGTACCATTACTTAATCTTGCTTTATCTTTATCAAATGCTAACATACCTTTAAAATCTTTTGTTACAAATAAATTATCTTGAAAATTTAATGAAGTTTTTAATCATTCTGTAAAATTTTTAAAATTAGTAAATCCAGTAGGTTGTGCATTCATAATATTATAAAATGTAGTTTCTGGATGACTACTTGTTGTTATTTTATCATTTATACCAGCAAGTAAACCACCATTATTTTTAATATTAGTTGTAGATTTTTCATTATTACCAGCAATAAATAATCTTCTTGAAGCAAATACTTTATTTTCAAATATTTCTTCATTATTTTGTTGTATAGGTTCTTGACCTTGAATTATTGGTCTTCCATAATAATAACAACTTGTTAATAATTCTAATCCATAACTTTGTCTATGACTATATCTTACTCCTATATCACGCATTAAAGTACGATTTAAAGTTACTTTTCCTTTTTCAATAGTAGGGAAAGCATAACCACTACCCGGGCTTGCATATTGTACAAAATCAAGTGTATTTTGACCACTTACAACTACTCTATCATTTAAACTACTAAAAGTTAATACTTGCATACTAAATGCACCATTATAAGGACTATAATAATTTGTTACATTTGAAATATATAATAATTGTCTATCTTGATTTTTACCACTATTACCACCAATATTTTCATTTTCATCATTAAATACAACAAAAAATTGTAAATAATCATCAATTGTAATATGTTCTTCAAACATTACTAAAGTATATTGTCTTTTTGTTTGTACTGTTTTAAATATTTGATTATTTGGTAAATTACTAAAATCAACACCACTTGTATCATCAATTAAATAAGCATTTCAATAATCACCAATTTTATATTGTTTTGTATAAAATTCATCTTGTCCACTACGTTTATGAGTTATAGGGTCAATTTTACCTTTATTTTTTTGATATATTTTTGTACTATTTTTTCAAATACATACAACTGGAGTAGTACCAGTTAATATTAATTCATATTGTCCAAAATCACTAATTTTACTATTAATTGGTTTATAACCAGTTTCAGTTAAAGGTATAGCACCATTATTAATAATAAATGGAAATATTTTTCAATAACTACATCTTGGGCGTATCAACTTAATGGTTAGATTTAATAAAAACTTAAATGAGAGATAAAACTCTCATTTTTAATTGTTAAACAATTATAATTAATTATTTTATTAAACCAGCACTTTATTAAAGTAATTAATTATTACATAACTAAATAAAAAATTATTTAGGCTATTGTGCTGGAATTAACCAATAGTAATTTTTGTCATGCTCTTTGAAAATTTCAGAAATTTTGGTTCCCTTCCCCTAGAACCCCTACCCTCCAAGGCTTTGCTACTTACAGTAGCATAAGCCTTACGTATAGTAAGTAGGTAAGTATTTAGTTAGTAGTATATAAGCCTTTTATCACTGTAGGTGATAAGGCTTATACGTAGAAGTAGAAAGGATTCATAATGATTAATGTTAATTTAGATATTAAAAATAAAGTTAGAGAAACAACTAAAGGTATGTTATTAGAAATTGGTGAATATGAAACATGATTTCCTATTAAAGATACTACTATTAATAAAAATAATAAAAAAATAACATTAAAAATAATTGAAGATTTTAATTATAAATTAGGTAAAAAATCAATTACAAAAGATATTGAAAGTATTAAAGGTAGTGATATTTTAAAATATATTAAAAATATTTCAGATATTACTACTACTGAAAATGATTTAATATCTTGTACATTTTATGAACAATATAATGGTTATTATATTTTTACAAATGATAAAAATCAAGAATGTTTTAAATATAACATTACATGAGAACAAGATATGAAAAGTTTTAAAATAAATAATCCATATAAAGATAATGATAAACCAATAAATTATATTGTTACACCAATGAAAGATATAAATACTAATAATGAAAAAATATTTTATTTAAAGTATTAAAGGAAATTAAATATGTTATTAAATGTTGAAAAAATAGAATTAATTAAAAAATTATGTAATGAAAAATTACTTAAAAATAAAAAATATATTGAAATACAAGAAATATTAAAAATTATAGAAAGGGATTAAAAATGGAAGAAAAAGAAAAGAAAGAATTAATAGAACAAAAAATCAAAATAGCAAAAGAACATCAAAAAAAGTGATTAAAAATAAAAATAATTATTACTTTAATTTCAACTTTAATTGGATTAATAATTTTATTAATTACTGTAAGTAAATATTCTTAATTAAAGGAGTAATATAAATGCTTAATTTAAAAGAAGATAAAAGAATATATAAAATATTTGGTTCATGTGATATATGTAATAAAAATTCATCATTTGCAAATAGAACTTGTAATAAATGTTTTTATAAATTAATAGGTGAAAAAAATGAAATGTAATATTCATAATGAAAAATATATTTGAATTAGTGAATTAGATAATAGTTATTATTGTAATAAATGTATTAATGAAATGATTGAAGAAGATATGTATTTAACAAGTGAGAATTGAGATTACTTATATGAATATTATATTAATGAATTACAATTAGAAAATTTTAAAGGAGTGTAAAAAATGAATCAATTAGAATTACAAAATGCAATGAAATTAATAGAAAAATTTGAAGAATTACAAGAAGAATTTAATAATAAATATGAAGATTTAGAAATTGAAATTGATAATGATGCTGATTTAAAAATTAGTTGTGATTATTTTAATTATAAAAATGTAAATCAATTAGAACAAGTAATTATTGATTATAAAAGAATTATTAAAAGTTAAAGGAGATGAATATAAATGGTAGCAGCAGCACTTAAAAAACATCAAGATAAATTATTAATTAAAAATTTAAAAATTCGTCTTAGAACCTGTTTAGAATCTTTTTAATAAAACTGAAATAAATGAAAGAACAACCATTTGTAAACTAGTATTTAGTTTTCTTTCACAATTTTTTCATAATCTTCTGTATTTTTCTAATCAAGCAAAGCTTCGTTCTACAATTCATCTTTTTGGTAATACTACAAAAGTATGTAATTCATTACGTTTTATCACTTCAACATTTGCATTTATGATTGTTTTGATTTCAGAAGCAAATTTTTCACCAGTATAACCAGCATCTACTATTATTTTTTGAACTGCAGAAAGATTTTCTTTTTCATTTTCAATCATTATTATAGCGCTATTACGATCTGTTTTTTCTGCTGTGGTTATGTAAATTGCATGTGGTAAACCTTGAGAATCAACAACAATATGACGTTTTATGCCTGAAATCTTTTTACCAGCATCATAACCTTTATTTTCAGTAGTATCTGTATTTTTAACACTTTGCGAATCAATTATACAAAAACTAGTTTGTTCTTTGCGATTATTATTGATACGAACTTTTTTAACTAATTTTTTTTAAAATTAATTGCAATACACTAGGTTCTTTACCATTATTTTTACTTCAAATTTGAAAATAATAATATACAGTTTGTCATTTTGGAAAATTTTTTGGTAGCATTCTTCATTGACAACCACTTTTTAATACATATAAAATTGCACAAAATACTTCATATAAATCTAAACTTCTTGGTTTTGTTTTCTTTTTGCTATTTTCTAAAATTGATTTTATGTTCTCAAATTGTTCTTTGGTGACATGACTTGGATAATTTTTATGCATATATACCTCTTATTTTAAAATATATAATCATTTTACATTATTTTCGAAAAGATTCTAAACAGGTTCTTACTAAAAATGACCATTATGAATTAAAAACATATTGTTATGAAAGAAATATAACTATGAATGATTTTGTAAGGGATTTAATTAAAAATGCAATTAAATAATCAAAAAAATAATTTAATTTTTAAAAAAGAAAAACATCAATATTTTATAAAAAATAAAGAATTAATATCAGTTAGTAAAATACTTGATTATTATTTAGGTAATTCATATTGTAAATGTAATAAATGTAAATATTGTTTTAATATCAATAATGCAAGAATTCGTGGTAATTGTGTTCATAAAGTAGCAGAATTATATTTTAAAAATATAAATATTAAAAATATAAGTAATCAAATTAAAAATATTATTAAAGATTTATTTTCACAAAATTATTTAAATTATTGTTATACATTATTAGATTATTTACCTACTAAATTTATTAATAATAATGAATATATTAGTGAAAAAATGTTTAATGCAGATATAGTTGCTGGAACACCAGATTTAATTTATAAAGAAAATAATTTAAATATAACCTGAATTGTAAATATAAATGGGACAGTTTTTTAAAATAATTGTATTAAATCTATTGGTCTTTTATAAGATAGTGATTTTCTGGGTGTAGAATTAATTTGAAATGCTATAGTATTTAAATCTTTTTGTTTATATGAAGATAGATCTGTAGATTTTGGTAAATATCTTCTTAAAATACCATTATTATTTTCATTTAAACCTCTTTGACAAGGTTTACCAGGATCTGCAAAATAAATCTTAACATTACAATTTTTTTCGATTAATTTTCATTTACTAAATTCTTTACCACGATCAAAAGTAATAGTTTTAACTGTTCCTTTTTGTAACTTTGAAATAAATTTTATTATACTTTTTGTAATATTTTCTGATTTATTATTTTTAGTTGCTAAAGGAATTGTGGTTTTTGATCATATATCAGCTAAAGTAATAATAGAACTTTTATGATCTTTACCAATGATAGTATCACCCTCTAAATGACCAAATTCTTCTATATTTTTAATATTAGGAATGATTAAATTTCTTTCATGAATAGACTTACAATTATTAATTCTGCCCCTAGTTTCTTTTTGTTTGTGAGGTTTATTTTTTCCTTTTCTCAATAAGTTATTTTCATCAAAACCCATTCGATTTGTTTTAAACATGTTATATAAAGTTTTTGTTGAAATACTTTTTATTTTATTTTCCTTTAAAAAATTAGCAATTATATCAAGAGCATAATTTTTAGTAATTAACAAATGATTAATAGTATTAATTTCTATTAAAGTTAAAATTATTAATTTTCTACCTGCATTTTGTTTATTTTTTTGAATTTTATTCAATATTTCTAATGGTAATAAGTTTTGATTTAATAATCTACAAACTCTATGTACAGTTGATTTACTATAATCAATGGCTTTTGCTATTTTACGAATCGAAAATCCATAACTTTTATATTCTTTTATTGCTATTATTGATTCAATAGTCAGATACTTATACATTGTGCTAATTCCTTTCTTTTCTTAATTATAGAATTAACACAATTTAATTTTTATATAAGTGTCCTTTTTAATTTTACAATTCAGGTAATAATAGATTTTAAAACTTATAAAGTTTTTACTAAAGAATTATTAGAAAAATCAAAATTACAAATAATAGCATATTATTGATTATTAAAAAATAATAATTATGAATTATCAAATATTCATTTTATATGTTGAGTTAAAGAAAATGAAATTGAATTAATAAAAGTTGAAATAACAAATAAATTATTACATGAGTGAAATATGGCAATAGCACTTTGAAAGGAAGATAAATATGGCAAATTTAATATTACCTAAAACAATTACACAAAATCAAATTAATGATTTTAAAAAATATTATGAAATTACTAAATTAAATGATAAAAAATTATCCACATTTAATCCACAATCATTATTAAATACATTAGCAACTATATTTGAATTAAATTTATCAAATAATCCAATTAAAAAAGAATTAGCATTAATACCTTATGGAAATGAATTACAAGTTCAAATACAAGAAGATGGATTTTTAACTTTATTACAAAGAAGTAATTGTGTTATTGATTTTCAAAGAGAAATTATTACAAATAAACATATTTATAATGATAAAACAAAACGTTGAGAAATTAATCCAGCAAAAATATTTGAACCAAAAGAAATTATTGGTTATTATGGAATGATTTGTATTAAAGATTATTTAGGGAAAAATATTACTTTTATTAAGGGTATGACTAAACAAGAATGTGAAGAACATAGAAAAAAATATAGTAAAGCAAATGGTAATAGTCCATGAAATACTAGTTTTGACGCTATGGCTTTAAAAACAGTTATTAAAGCAATTATTAGAGATATTAATAAAAATCCAAGTATTAAATTAGAAAATCAAAATTTAATTAATAAAGCATTACAAGTTGATCAATCAGCAATAATTGATGAAGAAATTGTTTATATTGATAATCCAAATACTAATAATGTACTTGAAAATAATACAAATTTTCAACAATTAGAAGAAAATATAAATAAATTAGATAATTTGGTATTTAAAAATGAATAAAGAAAAATTAAATAATTATTTAATAAATGAGATTAATAAATATTATAAATTACCAATAGAAGAAGCATTAAAAAATTATAATTTATCAGCACAACATACTTTAAAAATAATTTATGAAAAAATTAAAAATGGTGAATTTGATAATGACTAATTATTTACTTTCAATTGACCCAAGTATTAAAAATACTGGATTTACTTTATGAAAACCTGTTTGTAAACATAATAAATCTTGAAATGAAGAATGTAATGTTTTAATTGATAAAGAATGTTTACCAAATACTGCTATTCCGGTTTTAATTCTTAGTTATGATTTTAATAAATATCAACATTATGATTTTATAGAAAAAATTATTGAACAATTATCGATAAAAGCAAGTGAAGATGATAGTCATTATAAATGATCTAAATATAGATATTGAGTAGAAGACTTTGTTGTAGTTATAGAACGTGGATTTAATAATAAATTAAATGCTCGTAGTATAGAAAAATTGCAATCATTAAGAGGTCATATATTTAGTTTGTTATATCAATATTATATCCCAGAAAAACATGGAATATTGCCTAAACAATGACAAAATTGATATTTAAAAGAATATAAAGATGATTTAATAAAATTACTTAAAATTGAATTAAAAACTGATATGACTTATATTACTGTTAAATGAAGTAAAGAATTATCAATATTACTATGTAATTTTTTAATTAAACAAAATAACTGAAATATAACAATATCAAATCATGATGAAACAGATAGTTTATTAATTGGTTGATATTATTTAAATAAGGAGAATAAATAATGTTTATGAATTTTAAATTAAAAAAAATAACAAAAATTAATAAATTATTAGATGAAAGAGCTTCTTTTTTACATATGTATTTACTTTATAGTAATGAACAAATTAAAAAAGATATAACTATTATTTATTTAAATAATTACTTAAATAAATTAAATAAGGAGAATAAATAATGATATGTTATTACTGTAATAAAAAAGCAAGTATTAAATTAAATAATAGAAAATTAAAAGATAAAGATACTAAATTTGAAATGTATTTATGTAATAAATGTTGAAATAATAAAGATTTTGATTAATAGGAGAATAAATAATGCAAATAGCAATTTTAATTATATTTAGTTTAAATACAATATTAACTTTATTAACATTTATTTTATACTTATATATTCTTATTAATTTTAAATTTAGATGAAAGTGAGAAAAATAATGCAAGACTTATTAGAATTTACTATGAGATTAATATTATTGCCAATATGAATAATAATAGCAATAATATGAATAATAATTATGGTTTTTACTGGAAGAAATTGTTTAGAAGATGAAGATTTATTTAATTAAGGAGAAATTATTTAATGCAAAAACAAAAACAAGAAAAAGTATTATTAAAATGTATTGTTAAAGATTGTAATAGTAAAGTATTAGTTACTTTAAAAACTTTAAATATAGAAGATAGTGTAGTTCAATTTTTTAATATGTGTTATTTTCATAAAAAACAATTTAAAAATAAAATAAAAGAAATTAAAAATGAATATGAAAAGAAAAAATAAAAATTATATTCCTAAAAGTGAATATGGTTGTTGATATTGTGATTGAAAATTAAGATTAAAAGTATATAAAAATAAAAAACAAAAATTAAAAGAAAAGGAGTAAATAATGAATGAAATAACTAGACTTGAAATATTTAAAGAAAAATTAATAATTGAAAAACATAAAAATGGTAAACAATGTGCTTATTATATTAATGATAAAATTTTAAGTTATTATACAAAAGATTATTATAAAGGTACAACTCAAAAAATAGAATTTGATTTACAAGATAATAACAAAACTTTAAAAATATGAATTAAGGAGTAAATAATGGTTTGATGAGAAATATTAACTATAGTATCATTATCAGTTATATTGTTTTTAATGATAATTTCAGTACTAACAGATGTTATAACTAAAATTATTAATTATTGATAATATAACTAAATTATCTATATTTAATATAGAAAATATGATATAATTAAATAAGAGAAGTTAACCCGTTTCTAATTATTTATAACTTCTCTTTTTTATATTTTAATTTATAATATTAAATATAAGTAAAATATTATGAAACGGGTTATTAAAATGAAAGATTGAATTACAGCATTAATATCGTCTTTAATAGCAATATTAATTCCAATAATTGGATGAATTTTTAAAATAATTATTAAAAAAATAGAATTAAAAGCAAAAAAAGAAGAAAATAAAATAGAATGAGAAGAATTTAAAAATTGAGAAAGAGAAAAAATAAAATTAAATCATATAAATGCAAAAGAATTAATGGAATTAGAATTTTATATAAAATCAAGTTTATATGATGAACAAAAAATAAATATAAAGTATAATTTTAATAAAGATATAATTAAAGAATTTGAAAATATAAAAAGTAATTTTAGTTATGAGGAGACAAAAAATGATAAATAATTTAAATTTTTTTAAAATTAAAAAAATAAATAAAATTTTAGATATTTATTTAAGCGGGCTTATCATTAAAATTGCCAATGATTATTTAGAATTATTAAAAAAAGAAAAAAAGAAAAATAATAATTCAGTTTTTGATTATTTAGATAAATCTGTCTATTTAGCAGATTTAGTTATTAAAAAAAATAGGATAATATGAATTGAAAAATATTTATCTCCTATGAATAATAGTATTAAAGAAAAAAATGATATTTTCTTAATAGAAAATAATAAATATAAAAAAATATATAATGAATTAAGTATTATTTTTAATATTATAAAAAGTAAAAAGTTACAAAAAGAATTGTTTTCATATTTATATGATGAATTTTTAGAATATAAAAAAATATTGAAAAAAGAAGAAGAAAAAATTACTGAAATTTTCAAAAAAAATATTAAAATAAATTATATTGAAGACATATTAAAAAAAGTAAATATAAATCAGAATTTATTATACTACTATAATTTTAAACAAAAAGTTACCAATTAAGGTAACTTTTTAGGCAATGTTTAGTAATCTGTGTAACTTACAAAAATAACTATGTTTAATTAATTCTAGTAAATATAATTAAATGACTAGAAAGAGTGAGTTACAGATGGCTAAAAAACAAAATATTAATAATAATGATCCAATATCAAAAGCAGTAGATTTATTATTAGAAAATACTGAAGATTTAACAACAGTTTTTAAAGAAGGGGGTTTATATAAAGAATTAACAAAACGTTTAGTTGAAAAAATGTTGAATTCTGAAATGCAAAATTATTTAGGATATGAAAAAAATCAACATAGTAATACTGAAAATGCTCGTAATGGTACAAGTTCAAAAAAATTAATAACTCAACAAGGTAAAATTGAGATTGATGTACCAAGAGATCGCAATAGTGATTTTACTCCTGTAATAGTTGCAAAAAGACAGCGAAGATTTGATGGTTTTGATGGCAATGTTTAGTAATCTGTGTAACTTACAAAAATAACTATGTTTAATTAATTCTAGTAAATATAATTAAATGACTAGAAAGAGTGAGTTACAGATGGCTAAAAAACAAAATATTAATAATAATGATCCAATATCAAAAGCAGTAGATTTATTATTAGAAAATACTGAAGATTTAACAACAGTTTTTAAAGAAGGGGGTTTATATAAAGAATTAACAAAACGTTTAGTTGAAAAAATGTTGAATTCTGAAATGCAAAATTATTTAGGATATGAAAAAAATCAACATAGTAATACTGAAAATGCTCGTAATGGTACAAGTTCAAAAAAATTAATAACTCAACAAGGTAAAATTGAGATTGATGTACCAAGAGATCGCAATAGTGATTTTACTCCTGTAATAGTTGCAAAAAGACAGCGAAGATTTGATGGTTTTGATCAACAAGTGCTTTCACTATATGCAAAAGGTATGACTCTATCTGACATTAGAATGCAGTTACAAGAGTTATATCATGGTGCTGATATTAGTGAAAGTGTTATTAGTCAAATTACTGATGATGTTATTGATGATGTCAAAGCATGACAAAATCGACCATTAGAAAGCGTTTATCCGATTGTTTATTTTGATTGTATAGTAGTTAAAGTTCGACAAGATAAACGGATTATTAATAAATCAGTTTATATAGCATTAGGAGTTGATTTAGAAGGTAAAAAAGATGTTTTAGGCTTATGAATTAGTGAAAATGAAGGTGCTAAATTTTGATTAGCTAATTTCACAGAAATGAAAAATCGAGGCTTAAATGATATTTTGATTGCTTGTAGTGATAATTTAACAGGCATGTCAGAAGCAATACAAGCAGTTTATCCTAAAACAGAACATCAATTATGCATTGTTCATCAAATTCGAAATAGTTTAAAATATGTTTCATACAAACATCGAAAAACTCTAGTTACAGATTTAAAACCAATTTATAGTGCATGTAGTGAAGAACAAGCAATGCAAGCTTTAGAATCATTTGAAAGTAAATGAAATAAACAATATCCCCAAATTGCTAAATCTTGATATAAAAATTGAGAAAATTTGATGATTTTTATTAGTTATCCTGCAGAAATCAAAAGAGTAATTTATACAACAAATGCTATTGAATCTGTTAATAGTCAATTACGAAAAGTTATTAGAAACAAAAAAGCTTTTCCTAATGATATGTCAGTTTTTAAAATATTTTATTTAGCAATTGAAAATATAACAAAAAAATGAACATTGCCTATTCAAAATTGAAATACAGCAATTGCTCATTTTATGATAAAATTTGAAGACAGAATTAATCTGAACTAGTACTTTGTAAAACAAAGATACACAGATTTCTAAAAAGCCTCGTTTTGATCAACAAGTGCTTTCACTATATGCAAAAGGTATGACTCTATCTGACATTAGAATGCAGTTACAAGAGTTATATCATGGTGCTGATATTAGTGAAAGTGTTATTAGTCAAATTACTGATGATGTTATTGATGATGTCAAAGCATGACAAAATCGACCATTAGAAAGTATTTATCCTATTGTTTACTTTGATTGTATAGTAGTTAAAGTAAGACAAGATAAACGCATTATTAACAAATCAGTTTATATAGCATTAGTAGTTGATTTAGAAGGCAAAAAAGATGTTTTAGGCTTATGAATTAGTGAAAATGAAGGTGCTAAATTTTGATTATCTAATTTGACAGAAATGAAAAATCGAGGCTTAAATGATATTCTTATTGCTTGTAGTGACAATTTAACAGGCATGTCAGAAGCAATACAATCAGTTTATCCTAAAACAGAACATCAATTATGCATTGTTCATCAAATTCGAAATAGTTTAAAATATGTTTCATACAAACATCGAAAAACTTTAGTTACAGATTTAAAGCCAATTTATACTGCATGTAGTGAAGAACAAGCAATGCAAGCTTTAGAATCATTTGAAAGTAAATGAAATAAACAATATCCTCAAATTGCTAAATCTTGATATAAAAATTGAGAAAATTTAATGGTTTTTATTAGTTATCCTGTAGAAATCAAAAGAGTAATTTATACTACAAATGCTATTGAATCTGTTAATAGTCAATTAAGAAAAGTTATCAGAAATAAAAAAGTTTTTCCTAATGATATGTCAGTTTTCAAAATATTTTATTTAGCAATTGAAAATATAACAAAAAAATGAACATTGCCTATTCAAAATTGAAATACAGCAATTGCTCATTTTATGATAAAATTTGAAGACAGAATTAATCTAAACTAGTACTTTGTAAAACAAAGATACACAGATTTCTAAAAAGCCTCACTTTTTAATTAGGTGCTTACCTAATAATGAAATGAAATAAACTGATATCTGTAACTTACCTTTTCTAACCCCTTAGGTAAGTATTTTAATATTATACATTAATATTTAAGATTGTGGGGGAATATTATTTTAAAAAGAATGCAAAAAATAGAGAAGCAACTATTATTATTAAAATTATTGTTGCTGTTATCATAATAGTTGTTAAAAAAAACTTATTATTATAAATTTTATCAACAAATTTTTCTTTTTCTATTTCATGAGTTATAACATTTTTTTTGTATCCATAATTTACTCCTTGAATATTTTACTTAACTTAATAGTATTATAATATCATAATTATCTTGAATTTAGTACTATTTTATATATATTTACTTTAATACTATTAATATATATTCTAGCGTATGCTTTATTATCTTCACCAATTTTACCTGTAATATATCACATATTTTCAATTTTTCCTAATGTTGCTTGTAAATAAAAATTTCATTTCAAATTATTATTTACAATACAATAATTTAAAAAATTATTATTTTCAAAACTATTTTCTCATCCACCAATATTACCATTATCTTTGATTTTAAATTTGTAATTATTTAAATTATAATGTTCGTTAGTTATTCCATATATATTAGCAATACCACTTTCCTTTTCAAGTTGTATTGTAGTATCAGAAGTATTATGACTTCAATAACCTAATCTAAGGTTATTATTTGGTGGGTTATCTTGAAAAATTAAATCTTTTAATAAAATTTCTTGAATTCCATCATATTTTTTTGGATTGGCAAATTTTTCTTCTATAGAAAAATCAGTATATAAAGTTGATGTTATAGTGGGAATTGAATTATTATGAACTTCTTGTATTGTTTCAATATCATAATCATAATAAATAGTTATTGATTTATAATATCTTTTTAAATCATTAAAAGATTTAATTAATAATGTAGGGTCTAATAATGACTTTAAATTGACCTCATAATTAACTAATTTATTTGAATTAGCATTTCATCAATTATCAAGATTATCTTTTATTGGAATTGAACTTGTATCTGTTAATGGTAAATTATTCTTTAATTTTGTAGAAAAGTAATGATACATGATAAAGTGTTATTTTTAGAGAATTTTTACACTAAATAATGTTACTTTTAACAAATTTTTAATTAAAAATAATATTTTAAGTGTAAATTGATGAATAATTTTTGGTCATCCATACTTTTCTACATAATTAAAAAAATTATTTGCTGTCATTTCAATTTTTAAATCTGGAATAATAACAATTGATTTTGCTATATTTTGAGGACTTGGTGGTAATATTTTTGCTGGATAACTAAAAGTAGTTTCTTCAGTTTCTTCATATTCATCATGATTTAATTTATATAAAGTAGTTCAATTAAAAGCATTACCAGTTTAAATAACCCATATTATTATATCTAAATTGAGCAACTGATATTTCATTATAATCACCTTGATAAGTAAAAGGATTATCACTATAAAATGTATGTCTTTCTTCACCTTGATGTAAACTTTGTGTAACAATTGTATCAATAATATAAGCATAATTTGAACCATCAATAACTCCATTACTTGTTGGATTTCATTGACAATCTTTATCTTCATTTGTAAAAGGACTTGCTATATCTAAAAACTCAGTATCTTCTGCTAAAATATAAACTTTATTATTTTTCTTTTGTGATAAATCAACTGTACTTATTTGTTCTTTAACTTCTAATTTTTTACCATTGGTAGGGTCTCATGGATAAACACTTACTCTATCACTTAATTTCATAGTCATAGCAGTTGTTGAAACATTTGCACCTAATAATTTACCAATAGTAAAATCATTATCATTTGTAAAAGCATTTAATGGAATTAAACCACCATTACCAATAATACTTTCTAAATTACTTGTAAAAAATGCTGACATAAAGCCATTAAAATATAACATTTTTTTATATTGTTGAGCATTTTGAGTAATAACTCAACTACTTCAAATACCTAATGTTAAAGCATTTAATAATTTACCAATTAAAGGAATATCACTTAATGCAAATGGTAATCATTGTTGACTATCATAAGGCATTTGAATTAAAGGACTAAATACAACTGAATTAAAATTTAATATTGCTGACATATATTTTTGACTTATTTTACTATAATCTACAGTTGGACTTCCTATAATTAAATGTGTATCTGGGTCTTTATATTTAAAATTACTACTCATATCAACATTATAATTACCAGTTAAATTATTTATATTTCATTCACTATCTCAAAAGAATTTTGCTTCTCCTACTGATGTACCATTACTTAATCTTGCTTTATCTTTATCAAATGCTAACATACCTTTAAAATCTTTTGTTACAAATAAATTATCTTGAAAATTTAATGAAGTTTTTAATCATTCTGTAAAATTTTTAAAATTAGTAAATCCAGTAGGTTGTGCATTCATAATATTATAAAATGTAGTTTCTGGATGACTACTTGTTGTTATTTTATCATTTATACCAGCAAGTAAACCACCATTATTTTTAATATTAGTTGTAGATTTTTCATTATTACCAGCAATAAATAATCTTCTTGAAGCAAATACTTTATTTTCAAATATTTCTTCATTATTTTGTTGTATAGGTTCTTGACCTTGAATTATTGGTCTTCCATAATAATAACAACTTGTTAATAATTCTAATCCATAACTTTGTCTATGACTATATCTTACTCCTATATCACGCATTAAAGTACGATTTAAAGTTACTTTTCCTTTTTCAATAGTAGGGAAAGCATAACCACTACCCGGGCTTGCATATTGTACAAAATCAAGTGTATTTTGACCACTTACAACTACTCTATCATTTAAACTACTAAAAGTTAATACTTGCATACTAAATGCACCATTATAAGGACTATAATAATTTGTTACATTTGAAATATATAATAATTGTCTATCTTGATTTTTACCACTATTACCACCAATATTTTCATTTTCATCATTAAATACAACAAAAAATTGTAAATAATCATCAATTGTAATATGTTCTTCAAACATTACTAAAGTATATTGTCTTTTTGTTTGTACTGTTTTAAATATTTGATTATTTGGTAAATTACTAAAATCAACACCACTTGTATCATCAATTAAATAAGCATTTCAATAATCACCAATTTTATATTGTTTTGTATAAAATTCATCTTGTCCACTACGTTTATGAGTTATAGGGTCAATTTTACCTTTATTTTTTTGATATATTTTTGTACTATTTTTTCAAATACATACAACTGGAGTAGTACCAGTTAATATTAATTCATATTGTCCAAAATCACTAATTTTACTATTAATTGGTTTATAACCAGTTTCAGTTAAAGGTATAGCACCATTATTAATAATAAATGGAAATATTTTTCAATAACTACATCTTTTAATTAGCAATTGTTGTCTTTTTAATTGAAGATGTAGATGTTTCATTAATTGAATTTGTTGATGTATCATTTTCATTTTCTCCTAACAATTTTATTTCTTCTTTATCTTCTTCCATTATTTCTTTATAATGTTTTTTAGCTTGTTGTTTTGTTACTTCATCTAATTCAGCAATAGCTTGTGTATATGATATTGTTCTATCTGCTAATCTTTGACTAATCATTTCTTGTTTTAATAATTGGTCAGTCATAGCAATAGGTAAAAATTTAAAACTATAAGGTCTATCACCAATACCATTTCATAAATTTTCATAAATTAATAACATATCAAAAAATCTATAAAAATAATATGAATAATGACTTATTTTAGTTTCTGTAGTTTCCATATCATTTTTATTATTAAATAATGATTTAGTTTTATTTTCATAATTTACACCAGAAAATTCATTATAATCATACCCTGCACCATTTCAAATATCTTTTCCTAAATCATCTTTATCTAAAATATAATTACTAGCTTTAAAATCACCTTGAATAACTTCCATACCACCAGCACCAGATTTATTATATCCAGCAGTACCAACATTAACTACAATATTTTTTTTAGGATTATCAATTATTTTTCCATGTTCAATCATATTTTTAACAGTTTCATTATCAAATGCACCAAATAAAGTAGTAACATTTAATTCTCTATCAACATTTCTTTGAGTATATGATTTATGATAATATTCAATTAAATTTCAAACTGGATAAGTATCTGGATAAGCATTTAAAGTTGTTGAATTACCATAAAAATTAACCATTGGTAAATTTGTTATTTCTAATATTGGTAAATAATTTCAAGGATTTTTAATTTCATAACTATATTTTGGTATTAAATTAGGTTTTAATTTTGTATGTGCTGTTCCTAAAATAATTTCTTTTTCATTTTTATTATCATTTTTATAAGTTTCAAATCTTATTTTTCCATTTTCAGCAATTACTCAAGTTAATGTTGCACTATCTGCTTGTTCATTTATAAAAAAGAATTCTGCACATTGTTCTTCTTCATTATATTTAGCAACTCTACCAGCAAATGAATTAGGTAATACTTTTAAACTTGTACTATTATCTTTATAAATAATAGGCATTATATATACTTTTCCAAGTAAACTTTCTTGTATTCCAAATTTATATAATTTTTCAAATCATTTATCACTAATAATTTTATTAGTAAAATATTTTAAAATATCATCTTTTTCACTATCAAATAATAAACCTTTACCTAATCATAATTTAGTTGATTTTTGAGCAATTCTCATAGGAATATCACTATATCATTCTCTTCTATTACAAGAAAGATATTCTAATGGATTATTCATTTTTATCACTCTCCAAATTTATTTTTATTAATCCTGAATTGTAAAATTAAAAAGGACACTTATATAAAAATTAAATTGTGTTAATTCTATAATTAAGAAAAGAAAGGAATTAGCACAATGTATAAGTATCTGACTATTGAATCAATAATAGCAATAAAAGAATATAAAAGTTATGGATTTTCGATTCGTAAAATAGCAAAAGCCATTGATTATAGTAAATCAACTGTACATAGAGTTTGTAGATTATTAAATCAAAACTTATTACCATTAGAAATATTGAATAAAATTCAAAAAAATAAACAAAATGCAGGTAGAAAATTAATAATTTTAACTTTAATAGAAATTAATACTATTAATCATTTGTTAATTACTAAAAATTATGCTCTTGATATAATTGCTAATTTTTTAAAGGAAAATAAAATAAAAAGTATTTCAACAAAAACTTTATATAACATGTTTAAAACAAATCGAATGGGTTTTGATGAAAATAACTTATTGAGAAAAGGAAAAAATAAACCTCACAAACAAAAAGAAACTAGGGGCAGAATTAATAATTGTAAGTCTATTCATGAAAGAAATTTAATCATTCCTAATATTAAAAATATAGAAGAATTTGGTCATTTAGAGGGTGATACTATCATTGGTAAAGATCATAAAAGTTCTATTATTACTTTAGCTGATATATGATCAAAAACCACAATTCCTTTAGCAACTAAAAATAATAAATCAGAAAATATTACAAAAAGTATAATAAAATTTATTTCAAAGTTACAAAAAGGAACAGTTAAAACTATTACTTTTGATCGTGGTAAAGAATTTAGTAAATGAAAATTAATCGAAAAAAATTGTAATGTTAAGATTTATTTTGCAGATCCTGGTAAACCTTGTCAAAGAGGTTTAAATGAAAATAATAATGGTATTTTAAGAAGATATTTACCAAAATCTACAGATCTATCTTCATATAAACAAAAAGATTTAAATACTATAGCATTTCAAATTAATTCTACACCCAGAAAATCACTATCTTATAAAAGACCAATAGATTTAATACAATTATTTTAAAAAACTGTCCCATTTATATTTACAATTCAGGTTTAAAATAAAATAAATAACTATTTTCACAATATTTTATTATAATTATTATGATAAATTAAATTAATTAAAAGGAGAAAAAATGAACATTTTTATAGAAATATTGGGGTATCTTGCAGCCGTTTGTATTCCTTTGGCATTCTTACCACAAACTATTAAACTAATTAAAACAAGAAATACTTCAGGTCTTTCTATTTTTTCATATAGTATCTATCAACTGGGGGGTCTTACTTTTTTAATATTTGGCATACTTCGTAATGATATTCCCATGATTACTTGTCAAACTATTACTGCTACACTAAATTTCATAATAATTGGGATTATTGTTAACAATTTAATTAAACAAAAAAATAAGGAGGAAAAAAATGTCTAATATTGCAATTGATATTATTGGATATATAGGTGCCTTTTTTATTTCAATTGCCTTTTTACCACAAACTATTAAACTAATTAAAACTAAAAACACAAAAGGTTTATCGTTAATTTCTTATAGCATATATCAAATAGGATTAACTTCATTCATAATTTATGCTAGTTTAATTAAAAACATTCCCTTACTAGCAGCAAATGCCTTTGGTACAGTTATTAATATCATATTATTAACATTAATAATTTATAATTTATATTATAATAATAAAGATAAAAAGAACAATTTAACTTCCAAAAAATAAAATTTTTATTAACATAATACTTGCACAAGAATGGAGAAAAAAATGACACATATTAATCTATTAGGAACTTTTATTTTTATTATCATTGGTTATTTAATTGGCTCAATCTCACCTTCAATTATTATTAGTAAATTAAAATTTAAAACCGATGTTAGAGATTATTACTCTAAAAATGCTGGTGCTACTAATTCAACACGAGTTATGGGTGGTAAATGGGGAGCTATTATTTTAATTATTGATGGTTTTAAGCCCGCTATTCCTATTTTAATTGCATACGGTTTAACCTTTATTGATATTACTAATCCTAATTATGAAACAATGTTTAAACAAGCATACATTTATCCAACTGGTCTTGCTGCAATTATTGGTCACTGTTGACCACTATTTTATGGTTTTCGTGGTGGTAAAGGAGCTGCATCTTCATTAGGAGTACTATTAATGACTAATCCTATTTATTGCGTTATCACAATTGCTAGTTGATGATTTATTTTATATTTAAGTAGAATGTCATCTTTATCTTCAATGTTAATGATGATACTTGGTTTTATCTTATCATGAATACCAAATATGCCACTGCATGCTTTTCTTTCCCAACAAGACACTCAATACTATATTGTTAATATAACTATGGCTCTAATTTGAATATTAATTATTATTCGTCATTGAGATAATTGTAAAAGAATTCTTAATCATACTGAACGTAAAGTGACTATTTTTGATAAAAAAAATAAAAAAGCAAATGAAGAAAAAAAATAAAAAATCATCTCTTTATACAAAATTAATAAAAATATTTTTAAAAAAATGCTTGTTTTATGTTTAAAATTAATGTACTATTATAATCGTGTTGACTTAACATTGTTAATATTCTCTCCGATATTAGCTTTGCTTAAGCCGAATTATATTTAAAGGAGAGTTGTCAAATATGGAACAAATTAAACAAGATGAATTGATTAAAAAATTTCGCTTAAATGCCAAGGATACTGGTTCTTCTGCAGTTCAAATTATTAATTTAACAAAAAGAATTTTAGAATTAACAGCCCATCTACAAGTACAAAAAAAAGATATTACTGCAAAACGAAGTTTATTAAAAATGGTAGCAAGCAGAAAACGTTTCTTAAAATACTTTAAAAAACAAGATGTTGCTACATACAATAAATTATTAACAGCACTATCACTAAAAGATAACTAATAATTAATCATTATATGTTTCTAACCCATTTATTTTTCACTAAAATAAATGGGTTTTTGATTTCAAAAAGGAGGAACAAAATAATGAATGATAAAGATATTAATGGTGAAAAAATAATATCAGTTATTTTAAATTCTGTCACTTCATATCAAAATATTTACATATTTTAATTATTGGGATTATATAATTAAAGAAGAAAAAATTAGTTCTGAAATAAAAAAAGAGATCAATAATTTTATAGAAAAAAATTTTAATTATGTAGAAAAGTATGGATAACCAAAAATTATTCATCAATTTACACTTAAAATATTATTTTTAATTAAAAATTTGTTAAAAGTAACATTATTTAGTGTAAAAATTCTCTAAAAATAACACTTTATCATGTATCATTACTTTTCTACAAAATTAAAGGAAAAAAATGCTAATATAAATTATACAAACGAAAATGGTGATAGTCCTTTAATAGTAGCAAGTCACTATTATCAACTTATAGATTCCATTAAAATTTTAATAGAAAATGGTGCTAATATCAACCACGCAAACCAAAATGGTGATACAGCCTTGCATTTAGCTGCTAAAAATGGACTAGCACAAATAGTTAATACTTTACTAATAAATAATGCACATATTCATTTCATAAATCAAAATGGTGATACGGCTTTGACAATCATTATTAATAATAGTTTATTTTATGATAAAAACATAAAAAATATATTAGAAAACATATTTTATCAAGAATATGAAGAATATATTACAAATAAGGCAAAAGTAGAAATTATTAAATACAGGCCAGAAATTTCCTTTAATTTTGTAGAAAAGTAATGATACATGATAAAGTGTTATTTTTAGAGAATTTTTACACTAAATAATGTTACTTTTAACAAATTTTTAATTAAAAATAATATTTTAAGTGTAAATTGATGAATAATTTTTGGTCATCCATACTTTTCTACATAATTAAAAGAATTTTCAAATAACTCATTATTTCATGATATTAAAGATAATATATTAATACATTTAAATACAAATAATTCAGTAAAAAACCTGAATTGTAAAATTAAAAAGGACACTTATATAAAAATTAAATTGTGTTAATTCTATAATTAAGAAAAGAAAGGAATTAGCACAATGTATAAGTATCTGACTATTGAATCAATAATAGCAATAAAAGAATATAAAAGTTATGGATTTTCGATTCGTAAAATAGCAAAAGCCATTGATTATAGTAAATCAACTGTACATAGAGTTTGTAGATTATTAAATCAAAACTTATTACCATTAGAAATATTGAATAAAATTCAAAAAAATAAACAAAATGCAGGTAGAAAATTAATAATTTTAACTTTAATAGAAATTAATACTATTAATCATTTGTTAATTACTAAAAATTATGCTCTTGATATAATTGCTAATTTTTTAAAGGAAAATAAAATAAAAAGTATTTCAACAAAAACTTTATATAACATGTTTAAAACAAATCGAATGGGTTTTGATGAAAATAACTTATTGAGAAAAGGAAAAAATAAACCTCACAAACAAAAAGAAACTAGGGGCAGAATTAATAATTGTAAGTCTATTCATGAAAGAAATTTAATCATTCCTAATATTAAAAATATAGAAGAATTTGGTCATTTAGAGGGTGATACTATCATTGGTAAAGATCATAAAAGTTCTATTATTACTTTAGCTGATATATGATCAAAAACCACAATTCCTTTAGCAACTAAAAATAATAAATTAGAAAATATTACAAAAAGTATAATAAAATTTATTTCAAAGTTACAAAAAGGAACAGTTAAAACTATTACTTTTGATCGTGGTAAAGAATTTAGTAAATGAAAATTAATCGAAAAAAATTGTAATGTTAAGATTTATTTTGCAGATCCTGGTAAACCTTGTCAAAGAGGTTTAAATGAAAATAATAATGGTATTTTAAGAAGATATTTACCAAAATCTACAGATCTATCTTCATATAAACAAAAAGATTTAAATACTATAGCATTTCAAATTAATTCTACACCCAGAAAATCACTATCTTATAAAAGACCAGGCAATGTTTAGTAATCTGTGTAACTTACAAAAATAACTATGTTTAATTAATTCTAGTAAATATAATTAAATGACTAGAAAGAGTGAGTTACAGATGGCTAAAAAACAAAATATTAATAATAATGATCCAATATCAAAAGCAGTAGATTTATTATTAGAAAATACTGAAGATTTAACAACAGTTTTTAAAGAAGGGGGTTTATATAAAGAATTAACAAAACGTTTAGTTGAAAAAATGTTGAATTCTGAAATGCAAAATTATTTAGGATATGAAAAAAATCAACATAGTAATACTGAAAATGCTCGTAATGGTACAAGTTCAAAAAAATTAATAACTCAACAAGGTAAAATTGAGATTGATGTACCAAGAGATCGCAATAGTGATTTTACTCCTGTAATAGTTGCAAAAAGACAGCGAAGATTTGATGGTTTTGATCAACAAGTGCTTTCACTATATGCAAAAGGTATGACTCTATCTGACATTAGAATGCAGTTACAAGAGTTATATCATGGTGCTGATATTAGTGAAAGTGTTATTAGTCAAATTACTGATGATGTTATTGATGATGTCAAAACATGACAAAATCGACCATTAGAAAGCGTTTATCCGATTGTTTATTTTGATTGTATAGTAGTTAAAGTTCGACAAGATAAACGGATTATTAATAAATCAGTTTATATAGCATTAGGAGTTGATTTAGAAGGTAAAAAAGATGTTTTAGGCTTATGAATTAGTGAAAATGAAGGTGCTAAATTTTGATTAGCTAATTTCACAGAAATGAAAAATCGAGGCTTAAATGATATTTTGATTGCTTGTAGTGATAATTTAACAGGCATGTCAGAAGCAATACAAGCAGTTTATCCTAAAACAGAACATCAATTATGCATTGTTCATCAAATTCGAAATAGTTTAAAATATGTTTCATACAAACATCGAAAAACTCTAGTTACAGATTTAAAACCAATTTATAGTGCATGTAGTGAAGAACAAGCAATGCAAGCTTTAGAATCATTTGAAAGTAAATGAAATAAACAATATCCCCAAATTGCTAAATCTTGATATAAAAATTGAGAAAATTTGATGATTTTTATTAGTTATCCTGCAGAAATCAAAAGAGTAATTTATACAACAAATGCTATTGAATCTGTTAATAGTCAATTACGAAAAGTTATTAGAAACAAAAAAGCTTTTCCTAATGATATGTCAGTTTTTAAAATATTTTATTTAGCAATTGAAAATATAACAAAAAAATGAACATTGCCTATTCAAAATTGAAATACAGCAATTGCTCATTTTATGATAAAATTTGAAGACAGAATTAATCTGAACTAGTACTTTGTAAAACAAAGATACACAGATTTCTAAAAAGCCTCAAAGACCAATAGATTTAATACAATTATTTTAAAAAACTGTCCCATTTATATTTACAATTCAGGTTTCTAATAACTTTTCGTAATTGACTATTAACAGATTCAATAGCATTTGTTGTATAAATTACTCTTTTGATTTCTGCAGGATAACTAATAAAAATCATCAAATTTTCTCAATTTTTATATCAAGATTTAGCAATTTGGGGATATTGTTTATTTCATTTACTTTCAAATGATTCTAAAGCTTGCATTGCTTGTTCTTCACTACATGCACTATAAATTGGTTTTAAATCTGTAACTAGAGTTTTTCGATGTTTGTATGAAACATATTTTAAACTATTTCGAATTTGATGAACAATGCATAATTGATGTTCTGTTTTAGGATAAACTGCTTGTATTGCTTCTGACATGCCTGTTAAATTATCACTACAAGCAATCAAAATATCATTTAAGCCTCGATTTTTCATTTCTGTGAAATTAGCTAATCAAAATTTAGCACCTTCATTTTCACTAATTCATAAGCCTAAAACATCTTTTTTACCTTCTAAATCAACTCCTAATGCTATATAAACTGATTTATTAATAATCCGTTTATCTTGTCGAACTTTAACTACTATACAATCAAAATAAACAATCGGATAAACGCTTTCTAATGGTCGATTTTGTCATGTTTTGACATCATCAATAACATCATCAGTAATTTGACTAATAACACTTTCACTAATATCAGCACCATGATATAACTCTTGTAACTGCATTCTAATGTCAGATAGAGTCATACCTTTTGCATATAGTGAAAGCACTTGTTGATCAAAACCATCAAATCTTCGCTGTCTTTTTGCAACTATTACAGGAGTAAAATCACTATTGCGATCTCTTGGTACATCAATCTCAATTTTACCTTGTTGAGTTATTAATTTTTTTGAACTTGTACCATTACGAGCATTTTCAGTATTACTATGTTGATTTTTTTCATATCCTAAATAATTTTGCATTTCAGAATTCAACATTTTTTCAACTAAACGTTTTGTTAATTCTTTATATAAACCCCCTTCTTTAAAAACTGTTGTTAAATCTTCAGTATTTTCCTTTAATTTTGTAGAAAAGTAATGATACATGATAAAGTGTTATTTTTAGAGAATTTTTACACTAAATAATGTTACTTTTAACAAATTTTTAATTAAAAATAATATTTTAAGTGTAAATTGATGAATAATTTTTGGTCATCCATACTTTTCTACATAATTAAAAGTATTTTCTAATAATAAATCTACTGCTTTTGATATTGGATCATTATTATTAATATTTTGTTTTTTAGCCATCTGTAACTCACTCTTTCTAGTCATTTAATTATATTTACTAGAATTAATTAAACATAGTTATTTTTGTAAGTTACACAGATTACTAAACATTGCCATTTTACAATTTATATTTAATAAAAATTATCGTTTTTTAGTAGTACTTTGTTGACGTTTCATTGCTTGCATTACTGATTTAATTTGAGATTCAGTAGGTTTACGCCCCATTTGTAAATACATTGCACGAATCATATTTTCATTAATAGGAGGATTTTTCTGTAATTGTTTTTCGAAAATCTTCTTAGTAACAATAAAACCAACTAATCCACCAATTAACGCACTAGCAATGCCAATGATTAATACTGCTCACCAAACCATCATTATTAATTTCTCCTTACTTACTGTTTAAAAACTTATTAAGTTTATCACACACTTGATTTGATGTAAAGCCATATTTTTCTAGTACTACCTTATCAGGAGCAGAAATACCAAAAGTACTTACGCCAATAACAAAGCCATTACCTGCAATATATTTATATCAACTATCTTTAGAACCCATTTCAATAGCAACTTTTATAATATCATTAGGTAAAATTTTATTTTGATATGTTTTATCTTGTTTATCAAAAATAAAAGTAGAAGGCATTGAAACTACACGAACATTAAGTTTTTGATCATTTCATAGTTGTTCTTGACTAGCAATAGCTAATGAAACTTCACTACCGGTAGCAATAATAATTAAATCTAAAGCTTTACTACTATTCTCTTTACTAATAATATAAGCACCTTTTTGAACTGCCTCAATATTACTATTTGCAAGTTGTGGTAAATTTTGTCTAGTAATAATAATAGCACTAGGGTTAGTTTTACTAGATAATGCCATTAAATATGCACCAATTGTTTCTTTTGTATCAGCAGGGCGAATTACATTAAAATTAGGAATAGTTCTTAACATTGTTAGTTGTTCAACTGGTTCATGGGTAGGACCATCTTCGCCAACTGCGATACTATCATGACTAAAAATAAACAAAGATGGAATTGACATTAAAGCTGCTAATCGTAATGCAGGCTTTAGATAATCACTAAACACAAGAAAAGTAGAGCCAAAAGGAATTGTGCCTTGATGTAAAGTCATACCGTTAACAATAGCACCCATTGCAAATTCTCTTACTCCATAATGAATATGTCTTCCTGAATGATCAAGAGGTAGAAAGTCTTTGTCTGTTACTAATGCTTTAGTTGAGCCAGCTAAATCAGCACTACCACCAATTAATGTTGGACAATGAGCTGATAAAAGTTTTAAAATATTACCAGAGTCTACTCTTGTTGCTTGTGGATTTACCCCAATAATTGAAGTTCAATCAATTTTATTTAATTGATAATCTTCATTAAAAATTTCATTTTTCAATGCTGATTTAATTTCTTTATACAATTTTGGATATAATTTTGCATATTTTTCAACTTTTTGATTTCAAACTAATTCTATTTTAGAACCATGATTAAGTGCTGTTTGTGTGAAGTAAGTACTTACTTCTTTTGGAACAGTAAATTCAGGATATTCTCAGTTTAAATTTTTAGCAACTGTTTTAATATCTTCCATTAAAGGAGACCCATGAACACTCGGTGTTCCTTGTTTACTAGCCCCATAACCAATTATAGTTTTAATTTCAATTAAAGTTGGTTTATCACTAACTTTTGCTTTTTTAATAGCTTCAGAAATAAGTTTATCATCTTCACCATCTTCAACTTTTAAATAACTTCACTCTAATGCTTGAAGACGCATTTTTAAATTTTCTGAATATACTAATTTAACAGATGAATCTAATTGAACATCATTTGAATCATATAAAATAATTAGTTTATTTAACTTAAAATGTCCAGCAAAACTAAGTGTTTCTTGCGCAATACCTTCTTGTAAATCACCATCACCACAAATTGCATATGTATAATGATCAATAATATTAAGATCTTTTTGATTATATTTAGCACTAAGAAAACTCTCAGTAAGCGCCATTCCAACAGCATTAGCGATACCCTGACCTAATGGTCCAGTAGCCGTCTCTACTCCATAGTCTAAATGATATTCGGGATGACCAGGTGTATTACTATTTAATTGACGGAATTGTTTTATATCATTGATTGTATATTTATAACCAGCATGATGTAATATTGAATATAATAAAGCACTACCATGACCTGCTGATAAAACAAATCGATCACGATTAAATCATTTTGGATTTTTTGGATTAAAAGATAAATGATTTTTGAATAAAGAAAAAGTCATTGGTGAAGCACCTAAAACAATACCAGGATGGCCACTTTTAGCAGCATTAACTGCTTGTACTCCTAACATACGAATTGAATTAATAGTTAATTTATCTAAATTAATTTTATTTTCCATAATTTCTCCTTAAATTTTTAATAGTTATTATTTAATATAATATTAACAATATTCTTAATAAAATAGGTAATTTTTTAAAAATAATTAAAAAAGTATAAATAATAATGACAAAAAATATAATTTTATTTTAACTAAATTGAATCTTTGAACAAATTAAAAAAGAAAAGGTCACCCCAAGATAAAAAAATAATATTTCATCTTAAATAAGATAACTCTTTTCTTAATATTTTACATTTGTGATGTTCTTGGTTTATTTAAGTTTGTTAATGGTAGGTTTGCTGATTCATTGTTTACTTGTTGTTTATTAAATGATTTTGAAAATAATGTTGGATTTGTTTTTGGCTTTTTACTACATGATTCTGATATTTTTTTTCATTTTTTACTAATTTCTATTTCAATTTTCTTATTTTTATTAATTTTTCCAAAAGTTACTAATTTAATTAAGAAATTTAAAAATTTATTTATTTTTTGTTGTTCTAAAACTTTAATTTCTTCTATTTCAGATTTTTTGATTACTTGCATTAAATTTGATTGTGTTTTTGCTGATTTTTCAAGATCTTCTTGTTCTTCTAAATATAAACCAATTGCTTTATTATTTCTTTCTTGTCTTTTTAATGATAAAGCCTCTAATGCAATCGCTCTATCAATATCTTCTTGCTCTTGTTCTACATTAAATTGGTCTTGCAATGACAATGCAATCGCTCTATCAATATCTTCTTGCTCTTGTTCTACATTAAATTGGTCTTGCAATGACAATGCAATCACTCTATCAATATCTTCTTGCTCTTGTTCTACATTAAATTGGTCTTGCAATGACAATGCAATCGCTCTATCAATATCTTCTTGCTCTTGTTCTACATTAAATTGGTCTTGCAATGACAATGCAATCGCTCTATCAATATCTTCTCTTTCTTTCTCAGATACTTCTTCTAATTGTAAGGATAATGGTACTGATTTTTCAAGATCTTCTTGTTCTTCTAAATATAAACCAATTGCTTTATTATTTCTTTCTTGTCTTTTTAATGATAAAGCCTCTAATACAATTGCTCTATCAATATCTTCTCTTTCTTTCTCAGATACTTCTTCTGATTGTAATGTTTTATAAAGTTCATCAACAACTACAAAACCAAATTCATCATCTTCATTGGTTGCTTGTAAATCTAAACTACTTTCATAAAGAGATGGTGAAATGATTGGTTCGGAAATTATTATCTTTTCTTGATGATTATTATTTGTATGTTGCATTTGAGGTTGAATAATCATACTTCCTTTGGGTTTTACTCCTTGTTTTAGCATTTCCTCTTCAGTAACTAATTTTACTTCTGTCTCTACTTTAAATGTTTGTGATGAGGGCATTGATGTTTCTTTAAATTCTTTTACTATTATGTCAGATTGTTTTTCTTTTTCTAACGATAATTTTTTTGCCAGTTCCACTTGTTCTTCTTCTGATAATCTCATGGCTTCAGCAATAAGACCTGGATCAATTGCAAGTTGTTTCATTTGTTCAAGTGTGAATATTCTCATTTGTTCCATTGTAAATACTGGTGTTTGTTTTTTATCAATCGCTTCTCTTTGCTCTTTTGTCAATGAACGGATTTGTTGTGTTGTGAATGCAAATGTTGGCGATAGTTTTAATTTTCTAATATAAGTTTCAGCTGCCATTATTTTTTCTTCCTTTCTAAAAATAAAAAACCCATTTATTTTAAAATTAAAATAAGAGGATTAAAAAACTTTATATTCTTTTGTAGAATATTATCATAATAATAATATTTTTCCAATAAATTCGTATTATTTTTTTTGATTGGGTTATAAATAAATATTATAACTTAAAAAAGAACTTATTTAATATGCAAATTATTAATATTGAAACATATTATAAAGTACATTTAATACACATTATTTATTTAAGTTTTTTAGTTTTTGCTAATTTCAAATAAAATGTTTATAATTAAATCAACACTTTTTAATGACTAAAGTGTTATAAAATATATAATTATTAATTTTTTAAATAATTATTTAAAAAATAGAGGTATAAAATTATGAATAAATATTTATTTTTTTTAAGTGTGATACCACCTTTAACTTTTTTAGGAAACCTGAATTGTAAATATAAATGGGACAGTTTTTTAAAATAATTGTATTAAATCTATTGGTTTTTTATAAGATAGTGATTTTCTGGGTGTAGAATTAATTTGAAATGCTATAGTATTTAAATCTTTTTGTTTATATGAAGATAGATCTGTAGATTTTGGTAAATATCTTCTTAAAATACCATTATTATTTTCATTTAAACCTCTTTGACAAGGTTTACCAGGATCTGCAAAATAAATCTTAACATTACAATTTTTTTCGATTAATTTTCATTTACTAAATTCTTTACCACGATCAAAAGTAATAGTTTTAACTGTTCCTTTTTGTAACTTTGAAATAAATTTTATTATACTTTTTGTAATATTTTCTGATTTATTATTTTTAGTTGCTAAAGGAATTGTGGTTTTTGATCATATATCAGCTAAAGTAATAATAGAACTTTTATGATCTTTACCAATGATAGTATCACCCTCTAAATGACCAAATTCTTCTATATTTTTAATATTAGGAATGATTAAATTTCTTTCATGAATAGACTTACAATTATTAATTCTGCCCCTAGTTTCTTTTTGTTTGTGAGGTTTATTTTTTCCTTTTCTCAATAAGTTATTTTCATCAAAACCCATTCGATTTGTTTTAAACATGTTATATAAAGTTTTTGTTGAAATACTTTTTATTTTATTTTCCTTTAAAAAATTAACAATTATATCAAGAGCATAATTTTTAGTAATTAACAAATGATTAATAGTATTAATTTCTATTAAAGTTAAAATTATTAATTTTCTACCTGCATTTTGTTTATTTTTTTGAATTTTATTCAATATTTCTAATGGTAATAAGTTTTGATTTAATAATCTACAAACTCTATGTACAGTTGATTTACTATAATCAATGGCTTTTGCTATTTTACGAATCGAAAATCCATAACTTTTATATTCTTTTATTGCTATTATTGATTCAATAGTCAGATACTTATACATTGTACTAATTCCTTTCTTTTCTTAATTATAGAATTAACACAATTTAATTTTTATATAAGTGTCCTTTTTAATTTTACAATTCAGGAAACAATATTAATAATAAAAATATTGAAAATACTATACTAATAAATCAATTAGAAGAAAATAATACTTCATTCAATAACTAATTTAACTATTTAAGCAATAGTGAGTGAATTACTAATCAATCAATAACAGATCATAAATTTTATAGTTATGATACATTATCTTTAGCAAAATACACTTTTCCTAAAGCAAGAAATACTTTTTTAGTAGATAACTATGGTAACCTAGTTTATAACCCTAATATAAATATTCCTGATAAAGATAAAGTAAATATTGAAAATACAAAACAAGAAATGAACAGCCACAAAAAAGTAACTATTATTAAAGATAATTATAATCCATATAGTAAAAGTGAATATTCTGATTCATACTTTACTGGTTATAATAATTGAAAATATATTCAACAAGGTGATATTGAAAAACATATTGATATTTCTAATCAAGCAGGTGCTGATAAAGTTGAACATAGCAATAATCTAAATGAAACACTAGGTTTATATTATATTGCTAAAGCAACACATGATAATAAAATTAGTAAGACAATAGCTCTAATAACTTAGCAATGTATTTTATTAATCAAACTAGTTTAAAAGGGCAAATTAACAATCAATTAACTAGTAACATTGTTAATTTAATTATTGATAATCAAAATGTTTATAATTTTTTGAATAAATCACCACTAACATTAACTACTAAAAACTATTCATTAAATTGAATTTTTGATAAAAGTAATAATCTAGTTGCTATTTATTATAATAATTGAAAAAACACTAATAATATTATTAATGATAAAATAAATTATTCTTTTTCAGATTGACATAATGGAAGGCAATGTTTAGTAATCTGTGTAACTTACAAAAATAACTATGTTTAATTAATTCTAGTAAATATAATTAAATGACTAGAAAGAGTGAGTTACAGATGGCTAAAAAACAAAATATTAATAATAATGATCCAATATCAAAAGCAGTAGATTTATTATTAGAAAATACTGAAGATTTAACAACAGTTTTTAAAGAAGGGGGTTTATATAAAGAATTAACAAAACGTTTAGTTGAAAAAATGTTGAATTCTGAAATGCAAAATTATTTAGGATATGAAAAAAATCAACATAGTAATACTGAAAATGCTCGTAATGGTACAAGTTCAAAAAAATTAATAACTCAACAAGGTAAAATTGAGATTGATGTACCAAGAGATCGCAATAGTGATTTTACTCCTGTAATAGTTGCAAAAAGACAGCGAAGATTTGATGGTTTTGATCAACAAGTGCTTTCACTATATGCAAAAGGTATGACTCTATCTGACATTAGAATGCAGTTACAAGAGTTATATCATGGTGCTGATATTAGTGAAAGTGTTATTAGTCAAATTACTGATGATGTTATTGATGATGTCAAAACATGACAAAATCGACCATTAGAAAGCGTTTATCCGATTGTTTATTTTGATTGTATAGTAGTTAAAGTTCGATAAGATAAACGGATTATTAATAAATCAGTTTATATAGCATTAGGAGTTGATTTAGAAGGTAAAAAAGATGTTTTAGGCTTATGAATTAGTGAAAATGAAGGTGCTAAATTTTGATTAGCTAATTTCACAGAAATGAAAAATCGAGGCTTAAATGATATTTTGATTGCTTGTAGTGATAATTTAACAGGCATGTCAGAAGCAATACAAGCAATTTATCCTAAAACAGAACATCAATTATGCATTGTTCATCAAATTCGAAATAGTTTAAAATATGTTTCATACAAACATCGAAAAACTCTTTTAATTATGTAGAAAAGTATGGATGACCAAAAATTATTCATCAATTTACACTTAAAATATTATTTTTAATTAAAAATTTGTTAAAAGTAACATTATTTAGTGTAAAAATTCTCTAAAAATAACACTTTATCATGTATCATTACTTTTCTACAAAATTAAAGAAAAACTCTAGTTACAGATTTAAAACCAATTTATAGTGCATGTAGTGAAGAACAAGCAATGCAAGCTTTAGAATCATTTGAAAGTAAATGAAATAAACAATATCCCCAAATTGCTAAATCTTGATATAAAAATTGAGAAAATTTGATGATTTTTATTAGTTATCCTGCAGAAATCAAAAGAGTAATTTATACAACAAATGCTATTGAATCTGTTAATAGTCAATTACGAAAAGTTATTAGAAACAAAAAAGCTTTTCCTAATGATATGTCAGTTTTTAAAATATTTTATTTAGCAATTGAAAATATAACAAAAAAATGAACATTGCCTATTCAAAATTGAAATACAGCAATTGCTCATTTTATGATAAAATTTGAAGACAGAATTAATCTGAACTAGTACTTTGTAAAACAAAGATACACAGATTTCTAAAAAGCCTCTAATGGAACATCAATCGCTACTGATAATTATAATGTTTATAATATTGTTAAGTGAAGTAATTATGCGAGAGACTGAAATACCTTTACTAATATGTATCCAACTTTTTCTTTTATTAATTCATATTTCAAAGTATCAACTTCAACAGGAATTGAAAGTAGTCCAACACTATCAACTAATACTGCAAAAATTGAACAATATAAAAACCCTGGTAATGCTAATGTTCTTTTTATTGCTTATATTAATACTAAAGATGGTGGAGAATGAGGAACAGAAATTGCTCTTAACTTAGATCTTTGACATGATAATGATAATATTTACTTTCAATGGTATTGTTTTTTAAATTCTTCATTTGGTCGTATGACATATGTTAACATTGCATTAAACAACATTAATTTTCATAACATAATGAACAATTAATAACTTTATTTACAATTTTTAATTAATAAGCAAAATTAATAATAAGGACAAAATAAACTTTGTCCTTATTATGATTATAAATATATATTTTTTGTTACCTGAATTGTAAATATAAATGGGACAGTTTTTTAAAATAATTGTATTAAATCTATTGGTCTTTTATAAGATAGTGATTTTCTGGGTGTAGAATTAATTTGAAATGCTATAGTATTTAAATCTTTTTGTTTATATGAAGATAGATCTGTAGATTTTGGTAAATATCTTCTTAAAATACCATTATTATTTTCATTTAAACCTCTTTGACAAGGTTTACCAGGATCTGCAAAATAAATCTTAACATTACAATTTTTTTCGATTAATTTTCATTTACTAAATTCTTTACCACGATCAAAAGTAATAGTTTTAACTGTTCCTTTTTGTAACTTTGAAATAAATTTTATTATACTTTTTGTAATATTTTCTGATTTATTATTTTTAGTTGCTAAAGGAATTGTGGTTTTTGATCATATATCAGCTAAAGTAATAATAGAACTTTTATGATCTTTACCAATGATAGTATCACCCTCTAAATGACCAAATTCTTCTATATTTTTAATATTAGGAATGATTAAATTTCTTTCATGAATAGACTTACAATTATTAATTCTGCCCCTAGTTTCTTTTTGTTTGTGAGGTTTATTTTTTCCTTTTCTCAATAAGTTATTTTCATCAAAACCCATTTGATTTGTTTTAAACATGTTATATAAAGTTTTTGTTGAAATACTTTTTATTTTATTTTCCTTTAAAAAATTAGCAATTATATCAAGAGCATAATTTTTAGTAATTAACAAATGATTAATAGTATTAATTTCTATTAAAGTTAAAATTATTAATTTTCTACCTGCATTTTGTTTATTTTTTTGAATTTTATTCAATATTTCTAATGGTAATAAGTTTTGATTTAATAATCTACAAACTCTATGTACAGTTGATTTACTATAATCAATGGCTTTTGCTATTTTACGAATCGAAAATCCATAACTTTTATATTCTTTTATTGCTATTATTGATTCAATAGTCAGATACTTATACATTGTGCTAATTCCTTTCTTTTCTTAATTATAGAATTAACACAATTTAATTTTTATATAAGTGTCCTTTTTAATTTTACAATTCAGGTTATTATAATAATTTAAGTAAATCTATTCGAAAAAATTTATCTAATTTTTCTCATCCAAGATCACGATTTTGTTCAGGAGTCATTATTCAACGACCAAAAGCTTCTGGAAATAAATCAATATATGATGTTCTTCCATATCAACTTCTAACAATACCATAACTTAAAAGTTTTTGATAAGATTTATTATTAATCTTAGTTCCGTTTGCTAATGATGAAATCATATATTTTCTTGCATCAAAATTATTATTTTGTTTATTACGAATTAAAGAATCCAAAATATGACCATATTCATGTACCATAACTTCCATTCCATACTTTATATCTCTAAAATCTTTTAATTATGTAGAAAAGTATGGATGACCAAAAATTATTCATCAATTTACACTTAAAATATTATTTTTAATTAAAAATTTGTTAAAAGTAACATTATTTAGTGTAAAAATTCTCTAAAAATAACACTTTATCATGTATCATTACTTTTCTACAAAATTAAAGCTAAAATCTGTATCAAGTATTATTTTAGTATTACACATATTATCATTACAAGAACCAAAATATGCTTCTCCTGACATATTTATTTTTAGACTGTTCTCACAATTTTTGATCTAATTCAATTTTTTCTAACATTTTAAAAACATTATTTTTTTCATATAATTGAGCTAAAATATTATAAAAACGACATATTCCTGTTTTTAATTCATCAATGTTTGCACTTATATGATAATTACTAATTGTTTTAATAAATGATTCAAAATCAATTTTACCATCAAATAAAAGATGATGATCATTAAATTGTTTTTTTAAATCTTCAAAATCTTTAAAATTATCATTATTATTTTCTAACTTTTTAAAAGCATTATTTGATTCTTCACTTGCTTTAAATTTAACTTGTTCATTTAAAATATTAATAAAATCATTTACAGCAAGTAAATTTTTAAATTCATTATCATTTAAAATATCATTTTTTCCAAATAAAATTTCTTGATGATGTTGATAAGAATAAGTAGGAACTTGTTTATCTCTTAGAACCTGTTTAGAATCTTTTCGAAAATAATGTAAAATGATTATATATTTTAAAATAAGAGGTATATATGCATAAAAATTATCCAAGTCATGTCACCAAAGAACAATTTGAGAACATAAAATCAATTTTAGAAAATAGCAAAAAGAAAACAAAACCAAGAAGTTTAGATTTATATGAAGTATTTTGTGCAATTTTATATGTATTAAAAAGTGGTTGTCAATGAAGAATGCTACCAAAAAATTTTTTTAATTATGTAGAAAAGTATGGATGACCAAAAATTATTCATCAATTTACACTTAAAATATTATTTTTAATTAAAAATTTGTTAAAAGTAACATTATTTAGTGTAAAAATTCTCTAAAAATAACACTTTATCATGTATCATTACTTTTCTACAAAATTAAAGAAAAATTTTCCAAAATGACAAACTGTATATTATTATTTTCAAATTTGAAGTAAAAATAATGGTAAAGAACCTAGTGTATTGTAATTAATTTTAAAAAAAATTAGTTAAAAAAGTTCGTATCAATAATAATCGCAAAGAACAAACTAGTTTTTGTATAATTGATTCGCAAAGTGTTAAAAATACAGATACTACTGAAAATAAAGGTTATGATGCTGGTAAAAAGATTTCAGGCATAAAACGTCATATTGTTGTTGATTCTCAAGGTTTACCACATGCAATTTACATAACCACAGCAGAAAAAACAGATCGTAATAGCGCTATAATAATGATTGAAAATGAAAAAGAAAATCTTTCTGCAGTTCAAAAAATAATAGTAGATGCTGGTTATACTGGTGAAAAATTTGCTTCTGAAATCAAAACAATCATAAATGCAAATGTTGAAGTGATAAAACGTAATGAATTACATACTTTTGTAGTATTACCAAAAAGATGAATTGTAGAACGAAGCTTTGCTTGATTAGAAAAATACAGAAGATTATGAAAAAATTGTGAAAGAAAACTAAATACTAGTTTACAAATGGTTGTTCTTTCATTTATTTCAGTTTTATTAAAAAGATTCTAAACAGGTTCTTATATTCAAATCAGGAACAATATAATCTAACGTTACAAAAGATCTATTAGGACTATACTTAAGCTTTACTGTTCCAATATAGATATCTTCATTTATTGAAGTAATTATTGCTTCATTTTGATTATTAACAATTTTAATTTCCAAACTAGTTACATCTATATTATATTTATTACTAAAAATATCTATAATTTCTTTTTTTACTTTTTCATCATCATTTATAGCGCTTATGTTTTGTCCAATATAAATTTTACCTAAATTTCTTTTTCCTTTAGGAAAAATTATGGGACGGTAACAAAAACGGAGGATATAATTACTTTTTAAACATTTCTTTTAAATTATAGACAAGAAATAATTTTTAATTATGTAGAAAAGTATGGATGACCAAAAATTATTCATCAATTTACACTTAAAATATTATTTTTAATTAAAAATTTGTTAAAAATAACATTATTTAGTGTAAAAATTCTCTAAAAATAACACTTTATCATGTATCATTACTTTTCTACAAAATTAAAGGAAATAATTGTAATTATATGCAATTGTAAGTAAATATTACTACTAAATTAAATTAATTTCAATTAAAATACAAATATTAAAAAATCAATAAGAAAATTTAATATAAATACACAACAAAAATTCTTATTAACTTTTAATTAATAAGTTTTTAATATTTTAATAAAAATAAAAATTTTGATTATGTTTTAGAATTCACAAGATTACACCTAAAAATAACCATTTTAATATAAATATCTATGCTATATGTTCTATTACCAAGCATTTCTTTTAAAATATATCAAATATTACTTTCAGCAAAAGTACCAATATTTCATTTTGCACCTTGATTTTCAATTCCTTGTTTATTATTTTTAAAATATTGTTTTTTTAATTTTTTATGATTTTTTAATATTTCATTCATATACTTTATTAATTCATCATATTGACCATTTTGAATAAAGTTTCTACAAGTATTATATTCTTCAAAATATTTTCCTTTGTTTCCAGCAATAATTCCTACATACAACTTTTTAACTAAATGGAATTTATCTAAAACAAATTGTGCATCTAAATAATTAGCAACATCTTTAATTCATTCTGCACTATCTCCACAAATAATGATTTTTGCTTGGTCAAAATTTTCAAAAAATCTATTTCCTTGTTCTAAAATAAATTCAGCAGTTTTTTGAACTCCAATTTTAGTTTTTGTTGGTCTTATTATTACATCTACTCTTTTATTAACTAATTTATGATTAACATTATCTGTACAAAATAACACTAAACGCATTGAATATTTACCAGAATTTCGTTTAAATTTTCAAAACTTTCGATGTCCATCATCAATACTAATATAAATAAATTGATTTAGTTCTAATTTTATTTTAGGAACATCTAATTTACTAACTTGATATTCTTGAAATAATCTACTAATACTTGTTGTGCTAAATTTTGTTTGTTTCATAGTATGTAAAATGTCAATATACCTTTTTCCATCTGCAAAATGTTCAATAACATTATTTTTGATATCTTGACAAGTCCTTTTGTATTTAGGTAATTGCAATTTTTCATCTAATAAACAAATAGGAACTCATTTTTTTAATTGTTCATCATAATATTTATAATCACGACATTTATAAGTAACAAGACCATTGATAGTATTTCTAGTTCTTGTTTTAATTTTAACGGGGATATATTTTCTATCTCTTTCTTTTAAGATTCTTCAATCTGTTTTTTCTCATTGATTTTTTACATCATCTCTAAATGATTGATACATTCTTTTTGTTGCTTCTTTTAAAGTTCATAAATAATTAAAACTCATATTTTTTCTCCTAACTTTTTTTAAATTTTAAATTTATTGTAAATATATTTAAAAAATTAATTTACTTTTTTATTATAAACATATATAAGTGTAATTTAAAATTAAATCAAAACTTTTTAAAAAACGACTTTCATATTTAAAATATAATAAACAATTTCAATATAATTAATAGTATAGGTATCATAAAATAAACGCCTTTAATTTAGGCGTTATTTTGCATTTAAAAGCATACTTGTAAAAATAATCAAAAATAGTACAATTTATAAGTAAAATTAAGGGAAAAGGAGAATAAATTATGATTAACAAAGAAAAAGAAAAAGAATTTTGAAAAAAATATGAACAGCATATCAAAGATAATAAATGTCAGTTTGTAATGTCAAAATTTTGTAATAGACCTGCTAACAGAAATTGTATAATGTGTGATTATCCTGCTTGTGCCTATTGTTTTAGATTAAAGATGAATGATAGATATTCACGTTTTTGTTTTAATTGTTTAAAAGATACTTTTGAAGAAGAAGATATTGAAAAGTTCATGGATATGCTTTTAACAGACAACAATACAAAAAACTTACATTAATAGTAAAAAAAGGAGTAATTAAAATGCAAGATAGTAAAGAAATATTAAAAAATATACAAAATGAAGTTAAACAACAACAAGAAAAAATAAACTCTAAAATAAAAAAATGAATAAAAAGAAATTTCTATAAAATAACAACTATTATAGCATTAATTTTTGCATGTATTGCCTTAGGCTTTGCATGTAAAGACGGAAGACAAAAATTAAATTTTTATTTAAAACCAGACCATACAGCAGTCTGGGGGGGGCAACTATATGAGAACACAAAAGAAATGATTTTCGTAAAATATATTTATATTTTGGAATTAATCCTTCTTTAAAAGAAGATATAAAATGGGATGGTATTTATCCAGATGGATATTTTGATAATTAAATCTCTAGATTTATATAAGAAATATTTTCATTATATTTATCAAATAAATTAATATTTTTTAAATTTATTTCTTGTTTATTAGTAATTAAAATAATATCATAATTTCCAGAACCAAATATGCCACTAATTTCTACCCGATTTAAGTTATTAATCGGGTTTTCAATTTGTAATTCAAATTCACTATTATTATCAATTTGTGAAATTTCTTTATAAAATTCTAATTTAGAAAATAATTGTGATTTATTTGAACCATATAAATTTAAAAAATTTTCAATTTTATTTTTCTCAATAATTACTCTTGTAAAGTATTTTCCATATTCACCATTTCCTAATGTTCAATCAGCAGGGATTAAGGAAGGTATGTTATTACTTTCTAATTCATTAGTAATAGATAATCAGTTAAATTGATTATCATCTAGTTTAAATAGTTCATTTTGACTAATATCATTATTTTTTAATTTAATATTATTTATATCTGTAAAATCAAAATACTCAGATTTTAATATTACTTTTACATCCTTAAACTCTCAAACTTTATCTGGTGTAGAATGAATAGGATTTGATTTTAATTCAAAATAATATGGTAATAATAATTTATAATCATCATTTAATCCTTTATTAATTGATAATGTTGAATAAATATATTTTGATAACATAATAACTAATTGTTTAAAACTTTTAATTTGTGGTAAACTAACATAATTTGGATAATCTAATTCTCATTGTTTAAATAAATTAGTAATAACTTCATCAGGTTTTTGTCCTTCAAACTTAGCACGTAATTTAGCAATATCTCAGTTTACATCATCTTGATTAAAAGATACACCATCAAAATTTCTATTATATGTATACGTATAAGTTAACATATCTAATAATACTTTTTGTAAACTATCAACTGTTGGCGCATCTTGTATTTCAATTTCTATATCGTCAAATCTGTTATTGGTTGCAACATATTGATAAAATTGACTTTCACCCGGAAAATTTCAAACTTCTTTGTCTTTTAATTCTTTTTGTTTTTTCAATGGTCACTGACCATTTCAAACAGTACCCATTTCATAACCTAATCAAGCATGTGTTACTCTTGCATTATTAAAAATTTCTTTTCTTGTTTTAGTACCACCACCAATAGCAATTAAATCTAAAACTGATTTTTCTTGTCCTATGAATTGTTTTGCAAGATTTCAAGGTAATATTTGTTCACTAAATCATTGTTCTAGAATTCTAACTTTTGGTTGAGTTTCAATAGGCATTGATAATAACGGAAATGCTATCTTATCTTTAACAAATAACTTTGGGTATACTTCCATATTGTCAACTTCACCAAGCACCTTTATATTGCCGAAAATCATGCTTCTAGGGGCTTTAATTTTTAAACCAATTACTTTGGTATCTTTATCTAATGGTTTTTGTAATTTAATAATTATTGGATAACCATCTCTTGTTTTAAAATCTTTAATTTTAATAATAGTAATACTTTTAGTACTTCTAGTTTTTGGATTTTGATAAGGTTGTGAATAATTATTAATAATATATAAATTATCAATATTATTTTCATTTAATGGTTCATTAATAGATACTGCATATAATTTAAATTGATTTAATAAATTTATTTCTTGAAAAATTAAATTTTTAATATCAGTCATACTATATTCAATAGTATTATCATTAATATTAGTACTTGCTCTTTGATTTAATTGCATAGTAAAGTCTGATGTTTCAACAGCAGTAGTTTTTAATACTTTATCAATATCAATAAAACCAATTTTAATAGTATTTGCTGAAAATTTTAAACTATTATTTTCATTATTTTTAAATAAACGTTCAATTTCATAAATATATATAGTTCTTTTTTTAAATTCATCATATGCTCTATTAATATCTGGGTCACTAGTAGCACTCATCATATTTGTAAAATCATAAGGAATATTATCTATTAAATAATCATTTTCTACTTTTGCTTGATTAAGTTTAGTTTGCTTCTGTTTCTGTGGAAATTTGGTTTGTGGTTTGTTGTTGTCCATTGTTTTCTCCTATTAATTGGTTATTTTCTGGATTAAATAATTTTAGTTTAACTGTTAAATTATTAATTTCTTGATCATAATTAATATTAAATGTTTTACTATTTAATAAATCTTTATCAATTCTCACTAATATTTGAATAAATTTAAGAATATCAATATTAAATTGTCATAATTTTTGTTCAATATAATTAATAGTTGAAATATTTACTGCTGTACTTTCGGGAACTGATTGTTGTGCAGATTTCTTTTGACTTGGTATATGAATACCACAACGTTTAGATATTTCATTAACATTTCAATCGTATATATCAGTTAAATTTTTACCTTTAAAATTACTATTTGTCATATTGATATTTTCGTTTTGTTCATTATTATCTCCACCGCTTTTAAATATATAGTTTTTAGTAACCAAAGTTCTTACTGCTTCTTCTAATGTTGATTGAACATTACCATAAGTTTGACTAAATATAAATTTAGGCGAATTTAAAATTGTATCTAAAACAATTTGTTCATAGATAACATCTAATGCTTTAATTTTATCCATTACTTTATTACAATCTGCTAATTCATTTGCTTTATTTCGCATAATTGCTATTGGTATATAGTTAATATTTAATGTTTGTTCTTGTGATAAATTAGGATTATTATTATATATTCTAAAATCTAAGGGAAATTGTTTTTTATTATCACTAATACTGTAAATTGCACGATTAATAGTTACTTGTTTATTATTTAATGTATAAACTTCAAATAATCTTACAGTTTGTGCATTTTGTTCATAATTATCATAAAAAATAGTACATTCAATTAATTTACCAGTAATATCATAAATTCTTTGTTGTATATCTACTAATTGAAAATATAAATCATCATTTGCAATATAAATTAAATAACCACTAATTCCTAATTTACTTAATTTAAAAATAGAATTTCAATTTTTTCTATAAAATTCTTGTTGAATTAAATATTGTTTAATAGTTTCATTATTTATTTCTAATGGAGCATTATATAAATTAGCATTATTTTCTGCTACAAAATCAGTAAAATAAGTTTCATGATTAAAATCATTAAAACCAAAATAATTTAAAATTGAAGTATGTGTACTTTTATTTTTATTAGTTAAAAATTTTACTTTTTCATTTTGATTATCACTAATATTACTTTTTTCTTTTCTTTTAAATAGACTTAACATAATATTCACCACCTTTCTAAAATATTTGATTAATTTTTAATACAATTTTTACTATAATAAATATAATTAAACCCGCTATTGCTGATGATAAAAGAACTCGAATTAAACTTAAAATAATTTTTATTATTTTAAAAATCATAATTTTATTCCTGCAATTCTTCTAATTTTCATACATTACCTTTTAAATTACCTTTTCCACTATAAATAGTAATTAATTTTGCATGTTGAACTGATAAAATTACTATATTAACACTATCATTAAAGGTTTGTATTGGTACACCAGCAATTTTGTTATCCGTTATAATAAATTCTTGAATAGTATAAACTGGATTATATATACTTCAAGAATAATAAACTCTATAATGTTTATTAACTATAAAATCATAAGTAATTTGTCAATTATCTCATTTATTTTTTTCTCTTGTTCCTACATCTTTTCAGTTTGAACCACTTGGACTTGGTGTTGGATTATTTGGTAATTCAATATCTCAACAATTTTCTTCAACTTCATTTGTTTCTAAACTTTTTGAATTAATTTTTAATTTTGGTGTAACATCAACTTTAATTGTATTTTGTAATTCTTCTAATGAAAGAATAGCACCATAATTAATATCTCCACCTTTTAAATATAAACTACAATTAAAACTACTTTCTCTAACAGTTAAAGTTAATATTACATCTTCATCTTTAATTTTAAATTTTGCAAGTAAATAATCTCCACCTAAATAATTACCAGTTTTAAATTCTACTTTATGCTTTATATTTGCTTGATTTACTGGTAATTCATCTAATGTTATAATTACTCTATATACAGTATTAAAATTAATTTCAAAAGTATCTCATTCACGATTATTTTTACTTTTACTTATTACTTTTCATATTTCTTTATCTTGTTTTTTATCAATATTTGCTTTATTTTCATTAATAGCACCAACAATAGTTTTATTAGTAGTTTCTAAATTAGGAAATTCAGTACCAATAATATTAATAGCAAAATTATATTTAAAATGGTCTTTATCCATTTTATTCTCTAATTTTTTATCTACTTCTTCTTTTTTATAATAATCTGATAAATCTGCACTTCCACCAGTAGCACTAATTTTATTATTTTCATCAATAGTTATATTAGTACCAGCAATTAATTTATCTTGTTTTTTATCTAATAAATTATTAGTTTCTAGTTTTGTATAATAATCACGTTCAGTACTTTCTTCTGCTATAAATTCAGTTGGTGTTCCTTTTCCAATATATTGATATAATGTAACAGAACTAGGTTGATAATTAACATCATTAGAAGTCACCGTAATATCATTTAATTCCTTAGTAAATAATAATTGTATTTTAACATTATCATTTACAATCAATTCATCTAACTTAATAGTTTTTTGTGTTGTTCTATTAATTTCACCACCTAAATTAAATATAGTTTTTTTATTACTATATATGTAATTATCAGTAGGATTATTAGGTGGTTGATAAATATAACCTCATATTGCTAAATATATTTTTCCAAATTCATTACTAGGAATAAAAGAAGACATTTTTTTTCATAAAGGACTAGTTTCAATATTAAATCAATTATTTTTAATATCATCAATATTTTGTTTATTAATATCAACTTTATTTTCTAATAATTTAATACTATTTTCATTAGTAGTAATTCTTTTTTGTTGTTTAGCAGAAAAGTCAGCAGTCGCAGCATGAGTAAAATCACCAATTTGTGGATTATTTTGTAATGCTTCTGGTGGTAATGTACCAATTTCATCAGGTCAATCTAAAATCATTGTTTCAGTTTTTGGGTCATAATCAGTTGCAACATAACCTTTATTTATAAAGTTTGTAACACGACCCCTATATATCTCATTTTCGTTATCATTAACCAAATCATCATATAATTTTATTTGTTTTGATAATGTAAATTCTTTTTGTTCTTTAATTAATTCATCAACTTGATTTCTAGTATAAAATACTTTTAAGTCAATTTTTTCAATATCTATTTCATCTTGATTATAATTTGAAAATACTTGTTTTAATTCTGTTAATCTTGCTCATATTTTCATTCTACTTGGTGCTAAATCTCAAACATTAATTGTAGGAATACTACTTGCATTAAATGATGTACCATTATTGAATTGAATAGTAGCATCAACATTAAATTCAATTGGTGTACGATTAAATACTCAATGTTCAACCATTACATAAACCATATCTCTTAATGTTTCTTTAATTAATTCATCTTTAAAACTATCAAAAGGAAATTTAGATAAAATAAAATCAAGATAAGCATTAATATCATTTTGAGCGCGAATAGCAAAAGTTGTAAATCAGTCTTTTACATTAGGTCATGTATTTATATATTGCGGTGGAGTTTCTGTAATTTTTCCAGTTAATGGATATCAGTTATTATAATTTTCAAGACTGACATCAGTTCAAAGTTTATTAATCATAATTTATCATTCCTTAAAAAATGCTTTTTTATAATGTTTAGTTTTTGTTTTAGTTTTCCTATGTGATATATGGATAATTTCTTTTTGTAATTTTTTCTTACCTTTTTCTACAACTTGACTATATGCAAATTTTTCTAAATGATGTAATAGTCCAGTACCAAATAAAGTATTAACTGAAAATTTTAAACCAACACTTTTAAATGATTTATTAATATTTTCAATAGGATTATTAATAACATTTACTACTTTATGATAAGTTCTAATAGTTCTAAATATTTCTCTATATACTTTAAAACTATCTCTAATTACTTGTTGCACCACTGGTGGAGCAAATGCTATTGCTTTTAATCATTTATTACGATTAACACCATAACCAATGTATCAACCACTATATCAACGATATCAATGAAATGGATGTATTTGAGTAACAAAAGTTTTTGCTTTAAGAATACTATCAACAACTGTAATTGGTTTATACTTAGGATTACGATGATAAATAGTAATTGCACATTTGTCTAATGATAAAGGTTGAATTTTACAACCCATAAATACTGGTGAATTTAGTGGAATTAATTGTGCATGTTTAATTGCTCTTTTTTCTGCACTAGTAAATAAATCTGTTGCTTTTTCTTTTAATTTATTAATTTTTTCAAATGCTTGTTTTTCTAATTTTTCAAATTTTTCTTGTAATTTATATATACTTTCTCGTAATTTTTCAAAATATGGTGTATCTTTTCAAAATTTATTTAAACCTTTTTTTAAATAAAATCTAATATCAAAATACTTAAAAATTTTATTTGCATTTAAAACAATTTTATGAATTGAACTATTTTTAAAATTAAATTTAATAGCATTAGCACGAATTTTTTGTAAATCTAAAATTAAAGTTTTTCCATATCTATTCTCTGTATGTATTGTATGAACTAAATTTAATCAATCATGTTGGTTCATTTTTAATACTTCTTTTAATTCAGTATTATATTTTTTTAAAAAGTTATTTGCTTTTTCAATATCTTTAATTTTAAACTTTGGAGTTAATTGTGGACTTAATTTTATTAATGTATTTTGTAATGATAAATATTCTTTTATTTGTTGTGATTTTAAAGATTTAAAATTATTTTTAAATTGTTTTTCAGCAACATAACCTAAATTTTGTGTTATTGTTTCACGATTAGGTGCCAAACTATAATTAAATAAATAACGTTTATTACCAATGATTTTATCTGTTAAAATTTCTTTTCCACTTACTTGACTAATAATTTCTTGTAAATTTTTTGCTTCTTTAACACCAATTTGTTCTAATGTTTTAGTTTTTTGTGCTAACTTAATAAATTTAGTAGTACGATAACCACGACTAATTTTATTAATTCCAACAAATGCAGGTAATATATTAAAAAAAGTATTTAATGGTGTTACATTTCCTTTTAAATAATCATAAACTTGATTAATAGTAAAATCAGTTGTAGCATAAATACCAAAATTAATAGTACTTGCAATAAAATCACTTGCACCTAATCCAAGTGCTATACTTTCACTTAAACCACCAGTAAAAGGAGCAAGTGCTACTGCTATTACTTGTACACCAATCATTTCTAAAATTTCTCATCAAAAACTTTTATTTTCTTGTTGGTTACTTGTTCTAGTATGTTTTGGTTTATTTATGTTTAAAAGTATTGCTGTACTAGTTGTACCAATTGGCATGATATTAATTTCCTTTATTTAAGAGTTATTTTAATTGGATTTGTTGTTCCTTTATAATTTAAGTCATTAATATTTGCAGTAATAGTTATATATAAGTCACCTGCTTTTTGTTTTTGATTACTTACATTAGTTTTTCCTTGTGCATCACTAAAATATTTAATAGTTGGATTTGTTAAATTTGGATTTAATGATTTAAGTTCATTAGTACTTTTTATTTCTGTATTTAATTCATTGTTATTGTTATTACCATTTGCAGTAATATCAGTTGTTAAATTTGTAATCTTAGTTTTTAAATCATTTTTATCATTATTAACAATTGCACATAACATTCAGCGTGAAGTTGTTTCTTCATCTGTTATATAGGGTATTGATTCACCAGTTACTTCTCCACCAACTAAATATCTTCTTCCAACTTTACCATCAGCAATATCTTGAACATATACAACTGTATTTTGTAACATATATCTTTTCATTGCTCTTGGTGTTGCTAAAACAAAAGACATAATTTTAGTTTCATTATTATCAGTAAATGTCATATAATCATCCATTACAATTTGACATAGTACACCTTTAATATATAAATCATTTCCATTTAATCTTAATTGTTGAGCAATCTGATTATCAGTAATTAATCCTTTATTATTAGCTAAATAAACAATACTATCATAAAGATTATTAGTAATAAAAAAACGACAATTATTACTATTTCTTAGTTGAAATAAAGTATTTCAAGCATCTAACATTGATTTTAAATATCCTACTGGTGATTTATCAGTAATGTCTATTTTAGTTGCATATTTTGTAATTACATTTGTATCATTATTTGCTAAATAATCTGCTAAGTCATTAGCAACTTCATATTGCATTGTATTTAATAAATTTTGTCCATTTTCAGCATTTAAATCAACATTAGCAATTATTTCACCCGCAACTGCTTCTTCTTTAATTTCTTTTAAAATTTTAATAGTTTCAGCATAACTAACATCTAATCCTTTGCTTTTATCATTTCATTTTAATACTTTAATTTCTGAATTTTTTGGTTTTTTAACTATAAATTCAATTTTTGTTGAATTAACCATTTCGATAGGAAAAAAACTTGCTCATGGTGAATTTGATTGTTTATAAAATTCTATAAACTCTGGTGCTTCTACTAATTTTTCGGTATTATCTAAATTTTTATTGAATTGTATTGCCATTTTTTGATTTCCTTTCTGTTATAAATTATTATTATTTTTATAATCCAATAATGTACTTTTTATTGAACTTGGTTGATTTGTTATTATTGTTTGTGGTTTGCCACCTGTATTAATTGTTTCTTTAAATACTGGTTGTTCTTTAATGATTTTTTTAATAGTTTCTTCAATTTTTGAATTTTCTAAATTATTAGTTTTAAATTTTAAAAAATCATAAAATTCACTTTTAACTTGATATTTTTTAAATATATTAATTATTTCTTTTTCTTTAATTTCTTGATTAAGTTTATTTAACTTATTTTCTGCTTCATTAACTTTATTTTCTATTTCTTGTTGAGCATTATTTTCAGTTAAAGGTTCAGTTGTTTGTTGAACATTATTTTCATTTTCTAACATTTAACATTCTCCTAATCTTATCCCAATAATCAATCTTTAACTAATTGTGGCATTTCACTTATTAGTTTTTTATAATCATTAACAGCATTTTCTAATGTATTGATATCAGAAAATTTAAAACAATTATCAATATGTAAATCAAAATCTCTATCAATACTGATATCTTGTTTTCTATATTTTTCATTAAATTCAATTTTTGTCATATTATTTTTCTCCTTTATTATTTATTTTCTTTATTAATCTTTTCATTTAATTTTGCTAATTTTTTTTGATGTTTGATAATTTTGTTATTTGCTCTAACATGTTTTGGAGTTGTAATAAATCGTTTTAATAAAACAATAATTTCTCTGCAAATTAATATACCAGTGCTTATTCCAATTGTTTCAAGTGCTTTTAAAAATTCTTTCATTTTTATATTTTCCTTTCAATTTTTTATTTTTTTATTTTTGATTATTCATCAAATTCACCTTTATTAATTTTTTCAATCATATATTTTGTGTCTATTAAAATATTTTTAGCTATACCTTCATTCAGTCGTATTTCTTGTAAATCTTTTTCATGTTGTTTTAATTTATCATTGTAATATTCAAGTAATTTTTCTTTATTCATTATTTTTCACCTCCTTTATAAACTCATGTGATTATAATCTCAATTTAATGAAGCATTATCATTATTTAATAGTGCTTCGCTTATATTACCACTACCATATTGACTTGATGTTTCACTATTAATAGTAAATCTATTATCATTTATTAATCTTGCAGTTTCATTTGTAAATGAAGTTTCTTGCATTTCTCTATTATGATTTGTTTCTATTGGAAGTAAATTATGGATAATTTCACTTACACCAGCAACTATGGTAGGTACTGCATAAGAATTATTAAAATCATTATTAATACCCATAGCAACACCACTTGATATTAAACATCCACCAGTTGCCATATTACAAATTTTTCTTATTGCTTCAAATTTATTAGGTATTAATTCTAGAATTCCACTAATAAGATTTGATATACCATAAGCATTTAAACTAATATATGTATCTCAATCCATTAATGACTGATTTTCTTGTTTATTTAATAGTAATCATGGAGGACCTTCTGTTGTAGTTGTAGTAGTTATTGGAGTTGGTGTTGTTGGAATAATAGGATTAATATTATTTTCTGTTCATTTACTATAATTTGCTAAACCAATTGTTCCTAAACCTAAAATAATTTTTTTAGAACTATTAATTAATTTAGTTTTTGTATTTGGTCTTTGATTTAAATTTCATATATCTAAACCTAATTTTTTACCAAATAATAAACTATTAATTGAACCTAATAATGGATTATCTATTACTTGACCATAATAAGCACTTGTACCTATCATTGCACAAATTGGACTTATACCAGTTCTAATTAATTTGATTAAAGTATAATTTGATTGTGTATTTTCGTTTGCCATTTTAATTTCCTTTATTTGCTTTTAACATTTCTCTTACAATATCTAATAAAGTATTTACTTGATAATCATATAATTCAAATTCATGAATTCTAATTTTAATTTTTTCTTTATAATCCATTTTTTTCTCCTTTAATTTCAATAACATAATCAATTGTTATATTTCTATAATTATTAAAATGAGTTTTACATAATCCTAATTTTGTATTTTTTTTGATTGAACAAACATATATTTTTTGATTACTATTGTTATTTTTACAACCATAACTATCACAATATCATAGTCATTCATAATCATTAATCATTTTATTTTCCTTTAATTTTCTAATTTTTTAACTGTTACTTTAATTCAACCTTGATAAACATCATTATCACCAACTATTAATGCAACATTACTTTCTGGGTCAGAAACAATTATGTGTTTTGATTTAACATTTGGGTATTGTCTTAAAATAATTGCTCTAATATCATTACTTGTATGAATTGCTTTTGGAAATGGTGATAATATTTCAATTTCATCTTTATTATCAAACAAAGTAGGCAATATTATCATTAGTCAAATTCACCCTCTTTTACTCTAATTAATAAAATTTTAATAAAATCAATTTCACCTTTTATATATTGTTTTAAATCTTGATAAAATTCATCATTATATTGTTCTTCAGCATTTTTTAATTTTTCATTAATATATTTCATTATTTTTTCTTTATTCATAATTTAACCTTTCTTTCCTAACTCTTTTATTTTGTTTTTGTTTACATAAGTTGCTACATTTATGGGCATAAACTCTACCATAACCACATTTATTATTCTTTTTAATTTTTATTATCATCAAATTCATCAATTTCTATATCATTTTCTTTTAATACTTTTTTTAAATGGATTTCACAAAAATATAAATCAAATGCAAAATTATCCTTTAATTTTGTAGAAAAGTAATGATACATGATAAAGTGTTATTTTTAGAGAATTTTTACACTAAATAATGTTACTTTTAACAAATTTTTAATTAAAAATAATATTTTAAGTGTAAATTGATGAATAATTTTTGGTCATCCATACTTTTCTACATAATTAAAAAAATTATCTTTACTATATCCAAATATACTTGCACTTTTTCAACATCCTACTGCTTCACTTTTACAATTGAAACATTTCATTATTTTATTTCCTTATTTTCAATTTGATTAGCAATTTCGCTTAATATTTTTAATACTTTATATTCATTTTTTAATTCTTTAATAATAAATATTAAAAATATTATTAATGTTATAATTGTTATTAATATTGGTACTATTAATAAAATTTTTCATAATATCATTTTTTACTCTTTTCATTTTTTAAATCATTTAACATTAATTGAACAAAATGCACGATTTTTAGGAATGTTTAAAGTATTAAAGATTTGACCAGTTACTATAATTTCATCATTTTTGTTTAATAAAATACATCGTCTATAAAATTTTGGATTGTTAAAAATTAAAGTAACATAGTTTAAACCATTTCACTGACCTCGAACACTATAATATAATTCTTTATTACCTTTTTCGTAATATTTTGCTTCAATAGTATTACTCAGTTTTACTGTTAATTTGACATAATTTGCTTTATCTTTCATTTTTATAATTCCTTAAATAGTATTGAACATGTTTATATGCATCTTGTTCATGTTTTGTTAATTTTATATTTCCTTTATAATTTGCTATTTTGTTTTTGTTTTTTGGGTGATTTTCTAGATAATCTCAATTAAAAACATCTTGTATTAATGACATTAATGCACCAATAATTTTAGGAGTTGCTAATGGATTAGTTAATAATTGTTTTGAACTTAAAAAGAAATCTTCTACAATAACTAGTATTTTTTTATTATCAGAATGTTTTTTAATTAATAAAAAGTATTCTTTATACAAATTTTTGCTTTCTAAAACTGTTTTAGTTTTAAATGTTTCATTAAAGAGAATATTATTAGTTTCATTTGAATATATAACAATTCCGTTATTACCAATACCAGCAGGGTCAATACCGATAATTAACTCATATTGCATTAATTAAGTTAACCTCTAATAATTGTTTTAATAATTTCTAAATCACAATTACATCAACAATATTTACATTCTTCAATAAATTCTTTATGACCACAAACTAAATTATCTTTTTTTAAATCATCAATCAGTTTAATTAGTCCTATTTTAAATTCAATATCATCACTGTCCGTTATGTAAATCGTTCCTCTTTTAGTTAAATATTCTTTATCCATATTTATACCTCCTACTTAACCTAATATTTAAAATACAGTCATAACAAATTGCTTTACTATTGTTATCTCTTAAAAAATATTTTTTTGTTTTTATATCATTAGTATTAAAGAATAAATAATCTAATTTATGTTGTTTACATGTTCAACAAAAATACTTTTTCATTATGAGTTGAAATTTCCTTATAAGAAGTAACTATATAATTAATTGGTAAATCATTATGATTATATGGATTATTTATTTTAAAACCTTTTCTGTTTTCTTCTCACGTAATGTTATATTTAAAACAAGGATTAGTAATTTTAGTTTTGTTATCAGTTATTTCACCCATAAATCAACTATTATGCTGGTCATAAAATGTTAGTGGTTCAAGTTTTATATCATTAAAATAATATTCTTTTGGAATAATTGGTTTATTAACAGTTATTTTTTGGTCTTTAATATATGGTTCTAATAATTTTATTAATTCATTACCACTTAATTCTCTTTTAATATTTTCTAAATTAAAAACTCAATATGTATATTTATCATCAACAATAAAACTATTATTTTTAACCATTCATTTTGGAAATTGTAATTTATATTCACCATAATCAATAAGAATAGATTGTGGTTTATCTTTTACAATTTGTTCTTTTTTAAATTCTATTTGCATAATAATCCTTTCCTAATATGTTCTGTTGCTTGTAGCATAAAGAATATATATTTTTATTTTTATATTATTAATACTATTAGTTTTATTCATTCCAGAAATTCTGGGCTCAAAAATAAATTGTGAAATTTTAAAAAGAAATCGAGGCATTCGATTCAATATTTATTTAATTTGTGTTAAACAAATTAATATTTTAATTGAACCGGCACCGCTCAATTTTTTTTACAAGTTTGAAATTTATTTTCTCGCCCAAAAAAATTTTCAAAAAAAATAAAAAATAAAACCAACGCTTGCTCACTGGGGGGTGGCAAGGTTGGTTAAATAAAGAATAGAATTAATACAATAGGTTCCCTAGTAGGTCTATATATACTAGTTTCCAATTCGCTCCCACCCCAAGAATTACCATTACTGGTTAGTATATTTTATTAGGTATCACTCCACTTTTTATTTATCCATGCAAGTCCACATGTTTTGGCCACTATTTTTAACAACTGTGTTGTGGTTCACTGTTTTAATTCCCTAACACGTGTTGATAATAGCGTTAAAGAAGATTATTAATTATTAACTTTCTCCTACTTGGTCACTGCGTGTAGTAGATATTTAAAGGGTGTTAATAATAAAAATTTTAAAATTTTACAATTACAAAAAAAGACAAGATTATTTCTTGTCTTTTTCCTTTGAGAATAATTTTTATTTTATCTTTTAAATGTATATTTTTTAAAATACGTCGAATATAAATTTAAGGGTTAAAGAGAATTTAATTTATCTATCATCATTTTGAAATGGTAATATTCAAAAGAATTTATTTATCTAGTAATTTATCTTCCTACGTTTTTGGGAACCTCCCAATAAATACTATATGTTCTATTAACAATCATTTCTTTTAAAACATGTCAAATATTTGTTTCAGTAAAACAGCCAATATTTCACTTTGCACTTTGATTTTCAATACCTTTTTTATTATTTTTAAAATACTGTTTTTTTAATTTTTTATGATTATCTAATTCTTTATATAAATAATCAATTAATTGTTCATATTGACTATTATTAATTAAATTTTTACAATGATTATATTCTTTTACATACTTTCCTTTATTTCAGGCCATTATTCCAAGATATAATGTTCTAATTAAATGGAATTTATCTAAAATAAACTCAGTACCAAGATAATCCTTTAATTTTGTAGAAAAGTAATGATACATGATAAAGTGTTATTTTTAGAGAATTTTTACACTAAATAATGTTACTTTTAACAAATTTTTAATTAAAAATAATATTTTAAGTGTAAATTGATGAATAATTTTTGGTCATCCATACTTTTCTACATAATTAAAAAGATAATCTGCTACATCTTTAATTCACCCTGCACTGTCACCACAAATAATGATTTTTGCTTGTTCAACATTTTCATAAAATTTTTGACAATGTTCTTTAATAAATTCAGCAGTTTTTTTAACTCCAATTACTGTTCTTGTTGGTCTTATAATTGCTTTTACTCTTTTATTTTGTACTTTGTGATTAATATTGTCTGTATATGTTGTTATTAATCTCATAGAGTGTTTTATACCTTTACGTTTAAAATCTCAAAACTTTCGATGTCCATCATCAATTGCTACAAAAATAGGTTGATTTTTTTCTAACTTTACTTTTATTGGATTTGCTTCAATTACTTCTAAATTTTTAAAAACTCTATGAACTAAAGTACGATTTAAGGTTACTTTTCCTTTTTCAATAGTAGGGAAAGCATAACCACTACCCCCGATTGCATATTGTACAAAATCAAGTGTATTTTGACCAGTAGAAACTACTCTATCATTTAAACTACTAAAAGTTAAAACTTGCATACTAAATGCACCATTATAAGGACTATAATAATTTGTTACATTTGAAATATATAATAATTGTCTATCTTGATTTTTACCACTATTACCACCAATATTTTCATTTTCATCATTAAATACAACAAAAAATTGTAAATAATCATCAATTGTAATATGTTCTTCAAACATTACTAAAGTATATTGTCTTTTTGTTTGTACTGTTTTAAATATTTGATTATTTGGTAAATTACTAAAATCAACACCACTTGTATCATCAATTAAATAAGCATTTCAATAATCACCAATTTTATATTGTTTTGTATAAAATTCATCTTGTCCACTAGGTTTATGAGTTATAGGGTCAATTTTACCTTTATTTTTTTGATATATTTTTGTACTATTTTTTCAAATACATACAACTGGAGTAGTACCAGTTAATATTAATTCATATTGACCAAAATCACTTATTTTACTATTAATTGGTTTATAACCAGTTTCAGTTAAAGAAATTGCACCATTATTTATAATAAATGGAAATATTTTTCAATAACTACATCTTTTAATTAGCAATTGTTGTCTTTTTAATTGAAGATGTAGATGTTTCATGGGTGAATAAAGTTAATAGTTATAATTTAATTTTCTTTAAATAAAAGACAACTTTAAATTATTAATTGTTATGAATATTATAACCCTAAAAAGGGTTAATGTCAAGTCTTAATATAGATTTTATTAACTTTTATAAATTGAAAATTCCTAACTATTTAGGTTTAGATTTATTAAGTTTTAAAATATTAAAGTAAAAGTTTTAACTTATTAATTCTTGCTGAATTAATTATAAGCATATTATCAAGTACTTTATCATTATAAATTTTAGCACCATATCCTTTTAAAGATTTAACAAGATGTGATACATCACTTTCAGCACAAACTCCTTGATTTCAATTTTCTTTTTGATTTATAACACCATCTTTATTATTTTTAAAATATTTATATATTTCTTCATTTACATTATTTTCTTTTAAATAATCTAATAATTGATAATATTCACCATTAACAAATAAATTATATGCATTTGTTAATTTTTTATTATCTACTTTTCTATTAATAATAAATCCTTTTTTAAGTGCTTTAAATGCATGATGTCTATCAATTACATAAGGAATATTTTCTTTTTTAGCAGTAGTTTTAATTCAAGGTGCACCATCACCAATAAATACTAAACTACTTTTATTATAAAAAAATTGTAAATCAAGAAATTCATAAATTTTATCAATTAATTCCTTTAATTTTGTAGAAAAGTAATGATACATGATAAAGTTTTATTTTTAGAACCTGTTTAGAATCTTTTTAATAAAACTGAAATAAATGAAAGAACAACCATTTGTAAACTAGTATTTAGTTTTCTTTCACAATTTTTTCATAATCTTCTGTATTTTTCTAATCAAGCAAAGCTTCGTTCTACAATTCATCTTTTTGGTAATACTACAAAAGTATGTAATTCATTACGTTTTATCACTTCAACATTTGCATTTATGATTGTTTTGATTTCAGAAGCAAATTTTTCACCAGTATAACCAGCATCTACTATTATTTTTTGAACTGCAGAAAGATTTTCTTTTTCATTTTCAATCATTATTATAGCGCTATTACGATCTGTTTTTTCTGCTGTGGTTATGTAAATTGCATGTGGTAAACCTTGAGAATCAACAATAATATGACGTTTTATGCCTGAAATCTTTTTACCAGCATCATAACCTTTATTTTCAGTAGTATCTGTATTTTTAACACTTTGCGAATCAATTATACAAAAACTAGTTTGTTCTTTGCGATTATTATTGATACGAACTTTTTTAACTAATTTTTTTTAAAATTAATTGCAATACACTAGGTTCTTTACCATTATTTTTACTTCAAATTTGAAAATAATAATATACAGTTTGTCATTTTGGAAAATTTTTTGGTAGCATTCTTCATTGACAACCACTTTTTAATACCTGAATTGTAAATATAAATGGGACAGTTTTTTAAAATAATTGTATTAAATCTATTGGTCTTTTATAAGATAGTGATTTTCTGGGTGTAGAATTAATTTGAAATGCTATAGTATTTAAATCTTTTTGTTTATATGAAGATAGATCTGTAGATTTTGGTAAATATCTTCTTAAAATACCATTATTATTTTCATTTAAACCTCTTTGACAAGGTTTACCAGGATCTGCAAAATAAATCTTAACATTACAATTTTTTTCGATTAATTTTCATTTACTAAATTCTTTACCACGATCAAAAGTAATAGTTTTAACTGTTCCTTTTTGTAACTTTGAAATAAATTTTATTATACTTTTTGTAATATTTTCTGATTTATTATTTTTAGTTGCTAAAGGAATTGTGGTTTTTGATCATATATCAGCTAAAGTAATAATAGAACTTTTATGATCTTTACCAATGATAGTATCACCCTCTAAATGACCAAATTCTTCTATATTTTTAATATTAGGAATGATTAAATTTCTTTCATGAATAGACTTACAATTATTAATTCTGCCCCTAGTTTCTTTTTGTTTGTGAGGTTTATTTTTTCCTTTTCTCAATAAGTTATTTTCATCAAAACCCATTCGATTTGTTTTAAACATGTTATATAAAGTTTTTGTTGAAATACTTTTTGTTTTATTTTCCTTTAAAAAATTAGCAATTATATCAAGAGCATAATTTTTAGTAATTAACAAATGATTAATAGTATTAATTTCTATTAAAGTTAAAATTATTAATTTTCTACCTGCATTTTGTTTATTTTTTTGAATTTTATTCAATATTTCTAATGGTAATAAGTTTTGATTTAATAATCTACAAACTCTATGTACAGTTGATTTACTATAATCAATGGCTTTTGCTATTTTACGAATCGAAAATCCATAACTTTTATATTCTTTTATTGCTATTATTGATTCAATAGTCAGATACTTATACATTGTGCTAATTCCTTTCTTTTCTTAATTATAGAATTAACACAATTTAATTTTTATATAAGTGTCCTTTTTAATTTTACAATTCAGGTTTTGGATTCATTTTGATAAAAAATATAAAATAATTTTAATTAATTCAGTTTTTATAAAATTCAAGTGTGTATAAACTAAACTAATGAATAGTTTTAGTCTTTTTAAAATAATTATTCTAAGTAAATCTTAATTTAAGTCTATAATTGAAAAAATGAATATACAATAAAAATAAAAAAAGATAATTTGATTAATTAAACTATCTTTTATTTATTGATTAGTGTATTTAATTTTAGATTAAAATATTAATTAGTAAAAATATAGTCTAATGGTATATCTCAATTATCGTGATTAATTATATAAGGAATTTTTTGAATAGCAAAACCAAGTCCTATTTTACTAAAGTTAAATTTATTTTTAGATAAATAACGATCGTAAAAACCTTTACCATAACCAATACGATAATAATCTTTATCAAAGGCAATCAATGGTACTAACATACAATCAATTTGACTTCCTATAACTTTTTGGCAATTTAAACTTGGTTGTCCAATTTTAAAATCATTATCAAATACGATATCGTTTCAACTATTAATAAAGTAAAATTCCAAATGCTCACCATTCATTCTTGGTAAACAAACTTGTTTTAGATTTTTTCATAATAATTCAATAATTTCTTTAGTTTCTACTTCATATGGTAAGGAATTATAAAGAGCAAATACATTATTTTGTTTAAAATAATGTGATTCATTAAATTTATTGAAAATAATTTTATTTCACTTTTGATAATTATTTTTAGAAACATTTTTTATTTTTTTTAAATAAATGGTTCTTAAACTAATTTTATCCTTAATTTCCATTTCCATTTTTTTCACATTCTTTCTCAATTATTTTATTAATACCATTAATACCAATAAGGGCACATTTAATTCGATTACGCTCTCTTGGTACATTTTTAAAAGCAATCATATTTTCAATTATTTTATCATTAAATTGCTTTTCTGATAACATTGCTTGATAATTAATAATAATTTCTTTTATTTGTGATATTGTTTTACCTTCAATTAAAATACAAAAAAGATCGGTTGCTGCAGTTGAAATAGCACACCCAATTCCAGTAAAGCGTGCGCTATTAATAACTTTATTTTTAATAGAAATTTCAACATGAAAATTATCAACACATGATTCATTGTTTTGATGATATGTCAAACTATTTGGTAAATTTTTAAAACCTTTATTTTTTGGATTACTATAGTGTTCAACAATTAGTTTGCGATAATAGTCTTGATTGTTATTAAAAGAATTCATTTAAAAAATCTCCTCCTTCATTAATCCCTTTTTTTAAAGCTATTACTAATAAGTCAATATCTTTTTTACAATTATATATGTAAAAACTAAGACGAATTGTTACTTCAGCGTTAATTATATTAGGTAATAATTTAGCACAATAAGTTCCACTGCGTACGCATATATTTTGTGTTCCTAAAAAATTAGCAACATCTTGTGCAAATACTTTTTTAATATTAAATATTATGTTACTACTATTGCCATCAATATTATAAATTTCAATATTATTTCCTAAATGCGCTGTTAATTGTTCAATTGCGTATTTTTTTAGTAAAATTTCATGATTTCTAATATTTTCAATACCAATGTTTAATAAATACTTAATAGCTGCACCTAGCCCAAATACACCCGCAATATTTTGTGTTCCACCTTCAAAACGATAAGGACTATCTAATAAGTTAAATTTACCATTTTCATAAATATCACCATTCATGCCTCCACCCAATATTAGTGGATCTAGCATATTTAATCATTCGTTTTTTCCTCAAAAGACACCGATTCCAGTTGGACCAAAAACTTTATGACCAGAAAATCCAAAAAAATCAATATTTCAATTTTTAACATCGGTTTTTATATGTCCTATTGATTGTGCACCATCTATTATTACTAAAATATTTTTAAAAATTCAATTATTACTTTTAACATTTTTTTTACCATATTCTTTAATAAAATTAGTTAATGTTTCAGTATCATTTTCTATTGCTAAAGAATTATTAATATTTGCAAAAGCAACTATTCTAGTTTTGGGTGTTAAAACTTTTTTTAAATTTTCAACAGTAATGACTCCTTGTTTATTTGTTTCAATAAATTTTATTTTAATTTTTTTAGTTTGTATCAAACGATAAAATGGTAAGAGTAATGAGCTATGTTCTAAAGTGGTTAATAAAATTTCATCATTTTCTTGTAAATATTTTTCTAAGCCAAAAGCAATTTGATTATAAGCAAAAGTTGCTGAAGGACAAAAAACTATTTCGTTTTCGTTACTATTAATAAATTTACTAATTGTTTTTCTAGTATCTTCAAATATATCATTTCCCTTAACAGCAAGTTGATAATCTTGACTATGTGGATTAATACAATATTTTTCATAATAATCCCTAACAGCATCAATAACTATTTGTGGTTTTAGCGAAGAAGCGGCTGTATCTAAATAAACTAAATCAGGATTATTTTTAAAAAAGGGAAAATCAGTTTTAAAGGTATTATCATTAATGTTTATTTTTTTATTCATATTTACTCCTATATCATTACACCAAATATAATATACTTATACTAATGATTATATACTTAATTTTGTGCTAATTTTCTTAAAATTAAAAAATGAATAAAATATTATTTGTGCACTATAAAGTAATAATATTTAAAAAAATTAATATTTTAAATTTTTTAAAATAAATAATTGGTAATTAGTTATTTCATTTTAAAATTAATTAGAAAAAACTATCCCTTAAATATAAATTTTATGTTAAGATATCTTAGTAAAATAAATTAAAAAATCTTTTTTTTGCTATAGATTTAATTAAAAGGAGTGAATAAAGTGCGCAATATTCTTGCCTTAGTTGCAGTTTTCACGTTATCATCAACATCAACTATGTCTATTATAGCTTGTAATAATTCAAATGAAAGAGGCACAACTAATGTTTTCGACTGAAATAGTGCTTTTATAGATACAAGTACTACGACTGACACCTTTTTTAATTACTTATTAAATAATCCCAATAGTGGATGAGGTAAAACATTATATACTGATATTAATCAATATATTAATCTTTCAATTTTAAAAAATACTCCAAAATATAAAGATGATTATCTTGCTGCTTTGACAGCAGCTCAATCTGAAATGGAAAATAAAATAAAATCATTGCAAGCAAAATATGGTCGTTCATGAGAAAAACAATGAAAGAAAGTATTGGGCGATGATGATGTTAATACTTACATTGATAATATTTTAAAAAAGAGTGCTTTAGGTATTATTCAACGTAGTTATGTTACTAGTAATTATAAGGATTATAAATACTACAATCAAAATGAAATTAATATTTGATTAAAGGATTTATGAGAACAAGTAAAGAGTGAAAACAATCCAAATGGTACTTATGATAGTGTACAAGAATACATTAATGGTAAAACAGGTAGTATCGCTGCTGGTAAATATTCTAGCAAAATTTGAATTGTTGCTAATGCTAATAATTCAGAATCAGATGCTATTACAAAATTAAACGATAATGTCAAAATTGCTAAAACATGAACTGGTGTTAATATTAGTCTTCCTGTTGTAAAAACTAGTGATGATAAGAATGATAGTAATTATGAAACAGATTCATACAATACTATTGATGGCTTATTAAGTGATAATCAATCTAAAATAGCTAAAGTAATGTTAAGAAATCAAGAATTAATTTGAACTCGTCAAATTGTTATTCCTTTTGACTCTACTGCTAAACCTTTACAAGAAAAGATTAATGCTTCTCAGTTTTCTCAAAATAAAACTAAAATTAATGAAATTTTAAAGAATATTAGTACTAATGGTTTTGATCAAACATTCACTGAAGAAAAAGGGGCCGCTACTACTGATGTTAGTAAAACTGGTGATTTAGGATTAATGGATATTACTAAATCTTCACAAGAGAATAGTCCTTTTTATTATTACTTATATCGTTATGTAACTAGTGATGAAGGTGTTGGTAAAAATGTTGATGGTATTCAACCATATAAATTAACACAATTTACTTCGCCAACTGACAAGGAAAAGGGTTTAGATGACTTAATTCCTTATATAGACCGTGATAGTATTAAAGATAAAGGTAAAGATGGTACTAGTCAATATAATGATTTAGTTTATATGAAAGATAAAAAAGGACCACAACTTCCTGATGCTGCAGTTAATAATGGACCTGGAGTTGGCATTTTTATTGATACTGGTGGTATTCATTTTATTCAAACGCCAGGTATCACATATCAACAGCAAGACAAACCTAAAAGCGATGAATCAACTTATAATATAATTAAAACATTTAAAAATCATAGAAAAGATACTTATAAGTGAAAAGACTTAGCACCGTTATCTGAGCGTCCAGGTGGATTATCTGATTCTCCTTATCTTGATTATTTACAAACTGGTTTTTTACTACAAAAATATACTCCAAATACAACTCCTACTTTTAATTTAAATGATGCATTAACAGCCTTTACTGGAGGTACTGGTAGCCTTGGTGATGCAACTTGATGAGATTATAATTTATACTTTAATGATAATTCGAGTTTAATTCATTGAAATTTACAGGATATATTTGGTTCAAGTCCTCTTGATCCAACTGATACGAAAATTAATGGCTTTGTTGAAAAAATGAAAAGTTGATTTGATAAAACTAAAGAAAATCGTTGAAACAATAGACAAGGTATTAATATTAATGCAACATTTAAGGATAATATTATAAAAACTAATAATACATGAGATGGCTTTACACAAGATGCACCAGTTGCTCGTATGGATACTAATATTGCTAATTATCTAGATGTTGTTGGGAAACGAACATTATGATGATATGATCCAAGTATCATTAGTTCTTAGACGGGAGGTATAAAAAATGAAAAAGATAAAAAAGATTTTACCATTATTAACTTCAGTTACTCTTTTATCTGGCCCTGTATTATTATTAGTTGCTTGTGATAATGAACGTGATATGAGTAATTTACCTAGTGGTAAAATTCCTGATGATTATAAAAATCGTGTATTATTTAATTTTTTAGGAGTAAATTTTAATGAAACGATTTCTGCTCAGTTTAAGAATATTTATTCACAAGGTCTTGATTTTATTTTAAAAGATGTTGAAGGAACAATTGCTCAGCAAAAATTTTATGAATTTTTTTATAAGAAACTTCATTATAGTGAAGACATAAAAAATGCAGATGGTACTACTACAATGGGAGAAGCCAATAAAGCTTTTATAAAACTTAAAGATGATTTAGGATTAAGTTTATTAACTCAAAAGTACTTAAGTGGTATTAATACAGCTAATTCACTAGATAAAGTATCAGCAGCAGATAATAATGAGTTATTATTTCAAAATCAAAGTTGACATCAGGATGGTACAAGTAAATTTAATTATCAAAATGTAGATTTTTATAAAGAAAAAAATGACGCTACTGGTAAAGTTAATGATCCTGATCAAATATTTACTCCTGATAGTTTATATAAAGATTATGGTGATAAAGATGCTGCTTTTGATGAACAATTAGCTGCCATTGCTAAACATCCAGATGACAATTATAGTAACGAAATTGGTAAATTATTACCAAATGATGCTAAAAAATGAAATAGTAGTGCTGGTATTAATAAAACACAAAAAGGTCTTTCTGGTACTGATATTCCAACTTATTCAAAATATTTAAAACGTTTCCAATGATGATTACGTTTTCGTTATCAACAATATTATCAATATGAAATTTTACCAGCATTAAATCAAACTTTATTTACAATGTCTTATATTTTAGACAATATTGTTGATATTAAAGATAATGAAGCAGGTAAACCTATAATTTCAACCCAAACAAATAACCTTTACATAAGTCAATTACAAGATACTACTGGTTGACAAAAGAGTAACTATAATGTAAATTGAAACTTTACTACTGATTTAGCAAATGCGCAAAGCATTGATAAAAAATGAAATAGTAATCCTTCTGAACCTCCAAAGTGAGAGTCAATTGTTAAAGATGATGATTCAGGAAAAGGAAAAACTTTAAATTCTGATTTTTTTATTCAATTAACAAGCGGTAATGCCTCAACTATTAGTGAAATTGATCCTAATTTTGGTGCTAATGGTTTCTTAAGTACTGCAACTAATAATCAATTAGCTGCAGGTTGAGTACCTAATGGTGGATTACATTACACTACGAATAATAATATTGCTACATTTACTTACTCTGCTCCTATTTATTTCCTAAACCTTCTACAAAATTTAGATTTTAGTTTTTTAAATAATAAAAACAAAGGCTGAGTTCCAGAAATTAGTAATTTAATTCATTCATGAAACATTAGTCGTAATACTAGTCTTAAGACAGATTTCTCTAAGTATATAAGGGGTGATGCTAAGGAAAGCACTATTACCCAAGAAACAAAGTGAAATATATTTTGACAAATGTTATATTCTATATCTGCTAGTGATTCTGCAACTAAAGATTCACCAGCAACTGAAAACTTTAAAATCGCTGCTCAAAATTTATTTCCAACATATATTCCAAAAAATAATATATATGAAGAAGGATTTTGAAATAAGGTAAAAGAGTTTTATCCATAATAATACTTAATATTTTAAAAAACATATACTAAGTATATGTTTTTTAAAATATTAGAATAATTTAAGTTATACTTATAAAGTAAGTTGAGGTGAAATATATGACAAATAAAGCATGCATTTTTTGTACAATTATTAAAGATACAAATAACTTAATTTTTGAAGATACAAATACAGCAGCATTCATGGATATCAACCCTGTAACTAAAGGACACATTCTAGTAATTCCAAAGCAACATTTTGAAACTTTTATTGATACTACACCTAAAATAGTGAGCAATGTTAGTATCACAACTCATAAAATTGCTAATTTGCTAATAAAAACTATTCCCGAAATTAAAGGATTTAATATTTTAACTAATAATGGTAGCGAAGCATTTCAAGAAGTATTTCATTATCATGTTCATATTATTCCAAAATATATTCGTGAAAAAGGGTTTTTAATTAATAGGACAAAAGAAAATGTTACAATTGATGATATTAATAATCTTAAAAAAATACTAAAATCACAGTTAATGTAAAAAATATTTAAGGAGGAAAAAAATGAAAAGTCTTAAGTTATTAACTTTACCTAAAATATTAATGCTAATTGGTGCTGTATGAATTATTGTTTTTAGTTTATTGTATGCAGCGGGAGTTATAACTTATAGTTTCTATGGCTGAAATGAAAATGGAGCTACATTAGTTATAATAGGTATTATTTATATTCTAATACCATTTTCAGTTAAACCTGGATTATGATCAAGACTATGAGCACTATTTATATCATTTCTTTCAGTTATAATAGTTATTGGTTTATTTGTTGGCAAAGATGTAGATTATAAGTCAACATGAACTTATATTAATGCTTTACCACATATTATCATGGCGTTTGGCTCTATTTTATGAATATTTAATAGTAAATAAGTCATAAAATAATTATTAATAACTTAAAATATTGGACAATATATTGTCCAATATTTTTTTATAATTTTGGTTGAAAATAATATTAAACCAATTTTTAATAAATAATTAATAATATTTTTAGAGTTTATTTTCAACATAAATAATAAGAAAGAAATATTATAATAGTTATTATTATCAAATTTTATAAAAATTATTAATTGATGAGTGGCATAACTACCTTTTTGTTTTCATCAAAAAAGCATTTTTTATTAATGATGCTATAATTTTAAGCATTAATAAAAAAAGATAAAGGAGATTGAGATATGAAAAAAAGAAAAGTGTTACATTGTTCAAGTTGTAATAAAGAAATTAATGGTAATGATTTAGCTTCAAACTCAAAAACAGCAAGAAAAATTATGAAATGCCCAGAGTGTGCTAATCAATAATTTTTTGATTATTAATAAAATTTATACTATTATCAATAGCCCTTATCAACTAATTTTAAAAATTTTTACTGATTGTTTTAGAAACCTGAATTGTAAATATAAATGGGACAGTTTTTTAAAATAATTGTATTAAATCTATTGGTCTTTTATAAGATAGTGATTTTCTGGGTGTAGAATTAATTTGAAATGCTATAGTATTTAAATCTTTTTGTTTATATGAAGATAGATCTGTAGATTTTGGTAAATATCTTCTTAAAATACCATTATTATTTTCATTTAAACCTCTTTGACAAGGTTTACCAGGATCTGCAAAATAAATCTTAACATTACAATTTTTTTCGATTAATTTCTTTAATTTTGTAGAAAAGTAATGATACATGATAAAGTGTTATTTTTAGAGAATTTTTACACTAAATAATGTTACTTTTAACAAATTTTTAATTAAAAATAATATTTTAAGTGTAAATTGATGAATAATTTTTGGTCATCCATACTTTTCTACATAATTAAAAATTAATTTTCATTTACTAAATTCTTTACCACGATCAAAAGTAATAGTTTTAACTGTTCCTTTTTGTAACTTTGAAATAAATTTTATTATACTTTTTGTAATATTTTCTGATTTATTATTTTTAGTTGCTAAAGGAATTGTGGTTTTTGATCATATATCAGCTAAAGTAATAATAGAACTTTTATGATCTTTACCAATGATAGTATCACCCTCTAAATGACCAAATTCTTCTATATTTTTAATATTAGGAATGATTAAATTTCTTTCATGAATAGACTTACAATTATTAATTCTGTCCCTAGTTTCTTTTTGTTTGTGAGGTTTATTTTTTCCTTTTCTCAATAAGTTATTTTCATCAAAACCCATTTGATTTGTTTTAAACATGTTATATAAAGTTTTTGTTGAAATACTTTTTATTTTATTTTCCTTTAAAAAATTAGCAATTATATCAAGAGCATAATTTTTAGTAATTAACAAATGATTAATAGTATTAATTTCTATTAAAGTTAAAATTATTAATTTTCTACCTGCATTTTGTTTATTTTTTTGAATTTTATTCAATATTTCTAATGGTAATAAGTTTTGATTTAATAATCTACAAACTCTATGTACAGTTGATTTACTATAATCAATGGCTTTTGCTATTTTACGAATCGAAAATCCATAACTTTTATATTCTTTTATTGCTATTATTGATTCAATAGTCAGATACTTATACATTGTGCTAATTCCTTTCTTTTCTTAATTATAGAATTAACACAATTTAATTTTTATATAAGTGTCCTTTTTAATTTTACAATTCAGGAAATCTAAAACAATTTTCATTTTAATTGTTAATAAAACAAATTATAAATAAAAACAATACTAGTCTATATCTATTGATATCAAAGGCAAGAATATAAAGAACTTATTTCTGAAATCAAAATATGGAGGAGTATTATATGTCTAAAAAAAATAAAAATTCAAAAATTATTGCTGGAATAATTAGTTCTGCGGTTTTAATTAGTGGTGCAACTACTGGTATTTTATATAATTCTGAAATGGAAGAAAATATTGAAGAAGAAATTGAAAAGAAAAAAACTTAGAAATAATTTTTGGGAGGTTCCCAAAAACGTAGGAAGATAAATTACTAGATAAATAAATTCTTTTGAATATTACCATTTCAAAATGATGATAGATAAATTAAATTCTCTTTTACCCTTAAATTTATATTCGACGTATTTTAAAAAATATACATTTAAAAGATAAAATAAAAATTATTCTCAAAGGAAAAAGACAAGAAATAATCTTGTCTTTTTTTGTAATTGTAAAATTTTAAAATTTTTATTATTAACACCCTTTAAATATCTACTACACGCAGTGACCAAGTAGGAGAAAGTTAATAATTAATAATCTTCTTTAACGCTATTATCAACACGTGTTAGGGAATTAAAACAGTGAACCACAACACAGTTGTTAAAAATAGTGGCCAAAACATGTGGACTTGCATGGATAAATAAAAAGTGGAGTGATACCTAATAAAATATACTAACCAGTAATGGTAATTCTTGGGGTGGGAGCGAATTGGAAACTAGTATATATAGACCTACTAGGGAACCTATTGTATTAATTCTATTCTTTATTTAACCAACCTTGCCACCCCCCAGTGAGCAAGCGTTGGTTTTATTTTTTATTTTTTTTGAAAATTTTTTTGGGCGAGAAAATAAATTTCAAACTTGTAAAAAAAATTGAGCGGTGCCGGTTCAATTAAAATATTAATTTGTTTAACACAAATTAAATAAATATTGAATCGAATGCCTCGATTTCTTTTTAAAATTTCACAATTTATTTTTGAGCCCAGAATTTCTGGAATGAATAAAACTAATAGTATTAATAATATAAAAATAAAAATATATATTCTTTATGCTACAAGCAACAGAACATATTAGGAAAGGATTATTATGCAAATAGAATTTAAAAAAGAACAAATTGTAAAAGATAAACCACAATCTATTCTTATTGATTATGGTGAATATAAATTACAATTTCCAAAATGAATGGTTAAAAATAATAGTTTTATTGTTGATGATAAATATACATATTGAGTTTTTAATTTAGAAAATATTAAAAGAGAATTAAGTGGTAATGAATTAATAAAATTATTAGAACCATATATTAAAGACCAAAAAATAACTGTTAATAAACCAATTATTCCAAAAGAATATTATTTTAATGATATAAAACTTGAACCACTAACATTTTATGACCAGCATAATAGTTGATTTATGGGTGAAATAACTGATAACAAAACTAAAATTACTAATCCTTGTTTTAAATATAACATTACGTGAGAAGAAAACAGAAAAGGTTTTAAAATAAATAATCCATATAATCATAATGATTTACCAATTAATTATATAGTTACTTCTTATAAGGAAATTTCAACTCATAATGAAAAAGTATTTTTGTTGAACATGTAAACAACATAAATTAGATTATTTATTCTTTAATACTAATGATATAAAAACAAAAAAATATTTTTTAAGAGATAACAATAGTAAAGCAATTTGTTATGACTGTATTTTAAATATTAGGTTAAGTAGGAGGTATAAATATGGATAAAGAATATTTAACTAAAAGAGGAACGATTTACATAACGGACAGTGATGATATTGAATTTAAAATAGGACTAATTAAACTGATTGATGATTTAAAAAAAGATAATTTAGTTTGTGGTCATAAAGAATTTATTGAAGAATGTAAATATTGTTGATGTAATTGTGATTTAGAAATTATTAAAACAATTATTAGAGGTTAACTTAATTAATGCAATATGAGTTAATTATCGGTATTGACCCTGCTGGTATTGGTAATAACGGAATTGTTATATATTCAAATGAAACTAATAATATTCTCTTTAATGAAACATTTAAAACTAAAACAGTTTTAGAAAGCAAAAATTTGTATAAAGAATACTTTTTATTAATTAAAAAACATTCTGATAATAAAAAAATACTAGTTATTGTAGAAGATTTCTTTTTAAGTTCAAAACAATTATTAACTAATCCATTAGCAACTCCTAAAATTATTGGTGCATTAATGTCATTAATACAAGATGTTTTTAATTGAGATTATCTAGAAAATCACCCAAAAAACAAAAACAAAATAGCAAATTATAAAGGAAATATAAAATTAACAAAACATGAACAAGATGCATATAAACATGTTCAATACTATTTAAGGAATTATAAAAATGAAAGATAAAGCAAATTATGTCAAATTAACAGTAAAACTGAGTAATACTATTGAAGCAAAATATTACGAAAAAGGTAATAAAGAATTATATTATAGTGTTCGAGGTCAGTGAAATGGTTTAAACTATGTTACTTTAATTTTTAACAATCGAAAATTTTATAGACGATGTATTTTATTAAACAAAAATGATGAAATTATAGTAACTGGTCAAATCTTTAATACTTTAAACATTCCTAAAAATCGTGCATTTTGTTCAATTAATGTTAAATGATTTAAAAAATGAAAAGAGTAAAAAATGATATTATGAAAAATTTTATTAATAGTACCAATATTAATAACAATTATAACATTAATAATATTTTTAATATTTATTATTAAAGAATTAAAAAATGAATATAAAGTATTAAAAATATTAAGCGAAATTGCTAATCAAATTGAAAATAAGGAAATAAAATAATGAAATGTTTCAATTGTAAAAGTGAAGCAGTAGGATGTTGAAAAAGTGCAAGTATATTTGGATATAGTAAAGATAATTTTGCATTTGATTTATATTTTTGTGAAATCCATTTAAAAAAAGTATTAAAAGAAAATGATATAGAAATTGATGAATTTGATGATAATAAAAATTAAAAAGAATAATAAATGTGGTTATGGTAGAGTTTATGCCCATAAATGTAGCAACTTATGTAAACAAAAACAAAATAAAAGAGTTAGGAAAGAAAGGTTAAATTATGAATAAAGAAAAAATAATGAAATATATTAATGAAAAATTAAAAAATGCTGAAGAACAATATAATGATGAATTTTATCAAGATTTAAAACAATATATAAAAGGTGAAATTGATTTTATTAAAATTTTATTAATTAGAGTAAAAGAGGGTGAATTTGACTAATGATAATATTGCCTACTTTGTTTGATAATAAAGATGAAATTGAAATATTATCACCATTTCCAAAAGCAATTCATACAAGTAATGATATTAGAGCAATTATTTTAAGACAATACCCAAATGTTAAATCAAAACACATAATTGTTTCTGACCCAGAAAGTAATGTTGCATTAATAGTTGGTGATAATGATGTTTATCAAGGTTGAATTAAAGTAACAGTTAAAAAATTAGAAAATTAAAGGAAAATAAAATGATTAATGATTATGAATGACTATGATATTGTGATAGTTATGGTTGTAAAAATAACAATAGTAATCAAAAAATATATGTTTGTTCAATCAAAAAAAATACAAAATTAGGATTATGTAAAACTCATTTTAATAATTATAGAAATATAACAATTGATTATGTTATTGAAATTAAAGGAGAAAAAAATGGATTATAAAGAAAAAATTAAAATTAGAATTCATGAATTTGAATTATATGATTATCAAGTAAATACTTTATTAGATATTGTAAGAGAAATGTTAAAAGCAAATAAAGGAGATTAAAATGGCAAACGAAAATACACAATCAAATTATACTTTAATCAAATTAATTAGAACTGGTATAAGTCCAATTTGTGCAATGATAGGTACAAGTGCTTATTATGGTCAAGTAATAGATAATCCATTATTAGGTTCAATTAATAGTTTATTATTTGGTAAAAAATTAGGTTTAGATATATGAAATTTAAATCAAAGACCAAATACAAAAACTAAATTAATTAATAGTTCTAAAAAAATTATTTTAGGTTTAGGAACAATTGGTTTAGCAAATTATAGTAAATGAACAGAAAATAATATTAATCCTATTATTCCAACAACACCAACTCCAATAACTACTACAACTACAACAGAAGGTCCTCCATGATTACTATTAAATAAACAAGAAAATCAGTCATTAATGGATTGAGATACATATATTAGTTTAAATGCTTATGGTATATCAAATCTTATTAGTGGAATTCTAGAATTAATACCTAATAAATTTGAAGCAATAAGAAAAATTTGTAATATGGCAACTGGTGGATGTTTAATATCAAGTGGTGTTGCTATGGGTATTAATAATGATTTTAATAATTCTTATGCAGTACCTACCATAGTTGCTGGTGTAAGTGAAATTATCCATAATTTACTTCCAATAGAAACAAATCATAATAGAGAAATGCAAGAAACTTCATTTACAAATGAAACTGCAAGATTAATAAATGATAATAGATTTACTATTAATAGTGAAACATCAAGTCAATATGGTAGTGGTAATATAAGCGAAGCACTATTAAATAATGATAATGCTTCATTAAATTGAGATTATAATCACATGAGTTTATAAAGGAGGTGAAAAATAATGAATAAAGAAAAATTACTTGAATATTACAATGATAAATTAAAACAACATGAAAAAGATTTACAAGAAATACGACTGAATGAAGGTATAGCTAAAAATATTTTAATAGACACAAAATATATGATTGAAAAAATTAATAAAGGTGAATTTGATGAATAATCAAAAATAAAAAAATAAAAAATTGAAAGGAAAATATAAAAATGAAAGAATTTTTAAAAGCACTTGAAACAATTGGAATAAGCACTGGTATATTAATTTGCAGAGAAATTATTGTTTTATTAAAACGATTTATTACAACTCCAAAACATGTTAGAGCAAATAACAAAATTATCAAACATCAAAAAAAATTAGCAAAATTAAATGAAAAGATTAATAAAGAAAATAAATAATAAAGGAGAAAAATAATATGACAAAAATTGAATTTAATGAAAAATATAGAAAACAAGATATCAGTATTGATAGAGATTTTGATTTACATATTGATAATTGTTTTAAATTTTCTGATATCAATACATTAGAAAATGCTGTTAATGATTATAAAAAACTAATAAGTGAAATGCCACAATTAGTTAAAGATTGATTATTGGGATAAGATTAGGAGAATGTTAAATGTTAGAAAATGAAAATAATGTTCAACAAACAACTGAACCTTTAACTGAAAATAATGCTCAACAAGAAATAGAAAATAAAGTTAATGAAGCAGAAAATAAGTTAAATAAACTTAATCAAGAAATTAAAGAAAAAGAAATAATTAATATATTTAAAAAATATCAAGTTAAAAGTGAATTTTATGATTTTTTAAAATTTAAAACTAATAATTTAGAAAATTCAAAAATTGAAGAAACTATTAAAAAAATCATTAAAGAACAACCAGTATTTAAAGAAACAATTAATACAGGTGGCAAACCACAAACAATAATAACAAATCAACCAAGTTCAATAAAAAGTACATTATTGGATTATAAAAAAAATAATAATTTATAACAGAAAGGAAATCAAAAAATGGCAATACAATTCAATAAAAATTTAGATAATACCGAAAAATTAGTAGAAGCACCAGAGTTTATAGAATTTTATAAACAATCAAATTCACCATGAGCAAGTTTTTTTCCTATCGAAATGGTTAATTCAACAAAAATTGAATTTATAGTTAAAAAACCAAAAAATTCAGAAATTAAAGTATTAAAATGAAATGATAAAAGCAAAGGATTAGATGTTAGTTATGCTGAAACTATTAAAATTTTAAAAGAAATTAAAGAAGAAGCAGTTGCGGGTGAAATAATTGCTAATGTTGATTTAAATGCTGAAAATGGACAAAATTTATTAAATACAATGCAATATGAAGTTGCTAATGACTTAGCAGATTATTTAGCAAATAATGATACAAATGTAATTGCAAAATATGCAACTAAAATAGACATTACTGATAAATCACCAGTAGGATATTTAAAATCAATGTTAGATGCTTGAAATACTTTATTTCAACTAAGAAATAGTAATAATTGTCGTTTTTTTATTACTAATAATCTTTATGATAGTATTGTTTATTTAGCTAATAATAAAGGATTAATTACTGATAATCAGATTGCTCAACAATTAAGATTAAATGGAAATGATTTATATATTAAAGGTGTACTATGTCAAATTGTAATGGATGATTATATGACATTTACTGATAATAATGAAACTAAAATTATGTCTTTTGTTTTAGCAACACCAAGAGCAATGAAAAGATATATGTTACAAAATACAGTTGTATATGTTCAAGATATTGCTGATGGTAAAGTTGGAAGAAGATATTTAGTTGGTGGAGAAGTAACTGGTGAATCAATACCCTATATAACAGATGAAGAAACAACTTCACGCTGAATGTTATGTGCAATTGTTAATAATGATAAAAATGATTTAAAAACTAAGATTACAAATTTAACAACTGATATTACTGCAAATGGTAATAACAATAACAATGAATTAAATACAGAAATAAAAAGTACTAATGAACTTAAATCATTAAATCCAAATTTAACAAATCCAACTATTAAATATTTTAGTGATGCACAAGGAAAAACTAATGTAAGTAATCAAAAACAAAAAGCAGGTGACTTATATATAACTATTACTGCAAATATTAATGACTTAAATTATAAAGGAACAACAAATCCAATTAAAATAACTCTTAAATAAAGGAAATTAATATCATGCCAATTGGTACAACTAGTACAGCAATACTTTTAAACATAAATAAACCAAAACATACTAGAACAAGTAACCAACAAGAAAATAAAAGTTTTTGATGAGAAATTTTAGAAATGATTGGTGTACAAGTAATAACAGTAGCACTTGCTCCTTTTACTGGTGGTTTAAGTGAAAGTATAGCACTTGGATTAGGTGCAAGTGATTTAATTGCTAGTATTAGTGCTGTTGATGTAGAGTTTTTAACTGATTTTACTATTAATCAAGTTTATGATTATTTAAAAGGAAATGTAACACCATTAAATACTTTTTTTAATATATTACCTGCATTTGTTGGAATTAATAAAATTAGTCGTGGTTATCGTACTACTAAATTTATTAAGTTAGCACAAAAAACTAAAACATTAGAACAAATTGGTGTTAAAGAAGCAAAAAACTTACAAGAAATTATTAGTCAAGTAAGTGGAAAAGAAATTTTAACAGATAAAATCATTGGTAATAAACGTTATTTATTTAATTATAGTTTGGCACCTAATCGTGAAACAATAACACAAAATTTAGGTTATGTTGCTGAAAAACAATTTAAAAATAATTTTAAATCTTTAAAATCACAACAAATAAAAGAATATTTATCATTACAAAATACATTAATAAAATTAAGTCCACAATTAACTCCAAAGTTTAAAATTAAAGATATTGAAAAAGCAAATAACTTTTTAAAAAAATATAATACTGAATTAAAAGAAGTATTAAAAATGAACCAACATGATTGATTAAATTTAGTTCATACAATACATACAGAGAATAGATATGGAAAAACTTTAATTTTAGATTTACAAAAAATTCGTGCTAATGCTATTAAATTTAATTTTAAAAATAGTTCAATTCATAAAATTGTTTTAAATGCAAATAAAATTTTTAAGTATTTTGATATTAGATTTTATTTAAAAAAAGGTTTAAATAAATTTTGAAAAAATACACCATATTTTGAAAAATTACGAGAAAGTATATATAAATTACAAGAAAAATTTGAAAAATTAGAAAAACAAGCATTTGAAAATATTAATAAATTAAAAGAAAAAGCAACAGATTTATTTACTAGTGCAGAAAAAAGAGCAATTAAACATGCACAATTAATTCCACTAAATTCACCAGTATTTATGGGTTGTAAAATTCAACCTTTATCATTAGACAAATGTGCAATTACTATTTATCATCGTAATCCTAAGTATAAACCAATTACAGTTGTTGATAGTATTCTTAAAGCAAAAACTTTTGTTACTCAAATACATCCATTTCATTGATATCGTTGATATAGTGGTTGATACATTGGTTATGGTGTTAATCGTAATAAATGATTAAAAGCAATAGCATTTGCTCCACCAGTGGTGCAACAAGTAATTAGAGATAGTTTTAAAGTATATAGAGAAATATTTAGAACTATTAGAACTTATCATAAAGTAGTAAATGTTATTAATAATCCTATTGAAAATATTAATAAATCATTTAAAAGTGTTGGTTTAAAATTTTCAGTTAATACTTTATTTGGTACTGGACTATTACATCATTTAGAAAAATTTGCATATAGTCAAGTTGTAGAAAAAGGTAAGAAAAAATTACAAAAAGAAATTATCCATATATCACATAGGAAAACTAAAACAAAAACTAAACATTATAAAAAAGCATTTTTTAAGGAATGATAAATTATGATTAATAAACTTTGAACTGATGTCAGTCTTGAAAATTATAATAACTGATATCCATTAACTGGAAAAATTACAGAAACTCCACCGCAATATATAAATACATGACCTAATGTAAAAGACTGATTTACAACTTTTGCTATTCGCGCTCAAAATGATATTAATGCTTATCTTGATTTTATTTTATCTAAATTTCCTTTTGATAGTTTTAAAGATGAATTAATTAAAGAAACATTAAGAGATATGGTTTATGTAATGGTTGAACATTGAGTATTTAATCGTACACCAATTGAATTTAATGTTGATGCTACTATTCAATTCAATAATGGTACATCATTTAATGCAAGTAGTATTCCTACAATTAATGTTTGAGATTTAGCACCAAGTAGAATGAAAATATGAGCAAGATTAACAGAATTAAAACAAGTATTTTCAAATTATAATCAAGATGAAATAGATATTGAAAAAATTGACTTAAAAGTATTTTATACTAGAAATCAAGTTGATGAATTAATTAAAGAACAAAAAGAATTTACATTATCAAAACAAATAAAATTATATGATGATTTGGTTAATGATAACGAAAATGAGATATATAGGGGTCGTGTTACAAACTTTATAAATAAAGGTTATGTTGCAACTGATTATGACCCAAAAACTGAAACAATGATTTTAGATTGACCTGATGAAATTGGTACATTACCACCAGAAGCATTACAAAATAATCCACAAATTGGTGATTTTACTCATGCTGCGACTGCTGACTTTTCTGCTAAACAACAAAAAAGAATTACTACTAATGAAAATAGTATTAAATTATTAGAAAATAAAGTTGATATTAATAAACAAAATATTGATGATATTAAAAATAATTGATTTAATATTGAAACTAGTCCTTTATGAAAAAAAATGTCTTCTTTTATTCCTAGTAATGAATTTGGAAAAATATATTTAGCAATATGAGGTTATATTTATCAACCACCTAATAATCCTACTGATAATTACATATATAGTAATAAAAAAACTATATTTAATTTAGGTGGTGAAATTAATAGAACAACACAAAAAACTATTAAGTTAGATGAATTGATTGTAAATGATAATGTTAAAATACAATTATTATTTACTAAGGAATTAAATGATATTACGGTGACTTCTAATGATGTTAATTATCAACCTAGTTCTGTTACATTATATCAATATATTGGAAAAGGAACACCAACTGAATTTATAGCAGAAGAAAGTACTGAACGTGATTATTATACAAAACTAGAAACTAATAATTTATTAGATAAAAAACAAGATAAATTAATTGCTGGTACTAATATAACTATTGATGAAAATAATAAAATTAGTGCTACTGGTGGAAGTGCAGATTTATCAGATTATTATAAAAAAGAAGAAGTAGATAAAAAATTAGAGAATAAAATGGATAAAGACCATTTTAAATATAATTTTGCTATTAATATTATTGGTACTGAATTTCCTAATTTAGAAACTACTAATAAAACTATTGTTGGTGCTATTAATGAAAATAAAGCAAATATTGATAAAAAACAAGATAAAGAAATATGAAAAGTAATAAGTAAAAGTAAAAATAATCGTGAATGAGATACTTTTGAAATTAATTTTAATACTGTATATAGAGTAATTATAACATTAGATGAATTACCAGTAAATCAAGCAAATATAAAGCATAAAGTAGAATTTAAAACTGGTAATTATTTAGGTGGAGATTATTTACTTGCAAAATTTAAAATTAAAGATGAAGATGTAATATTAACTTTAACTGTTAGAGAAAGTAGTTTTAATTGTAGTTTATATTTAAAAGGTGGAGATATTAATTATGGTGCTATTCTTTCATTAGAAGAATTACAAAATACAATTAAAGTTGATGTTACACCAAAATTAAAAATTAATTCAAAAAGTTTAGAAACAAATGAAGTTGAAGAAAATTGTTGAGATATTGAATTACCAAATAATCCAACACCAAGTCCAAGTGGTTCAAACTGAAAAGATGTAGGAACAAGAGAAAAAAATAAATGAGATAATTGACAAATTACTTATGATTTTATAGTTAATAAACATTATAGAGTTTATTATTCTTGAAGTATATATAATCCAGTTTATACTATTCAAGAATTTATTATAACGGATAACAAAATTGCTGGTGTACCAATACAAACCTTTAATGATAGTGTTAATATAGTAATTTTATCAGTTCAACATGCAAAATTAATTACTATTTATAGTGGAAAAGGTAATTTAAAAGGTAATGTATGAAAATTAGAAGAATTGCAGGAATAAAATTATGATTTTTAAAATAATAAAAATTATTTTAAGTTTAATTCGAGTTCTTTTATCATCAGCAATAGCGGGTTTAATTATATTTATTATAGTAAAAATTGTATTAAAAATTAATCAAATATTTTAGAAAGGTGGTGAATATTATGTTAAGTCTATTTAAAAGAAAAGAAAAAAGTAATATTAGTGATAATCAAAATGAAAAAGTAAAATTTTTAACTAATAAAAATAAAAGTACACATACTTCAATTTTAAATTATTTTGGTTTTAATGATTTTAATCATGAAACTTATTTTACTGATTTTGTAGCAGAAAATAATTTTAATTATGTAGAAAAGTATGGATGACCAAAAATTATTCATCAATTTACACTTAAAATATTATTTTTAATTAAAAATTTGTTAAAAGTAACATTATTTAGTGTAAAAATTCTCTAAAAATAACACTTTATCATGTATCATTACTTTTCTACAAAATTAAAGGAAAATAATGCTAATTTATATAATGCTCCATTAGAAATAAATAATGAAACTATTAAACAATATTTAATTCAACAAGAATTTTATAGAAAAAATTGAAATTCTATTTTTAAATTAAGTAAATTAGGAATTAGTGGTTATTTAATTTATATTGCAAATGATGATTTATATTTTCAATTAGTAGATATACAACAAAGAATTTATGATATTACTGGTAAATTAATTGAATGTACTATTTTTTATGATAATTATGAACAAAATGCACAAACTGTAAGATTATTTGAAGTTTATACATTAAATAATAAACAAGTAACTATTAATCGTGCAATTTACAGTATTAGTGATAATAAAAAACAATTTCCCTTAGATTTTAGAATATATAATAATAATCCTAATTTATCACAAGAACAAACATTAAATATTAACTATATACCAATAGCAATTATGCGAAATAAAGCAAATGAATTAGCAGATTGTAATAAAGTAATGGATAAAATTAAAGCATTAGATGTTATCTATGAACAAATTGTTTTAGATACAATTTTAAATTCGCCTAAATTTATATTTAGTCAAACTTATGGTAATGTTCAATCAACATTAGAAGAAGCAGTAAGAACTTTGGTTACTAAAAACTATATATTTAAAAGCGGTGGAGATAATAATGAACAAAACGAAAATATCAATATGACAAATAGTAATTTTAAAGGTAAAAATTTAACTGATATATACGATTGAAATGTTAATGAAATATCTAAACGTTGTGGTATTCATATACCAAGTCAAAAGAAATCTGCACAACAATCAGTTCCCGAAAGTACAGCAGTAAATATTTCAACTATTAATTATATTGAACAAAAATTATGACAATTTAATATTGATATTCTTAAATTTATTCAAATATTAGTGAGAATTGATAAAGATTTATTAAATAGTAAAACATTTAATATTAATTATGATCAAGAAATTAATAATTTAACAGTTAAACTAAAATTATTTAATCCAGAAAATAACCAATTAATAGGAGAAAACAATGGACAACAACAAACCACAAACCAAATTTCCACAGAAACAGAAGCAAACTAAACTTAATCAAGCAAAAGTAGAAAATGATTATTTAATAGATAATATTCCTTATGATTTTACAAATATGATGAGTGCTACTAGTGACCCAGATATTAATAGAGCATATGATGAATTTAAAAAAAGAACTATATATATTTATGAAATTGAACGTTTATTTAAAAATAATGAAAATAATAGTTTAAAATTTTCAGCAAATACTATTAAAATTGGTTTTATTGATATTGATAAAGTATTAAAAACTACTGCTGTTGAAACATCAGACTTTACTATGCAATTAAATCAAAGAGCAAGTACTAATATTAATGATAATACTATTGAATATAGTATGACTGATATTAAAAATTTAATTTTTCAAGAAATAAATTTATTAAATCAATTTAAATTATATGCAGTATCTATTAATGAACCATTAAATGAAAATAATATTGATAATTTATATATTATTAATAATTATTCACAACCTTATCAAAATCCAAAAACTAGAAGTACTAAAAGTATTACTATTATTAAAATTAAAGATTTTAAAACAAGAGATGGTTATCCAATAATTATTAAATTACAAAAACCATTAGATAAAGATACCAAAGTAATTGGTTTAAAAATTAAAGCCCCTAGAAGCATGATTTTCGGCAATATAAAGGTGCTTGGTGAAGTTGACAATATGGAAGTATACCCAAAGTTATTTGTTAAAGATAAGATAGCATTTCCGTTATTATCAATGCCTATTGAAACTCAACCAAAAGTTAGAATTCTAGAACAATGATTTAGTGAACAAATATTACCTTGAAATCTTGCAAAACAATTCATAGGACAAGAAAAATCAGTTTTAGATTTAATTGCTATTGGTGGTGGTACTAAAACAAGAAAAGAAATTTTTAATAATGCAAGAGTAACACATGCTTGATTAGGTTATGAAATGGGTACTGTTTGAAATGGTCAGTGACCATTGAAAAAACAAAAAGAATTAAAAGACAAAGAAGTTTGAAATTTTCCGGGTGAAAGTCAATTTTATCAATATGTTGCAACCAATAACAGATTTGACGATATAGAAATTGAAATACAAGATGCGCCAACAGTTGATAGTTTACAAAAAGTATTATTAGATATGTTAACTTATACGTATACATATAATAGAAATTTTGATGGTGTATCTTTTAATCAAGATGATGTAAACTGAGATATTGCTAAATTACGTGCTAAGTTTGAAGGACAAAAACCTGATGAAGTTATTACTAATTTATTTAAACAATGAGAATTAGATTATCCAAATTATGTTAGTTTACCACAAATTAAAAGTTTTAAACAATTAGTTATTATGTTATCAAAATATATTTATTCAACATTATCAATTAATAAAGGATTAAATGATGATTATAAATTATTATTACCATATTATTTTGAATTAAAATCAAATCCTATTCATTCTACACCAGATAAAGTTTGAGAGTTTAAGGATGTAAAAGTAATATTAAAATCTGAGTATTTTGATTTTACAGATATAAATAATATTAAATTAAAAAATAATGATATTAGTCAAAATGAACTATTTAAACTAGATGATAATCAATTTAACTGATTATCTATTACTAATGAATTAGAAAGTAATAACATACCTTCCTTAATCCCTGCTGATTGAACATTAGGAAATGGTGAATATGGAAAATACTTTACAAGAGTAATTATTGAGAAAAATAAAATTGAAAATTTTTTAAATTTATATGGTTCAAATAAATCACAATTATTTTCTAAATTAGAATTTTATAAAGAAATTTCACAAATTGATAATAATAGTGAATTTGAATTACAAATTGAAAACCCGATTAATAACTTAAATCGGGTAGAAATTAGTGGCATATTTGGTTCTGGAAATTATGATATTATTTTAATTACTAATAAACAAGAAATAAATTTAAAAAATATTAATTTATTTGATAAATATAATGAAAATATTTCTTATATAAATCTAGAGATTTAATTATCAAAATATCCATCTGGATAAATACCATCCCATTTTATATCTTCTTTTAAAGAAGGATTAATTCCAAAATATAAATATATTTTACGAAAATCATTTCTTTTGTGTTCTCATATAGTTGCCCCCCCCAGACTGCTGTATGGTCTGGTTTTAAATAAAAATTTAATTTTTGTCTTCCGTCTTTACATGCAAAGCCTAAGGCAATACATGCAAAAATTAATGCTATAATAGTTGTTATTTTATAGAAATTTCCTTTAATTTTGTAGAAAAGTAATGATACATGATAAAGTGTTATTTTTAGAGAATTTTTACACTAAATAATGTTACTTTTAACAAATTTTTAATTAAAAATAATATTTTAAGTGTAAATTGATGAATAATTTTTGGTCATCCATACTTTTCTACATAATTAAAAGAAATTTCTTTTTATTCATTTTTTTATTTTAGAGTTTATTTTTTCTTGTTGTTGTTTAACTTCATTTTGTATATTTTTTAATATTTCTTTACTATCTTGCATTTTAATTACTCCTTTTTTTACTATTAATGTAAGTTTTTTGTATTGTTGTCTGTTAAAAGCATATCCATGAACTTTTCAATATCTTCTTCTTCAAAAGTATCTTTTAAACAATTAAAACAAAAACGTGAATATCTATCATTCATCTTTAATCTAAAACAATAGGCACAAGCAGGATAATCACACATTATACAATTTCTGTTAGCAGGTCTATTACAAAATTTTGACATTACAAACTGACATTTATTATCTTTGATATGCTGTTCATATTTTTTTCAAAATTCTTTTTCTTTTTCTTTGTTAATCATAATTTATTCTCCTTTTCCCTTAATTTTACTTATAAATTGTACTATTTTTGATTATTTTTACAAGTATGCTTTTAAATGCAAAATAACGCCTAAATTAAAGGCGTTTATTTTATGATACCTATACTATTAATTATATTGAAATTGTTTATTATATTTTAAATATGAAAGTCGTTTTTTAAAAAGTTTTGATTTAATTTTAAATTACACTTATATATGTTTATAATAAAAAAGTAAATTAATTTTTTAAATATATTTACAATAAATTTAAAATTTAAAAAAAGTTAGGAGAAAAAATATGAGTTTTAATTATTTATGAACTTTAAAAGAAGCAACAAAAAGAATGTATCAATCATTTAGAGATGATGTAAAAAATCAATGAGAAAAAACAGATTGAAGAATCTTAAAAGAAAGAGATAGAAAATATATCCCCGTTAAAATTAAAACAAGAACTAGAAATACTATCAATGGTCTTGTTACTTATAAATGTCGTGATTATAAATATTATGATGAACAATTAAAAAAATGAGTTCCTATTTGTTTATTAGATGAAAAATTGCAATTACCTAAATACAAAAGGACTTGTCAAGATATCAAAAATAATGTTATTGAACATTTTGCAGATGGAAAAAGGTATATTGACATTTTACATACTATGAAACAAACAAAATTTAGCACAACAAGTATTAGTAGATTATTTCAAGAATATCAAGTTAGTAAATTAGATGTTCCTAAAATAAAATTAGAACTAAATCAATTTATTTATATTAGTATTGATGATGGACATCGAAAGTTTTGAAAATTTAAACGAAATTCTGGTAAATATTCAATGCGTTTAGTGTTATTTTGTACAGATAATGTTAATCATAAATTAGTTAATAAAAGAGTAGATGTAATAATAAGACCAACAAAAACTAAAATTGGAGTTCAAAAAACTGCTGAATTTATTTTAGAACAAGGAAATAGATTTTTTGAAAATTTTGACCAAGCAAAAATCATTATTTGTGGAGATAGTGCAGAATGAATTAAAGATGTTGCTAATTATTTAGATGCACAATTTGTTTTAGATAAATTCCATTTAGTTAAAAAGTTGTATGTAGGAATTATTGCTGGAAACAAAGGAAAATATTTTGAAGAATATAATACTTGTAGAAACTTTATTCAAAATGGTCAATATGATGAATTAATAAAGTATATGAATAAAATATTAAAAAATCATAAAAAATTAAAAAAACAATATTTTAAAAATAATAAACAAGGAATTGAAAATCAAGGTGCAAAATGAAATATTGGTACTTTTGCTGAAAGTAATATTTGATATATTTTAAAAGAAATGCTTGGTAATAGAACATATAGCATAGATATTTATATTAAAATGGTTATTTTTAGGTGTAATCTTGTGAATTCTAAAACATAATCAAAATTTTTATTTTTATTAAAATATTAAAAACTTATTAATTAAAAGTTAATAAGAATTTTTGTTGTGTATTTATATTAAATTTTCTTATTGATTTTTTAATATTTGTATTTTAATTGAAATTAATTTAATTTAGTAGTAATATTTATTTACAATTGCATATAATTACAATTATTTCTTGTCTATAATTTAAAAGAAATGTTTAAAAAGTAATTATATCCTCCGTTTTTGTTACCGTCCCTTTTTATTTACCTGAATTGTAAAATTAAAAAGGACACTTATATAAAAATTAAATTGTGTTAATTCTATAATTAAGAAAAGAAAGGAATTAGCACAATGTATAAGTATCTGACTATTGAATCAATAATAGCAATAAAAGAATATAAAAGTTATGGATTTTCGATTCGTAAAATAGCAAAAGCCATTGATTATAGTAAATCAACTGTACATAGAGTTTGTAGATTATTAAATCAAAACTTATTACCATTAGAAATATTGAATAAAATTCAAAAAAATAAACAAAATGCAGGTAGAAAATTAATAATTTTAACTTTAATAGAAATTAATACTATTAATCATTTGTTAATTACTAAAAATTATGCTCTTGATATAATTGCTAATTTTTTAAAGGAAAATAAAATAAAAAGTATTTCAACAAAAACTTTATATAACATGTTTAAAACAAATCGAATGGGTTTTGATGAAAATAACTTATTGAGAAAAGGAAAAAATAAACCTCACAAACAAAAAGAAACTAGGGGCAGAATTAATAATTGTAAGTCTATTCATGAAAGAAATTTAATCATTCCTAATATTAAAAATATAGAAGAATTTGGTCATTTAGAAGGTGATACTATCATTGGTAAAGATCATAAAAGTTCTATTATTACTTTAGCTGATATATGATCAAAAACCACAATTCCTTTAGCAACTAAAAATAATAAATCAGAAAATATTACAAAAAGTATAATAAAATTTATTTCAAAGTTACAAAAAGGAACAGTTAAAACTATTACTTTTGATCGTGGTAAAGAATTTAGTAAATGAAAATTAATCGAAAAAAATTGTAATGTTAAGATTTATTTTGCAGATCCTGGTAAACCTTGTCAAAGAGGTTTAAATGAAAATAATAATGGTATTTTAAGAAGATATTTACCAAAATCTACAGATCTATCTTCATATAAACAAAAAGATTTAAATACTATAGCATTTCAAATTAATTCTACACCCAGAAAATCACTATCTTATAAAAGACCAATAGATTTAATACAATTATTTTAAAAAACTGTCCCATTTATATTTACAATTCAGGTTATATAAAAATGGTTATTTTTAATTAAAAATTTGTTAAAAGTAACATTATTTAGTGTAAAAATTCTCTAAAAATAACACTTTATCATGTATCATTACTTTTCTACAAAATTAAAGGATTTTTTTGCATTGGAAATTAAAAAAACTACTGAAAATTGTGATAATTTAAAAAATAGTTTAAATAAAAAAAATTCAAAAAAAGAAGAACAAAAAATTAAAAATAAATTAAATGAAGAAGAAATAAAATTAACATCTTTAAATGAAGTATGAAAATTAATAAGTACTGAAATTCCAGAGTTACAGCAACCTTTATCAGAAGAATCAAAAAATGCAAGCAAACAAAAATGAGAGAATATGGGCTTAATAGAATCTCAATTACCTTTGGAAACAAAAGCAGAAATATTAAATACAATTTAAACTAATAAGATTAAATTTATTATTGTATCAAGTTTAATTTATAGAAAGAGAGAAAAAAGTACATTAGGAAAAAATAAGAGTATTTATTAATAAGAAAAATGAGAAAATAATACAAGCCATTATGAATAATAACTTAGAAAAAGTTAAATTATTAGTTAGGAATGGTGTTAGTATAAATTATGTAATTAAAGATGGTTTCACTATTTTGATGTTAGCTATCAAAAATAATGATTTAGAGATAGTTAAGTATTTAATAGATAATAATGAAATCTTTATCAAGTAAATGAATATGGACATAATGTTTTAATGTTAGTCGTTTGAAATAATCATTTGGAAGTCTTTAATTTTTTTAATGCAAAATACTAACGATATTTTAGATGAAGAAATTTTAGAACAAAATGAAGATAGATTACCAACATATGAAAGTATATTAAAAGAAAATAAAGACAAGTTACCAATATATGAAGAAGCAATGAAATTTCAACAAAAAATTAATAAATCTGATTATTTTAAAGATGAAATAGATTTGCAAAAGTAATTATCAATGATAAAAAAATATATAATTTTTAATTCCTTTTATGACAATAATAATTTTATTAAAATATTAAAATAAACATTAATATTTTAATTTTAAAAAATGTATTTTTACCTATATGAATTTCCTTTTGCTTTTTATAAAAAAATAAGTTACAATTCTTAGTGAATATTTAATTATTATTTAGTTTAAGGAGAATAACAATCAAATGCGTAAATTAATCACTTTATTTTCAACACTTAGTTTACTTTCTTCTTCTGTGAGTACTATTGTGGCTTGTGGTACTGGAGATGGTTCAAACATTCAAACAAATTTTAAAAACGAGCCATCAAACAAAGATGGTGATCCGTTAGTTGATTATGTTTATAATAAATACTATCAATATGATACTAAACTTTTATACAAACCACTTACTGCATTTATGCAACTAGCAGCAGACAAAATTAGAATTGATCGTAATGCATTAGAAGTTACAGATGCTGCTAGGGATTTTTATAATAGTGATCAATATAAATCAGGTAATTATGAGAGTATTAATTATAATGTTAATAATGATCCAGATAAAGTAATGAATGAACCATTTAGTTGTAAAGATGCAAATGGAAGTCTTTTAGTTTTTGGTTTAACTGATAATGATATATGTAAACAGCAATATTATGGTTATTGATATGTTACATATGAAACAGCAACAGAAGCAGAAAATCCTTCAAAAGTTGCTAAAACTAGTATTGTTTCACCAAAAATTACTGACTTTAAAGATGATAAAAATAAAACCATTATTAAAAAAGGTTGAATTCATTTATTCTTTATAATGAAAGATTCAAAAATGAACAAGACTTTTAAAATTGATTTTAATATTCAAATTGATGTAATTTTTAGTTTATATGTTGATAAAAATAAAAAAGAAATAGTTGTTATTAATCCAAATACTATTGATAAAGCTTTGGGTGATGTTGATTTTCGTAACCCAGATAAAGTGGTTCATGAAAGAATAAATAACATGGCTTTTTCAGAATTATAATGATAAATATTAAAATTGTTTGTATTGGCCAGTTGTCACAAACATATTGAAAATCAGCCGCCAAAGATTATTTAGAACGAATTAAAAAGCGAACTAATATTGAAACAAAAAATATTATCGAATCTAAATTAAATTCAATTCCTAATAATATTAAAATTGAAACCAATAAAATCACCGAATACATATCAAAGAATAATGATTATCAATGATTTTTATTAGATTTATCAGGACAATTAATAAGTAGTGAAGAATTATCACAGATGATTAATAAAAATCAAATTTATCAACAAGGTAAAATTGGTTTTATTATTGGTGGTAGTAATGGTGTAGCACAAATATTAAAAGACAATATTAATTTAATTAAAATTTCCTTTGGTAAAATAACATTACCTCATCAATTATGTTATGTTGTTTTATTAGAGCAAATATATCGCTCATTACAAATACTTAATAATCAAAGTTATCATAAGTAGTAGGTGAAAGAAATGTATAATAAAACTTTATTTGTTGATTCCTCATGATTAGAATTTTTTCAACAAGAATATAAAGAAGCATATTTTACTAAATTATTAGAAGATATTAAAAAGGAATATCAAACTTATCTTTGTTATCCTCAATGAGAAGAAATATTTCAAGCTTTTAAAATAACTCCTTTATCAAAGGTTAAAGTAATAATATTAGGTCAAGATCCCTATCATCAGCCAAATCAAGCTCATGGCTTAGCATTTAGTGTTAAAACAAATACTCCATTACCACCAAGTTTAAAAAACATTTTTCAAGAACTAAAAAATGATTTAAATATTGAAAAAGATAATGATGGTAATTTAACAACTTGAGCTAAACAGGGAGTTTTGCTTTTAAATACAACTTTAACTGTCAGACAAAGTCAACCTAATAGTCATTTACAATATCAATGAGTAACTTTTACTGATCATGTTTTATCATTTTTAAATTTAAACTGTACTAATCTTGTTTTTATTTTATGAGGTAAAAATGCAAGAAATAAAAAAATGCTAATTGATACAGAAAAACATTTTATTATTGAGAGTGCACATCCTTCACCTTTAAGTGCTTATAATGGTTTTTTTAATTCAAGACCATTTAGCAAAACTAATAATTGATTGATTTCAAAAAATAAAACTCCCATTAAGTGATAAAAATAAAAAAATACTAATTTTATTATATGTATTTAAGCAAACAATGTTATGATATATTTGTTAAAATTAATATAGTTTTAAAGAATATTTCGGGAATGGTGGTTATTTAAATGCCCAATAATTTAATATTTAATCACATATTTTCTCAACGATATGATTTAAATACCTTAAATTTATTTAGTAGATCTACAGCTATTTATTTAATTATTACTTTAAGTAGCATAATGTTAGCATATATTTTAATGAATAGTTTTTGAAAATGATTTCGTAAAGATAAATATAAAGGTGTTCGTTTTACTACTAAAAATATTGCTTATATAACAATGTTATCTTCGGTATCAGTTGTGGCAACTATTATTGTTTCTATTACGATACCCATTACAGTATTACCACCAATTAGAATTGCTTTTGAGGGTTTAATGATTAAAATAACCGGTTATATGTTTGGTCCAATTATAGGTATTATTTGTGCTGCAGTAACAGATATTTTAGTAATGTTATTTGTTCCTTCATATATTAGCATTTATTATATGTTTTGTATTATTTTTACTGGTTTTTTGGCAGGAATTGCTGGAATATTTAAAGTAAAACTAAAAGATTATCCATGAGTTATTTTTGCTTTAATTAATTTTTTTATTATTTTCTTTGCTTGTGGTGGCATGTATATTGTTATTTCAGGTAAGCAATTATCATATTCTATGTCAGGAATTATTGTTAATAAATATGTTCTGGCTAGTATTATGGGTGGTGGTGGCATTATTGGCCTATTAAGTATTTATAGTGTTTTATTTTATTATTTATTGAAAAAAGAAATTTATAGAATTAAAGAAATTTTACCAATTATTTTATTAGCGGTAGTAGCCGAGTATGTAACAACAGTGCTTATAGCCTCCTATGCTGATATGACTTTATTTGATCCTAATGCCAAGGATTATGGAGTAACAGCAATTATGAGAATTGTGCAAGCACCTCTTAAAATTATAATTAATTCAATTATAATTTATGTGACTTGAAGAACTGTTAATCCTTTAATTAATATTGATAATAATAATTATTAAATAAAGGATTTTAAAAATATGAATGAAGAATTTTTTAAAAAAATATCTAAATATTCAAATAAAGATTGTTTAAAAAAATTAAAAATTATTAGTCCAAAGTATTTAAACAATAATATTAAGTATATTCATGTAACTGGAACAAATGGTAAAGGTTCAGTATCGCGTTTAATTTTTGCTATATTATCACAAACCTCAAAACAAAAAATTGGTTTGTTTACTTCTCCCCATATTGAGTTTGTCAATGAACGAATTATTGTTAATGATAGAATGATTAGTAATCAAGATTTAGTTCGTATTAGAGACTTGATTTTTGATGATATTGAATATTATCAATTAGGTTTTTTTGGTATTTTAACTTTAATTGCATTAATTTATTTTCAAGAACAAAATGTGCAATGAGCAATAATTGAAGTTGGGATTGGTGGAAAAATTGATCCTACAAATATCATTGATGCAACATATGCTATTATCACTTCAATTGGTAAAGATCATCAAGATAGACTTGGTAAAACTACATCTGAAATATTACATCAAAAATTGGGAATAGTAAAACCAACGACAAAAAATCTTTTTATTTCAGGTAATTTAAATAATAAATTAAAAAAGCAAATTGATATGGAAGGTTATAAACCTATATATTCTCCAAGATTAATCAACCAACCATACTATCAAGAAAATAAAAAATTAGTTTTAACAGTAATTTCAAAAACATTTTTAGAAATTAATATTAAACAAGCTTTAAAAATCATTAATGATACTAATATTAGATTACGATTTGAGAAATATCAAATTAATGATAAAACTATTTATTTTGATGCTGCTCATAATATTGATGGTATTAAAGCATTAATTAAAACGCTAAAAATTAATAAAATTATTCCTCAACAAATTATATTTTCTTGTTTAAAAAATAAATATCCACAAAAATTAATTAGTTGTTTAAAAAAAGTCTCAGATAATATTATTATTTGTAGTAATAGTAATTTAAATAGTATTACTGGTGAATTTTTTGATTATCAAAAAATGATTGAATGTAGCCCTCATAAAATAATTTTAATTACGGGTTCTTGTTATTTTTTAGCAGATGTTCTTAATTATTTAAGAACAAAGAAAATAATTATGATAAAAAAGGGTGGTAATTAAATGAATGTGTTGTTATTGAATATAATTGGTGGAGTGTTAATTTTAATTACTTTTTTATTGATCACAGTTTTTGATTATAAAGATAATAAAAAAAAGATAAAGCAAATAAAATTTATTTGCTTAAGTGGAATAATGTTAGCATTAGCTGTTTCTTTAAATACAATAGGTGCTTTAATGTTAAAAAGTTTACCATTTTCTAAATATTTTGAAATTAAATTGGGTAATTTTATATTAGTTTTAATAGGTTTCTTTTGTGGTGGAATATTAGGATTTCTTAGTGGTATTGCCAGTGATTTTTTAGGTTTATTATTTAGTACTGGTGGTGCATCACCATGTTTATTTTTTACTTTTACTAGTATTTTATGATGTATATTACCTTACTATTTAGTATTAAATTTTAGTAAAATTTATTATAGTAAAAAGACATTTTATTGATATTTGCCAATTGCTTATGCTATTACTTCATTAATTATTACTGGTACTGATCCTATTGCATTAAAAATATTATTTCCTGGATTACCACCTTTATGATTAATGTATTTTCCATTAAGAGTTATAAAATATCCTATTGATTTAACGGTTAATGTTTTTTTAATTATTACTTGTTATTCCTTTAATTTTGTAGAAAAGTAGTGGTATTAGTAAAATTAGCAAAAATATATTTTTATATGGTATTTTTAATATTAAAGAGGTGATTTTAAATGAATAAAAATACAGTAAAAGAAATTTTAAATAATTTGTCTGATAAAGATTTTATTGAGATTTTTAGAGAAAATAAAACTAGAATTAAACAAATTGAGAAAAAAGAAAAATTTGAAGCAGTCGAACAAAAATTCAAAGAGAAAGGGATTCAATGTCCAGATTGTAGTTCTTTTTTGTGTACTAAATATGGTAGTAAAGATTATAAGCAAAGATATAAATGTAAAAGTTGTAATATTACTTTTCATGCTTTTAAAAATCATTATTTTTATTGAAGTCATTTATCTCATGATCAATGAGATTTATTGATACAAATAGCTACTTTAGGTCAATCTGCTTACATTATTTCTCAATTTATTAATACTACAAATAAAACTGCCTGATTTAATCGTCAAAAATTTATGAAATCAACACAATTAGTAAAAACACAAAATCAATTTGTAAAATTAAAAGCTAGAATTGAAGTTGACGAAACTTTTATCAAAGAAATTCATAAAGGAAACTTTAAAGATCCAAATGATCCAAGAAAACAATGAATTGAAGAAAATGCTAAAGATTTAAATTGTTGTATTCAAATGGCAATTGATGAAAACCGAAATATCTATGCTCAAACAACAAATACTAAAAGATTAAATAAAAAATGAGTACAAGAAAACTTAACATCGAAACTTATCGAAGAAAATTCAATTATAGTTTGTGATATGCAAGTATTATATGATACAGTAGCTAAACAAACTAAATCCACTATCCAGCAGTTTAAATCAAAAGAAAATAAAGAATTAAATTATAAAAAATTAAGTAATGTCAGTAAAATACAATCAAGTTTAAAAGAATTTATTACTCATTACCATGGCATTGGATTTACCAATATTCAAAATTACCTCAATTTATGGAAATGAAAATATCAACACTACGGATTAACCCCTTATCAAAAATCCAATGTGTTATATTTCAGTTTGTAAAAAAAATAAATCCCAAAATTTAATAAAATCAAATTTTAAGTCAAGTTGATGACTTTTTTTATTTTACCACTACTTTTCTACATAATTAAAAGAAAAAACCTTTAATTTTGTAGAAAAGTAATTATACATGATAAAGTGTTATTTTTAGATAATTTTTACACTAAATAATGTTACTTTTAAAAAATTTTTAATTAAAAATAATATTTTAAGTGTAAATTGATGAATAATTTTTGGTCATCCATACTTTTCTACATAATTAAAAGAAAAAACTGATTTAAATACAGTTATTATTAAAAAGAAATTAGGTACTATTTACATTGGTCAATTGGACAAACCAAATAAATCTGAAATTTTAAAAGCTATTAAAGATAAAAATAAAGAAGCAATCGATCTAACTGAAGATGATTTTGATATTAAAAGTTTTATTGGCATTACAAAAATTATTATTAATGGTAAAGGTACTTATAAAAATGAAGTTTCTTTATCTTGTACTATTACTAATTTTAAAAAAGTTTCTAATTGAGAAGATAATAATGGTGCAGTTCATGCTCTAGTAAATATTAATGGTGTGCTTTATGTGGGAACATCAATTTTTGGTAAAGGAAATTTATATAAAAGTAATAGTGATGGCAAATTTGAATTAATGAGTAATTGAAAACAAGATAATGGTGCAGTTTGAAGTTTAACAAATATTAATGGTGTGCTTTATGTGGGAACATCAACTACTAGTAAAAAGGGAAATTTATATAAAATAAATACTAATGATATTAATGCTAAGATTGAGCCGGTTTCTACTTGAAAAAATACTAATTGTGAAGTTTGAAGTTTAACAAATGTTGATAGTACACTTTATGTAGGAATAACAAATAATAATGGTGAAGGAAAAATATATAAAAGTAAAGCTGATAAAAGTTTTGGATTGATGCTTGGTTGAGAGAATACTAATGGTGCAGTTTGAAGTTTAACAAATATTAATGATACTATTTATATAGGAACAATAACTTCTGCTAATAAAGGAAATTTATATATAAATGAAAAAAAATAAAAACATAAAAATGATATCTATCAAAAATTATGAAATTTCAAATAATTAATACTTTTTTAATTATTAATGATTCTCTTTGTTAAAGAGAGTTTTAAATTTAAAAAATTATTTTGTTACAGATTGATATTCTTTACAGTATAATAGAGTATATGAAAACTAAACTTTATTAAGAAGGGTTAATTAAATGATTAAAATTTATGATAGTTTTTCACAAAGATTGCAGCTGCTTGCCCCTAATAAAAAGCAAGTTAATATGTATTTATGTGGTCCTACTGTTTATAACTATATTCATGTTGGTAATATTCGTGGTGTGCTTGTTTTTGATGTTTTACATCGTTTGTTAATTCATCAAAATTATAAAATAAATTATGTTCATAATATTACTGATATTGATGATAAAATTATTAAGAAAGCTGCGGATTTAAAAATAACAGAACAACAAGTTAATGAAAAATATACGTTAGCATATTATGAAGACTTAGAAAAATTAAATATTATTTTTCCTACAAAATTACCAAAAGTAAGTGAATATATTTCAAAGATTATTGAATTTATTAATAAATTAATTATTAAAGATTATGCATATGTTACTGCTGGTGATGTTTATTTTAAAGTTAATAAGTTAAAAGATTATGGAAGTTTGGCACATAAAAATATTGAAGATTTAATTCCAAATTTTAGAATTAAAAATTTAGTTACTAAAGAAAATAATCTAGATTTTGCTTTGTGAAAATCAACAACAATAGGTATTAGTTGAAATAGTCCGTGAGGAAAAGGAAGACCTGGTTGACATACTGAGTGTGCTTGTTTTGTTGAGGATTTATTTAATGGTCAAACTATTGATTTACATGGTGGTGGTGTTGATTTAAAATTTCCTCATCATGAAAATGAACGAGCTCAATTTGTTGCAGCTAATAATAAAAAAATGTCAAATATTTGATGACATAATGGTCATGTTAATATTGCTAATGAAAAAATGTCAAAATCTTTAAATAATTTTATTTTGGTTAAAGAATTTTGTCAGCAACATCACCCGAATGTATTGCGATATTTAATATTAAATCGTGATCATCAACAACCAATTGATTTTAATAAGGAAACAATTGAAAATGGATTAGTGTCAACAAAAAAATATGAAAATGTTTTAAAACAATGAACATATCAAATATTTATTAACAATATAATATGTAATAATAATCATCATTCAATTTATTATCAACAAATTATTAAAAATTTATCAAATAATATTGATACAACTAATACTATTACTTTAATTGAAAATATGATTAAAAAATTAAATGAAGCACTTATTAAAAAAAATTTTAATGAAGAATTTCAAGAAATTTTTTATACTTTTACCTTTGCTTTAAAAATATTAGGATTTGATTTTAAAGTTGGTAATTATTCTGAAAAAATTAAAAATAAAATTAAAATATGAGAACAACTAAAAAAAGAAAAACAATACCAAGAAGCTGATAAAATTCGTCAAGAATTAAAAGATTTGAATATTATTTAAAGGAGCAAAATTATGGCATTACAATATATTTATGGTTATCACCCTATTATTGCTGCATTATCAACATCATCATTAATAAAAATTAAAAAAGTTTTTTTAGTTCAAGATAAGTACCAAGAATTGAAAAAAAATTTAAAAAGTGTAAATATTCCTTATGAAATTATTAGTTTACAAGCAATGAATAATTTATTAGGTACTACTAAACATCAAAATATTGCTGCTAATGTTAAAGACTATCAATATTTTTCTTTTGATGAATTAATTAATATTGGTTCAACATCTAAATTTTTAAGAATTTTAATTTTAGATCGTATTTCTGATCCACATAATTTTGGTTCAATGTTAAGAATTGCAGCGGGTAATGACTTTGATGGTGTAATTGTTTTAAATCGTAATCAATCTGAAATAAATGGTGCAGTTGCAAAGGCTGCAGCCGGTGCTCTAAGTATTATTCCAATTTGTCAAGTTAATAATTTAACTTCCGCAATTAATAATTTACAAGAAAAATATAAATTTTGAATTTTGGCTGCTGCTAAAACAGCAAAAGCAATTGATTATTTTACTATTGATTGTAGTAGCAACTTAGCATTAATTATTGGTAATGAAGGTGAAGGAATAAGTCCAAAGTTATTAAAACATACCGATTATATTGTTCAAATACCAATAAGTCCAAAAATAGAATCATTTAATGCTAGCGTTGCTTGTGGTATTATTGCAAACTATATTTACGTTGAAACGTTAAAATTATCGTAAATTTTAAGAACCTATATTTTTTGATAATATTTAAATTTATGAAAAAATAAAATATTATTTTTTTTAAAAAGATACTTTTATATTTTAGGTGTAAATGTTTTTTCTTTATTTATTAGATTTGGTTCTGAAAATTTTCATTTTTTTTCTTTTAAATTTTTGCATATATTTATTTGATCAATTAAATGGTTTTCTAATTTTTTACAATTGTTTTTAATATTTGTATAGTCAGAATTTATCTTATTTATTTTATTATTAATACATTTGTTTTTATCTTTAATTCAAAAAGTAAAAAATTTAATAAAAAAATTTTTATATTTATTTATTTTACTTTTTTCTAATTCTTCTATTTTTATTGTTATTTTCTTTTCTAACATTTCTTCCAAAGTTCAAATTTTTGATCTTAGTTCTAAAATATTTGAAGAAAGTAATATTATTTTAGGAGTGTTATTATTTTCATTAGTTAATTTCTCTAATTCTTTATCTTTTTCTTCACTTATTTTTTTTAATTTTGATAACATTTTTTGTTCATTATAGAAGAAAAAAAACTCGCTATTTTCAATATCTGTACTGTTATTACTTGGATAATGATTTTTTCTACGTTTAAATAAGTTTTTTAAAATATTTAAATACATCTGTTTCACATTTTCCTTTCAAAATAAAAAAACTCATTTACTTTTTATGAAAGTAATGAGTTAAAAACTTATTATTAAGTTTTATAAATATTATATATTATTATAAAATTTATTTGTTAAAGTAACTATATGAATACCACAACGTTTAAATATTTCATTAACATTTCAATCGTATATATCAGTTAAATTTTTACCTTTAAAATTACTATTTGTCATATTGATATTTTCGTTTTGTTCATTATTATCTCCGCCACTTTTAAATATGTAGTTTTTAGTAACTAATGTTCTTACTGCTTCTTCTAATGTTGATTGAACATTACCATAAGTTTGACTAAATATAAATTTGGGTGAATTTAAAATTGTATCTAAAACAATTTGTTCATAAATAACATCTAATGCTTTAATTTTATCCATTACTTTATTACAATCTGCTAATTCGTTTGCTTTATTTCGCATAATTGCTATTGGTATATAATTAATATTTAGTGTTTGTTCTTGTAATAGATTAGGATTATTAATAAATGATTTAAAATCTAATGGAAATTGTTTTTTATTATCACTAATACTATAAATTGCACGATTAATAGTTACTTGTTCATTATTTAGTGTATAAACTTCAAATAATCTTACAGTTTGTGCATTTTGTTGATAACTATCATAAAAAATAGTACATTGAATTAATTTACCAGTAATATCATAAACTCTTTGTTGGATATCAACGACTTGAAAATATAACTCATCATTAGCAATATAAATTAAATAACCACTAATTCCTAATTTACTTAATTTAAAAATTGAATTTCAATTTTTTCTATAAAATTCTTGTTGAATTAAATATTGTTTAATAGTTTCATTATTAATATCTAATGGAGCATTATATAAATTAGCATTATTTTCTTTTAATTATGTAGAAAAGTATGGATGACCAAAAATTATTCATCAATTTACACTTAAAATATTATTTTTAATTAAAAAATTTGTTAAAAGTAACATTATTTAGTGTAAAAATTCTCTAAAAATAACACTTTATCATGTATCATTACTTTTCTACAAAATTAAAGTTATTTTCTGCTACAAAATCGAGGCTTTTTAGAAATCTGTGTATCTTTGTTTTACAAAGTACTAGTTCAGATTAATTCTGTCTTCAAATTTTATCATAAAATGAGCAATTGCTGTATTTCAATTTTGAATAGGCAATGTTCATTTTTTTGTTATATTTTCAATTGCTAAATAAAATATTTTAAAAACTGACATATCATTAGGAAAAGCTTTTTTGTTTCTAATAACTTTTCGTAATTGACTATTAACAGATTCAATAGCATTTGTTGTATAAATTACTCTTTTGATTTCTGCAGGATAACTAATAAAAATCATCAAATTTTCTCAATTTTTATATCAAGATTTAGCAATTTGGGGATATTGTTTATTTCATTTACTTTCAAATGATTCTAAAGCTTGCATTGCTTGTTCTTCACTACATGCACTATAAATTGGTTTTAAATCTGTAACTAGAGTTTTTCGATGTTTGTATGAAACATATTTTAAACTATTTCGAATTTGATGAACAATGCATAATTGATGTTCTGTTTTAGGATAAACTGCTTGTATTGCTTCTGACATGCCTGTTAAATTATCACTACAAGCAATCAAAATATCATTTAAGCCTCGATTTTTCATTTCTGTGAAATTAGCTAATCAAAATTTAGCACCTTCATTTTCACTAATTCATAAGCCTAAAACATCTTTTTTACCTTCTAAATCAACTCCTAATGCTATATAAACTGATTTATTAATAATCCGTTTATCTTGTCGAACTTTAACTACTATACAATCAAAATAAACAATCGGATAAACGCTTTCTAATGGTCGATTTTGTCATGCTTTGACATCATCAATAACATCATCAGTAATTTGACTAATAACACTTTCACTAATATCAGCACCATGATATAACTCTTGTAACTGCATTCTAATGTCAGATAGAGTCATACCTTTTGCATATAGTGAAAGCACTTGTTGATCAAAACCATCAAATCTTCGCTGTCTTTTTGCAACTATTACAGGAGTAAAATCACTATTGCGATCTCTTGGTACATCAATCTCAATTTTACCTTGTTGAGTTATTAATTTTTTTAAACTTGTACCATTACGAGCATTTTCAGTATTACTATGTTGATTTTTTTCATATCCTAAATAATTTTGCATTTCAGAATTCAACATTTTTTCAACTAAACGTTTTGTTAATTCTTTATATAAACCCCCTTCTTTAAAAACTGTTGTTAAATCTTCAGTATTTTCTAATAATAAATCTACTGCTTTTGATATTGGATCATTATTATTAATATTTTGTTTTTTAGCCATCTGTAACTCACTCTTTCTAGTCATTTAATTATATTTACTAGAATTAATTAAACATAGTTATTTTTGTAAGTTACACAGATTACTAAACATTGCCTGAAAATTAAATGAACATAATTTAAAACAAGATAAAATTAATGATTTAGAAGAATTAAAAATACTTGATCCTATTAAAGCGCAAAGTTGATATTATGGTGTACCTAGTGTTTTAACTGGTTCTATATTTGCAAGATATTTAGATAAACTTAAAACTGAATTAGATTTTAATGTTAATGAAATAGTTGGTGGTTTAGATTTAGGTTTTGCTACAAGTTCACAAGCTCATCCTACTGTTGCTGTTTTATGTTTTATTGGTGAAAATGAAAAAACTAGAAGAATACATCAAGAAAGTGAATTTTATCATAGTAATGCAATAATGAAATTTAAAGATACATATGAATTAGCAAATAATATTATTGATTATTATTTAGATGAAAGTATTAAATTTCAAGCAATGAAATTTGGATTTACTTGTTATGTTGATTATGGTAGTGGTGGATTAGCTGTAATTGATATTTTAAAAAAAGAAGTAGAAAAAAGAAAAATTAATTGATTATATTTTACTCCAGTAGATAAAACTACAATGTATTTAAGAGATAGAATTGATTGAGATACTATTTGTATGATTAAAGGTATATTAAGTATTAATTGAAAAAGATGTCCTAATACACATGAAGAATTATCAAAAATGCAATGATTAGCAAAATCTAAATTAGAAAATTCAAATAATGAACCTCAAATGCTTGATTTATATGATAATTGTTGAGATGCAAGAATGTATGCTTCAATGCATAAAATGAAATGATTAATTAATAATATTAATAATGAATTATTAATTAATAAAAATAAATTTGGAGAGTGATAAAAATGAATAATCCATTAGAATATCTTTCTTGTAATAGAAGAGAATGATATAGTGATATTCCTATGAGAATTGCTCAAAAATCAACTAAATTATGATTAGGTAAAGGTTTATTATTTGATAGTGAAAAAGAAAATATTTTAAAATATTTTACTAATAAAATTATTAGTGATAAATGATTTGAAAAATTATATAAATTTGGAATACAAGAAAGTTTACTTGGAAAAGTATATATAATGCCTATTATTTATAAAGATAATAGTACAAGTTTAAAAGTATTACCTAATTCATTTGCTGGTAGAGTTGCTAAATATAATGAAGAAGAACAATGTTTTAATTATGTAGAAAAGTATGGATGACCAAAAATTATTCATCAATTTACACTTAAAATATTATTTTTAATTAAAAATTTGTTAAAAGTAACATTATTTAGTGTAAAAATTCTCTAAAAATAACACTTTATCATGTATCATTACTTTTCTACAAAATTAAAAGAACAATGTGCAGAATTCTTTTTTATAAATGAACAAGCAGATAGTGCAACTTTAACTTGAGTAATTGCTGAAAATGGAAAAATAAGATTTGAAACTTATAAAAATGATGATAAAAATGAAAAAGAAATTATTTTAGGAACAGCACATACAAAATTAAAACCTAATTTAATACCAAAATATAGTTATGAAATTAAAAATCCTTGAAATTATTTACCAATATTAGAAATAACAAATTTACCAATGGTTAATTTTTATGGTAATTCAACAACTTTAAATGCTTATCCAGATACTTATCCAGTTTGAAATTTAATTGAATATTATCATAAATCATATACTCAAAGAAATGTTGATAGAGAATTAAATGTTACTACTTTATTTGGTGCATTTGATAATGAAACTGTTAAAAATATGATTGAACATGGAAAAATAATTGATAATCCTAAAAAAAATATTGTAGTTAATGTTGGTACTGCTGGATATAATAAATCTGGTGCTGGTGGTATGGAAGTTATTCAAGGTGATTTTAAAGCTAGTAATTATATTTTAGATAAAGATGATTTAGGAAAAGATATTTGAAATGGTGCAGGGTATGATTATAATGAATTTTCTGGTGTAAATTATGAAAATAAAACTAAATCATTATTTAATAATAAAAATGATATGGAAACTACAGAAACTAAAATAAGTCATTATTCATATTATTTTTATAGATTTTTTGATATGTTATTAATTTATGAAAATTTATGAAATGGTATTGGTGATAGACCTTATAGTTTTAAATTTTTACCTATTGCTATGACTGACCAATTATTAAAACAAGAAATGATTAGTCAAAGATTAGCAGATAGAACAATATCATATACACAAGCTATTGCTGAATTAGATGAAGTAACAAAACAACAAGCAAAAAAACATTATAAAGAAATAATGGAAGAAGATAAAGAAGAAATAAAATTATTAGGAGAAAAAGAAAATGATACATCAACAAATTCAATTAATGAAACATCTACATCTTCAATTAAAAAGACAACAATTGCTAATTAAAAGATGTAGTTATTGAAAAATATTTCCATTTATTATAAATAATGGTGCAATTCCTTTAACTGAAACTGGTTATAAACCAATTAATAGTAAAATTAGTGATTTTGGACAATATGAATTAATATTAACTGGTACTACTCCAGTTGTATGTATTTGAAAAAATAGTACAAAAATATATCAAAAAAATAAAGGTAAAATTAATGAAGAAACTCATAAAGTTACTGGTCAAGATGAATTTTATACAAAACAATATAAAATTGGAGATTATTGAAATGCTTATTTAATTGATGATACAAGTGGTGTTGATTTTAGTAATTTACCAAATAATCAAATATTTAAAACAGTACAAACAAAAAGACAATATACTTTAGTAATGTTTGAAGAACATATTACAATTGATGATTATTTACAATTTTTTGTTGTATTTAATGATGAAAATGAAAATATTGGTGGTAATAGTACTAAAAATCAAGATAGACAATTATTATATATTTCAAATGTAACAAATTATTATAGTCCTTATAATGGTGCATTTAGTATGCAAGTTTTAACTTTTAGTAGTTTAAATGATAGAGTAGTTTCTACTTTTAATTTTGTAGAAAAGTAGTGGTAAAATAAAAAAAGTCATCAACTTGACTTAAAATTTGATTTTATTAAATTTTGGGATTTATTTTTTTTACAAACTGAAATATAACACATTGGATTTTTGATAAGGGGTTAATCCGTAGTGTTGATATTTTCATTTCCATAAATTGAGGTAATTTTGAATATTGGTAAATCCAATGCCATGGTAATGAGTAATAAATTCTTTTAAACTTGATTGTATTTTACTGACATTACTTAATTTTTTATAATTTAATTCTTTATTTTCTTTTGATTTAAACTGCTGGATAGTGGATTTAGTTTGTTTAGCTACTGTATCATATAATACTTGCATATCACAAACTATAATTGAATTTTCTTCGATAAGTTTCGATGTTAAGTTTTCTTGTACTCATTTTTTATTTAATCTTTTAGTATTTGTTGTTTGAGCATAGATATTTCGGTTTTCATCAATTGCCATTTGAATACAACAATTTAAATCTTTAGCATTTTCTTCAATTCATTGTTTTCTTGGATCATTTGGATCTTTAAAGTTTCCTTTATGAATTTCTTTGATAAAAGTTTCGTCAATTTCAATTCTAGCTTTTAATTTTACAAATTGATTTTGTGTTTTTACTAATTGTGTTGATTTCATAAATTTTTGACGATTAAATCAGGCAGTTTTATTTGTAGTATTAATAAATTGAGAAATAATGTAAGCAGATTGACCTAAAGTAGCTATTTGTATCAATAAATCTCATTGATCATGAGATAAATGACTTCAATAAAAATAATGATTTTTAAAAGCATGAAAAGTAATATTACAACTTTTACATTTATATCTTTGCTTATAATCTTTACTACCATATTTAGTACACAAAAAAGAACTACAATCTGGACATTGAATCCCTTTCTCTTTGAATTTTTGTTCGACTGCTTCAAATTTTTCTTTTTTCTCAATTTGTTTAATTCTAGTTTTATTTTCTCTAAAAATCTCAATAAAATCTTTATCAGACAAATTATTTAAAATTTCTTTTACTGTATTTTTATTCATTTAAAATCACCTCTTTAATATTAAAAATACCATATAAAAATATATTTTTGCTAATTTTACTAATACCACTACTTTTCTACAAAATTAAAGGTTTCTACTGGTCAAAATACACTTGATTTTGTACAATATGCAAGCCCGGGTAGTGGTTATGCTTTCCCAACTATTCAACAAGGAAAAGTAACGTTAAATCGTACTTTAATGAAAGATATTGGTGTACGTTATAGTCATAGACAAAGTTATGGATTAGAATTATTATCAAGTTGTTATTATTATGGAAGACCAATAATTCAAGGACAAGAACCTATTCAACAAGGAACAGAAGAAATATTTGAAAGTAAAGTATTTGCTTCAAGAAGATTATTTATTGCTGGTAATAATGAAAAATCTACAACTGATATTAAAAATAATGGTGGTTTACTTGCTGGAATAAATGATAAAATAACAACAAGTAGTCATCCAGAAACTACATTTTATAATATTATGGACGCTAAACCTACTGGATTTACTAATTTTAAAAATTTTACAGAATGATTAAAAACTTCATTAAATTTTCAAGATAATTTATTTGTAACAAAAGATTTTAAAGGTATGCTTTCTTTTGATAAAGATAAAGCAAGATTAAGTAATGGTACATCAGTAGGAGAAGCAAAATTCTTTTGAGATAGTGAATGAAATATAAATAATTTAACGGGTAATTATAATGTAGATATGTCAAGTAATTTTAAATATAAAGACCCAGATACTCATTTAATTATTGGTAGTCCAACTGTAGATTATTCAAAAATAAGTCAAAAATATATGTCAGCAATATTAAATTTTAATTCAGTTGTATTTAGTCCTTTAATTCAAATGCCTTATGATAGTCAACAATGATTACCATTTGCATTAAGTGATATTCCTTTAATTGGTAAATTATTAAATGCTTTAACATTAGGTATTTGAAGTAGTTGAGTTATTACTCAAAATGCTCAACAATATAAAAAAATGTTATATTTTAATGGCTTTATGTCAGCATTTTTTACAAGTAATTTAGAAAGTATTATTGGTAATGGTCGTTTAATTCCATTAAATGCTTTTACAAATGATAATGATTTTACTATTGGTAAATTATTAGGTGCAAATGTTTCAACAACTGCTATGACTATGAAATTAAGTGATAGAGTAAGTGTTTATCCATGAGATGTTAAAACTGGTAAAAAATTAACTACAAAAGAACAAATAAGTACAGTTGATTTATCACAAAAGAAAAATAATAAAGTTTATATTTTAGCAGAAGATACAGAATTTTTCTTTAATTTTGTAGAAAAGTAATGATACATGATAAAGTGTTATTTTTAGAGAATTTTTACACTAAATAATGTTACTTTTAACAAATTTTTAATTAAAAATAATATTTTAAGTGTAAATTGATGAATAATTTTTGGTCATCCATACTTTTCTACATAATTAAAAGAATTTTTAGATATTGCTTCACCATTTACAAATGAAGATACTGAATGTCAATGAAATCCTACAAGTAATGGAGTTATTGATGGTTCAAATTATGCTTATATTATTGATACAATTGTTACTCAAAGTTTACATCAAGGTGAAGAAAGACATACATTTTATAGTGATAATCCTTTTACTTATCAAGGTGATTATAATGAAATATCAGTTGCACAAGTTAGATATAATAATATTGCTTCATTATCTACTAATATGTTTGATTGAACTACTTTATATAAATTAAATCATGATGAATATGAAGAAAGTGAAGAAACTACATTTAGTTATCCTGCAAAAATATTACCACCAAGTCCACAAAATATAGCAAAATCAATTGTTATTATTCCAGATTTAAAAATAGAAATGACAGCAAATGATGTATCATTAATTGATACAAGTTCGGTATCATATAAACCTAATTTTAATGTTTGACTTACTAATAATTCAAATAAATTAGGTAATTATGAAGTTGATTTAAAATCATTATTAGACCCTACATTATTAATTAATACTTTTAATGATTTAAAAAGATATTATAAATCAATAACTATTTATTACGATTATGTTATTGAAACAAAGGAAGAAATAAAAAACTCTCATGATAATAAATTAGTAGTATATTCTACAAACGAAACCTTTAGACCGGCAAAAAGTGAAAATATAAGTAAAACTATTGATTTAAAAGATTTAATATTAAGTAATCATAATCCAACAATTAATGAATATAAACAAGAATTTTTACATCCAAATGATAATAATGATGAAAATGGATTAGCATATATTTATACTTATAGTAATAATAATTCAATGCCATATAATTTAATTGGTTATGAATTTAATCTATCAGTACATTTTGGAAGTTTAGGAAGAACAGTAAATAAAAATTATGAAACAAATTCATGTATTGCGTTGAGTATTGTTGATAATAAACATCTAAAATGAAATTTTTATTTACAAGCAAATTTAGGTAAAATTGAATGTATAAATGATTGAAAAAACAATTTAATATATACACATGGAAAAAGATATATCAGTAATATTAAAACTAATATTTATAAAATAATTTTAAATTCAAGATAAAAATTATTTTATATGTTAAAATACTTATGTTTATGATAAATGTTTTTATGGAGTACTATTATATGAAAAATATTTTAAAAAAAATAAAATTTAAAGAAAAAAAACATGATTAATAGTTATTAGTTTTATTTATTTAATTATATCAATTTATTATTTAGGAACCTTAATCTATTGAGATAAATTTTATGATAATGTAAGTATTATTACTGATGATATGACTAAATATTTTAGTAGTGGAAGAATGTTTTTAATTAAAATGTTATCTTTATGGTTTGTGGTTTCTGTTGGCTTTTTTATAGGTTGAGTAATTTTAAAAGTTACAAAAAATAAGATAAAATCTAAACAAAATAATATTTCCCCACAATCTTAAAATAATGTATAATTAAATCACTTACTTATGTAAGTATATGATATAAAAAAGTTCTCAAACTTATGTAGTTGTTAGGTTGGCACCTAATTAAAAAGTTACCATTTAGGTAACTTTTTTTATTTTAAAAGGCAATGTTTAGTAATCTGTGTAACTTACAAAAATAACTATGTTTAATTAATTCTAGTAAATATAATTAAATGACTAGAAAGAGTGAGTTACAGATGGCTAAAAAACAAAATATTAATAATAATGATCCAATATCAAAAGCAGTAGATTTATTATTAGAAAATACTGAAGATTTAACAACAGTTTTTAAAGAAGGGGGTTTATATAAAGAATTAACAAAACGTTTAGTTGAAAAAATGTTGAATTCTGAAATGCAAAATTATTTAGGATATGAAAAAAATCAACATAGTAATACTGAAAATGCTCGTAATGGTACAAGTTCAAAAAAATTAATAACTCAACAAGGTAAAATTGAGATTGATGTACCAAGAGATCGCAATAGTGATTTTACTCCTGTAATAGTTGCAAAAAGACAGTGAAGATTTGATGGTTTTGATCAACAAGTGCTTTCACTATATGCAAAAGGTATGACTCTATCTGACATTAGAATGCAGTTACAAGAGTTATATCATGGTGCTGATATTAGTGAAAGTGTTATTAGTCAAATTACTGATGATGTTATTGATGATGTCAAAACATGACAAAATCGACCATTAGAAAGCGTTTATCCGATTGTTTATTTTGATTGTATAGTAGTTAAAGTTCGACAAGATAAACGGATTATTAACAAATCAGTTTATATAGCATTAGGAGTTGATTTAGAAGGTAAAAAAGATGTTTTAGGCTTATGAATTAGTGAAAATGAAGGTGCTAAATTTTGATTAGCTAATTTCACAGAAATGAAAAATCGAGGCTTAAATGATATTTTGATTGCTTGTAGTGATAATTTAACAGGCATGTCAGAAGCAATACAAGCAGTTTATCCTAAAACAGAACATCAATTATGCATTGTTCATCAAATTCGAAATAGTTTAAAATATGTTTCATACAAACATCGAAAAACTCTAGTTACAGATTTAAAACCAATTTATAGTGCATGTAGTGAAGAACAAGCAATGCAAGCTTTAGAATCATTTGAAAGTAAATGAAATAAACAATATCCCCAAATTGCTAAATCTTGATATAAAAATTGAGAAAATTTGATGATTTTTATTAGTTATCCTGCAGAAATCAAAAGAGTAATTTATACAACAAATGCTATTGAATCTGTTAATAGTCAATTACGAAAAGTTATTAGAAACAAAAAAGCTTTTCCTAATGATATGTCAGTTTTTAAAATATTTTATTTAGCAATTGAAAATATAACAAAAAAATGAACATTGCCTATTCAAAATTGAAATACAGCAATTGCTCATTTTATGATAAAATTTGAAGACAGAATTAATCTGAACTAGTACTTTGTAAAACAAAGATACACAGATTTCTAAAAAGCCTCAATTTTCAATTTGAATAATGAAATAATTTAAAAATATTATTATCAAATACTGATTTAATTTGTTCATTATTTTCTTTCATTAAATTTAAATTAAAAGGTACAATTTTATTCATATATTCAATAAAATATTGATAAATATTATCTGGATTACAACTTCTAATTTTAATAGTTTTTTTAGCATTACCTAATGCAAATGTAATTGCTTGAAATTCTGCTTGACTAAATTCATTTGCTTCTTCACATCATTCAATTGCTAAATCAAAACCTTTTATTTCACTACGAGAAAGACCTTTAAGTGGTATTCTATCATTACTATTACTATATACACCCATAACTCTAATAAATGATTTTGAACCTTTAAAACGAAAATCTGCTTGTTTATTTGGATATTTTAAAGTAAAATCTTTATAATCAAAACCAATATTAATTAAAGCTTCATCAATTTCTTTTGTTAATTCATTAATATCTTTATTTAATTTTCTAAAACAATATATAGCAATTAATTTATTAACTTTAATTGAAATTGCTATTAATATTGCTAATTCTTCTGCAATACTATATGTTTTACTTGAATATCTACTTCCACTTAAATTATATTCACTATGAGTAAAATCACTTTTATTTAATAATCAATAACTAATTTCATGTAAATAAGTAAATTCTTTATTCATAATATTATTCCTGTAATTCTTCTAATTTTCATACATTACCTTTTAAATTACCTTTTCCAGTATAAATAGTAATCCATTTTGCATGTTGAACTGATAAAATTACTATATTAACACTATCATTAAAGGTTTGTATTGGTACACCAGCAATTTTGTTATCCGTTATAATAAATTCTTGAATAGTATAAACTGGATTATATATACTTCAAGAATAATAAACTCTATAATGTTTATTAACTATAAAATCATAAGTAATTTGTCAATTATCTCATTTATTTTTTTCTCTTATTCCTACTTCTTTTCAGTTTGAACCACTTGGACTTGGTGTTGGATTATCTGGTAATTCAATATCTCAACAATTTTCTTCAACTTCATTTGTTTCTAAACTTTTTGAATTAATTTTTAATTTTGGTGTAACATCAACTTTAATTGTATTTTGTAATTCTTCTAATGAAAGAATAGCACCATAATTAATATCTCCACCTTTTAAATATAAACTACAATTAAAACTACTTTCTCTAACAGTTAAAGTTAATATTACATCTTCATCTTTAATTTTAAATTTTGCAAGTAAATAATCTCCACCTAAATAATTACCAGTTTTAAATTCTACTTTATGCTTTATATTTGCTTGATTTACTGGTAATCTATCTAATGTTATAATTACTCTATATACAGTATTAAAATTAATTTCAAAAGTATCTCATTCACGATTATTTTTACTTTTACTTATTACTTTTCATATTTCTTTATCTTGTTTTTTATCAATATTTGCTTTATTTTCATTAATAGCAAGAACAATTTGTTTAGCAACTGTTTGTAAATCTTCATCATTGATATTTTGTTTTTTATCTATTAAATTATCAACATATTCTTTATTTGTACCATCAGTTTCAAAAGTAGGTATACCAACATCAATAATACGTTTATCATTTGCACTAATACCTTTATCATCTTTTGAATGAATAAAATTAGGATTATCTTTATCAACTTCTCATAATAATTCACCACCACCAATAGCACTAATAACTTTTTCTTCTTGACCTTCTTTACCATCAACTAACTGTAAACTATCATTACTAAAATATTTAGTAAATAATTCAAGTGTTGTTAAATTATCAAATGATTTTATACCAGTAGTATCAAATCATAATTCAGTTCCAATAATATTTTTAGGATATTTTGGATATATTTTAACTCTTTTATCATTTGTTTTTAGATTTAATATTTCTAAATATCTTGTTAAAGGACTATCTTCACCACAATTACTATAAAAATTACTAAAAAAATCATTTCTTTTAGGTAAAACATCTAAATTAAATCCAGTAATATTTGGATATTCTTTAATTTTTCTTAAACAATTAAATACTTCTGGAACAATAAAATAAGGGTCAGTAGGATTAGTTTCACTATAAGTCATACCACCTTGACTAATACTTGATTGACCACGAATATAATTACTATCTTTTGTTAATAAAAATCTAACATAATATGCAGTTGCAGTTTGTATTTCATCAGTAAATTCTTTTAATTATGTAGAAAAGTATGGATGACCAAAAATTATTCATCAATTTACACTTAAAATATTATTTTTAATTAAAAATTTGTTAAAAGTAACATTATTTAGTGTAAAAATTCTCTAAAAATAACACTTTATCATGTATCATTACTTTTCTACAAAATTAAAGGTAAATTCTGTTAATGTAGTTTCTGGTCATTTTTTTGAAATAGAATGTCCACTTAAATAATCAATATTATTACTTGCAACTGAAATAGCAAATCAAATTTCATTATCTGGTGTTGTAGTATCATCAAATTCTAATTTATTAAAACCTTTTCAATTTTTAAATTCTTCAATTGTAATAAACATTAATGGGTCTTTAATAGCCATAATAATTTACTCCTTAATGTAAAATAAAGGGTATTTAAACCCTTTAAAATTTAGCTTTAGTTACTTTTTTCTTATCTTTTTCAGATAATTCTTTTAATTATGTAGAAAAGTATGGATGACCAAAAATTATTCATCAATTTACACTTAAAATATTATTTTTAATTAAAAATTTGTTAAAAGTAACATTATTTAGTGTAAAAATTCTCTAAAAATAACACTTTATCATGTATCATTACTTTTCTACAAAATTAAAGGATAATTCTTTTCTAGAAGCTCTTTTACTAATAATATGATTTTCAATTAATTCTTCTTTTTCTTCATCATTATTAAAACTATCTAAAGACTTAGCAATTGATGTAGTTTCTAATTGTAATTGAGAATTTATTTGTTTAATATTATTTGTAATATAATTAATTAATTTTTCTTGTTTTAATTCTTTTGCTAAATTTGATTGTTTTGATTTTTTAATAAATTTTGATAAAAATAATAAAACAATAGTAACAATTACTCCACTAGCAACTGCTCCACTTAATACTGCTGATATTACTGTTGTAGATAAATTCATTTTTTATTCCACCTTTTCTTTTTTTATTTTTCTTATTTCTTTTTCTATTTTTGGTAAATATCAAATAATAATTAATATTAAAATTGGTATTATTTTAATTATTAAATTTAATATAAATTTAATTCTTGGTGGTGCTTTATTTGGTAAATGATGTAATCCAAATCCACCAATACTAGGTATAATTGTTAATCAAATAGCATTACCTCAATTATGTTTTCAATCTACATGTTCCATACCTAATTTAGTAAATGATAATCAATTAGGTAATATTATTGTTTGTGGTAATGTACTTCATAATGTAATAATTAAAGATATTAATATAAATGATAATAAATTAATTGAATCTAACTGTTTTTTTCTTAATTTTTGAATATCATTTAATAAACTAAAATCATATATTTTTCCTTTAATTTTGTAGAAAAGTAATGATACATGATAAAGTGTTATTTTTAGAGAATTTTTACACTAAATAATGTTACTTTTAACAAATTTTTAATTAAAAATAATATTTTAAGTGTAAATTGATGAATAATTTTTGGTCATCCATACTTTTCTACATAATTAAAATATTTTTCTATCTTTAATATAATCTCTTCTACCGCGAGTAAAAGGAATTAAATAACTAGTTTTTCACTCTGGTTTTTGAATTTCCATTTAACCACCTACTTTCATGTTTTATAAAAATTAGAATTTTGTTTAATTTTTATATATTTTCTTGTATGTAAAGAATTTTTTAATAATTGTTTTCTTTCATATCTTCATTGATTACTTCCTATTTCATTTTTTGATAAACTTTTATATTCTTTTAATTTAAAAAAACCTTTTTCTAATCTATTAATAAAATGCATAGTTTTTTGAACATTAATATTATTAGGATAAATTACACTAGTATCTTGAGAACCATAATATTTACCTTTTTTTGCTAATTCACTTTTAACATATTTTCTTAATTGACTTGGTAATCATTTTCTATTTCAAAATTTTCAAAATATTGTTCCAGCACCAGAACCATTTTTACCTTTTGCTTGTGTCATTAATATTCATATTTCTTGTGGAAATGCTGGATAAGTATAAGGACCATATCATAATTGTCTTTTATCATTATCACTTTGAAATAATGTTGTTAAAGTCCCAATTTTTAAATTTTTATTATCAACAATAAATCTTCCTTTTTTAAATCATGAACTTGATAATACTTCTCATGCATTATCTGGGATTTCTTCTTCATTTTCTTTAAATAAATTATCAAATTTATTTACATAATTTTTAACTGTTCTAATTTCTGTTGGCATAATAGAATTTTTAAAACTATTTATTGGATTTTTAAATTTATTAATTTCATTTTGTAATATAGATAATTCACTTGGTTTTAATATACTTGTTAATTTTTTAAGTATATTTGGATTAAAAACACTATATGGTTGATGTATTTCTTTTTCACTAATATTTTCACTATCAAATACTGCTTTTAATGATTGATTTTTATAATAAGTTTTTAAAGCATTTATTAATGCTAATTTAATATCATTAGTTGCTAAAGCATAATATATTCATTCAATAATTAAAGGGTTCATTATAAACTCATGTGATTATAATCTCAATTTAATGAAGCATTATCTAAAATTACATCACTCATATTAGTTCCATATTGACTACTGGTTTCACTATTAATAGTAAATCTATTATCATTAATTAATCTTGCAGTTTCATTTGTAAATGAAGTTTCTTGCAATTCTCTATCATGTGTAGTTTCAATAGGTAGTAAATTATGGATAATTTCAGAAGCACCAGCAATTATGGTAGGTACTGCATAAGCATTATTAAAATCATTATTTATACCCATTGCTACACCACTTGAAATTAAACATCCACCAGTAGCCATATTACAAATCTTTCTTATTGCTTCAAATTTATTAGGTATTAATTCTAGAATTCCATTAATAAGATTTGAAATACCATAAGCATTTAATGAAATATAAGTATCTCAATCCATTAAATGATTATTAGTAGTATTAGTAGTACTTAATAATAAATCTGGTGGAAATGGGTCAACAGTTGTTGTAGTTATTGGACTTTCTGTTGGATTAGGATTAATGGAAGAGTTAGTAAACTTACTATAATTTGCTAAACCAATTGTTCCTAAACCTAGTAATATTTTTTTACTACTATTAATTAATTTAGTTTTATTACTTGGTCTTTGATTTAAATTTCATATATCTAAACCTAATTTTTTACCAAATAATAAACTATTAATTGAACCTAATACTGGATTTGCAATTACTTGACCATAATAAGCACTTGTACCAATCATTGCTGATAATGGACTAATTGAAGAACGAATGATTTTTAATAAAGTATAATTATTTAATTGTATATTCTCAGAAATTGGCGAGGCTTTTTAGAAATCTGTGTATCTTTGTTTTACAAAGTACTAGTTCAGATTAATTCTGTCTTCAAATTTTATCATAAAATGAGCAATTGCTGTATTTCAATTTTGAATAGGCAATGTTCATTTTTTTGTTATATTTTCAATTGCTAAATAAAATATTTTAAAAACTGACATATCATTAGGAAAAGCTTTTTTGTTTCTAATAACTTTTCGTAATTGACTATTAACAGATTCAATAGCATTTGTTGTATAAATTACTCTTTTGATTTCTGCAGGATAACTAATAAAAATCATCAAATTTTCTCAATTTTTATATCAAGATTTAGCAATTTGGGGATATTGTTTATTTCATTTACTTTCAAATGATTCTAAAGCTTGCATTGCTTGTTCTTCACTACATGCACTATAAATTGGTTTTAAATCTGTAACTAGAGTTTTTCGATGTTTGTATGAAACATATTTTAAACTATTTCGAATTTGATGAACAATGCATAATTGATGTTCTGTTTTAGGATAAACTGCTTGTATTGCTTCTGACATGCCTGTTAAATTATCACTACAAGCAATCAAAATATCATTTAAGCCTCGATTTTTCATTTCTGTGAAATTAGCTAATCAAAATTTAGCACCTTCATTTTCACTAATTCATAAGCCTAAAACATCTTTTTTACCTTCTAAATCAACTCCTAATGCTATATAAACTGATTTATTAATAATCCGTTTATCTTGTCGAACTTTAACTACTATACAATCAAAATAAACAATCGGATAAACGCTTTCTAATGGTCGATTTTGTCATGTTTTGACATCATCAATAACATCATCAGTAATTTGACTAATAACACTTTCACTAATATCAGCACCATGATATAACTCTTGTAACTGCATTCTAATGTCAGATAGAGTCATACCTTTTGCATATAGTGAAAGCACTTGTTGATCAAAACCATCAAATCTTCGCTGTCTTTTTGCAACTATTACAGGAGTAAAATCACTATTGCGATCTCTTGGTACATCAATCTCAATTTTACCTTGTTGAGTTATTAATTTTTTTGAACTTGTACCATTACGAGCATTTTCAGTATTACTATGTTGATTTTTTTCATATCCTAAATAATTTTGCATTTCAGAATTCAACATTTTTTCAACTAAACGTTTTGTTAATTCTTTATATAAACCCCCTTCTTTAAAAACTGTTGTTAAATCTTCAGTATTTTCTAATAATAAATCTACTGCTTTTGATATTGGATCATTATTATTAATATTTTGTTTTTTAGCCATCTGTAACTCACTCTTTCTAGTCATTTAATTATATTTACTAGAATTAATTAAACATAGTTATTTTTGTAAGTTACACAGATTACTAAACATTGCCAAATTGGCATTTTTATTTTCTCCTTTTAATAATTGATTAGTTTTTTTAATTTGAATTCTAACTGTTCCTTGACAATTTATATTATTTCCAACACATATACACATATAGCAAAATTATCATGTACATCACTTACTATAAAATAATCATTTCTTAATTTAGGATATTCATCTAATAAAATTGCTCTTAAATCATTACTACTAGTTAAATCTTCTGGTTTTGGTGAATAAATAATAATATGTGCTTTTTCATCAAAATATTTATAAATATATTCCATAATTATTTTTTAGTAAATTCTAAATTTACTACTCCATAATAATCTGTATTATTACCAGTCATAGTAACATTTGTTGATGTAATATTACTAAATGTTGCTTTACCTTTTTCATAACCATTATTACCAGCATTTAATATTGCATTTTCTAATTCATCATTAGTAGGAGTTGCACCAGTCATAGTTATTTTTCCTAAATTTCTATAATAAATAACATCTTCTAAATTTAATTTATTTATATCATCATATAAAGTTGATTGATAAGTTGCATTTTCATTTTTTGGATTAGTTAAAAAATCTTTTTTTCTTGCTTCTTTAATTTCTTCAACTGTAGACATAGTTGGTCTAATTAAATACATTAAATTTGGTCTAATAGCACTTGGTAAAGCAAATAAACATTTACCAATAATTTTAATATTATCTGTATCATTATCTAATTTTTGTCTTATTTTAGTAAATGAAATAGGCATACCTCACATATATCTATTAACTACAAATCCATGTGTATTTTTTAAACTATAATCTTTTTCTAAGTGCATTGCTTTTTCAGTATCATGAATAAATTCTTGTTCTAAATAAAAACTTTCTCAAAATTCCATACCAGCAATTAAACTTGTATATCTTCTACCATATGCTAATGTATCTGCTGAAATTTGACTATAATTTAAAACAGTAAATGCTTTTGATAAACCTAAATTACTATCAATTCCAGTTGCTCCCATTAAATCTTCTCTATTTGTTCCTACAGTAATATAATTTACTAATTTAATTAATTTATTATTTCTTGCTCAAATTTTATAATATGCTTCTTTTGCTTGTTCTGCATTCATATTAATTAAATCTAAAGGTAATACTAATGATTTAGCAATAGCATAATCTTGAATACCATTTAAAAATATTAATTCTAAGTTTTCACCTAAATTTCTCATAAAACTTGCTGTTCAATTTGAAACAATTTGTACTGCAATATCTTTTGGTGCTTTCATAAATCTTTCAATATCAAATTCTGGAATTTCAAAATCAATTGTTAAATATTTATTAATTTCTAATTTAGTTGTATATACTTGACCTTTTTGTCTTTTAGTTCCATTTTTTCAATCTCATGTTGAACCTCAAAGTACACGAACTGTTGCTCTATAAATCGCTATAGCAACACCAGCCATTTCACCAATTTGAGTAGCACTACAAGTTCCACGCATAAACATTGTTGATTTTTCACTTGTTAATTCACCACGTACTTGTGCTTCAAGTACACTTAAAATAGCATTTTCTGTTGGATTATTACCTTTAATAAAAAATGCTTCAGGTATTTTTATTGCTCCCATAATAAAACTTCTTTCTATTTATTAATAGATTGAAAAGCTTCATTTCTAGTAATTTCAACTAAATCTTCTAATTCTTTTTTATTAGTCATTCCTTGTGTTGTTGCTTTATTTTTTAAATCTTGAGCAATTTTAAAATGGTCTAATGAATTATTATGTAATTGTAAAATTAAATCAGTAGGATTAATTGAATTATCTTGTTGTTTATTTTCTTGTTTAATAGGTTCTGTTTTATCAATTAAAAAATCTTTATAATCTTCATTTATTTTATTAAATGCTTCTTGTTTAGATAAAGATTTATAATTATCAGTACTCATTAAATTTTTAATTAAATTTACTTTTTTAGTATCTTTAATATTTGAAAATAATTGTTGCTCTTCAAAACTATTAATTTTATTTTCATATTCTTTTATTTTTGTTTCATATTCATTTAATTTAGTTAATTTAGGTTCAATATCTTTTTTACTTTCAGCATATACTACATTTCTATGTTGTTTTAGTAAACTTTTAACATCATCTAAACTATAATTCTCTTTTTCATCAAAAGTAAAATCGCTCATACTTTTAATCTCCCTTGTTATTAAATTTTAATAATTCACTTGGTTAATAGGTCACTTTTATATATGTTATTTAACATATTCACTTTATTATATTATATCATTTTTATCCTTTAAAATAAAGAAAAAAACCTATATTTATTATAGGTTTCTAATCATTATTTTCTATTTTTCTAGGTTCACAAATATTAATAATTATATTACTATTATTTGCTTCTATATCTTGATTATCTATTAAATCATCAAACATATCTTTTAATTATGTAGAAAAGTATGGATGACCAAAAATTATTCATCAATTTACACTTAAAATATTATTTTTAATTAAAAATTTGTTAAAAGTAACATTATTTAGTGTAAAAATTCTCTAAAAATAACACTTTATCATGTATCATTACTTTTCTACAAAATTAAAGAACATATCTCTATGATTTGTTCTTAAATAAGCTCAATCATATTGAGGTACTTGTGTAACATTTTTTAATCGTGCAATTCCTATTTTAAGACATGCTTTATCATATTCTTTAAGAAAATCTTTTTGTCATTTTGTCGACCTTCTTCGGCAATCAAATATATATTTATTATCCACATTTAAAATATAATTTAATTCTTGTTTAGTACATTTTTTTAAATTATCTTTATTTTCTCTTAAATATTCTTGTATCTTTTCTTTATAATTACCTAATTCTTTTCTTTTTGCTGGCATATTTATCACCTATATTCAATATTTATATATTAATTATATCATTTTAACTAAATCATTTTCCAACACTCACCAGTTAATTATTGTTATACTCAAAGTTATGTATTTAGAAAGGGATTAATATTATGAATTTTCTAGAAAATGAACTTAATTATGATGAACTTGATAATCAAATTATTAATAATGGTTTAAATTATTTCACAAATCTATTAAAAGCATATGATGATTTTTGACATCAAAATATATATGATAAAAGTAAACATAAATATGTTAAAACTGCTCCAAGAAGTCCAAATACTCAATATGGTAAAATAAATAATTTTTATCGTAGAGGTTATTTAATATTAGAAACTAATAAATATTATTATCCTTTAGATGATTATATAAAACTTAAAAAAAGAAAAAGAACACTTACTAGTTTAGAACATACAATAATAAAAAATTCAGGTAATGGTAAAAGACAATCTGATGTTCAAGATATATTAAAAAATAGTAATTTTTCTAAAACATATATGACTAATGTAATGAAAAATGCAGTAATAAATGTTCAAGAAATAAAAGAAAAGAAAGTAGTATTACCAAATGAAAAATTATTTATAAATATGGATGATTGTTTTATATCTTCATTATTTAATAATAAAAAACAAAAAAATCGTATTCGTACAATTAGTGCAAATAAAGGTAAAGATTTAGAAAAATCCTTTAATTTTGTAGAAAAGTAATGATACATGATAAAGTGTTATTTTTAGAGAATTTTTACACTAAATAATGTTACTTTTAACAAATTTTTAATTAAAAATAATATTTTAAGTGTAAATTGATGAATAATTTTTGGTCATCCATACTTTTCTACATAATTAAAAGAAAAATCTACTAAAAGTAGAAACGTTTTAAAAGATAAAAAAATTACTTATATGAAAACTAAAAATGGTCAAAGAATTAAAAGACAAGAATTAATTGATAAAATTTATGAATTTCTTGATTTACAATTTTTTTATAATAAAAGTAATTTAGTATTTATTGGTGATGGTGCACCTTGAATTAAAACTACTGCTAAAAAAGAAAATATTCCTTATGTAATTGATAGACATCATGCATTTAAAGCACTTAAAAAAGGATTTATTATTAATAGAAAAGTAGATAATAAAAAATTAACAAATGCATATAATTTATTTGTTAATGGTGAATATTATCAATTATTAGATTATTTAAAAGAAAATAATGTAAATGAAGAAATATATAAATATTTTAAAAATAATAAAGATGGTGTTATAAATCAAAAAGAAAATTGAAATCAAGGAGTTTGTGCTGAAAGTGATGTATCACATCTTGTTAAATCTTTAAAAGGATATGGTGCTAAAATTTATAATGATAAAGTACTTGATAATATGCTTATAATTAATTCAGCAAGAATTAATAAGTTAAAACTTTTACTTTAATATTTTAAAACTTAATAAATCTAAACCTAAATAGTTAGGAATTTTTATTTTATAAAAGTTAATAAAATCTATATTAAGACTTGACATTAACCCTTTTTAGGGTTATAATATTATTAACAATTAACAATTAACAATTAACAATTAACAATTAACAATTTAAAGTTGTCTTTTATTTAAAGAAAATTAAATTATAACTATTAACTTTATTCACCCATGAATTTTTAATATTAGATCCGTTGGTGAAATCGTCACCGGAATTAATGTTGGATCAAATCTAAAGAAAAACTAATCTATGGACTTTGCAGTTTACTACAATATATAACTTATATATCATTAATTGGATTTATTATTACTATTTATTGATGAATAAAAAATGATTTATCAATAGCAGAGCGTATAAGTGATTTAAAACAATCATAAATTAACAATAAAAAAATTTGGCATCGTGCTATTTTCCCATTGCTGGTATTTTCGCCGCTGGAGTGCTTAACTGCTGTGTTCGAGATGGGAACAGGTGTGACCACTCCGCCATGGACACCAAATAGTTTAGCAATTGCTCCCTAAAAACTAGAAACAGACATCTTTAAATTTGATTACTTTTGATTTGCAATAGAGAATATATTCTTCAATAAATCCTCGATCTATTAGTATCAGTAAGCTGAACATATCACTATGCTTACACACCTGACCTATCAACCTTGTAGTATTCAAGGGATCTTACTTCTTTCGAATGAGAAATCTCATCTTGGAACTGACTTCGCGCTTAGATGCTTTCAGCGCTTATTCATGCCCTACATAGCTACCCAGCTGTGCCACTGGCGTGACAACTGGTGCACCAGAGGTAGGTCCATTCTGGTCCTCTCGTACTAGGAACAGCTTTCCTCAAATTTCTTGCGCCCACGACAGATAGGGACCAAACTGTCTCACGACGTTCTGAACCCAGCTCGCGTACCGCTTTAATGGGCGAACAGCCCAACCCTTGGAAGCGACTACACCTCCAGGATGCGATGAGCCGACATCGAGGTGCCAAACCTCCCCGTCTATATGAACTATTGGGAGAGATTAGCCTGTTATCCCCGGGGTAACTTTTATCCGTTGAGCGACGGCCTTTCCACACAGCACCGCCGGATCACTAAGCCCAACTTTCGTTCCTGCTCGACTTGTATGTCTCGCAGTCAAGCACCCTTATTACCTTTGCGCTCTACATATGATTTCCATTCATATTGAGGGTACCTTTGGGCGCCTCCGTTACTTTTTAGGAGGCGACCGCCCCAGTCAAACTACCCACCAGACACTGTCCTTAGACCAGATTATGGTCTCAAGTTAGAATTTCAATATAGCAAGGGTGGTATCCCAATGGTGACTCCATGCCTACTAGCGTCTGCATATCAACGTCTCCCACCTATGCTGTACAAACTACACCAAAATTCAATATCAAGTTGTAGTAAAGCTCCACGGGGTCTTTCCGTCTAATCGCGGGTAACCTGCATCTTCACAGGTACTAAGATTTCACCGAGTCTATAGCCGAGACAGCGTCCGGATCGTTACGCCTTTCGTGCGGGTCAGAACTTACCTGACAAGGAATTTCGCTACCTTAGGACCGTTATAGTTACGGCCGCCGTTCACTGGGGCTTCAGTTCAAAGCTTCGCTTACGCTAACAAATCTCTTTAACCTTCCAGCACTGGGCAGGCGTCACCCCCTATACATCGTCTTACGACTTAGCAGAGAGCTGTGTTTTTGCTAAACAGTCGCCCGGACCTCTTCACTGCGACTCATATTGCTATGAGCTCCCCTTCTCGCTAACTTACGGGGTTATTTTGCAGAGTTCCTTAGCTATAGTTATCTCGCTTGCCTTAGGATATTCTCCTTGACCACGTGTGTCCGTTCTCGGTACAGGCACCATGGTGATGTCTTTAGAAACTTTTCTTGGAAGTATGGCATCAAATGCTTCGTTACTAAACGAACCGTTCACTCCCCATCGTACTTCAAGGTTAACGCTGTGCGGATTTGCCTACACAACCCTCTTTGTACTTAGCCCAGCACTACCAACCACTGGGACATTTTAGCCTTCTCCGTCATTCCATCAGTCACCATGGTGGTACAGGAATATCAACCTGTTATCCATCGACTACGCCTTTCGGCCTCGCCTTAGGTCCTGACTAACCCTGGGTGGACGAACCTAGCCCAGAAAACCTTGGTCAATCGGCATGAAGGATTCTCACCTTCAATCGTTACTCACGCCGGCATTCTCACTTCTAAACGCTCCACTAGTCCTTCCGGTCTAACTTCGTCGCAGATTAGAACGCTCCCCTACCGCCCACAATATATGTAAACATATATATATATATAGACCCATAGCTTCGGTACAATGCTTAGCCCCGGTACATTTTCCGCGCAGAATCATTAGACTAGTGAGCTGTTACGCACTCTTTAAAGGATGGCTGCTTCTAAGCCAACCTCCTAGCTGTCTGAACAATTCCACATCGTTTTCCACTTAGCATTGATTTGGGGACCTTAGCTGATGATCTGGGCTGTTTCCCTCACGTCCATGGACCTTATCACCCATAGACTGACTGCCAGATATGTAACAATGGCATTCGCAGTTTAATTGCATTCAGTACCCCGAGGTGGGGCCATCATACATTCAGAGCTTTACCTCCATTGCACTAATTCTGACGCTAGTCCTAAAACTATATCGGGGAGAACCAGCTATCTCCAGGTTCGATTGGAATTTCACCGCTAGCCACAAGTCATCCACGGTCTTTTCAACGAACGTTGGTTCGGTCCTCCATTAACTGTTACATTAACTTCAACCTGCTCATGGCTAGATCACCTGGTTTCGGGTCTACGACCACATACTAAACGCCCTATTCAGGCTCGCTTTCACTTCGGCTCCGTCTTTTCAACTTAACCTTGCATGTAATCGTAACTCGCCGGCTCATTCTACAAAAGGCACGCCGTCACCCATTAACGGGCTCCGACTTGTTGTAAGCATATGGTTTCAGAAACTATTTCACTCCCCTCTCGGGGTACTTTTCACCTTTCCCTCACGGTACTGGTTCACTATCGGTAATTGGTTAGTATTTAGCCTTACGCAGTGGTCTGCGCAAATTCCGACAAGGTTCCACGTGCCTCTCGCCGTACTCAGGATACTGTCAAGAGATTTATACATTTCGCATACTGGGCTTTCACCATCTATGGCGTTGCTTCCCAACAACTTCTGCTATATATAAATTTTGTAACTCTTCATAGGTCGAACCTAATAGACAGTCCTATAACCCCAGTCTGACGACTGGTTTAGGCTGCTCCCTTTTCGCTCGCCGCTACTAAGGGAATCGCATTCGCTTTCTTTTCCTCTAGGTACTAAGATGTTTCAATTCTCTAGGTATCACTCTGTACAACTATGAATTCATTGTACAGTACTATCTGATTAAAGATAGTGGGTTTCCCCATTCGGACATCTCCGGATCAAAGCTTATTTCCAGCTCCCCGAAGCTTATCGCAGGTAATCGCGTCCTTCATCGTCTTCCAATTCCAAGGCATCCACCATACGCTCTTAATAATTTATTTTTAGAATATCCTATTGCAAGATAAAAATTATCTTATTTTTTTTAAAAGATGTCTATTATCCAGTTTTTAAAGAACAATTACTCAGAGAAAACAATCCCTGAAAACTAAACAGAACAAAAGAAGTAATCCAATAAATCATCCATCTAATTTTTCTTGTTGTCTTGGTTTCTTATTAGAAACTAAACTCCATAGAAAGGAGGTGATCCATCCCCACCTTCCGGTAGGGATACCTTGTTACGACTTAACCCCAATCATCAACCCTGCCTTTGGCAGCTCCCTCCTTGCGGTTAGGACACCGACTTCTGGCATTGCCAACTCTCGTGGTTTGACGGGCGGTGTGTACAAGACCCGAGAACGTATTCACCGCGACATTGCTGATTCGCGATTACTAGCGATTCCGACTTCATGAAGTCGAGTTGCAGACTTCAATCCGGACTGAGACTGACTTTTTGAGATTTGCTTGACCTCGCGGTTTAGCGACTCTTTGTATCAGCCATTGTAGCACGTGTGTAGCCCAGGTCATAAGGGGCATGATGATTTGACGTCGTCCCCACCTTCCTCTAGCTTACACTAGCAGTCTCCTTAGAGTCCCCAACTTAATGCTGGCAACTAAGGACAAGGGTTGCGTTCGTTGCTGAACTTAACCAAACATCTCACGACACGAACTGACGACAACCATGCACCACCTGTATCCTTGTTAACCTCTAGTATATCTCTATAGCTTTGCAAGGTATGTCAAGACCTGGTAAGGTTCTTCGCGTTGCTTCGAATTAAACCACATGCTCCACCGCTTGTGCGGGTCCCCGTCAATTCCTTTGAGTTTCACTCTTGCGAGCATACTACTCAGGCGGAGTACTTAATGCGTTAGCTACAGCACTGCCTCATGGCAACACTTAGTACTCATCGTTTACGGCGTGGACTACTAGGGTATCTAATCCTATTTGCTCCCCACGCTTTCGTGCCACAACGTCAGTAATAGGCCAGTTAGCCGCCTTCGCCACTGGTGTTCCTTCATATATCTACGCATTCCACCGCTACACATGAAATTCCACTAACCTCTCCTTATACTCTAGTAATGTAGTTTCCAAGGCGGTTAGGGGTTGAGCCCCTAAATTTAACCTCAGACTTGCAAAACCGTCTACGCACGCTTTACGCCCAATAAATCCGGATAACGCTTGCCACCTATGTATTACCGCGGCTGCTGGCACATAGTTAGCCGTGGCTTTCTGGTAAGGTATGGTCGATACTAAAATCATTTCCTATTCTAGCACTTCTTCCCTTACAACAGACCTTTACAATCCGAAGACCTTCATCAGTCACGCGGCATTGCTCCATCAGGCTTTCGCCCATTGTGAAAAATTCCCTACTGCTGCCTTCCGTAGAAGTTTGGGCCGTGTCTCAGTCCCAATGTGGCCGTTCATCCTCTCAGATCGGCTACGCATCGTTACCTTGGTAAGCCATTACCTTACCAACTAGTTAATGCGCCGCATCCCCATCAATTAGCGAAGCAAATGCTCCTTTCATTATTTATCATTGCAAATAAATAACATATGCGGTATTAGCTGTCGTTTCCAACAGTTATTCCCCACTAAATGGTAGGTTAGATACGTGTTACTCACCCGTTCGCCACTAAAGTATTGCTACTTTCGTTCGACTTGCATGTATTAGGCATGCCGCCAGCGTTAATCCTGAGCCAGGATCAAACTCTCAATAAAATTGTTTTTGTTAAAAGATGATGTCTGACTTATTTAATTTTTAATAAAAATTGATGGATTAATTCTTGTTCTATTTAGTTTTCAAAGATCGTTTTTTCTAGTTTGTAACCCATTTATTTTCGGGCACAATAAGTATCTTACAGAAAACAAAACCCAATGTCAATGAAAATAATAGTAAAAATATAAATATTTTTTTCGTATAAAAAAATGGCTTAATTTTTACTAATATACTTAGTAAAATTAAATTGCTTAATTAACTAAAAAACCATTTAAGGTTCTAATTCTTAAATGGTTTTTTAATTTTTATAGTTATATTTTATTCTCAACTTGTTTTGTTAATAATTTTAAAAATTCTGATAAGGTAACAATTTTACTTTCTTTTTGACCATACTGACGATAACTTAAATTATTATTTTCTATTTCCTTATCACCAATAATAATTTGATAAGGAATTTTTTGAGTTTGTGTTTCAACAATACGTTTGCCAATAGTTCCACTGCTAATAATTTCAGTTCGTAAATTATGTTGTTTACAAGTTTGCAATAATTTATTAGCATATTCTAAGGTTTTTTCTTTTTCATTTATTGGTAAAATTGCAATTTGCCTTGGTGCTAATCATAGTGGAAAAACACCTTTATTTTGTTCTAATAATGTGGCAATAAAACGTTCATATGTACCAATTAATCCTCGATGAACAATAACTGGATTTGTTTCATTATTATTTTCATCAATATAAGTTAAATTAAACTTTTTCGGTAATAAGAAATCGAATTGAATAGTAGATATTGTAATTTCATGACCTAATGCTGTTTTAATTTGAACATCAAATTTTGGTCCATAAAAAGCAGCCTCACCAATCATTGGTTTATACTCTAATTGTAATTCATCTAATACTTCACGTAATGCTGTTTCTGCTTGATTTCACATTTTATCATCATTAAAATATTTTTCTTTATCAGCAGGATCTCGTAAAGATAATGATAAATAATCAATTTTAATATTTAAAGTTTTTAAAACCTCAGCAATTAACTGATAACAACGTTTAAACTCTATTTTCATTTGATCAAATCTAACAAAAATATGAGAATCAGTTAATTCCATACTTCTTACTCGTTCTAAACCAGTTAAAGCCCCACTTGCTTCATAACGATATAATAAAGCATGCTCACTTAAACGAAAAGGTAAATCTTTATAACTACGAAGAGCACTTTTATAAATGATACAGTGATGAGGACAAGTCATTGGTCTTAATACCAATTGTTCTTCTTCTTTTTTAATTGGAGTAAACATATTTTCACGATAATGATCTCAATGACCACTTTTTTTATATAATTCAACAGAACCTAAAACTGGTGTCGCTACTTCTTGATAATCTCACATAAATTCTTGTTTTCTCAAATATTCCTGCAAAACTTTTTTAATAACCATACCATTTGGTAAAAATATAGGTAATCCTTTACCACAATCATCATTAAAAGTAAAAATACTTAATTCTTTACCTAGTTTGCGATGATCATGATTTTTTCGTTCTTCAAGCTCATTAAGTTTATCTACTAATTTTACTTTTGAATAATCACAAATTCCAGAAATGCGCTGTAATTGTTTATTTTTATCATTTCCTAATCAATATGCACCAGTAATACTTAATAATTTAAAATCTTTTATTGATGAAGAATTATTAATAGCAACACCCGATGCTACTACTAAAGTCTTATTATCAACTAAATAAGAGCATTTTAATCCATTAACATGATTTAATTTAATATATTCTAAAGCAAAAGGATTGTCTTTATGAGTTTTTAAAGATTCTTCTTTAGTTTGACAAACTCTTTTAATTTCAATATTTTTTATTAAAATTTCACGCATTTTCTCTTCAATTTTAATTAATTCATCATTAGAAAGTCGCTTTTCATAATCAAAATCTAAATAAAAACCATTATCATTAGTATTAGCAATCGTAATTAACGCTTGTGGATACATTCATTTAATAGTATGAGCTAAAATCATAGCACATCCATAATTTAAAATAGTTCATCCTAAAGCATCATCTTTTTTAATAAACTTGATTTCAGCATCTTCTTTAATTTCTCAATATAAATCTTTTAATTGTCCATTCAGAGTAAAAGCAATAATTGAAGAATCTATATTTTCATTTTCCTGTTTTAATAATTGATAACCAGTAATTGGATTTTCAATATTATAAGTCATCGTTTTGCCATTTAATTTAATTACATTAATTTTCATGTTTTACCTAATTCCTTTCAGTAGTACTAGGTTATTTAACAATAAAAGTTGTAAAAGGATTAGTATTATTATTAATATCTACTACTAATACTTTTGATTTAGTAGGGATTATATAAGTGCTACTAATGCTTTTAACTAATTGCGAAGAATTACTTAATTCTACTGGAATTCCTTCAGCTGCTAAAAAAGTATAAATTCCAAAGTTTATTGCAAATTTATTATAATCAATAACATTATTAACAATAGGAATTATATAAACTGGCAAATGAGCATTAGCAATAGTTCTAATATAATTACTATCTTGACTATTAGTAATTAAATATTGTGGTTTTTCTTCAATAATTTTTTTAATAGTTTTAGCAACTAATTGATCTTTTGTATGCAATAAATCAGTAGCAATTTTACTCTGTTCTTGATGACTTTCAGCATCAACAAGAATTTTACTCATTGTTGCAATTGATAACACAGGATAGTTACCATTAGCAGATTCACCCGATAACATTGTACATGTTGCTCCCCAATCGATAGCAACCCAAACATCAGTAACTTCAGCACGTGTTGGATGAGGGTTATCTATCATTGAATCTAACATTTGCGTAGCAACAATTATCGGTTTGTTAACAGTACGACATTTTTTAATTCATTCACGTTCTAAAAAAGGAACTTTTTCAAAAGGAATTTCAACTCCTAAATCACCACGAGCAACCATAATAGCATCTGATTCTTTTAAAATTTCATCAAAATTATTAACTGCTAATTGTGATTCAATTTTAGCAATGATTTGAATATGTTTACCATCATTATCATCTAAAACTTTGCGGATTTCTTTAATATCAACTGCTGAACAAACAAATGATGCAGCAACATAATCTACTTTTTGCTGACAACCAAAAATTAAATCTGCTCTATCTTTTTCAGAAATAAAAGGTAAAGACAATTTAACATTTGGAATATTAATAGCACGACGATCTTTAATAGTATGTGTATTTAAAGCTTGACAAATAACAGTATGGTCTTTAACCGATGTAACCTTTAATGTTAATTTACCATCATCTACTAGTAAATTATCATTAACTTTAATATCCTTTGCTAAATTACCATAATTTACAGAAAACTTATCCGCAGTACCAATAATCTCTTTATTATCAATTATCGTAATAATTTCATTTTTTTTGATTTCTACACTACCCTTTGTAAAGGTATGTGTTCTAACTTCTGGACCTCTAGTATCTAACATAATAGCAACTGGTACATTTAATTGTTTAGATACTTCTCTAATCATTAAAATCCTTGATAAATGTTCATCATGAGTACCATGAGAAAAATTTAAACGCCCACAAATTGAGCCATTTTCTATTAGTTGTTTAATAACATCAGCAGAATTTGAAGCAGGTCCTAAAGTAGTTACACATTTAGTTCTTTTTATAATTGATATCAAATTATTCACCTCTTTTTATTAAGTATTTTTTTTAAAAATAACTCCTGACAAACGTAAAATTTTATTAGCAACGTTATTTTTATTTATTGAAGGTGTGTTTAATGCATCTTGAATTTCAATAGCTACTAATTTATTATCTTGTAATCCAATACAAATACTAGATTTATTACTATTTGCAAATCTTTCGGCAGCAAAAATACCCATCATTGTTGCTAAATAACGATCAAATGCACTTGGTGTTCCCCCACGTTGAATTTGACCCAATATTACTGCTCTTGTTTCACAATCAGTATCTTTTTCAATGATTTTAGCTATTTTATTAACATCATATTGACGTTCAGTTACTACTATTACTAATGAACGACGTTGTTTTTTAGTATACAACTGTTTAATAATATCAATCAATGACTGTTCTCCAATTCCTAAATCTTTAGTTGCAACTAAATCACAATTTGCAGCAGCAGCACTATGAAGAGCAAGGTCACCACAATTACGACCCATTACTTCAACAATCATAATTCTTCCATGAGAATTAGCGGTTTGACGAATTTTATCAAGATTTTCAACAATTGTATTAAGAGCGGTATCAAAACCAATAGTAAACTCACTTGAACTAATATCATTATCAATAGTACCTGGAATACCCACACATTGAATAGCTGCTTCATTACTTAATTTTTGCAAACCATTATATGTACCATCACCACCAATAGCAATTAAACCTTCAATTTTTTTAGATTTTAAAATTTCAATACATTTTTTACGAGTTTCTTCTTGCTCAAATTCTCTAAAACGAGCAGACCCAATGATTGTTCCCCCCATCTCAGTTCCTAGATAAATTAAATTTGATCAATTGTTATCAATAACGTGAATGTCATTTGTCATTATTCCTTTATAACCATTTTTTATTAAAACTAATTCAAATGGTCTTTTATCAGCAGTAGCAATTTTACTATTTTCATGATTTATACCACGAAAAGTCTTATATACTGCATTAATAACATTATTCATACCTGGTGAATCACCACCAGAAGTTAAGATTCCAATTCTTCTTTTATTTAATTCTTGCATATTTAGTCATCCTCTCTTCTAATTACATTATTTTAGTGATAATTATTATAATTTGTTTAAAATTAAAAAGGATATCAGTAAATTTAACCATAAAATATGATTTTAATTAATTAATATTATAAAATACATCGTCACCTAAAAATTTAGCTTGATCTGCTAAATCGGCTTCAATTGTTAATAAACGATTGTATTTTGCAACACGATCAGTTCTTGACATTGAACCTGTTTTAATTTGTCCAGTATTAAAAGCTACTGCTAAGTCAGCAATCGTTGTATCTTCAGTTTCCCCAGAACGATGAGATACTACTGCTGTTCACCGAGCTTTTTGACACATTTCAATAGCCTCCATAGTTTCAGTTAATGTTCCAATTTGATTTAGTTTAATTAATACTGAATTAGCAACGTTTTTAATAATTCCTTCTTTAATAATTTTTGGATTAGTAACGAATAAATCATCACCAACAACTTGAAATTTACCTTCTAATTTTTCTAATAATAATTTAAATCCTTCTCAATCACCTTCAGCCAAACCATCTTCAATTGAAATAATTGGATATTTTTTAGTTAAATTAACTAAATAATCTACTAGTTGCGCTGAAGTTAATAATTTTTCAGTATTTTTACTTTTACCATCTTTATTACCAAAAACATATTTACCATTTTTATAAATCTCTGATGATGCACAGTCCATAGCAATTTTTATATCTTTATTTGGAGTGTAACCCGCTTTTTTAATAGCTTCAACAATTAAATCTAATGCTTCTTCAGTTGATTTTAAATTAGGAGCAAAACCACCTTCATCACCAATTGCAGTAACTAAACCCTTACCTTTTAAAATACTTTTTAAAGCATGAAAAGTTTCAGCAGCCATTTGGATTGCCTTTGAAAATGTTTTAGCACCAACTGGCATTATTAAAAATTCTTGAAAGTCAATATTATTATCAGCATGAGCACCACCATTAATTACATTTAACATTGGGACTGGCAACTGACAAGCATTAGTACCACCTAAGTATGTATATAAGGGCACATATAATTCATCAGCGGCAGCTTTAGCAACTGCTAATGATACCCCTAAAATAGCATTGGCACCTAATTTTGTTTTATTTTCTGTTCCATCTAACTTAATCATTGTTTGATCAATTAATCTTTGATTAGTAACTTCCAAACCAATAATAGCTTCGGCAATATTTTCATTAATATTTTTAATGGCTTTCATAACACCAAGTCCACCATAAACTTTAGTATCTTTGTCTCGTAGTTCTAAAGCTTCTCTAGTACCTGTTGAAGCACCTGATGGCACTAAAGCAAGCCCGTATCCACCATCTTCAGTTCAACATTCAACTTGAATAGTTGGATTTCCTCTTGAGTCTATTACTTGTAGTGCTCTAATATCAATAATGCAAGACATATTTGTTAATTCCTTCTTTCTTTAATATTTCACTAATTATTATACAGAAAAAAATATTGTTTAGAATCAAAAAAGCACAAATATTTTTTATTTGTGCTTCTAAAATAATGATGATTTAATTACATTTGTTGTTGTTGTGAATGTTGAGTTGTACTACTTGGTGATGATGTACCATTAACTTTAGCAGCAGTATCACTATTTCATGGTTTTGGAGTTACTCCATCATCCTCTGGTATTAAACTTTCGGGATTATTAAGAGTAGTAATTATTGCTTCCATTAATTCATCAGTATTAATATTTTTTTGATTAAAAGTTTTACTATCAGGTAAATCTTTCTTATCAATAGTTACATTACTTTGATTTACGTGATTTTTATAACTTATACTTTTAAAATTATTATTTTTATCAAAAGTTAAAGAAAAATCAACTGCACTTTCAACTAAATATGATAATGCTTGAATTTGTTCAAAAATAAGTGGTACTTCTGCTCTAAATGCAATTTCAAATTCATCATTACATAAAACATAGCATTTTCCATTAATAATACTTAAATTAAAAGTCTTAGTATTTTTTGAAAATAATCTTGATTTTAAATCAGGCACTGGTATTACTTTTCTTACTTCTGATACTCTTGCTTTTGCTTTTTGATTTATGATACTAAGTTGTTCTTTATCTTCATCACTTAACTTATTAGAGCAATTTACTTTCTTATTATTTTCATCAAAATAATATTTTAATTATGTAGAAAAGTATGGATGACCAAAAATTATTCATCAATTTACACTTAAAATATTATTTTTAATTAAAAATTTGTTAAAAGTAACATTATTTAGTGTAAAAATTCTCTAAAAATAACACTTTATCATGTATCATTACTTTTCTACAAAATTAAAGAAATAATATGCTCTTAAAAATTTACCATCGCACTTATTAAATAAAATAACAGTATTTGCATTATTATTTTTTTCTATTAATTTTTTCAAAATATCATTTTCATCTTTTTCTAATTTTAATTTTTTATCTAATGTAACTGTAGGAGTTGTTATGTTTAAATCTCATAATTCTCTACTATCATCTCATTTTAAATTAATAACATTATTAACGATAGCTGGAGATAATTTTATGGCTGATAGTTTTGGTGATATTACCTGTTCAGCAGCAGCTCTTGCCACTTTAACTTGTGCTCCATTTTCTCCACAGTGAATACCCTTTAATCCATTAGGAAATAAATTATTATTTAGAAGTTTTTTTCTTAAATCTGATAAATTAGTTGTGTCAATATATTGTAATTCATTATTAACACTATCAACTACTCATTGTTTTACTAAATCACTATCTGGATTTTTTGTAAAATACATTTTTTGATATCTATTATCATAAATAGAATTTCATTTAATTTTTCACTCTTGTGAAAGGTTTTGTTCAAAAATTAATTCTTCTTGATTCGATTTAATATTTCATATTTTTATTTTGTTATTCTCTATTTCTAAACTATACAAACCTTCTAAACTTTCATCTTTTAATTTAGTTCTAATTTCATCATTAGTATCATTTTGCAAAGGAAGACTAGCACGCGGTGGTTGAACTAATTTAGTTAAATAATTAACACTAGCAAAATCAATCATTATTTTTTCTGCATCAAAATAAGTTTTTAATTTATTATCATTTTCTGTTTCAAGAAGAAAATCTTCATTAAATAAAACAGTATCTATAAATAAATCATTAAAACTTTTTAATGTCATATCTCTTAATTTTACTCTTTCAGGTATTAATTCAACTTTATCTATTTTTTCACCTTCGGGTGTTAATTGTTCATGAACAGTTTCATTAAATAAAATCTTATATACATTAATCTTATTCTTATCAGTTTCATCCTCAACAAAAACTAATTGATCTTTATTAAATAAATTTTGATCTTCTTGACTTACTGATTCATCACTAATAAACACACCATTAATTAATGCACCATTATCAACAACAAATTTTCCTTCTTGATTTAAACTAACTATTTTTTTTACTTTTAATGGATTAATGTTAAATAGTTTTAAAATATCGAGTGTATTTTTTTTTGAATATAGGTCATCTCCTACTACAATATCAATATCTATAACATTATCTGATACTTCTTTATATCTATTTCTCATAATTTCTGTAAATGACTTAAAATTTATTAATGGCATTTTTATTTTTCTCCTTTAATTATTACATTTATGGTGTTGGTGTAGATAAAACTGACTTAACGTTTTGTTCTACTGGTTTTGATGATGGTTCAGTACCATTAACTTCCTTTGCAGGAAAAGAATTATTACTTTGTACTTCTTTTTTAGGTGTAACAGAATTATTTTGTGAATGTTGTGAATGTAAAGAAGAGGCTGTACTAATTACTCTTTCAAGAGTATCAATTAATTTTTCATCAATTTTTATATCTTTCCTCTTATGAGTCTGGTTATCAATAATATATGCAAACAAAATCTTTCCATTTTTATCAACTTCAATATTTATACTACCATTACAAGGACATTTTTTGGCTACAAAGTTTTTAAATTCCTTAGCATCATTTACATCTACAGGAACAATTGTTTTGTTTTTATCATCAATAAACAAATAACACGTTCCATTCTCAGCAAATGATAATTTCATAGGCTCTTCAGATCTTTTTATAATATTAACATTAAGATCATCTAACTCTTCTTTATATTCTTCATTATTTAAATTATTGGATTCTGATTGAGTTTTTAATAATAATGCTGGTAATTCTTTTTTATCTAAATATTCAAGAATAATCTTATCATTTTCTTTTTTAGTTCGATATAAATGTACTAGAGAACTATCTAATTTTTCTTTTACTATTACTAGTTGTTGTAATTGATCACTATTAATTGCTAAAGGTGGTTGTTGAATAATACTAACGTTTTCATCATTAGTATTTTTTACTAAATGTCCCTTTTCATCTACATATACAAGTTCAATGATATATTCTTTTAAACTACTATCTAATTGTGTTTTTATATCATCAATCTTAACTTCCAAACTATTTAAAGTTATATTGGGTGATGATTCATCTTTTTTAGAACTTAATGATTTTTGTAGAAAGTCATTAAGTTCTCGATATTCTACTGTTTCAGATAATGGCATATTTTACCTCCATAATTTTTAATAAATGTATAAATTTCTAAAATAATATAGGAGCTAAATATAATAAACCCCTTATATTTATTTAAAAAAATAAAAGGGGAAACACTATATTTAATTCATATGCCTATATTTTAATACTTTTATATTCTTAAAACAAGCACTTATCAATAAAAAGAAAAATCAATATATTTTTATTTAATAATTAAAGACTCACTGGTCATAACAGTTGGTTTAACTAAACCCAAAACGTCTAATAGCGTTGGAGCAATATTTGCTAAGCAACCACCTGATTTTAATTTTAATCCTGTTTTACAAATAATAAATGGTACTGGTTGCGATGTATGTTTTTTATTAGGATTACCCTCTTTATCAATCATGATTTCAGCATTACCATGATCAGCAGTAATCATTAAAATACCATTCACTTTTTTTATTGCTTGATACAATTTTCCAAGACATTCATCAATAACATCAATCGCATCAATGGCAGCATTTAAAACACCAGTATGACCAACCATATCAGGATTAGCAAAATTTAAAACCATAACATCATATATGTTTTTAGAAATTTCACTTTCTAAACGAGTAGTAATTTCGCGAGCACTCATTTCTGGTTTTAAGTCATAAGTTGCTACTTTTGGTGAAGGAATTAAAATTCTTGTTGATAGTGGATATTCAACATCAACACCACCATCAAAAAAATAAGTTACGTGTGCATATTTTTCAGTTTCAGCAATTCGTAATTGATGATATTGATTTTTACTTAATCATTCTCCTAAAGCATCAAGCATTGATATAGGTGGAAAAATAACACCTTGTGGTTTAACACTTTTAGCATATTCCATCATTGAAATAAAAAAAGTATTTTTTAATGTTGGTATTTTCATACTAATATTAAAATCATATTTATTATTTGTTAATGCTGATGCTAATTGAATTGCACGATCAGGACGGAAATTAGCAAAAATAATGCTATCGTTATTCCTAATATTACCATTATTAATTTCAGAATTATAAGCAGGCATAATAAATTCATCATTACGGCCAGCACTATATTCTGCATTAACATAAGCAATAGGATCAATAAATGAAGCACCTTCATGATTAACTATTACATCATATGCTATTTTTAAACGATCTCAACGTTTATCGCGATCCATAGCATAATATCTTCCTGAAATAGTAGCAAGCATACCAACGCCTAATTGTTTCATAGTTTTTAATAACTGTTCAATATAAATTTTAGAAATATCAGCTTTTGTATCACGACCATCTAAAATAGCATGAACATAAACATTCTTAAAATTTTGTTGTTTAGCAATTTCTAATAATGCTAAAATATGATTAATATGAGCATGTACTCCACCATCACTTAGTAAACCAATAATATGAACATTACTATTATTCTTTTTGGCATGATTAATTGCTGACAATATTGTTTCATTTTTAAAAAATGTTTTATCATTTATTGACTTATTAATTAATGTTAATGACTGATAAATTACTCTACCGGCACCAATTTGTAAATGTCCAACTTCAGAGTTGCCCATTTGTCCTTCTGGCAAACCAACTGCAAGGCCAGAAGCTGAAACTTCAGTATGCGGATAAGTTTTTAATAAATAATCCAAATTAGGTTTTGTTGCAGAACTAATAGCATTAGTTGAACTAGATTTTGCAATACCAAAACCATCTAAAATACATAGTAATATTGGTTGTTTTGTTTTCATAAATTTCACCTCATATTTTATTTAATAACTTGCAACTGATGTTTAAAATTATCAGATTTAAAAATAGTAATCATTTTAGTAATAAAATCAGTAATACATTGATAATGAACAGTACTCAAAATAACAATATCTTTTTTAAAGACTATTTTAATAGATTGCTTTTTAGTAATTTTAGTAATTATTGTTTTTAAATCACAAATTGATTTTAAATCTTCACTTAATAAAATAACCATACTAGGATTATCACTAATATTATTAGAAAGAAATAAAATAGTATTACTACTATTAGCTAATAAATTGTGTCCTTTAATTTCCATTAAATTATAATCTAATAAATCATTATTAAAAGAATAATGAGTAATTTTCAAATTATCAATGACTTCTGAATAATAACCATAAGCAAAAGTCTGTGATAAATTTTCTAATATATCTTGAGATACTATCCGCCATTTTGAAAATGACTTCAATAGTTCTTTATGAATTTTTTGTAATTGTCATAAATCTTGATAATTAGTAATATTAGTTATCGGTGCTATTGGTTGAATATTTTCGGGCTGATTAATTGCTCTAATTTTTTTATTAATAGCATTAATAGCAATAATGATTGGTTTTTTAGCATTAATAAAAAAGTTTTCAATTCGTTGTTTATTACCTGCTATTAATGTTATTTTTCGCTGATCTTTATTAGTTTTAATAGCAACAACTGCTATTTTTTGCAAATTAATAATTTCTTGTAATTCAACTTCATTAAATTTTTTTAAATAACTATATTCTTTTTTATTTTGCAATAAAATTAACTGTTCTAATGATAATTTTTGTTCTAATAAAGAATTAATGATAAATTCACTTTGCAATATTTGTTTTCTATTTATCTTTAAATTATTAAGAGCAACAATAAAATTTTGTTCAGTAATAGAAATAGAACTAAAATTAGAAGTTTTATAATTTAATTGTTTCATCAAACTATTTGTAAATAATTTAGCACCAATTTTATTATTAACTAATGATTGATGATGACTTTCATTGATGGTTAAATACAATGGAATATCGTTAATAACGATTGGTCCACTATTAACCTTAACTAAATGAATATAAGTATTAGGAATAAGAGTATTATTAACATCAATTACTTCACCAGTAAAATATTCATTAGTAATAATACCTTTGTCACTAACAATACTATCACTACTAGGAGCAAAAATAGTTTTAGTACAAATAATAAAGCCAATTTGTTCTAATTGATTAGTGTCTTCACCATTTTTACTAAACAATGCTAAAATTTCTGACTTATTCCTAAAAGCATTGACAAAAGTGGTTGCCGGAAAGGCACGATGTTTAATTTTTTTTGTTAGTTTTGTTCACATACTTTTAATTTGTATCTTTGATAATTCCATGTTTAGTTAACTCCTTATTTTTATTAGTAATTTAAATAGAGTTAA